>JAHIQI010000046.1 GCA_018902755.1 Pseudomonadota bacterium | reverse complement strand
GGGCCTCAATGGCATCTTCCAGGCCGCCAGGGCAAGAGCGCGTGGCTACCGCAACGCTTTCACCTTCATCACCATGATCTATTTCATCGCCGCACCACTGGGAGAACTAATCAAATTCCACAGCTAACGACGAAGAACCAACAATTATTAGTTAAGTGTCTATGGGTAACCTCTCTACTCCTCCAGATAAATATCCGGCCAGCGGTCGTTGTGGGCGTCAAAGCTCAGGCGCACCGCCTGGCCTATAGGGCGCGTGGTATCCCAAAGGAACACCTCGTAGTCGGCCTTGTCGTGCTCGTGCCTCCTTGGCCGCCGCGCACCAGATCATCCAGCGGCCGTCACGGCTCAGGCGCACGAAATACACGGGCTGTAGGGGCCGGGCTTGTCCACCCACACCCGGGGCCCCACCGGGCTGAGGGTGGAGCGCATCACCCTGGTGCCGCCGTTGCCGTGGGCAGTACCACCAGGGTGCAGGGTCCCTGACTGCGCAGGAATTGCTCCAGGGCGGGGTCCGGGTATTTGGTCGGGGGCGGTAGGGGGCGGTGATGGCGATGTCCGCTTCCTGGGTGATGAGCACCAGGGCCAGGGCCAGCGCGCCTTCTCAAGACACGGGCTTTACTTGGCTTTTTCGTTCAGCGCCTTTCTGACTATCTTGGCCATGTCCTTCTTGTAGAAGGGCTTTTGGATGAAGTGCACTCCCTGGTCCAAGACGCCGTGGTGGACGATAACGTTGGCCGTATACCCGGACATGTACACGCACTTCAGCTTGGGGTAAAGGGTTTGCAGGCGCAAGGCCAGGTCCTTGCCGTTCATTTGGGGCATGATTACATCGGTAAGCAGCAGGTCGATCGCGCCGGGGTGTTGCTCGGCCAGGGCCATGGCTTCGGAGGGAGTGTTGGCGGCCAATACTTTGTAGCCCAGGCCCTCCAGGGTTTTCTTGGACAGCTTGAGGATGAGCAGATCGTCTTCCACCAGCAGGATCATTTCACCCCGACCCCCGGGGAGGCCTTCCGGGCTTGGCACCTGCACGTCCACGGCCCTGCCCTGGTGACGGGGCAGGTAGATCTTGATGGTCGTGCCTTCACCCGGCTCACTGTAGACGTTGATAAAGCCGCTGTTTTGCTTGACGATGCCGTAGACCGTGGACAGACCCAGGCCGGTGCCCTTGTCCGCGTCCTTGGTGGTGAAAAACGGCTCGAACATGTTGTCCAGTATGTCTTTGCCTATGCCGCAGCCGTTGTCGCTGACCGCCAGCAATACGAACTCTCCGGGAATAAAGCCGGGGTGGTCGGCGCAGTAGGACCCGTCGAAGATGGCGTTGCCGGTCTCGATGGTGATCTTACCTTGTTCCTCGATGGCGTCACGGGAGTTGACGCACAGATTGGCCAGTATCTGGTCCACCTGGGAGGGGTCCAGCTTCACCGGCCATAGATCGGTCCCCGGCACCCAGGCAAGGTCGATCTCCTCTCTAATGAGGCGGCGCAGCATCTTGAGCATGCTTTCCACGGTGCGGTTCAAGTCCAGCACTTGGGGCGCGGCGGGCTGCTTGCGGGCAAAGGCCAGAAGTTGCCGGGTGATGTCCGCCGCGCGTTGGGCGGCCGTGAGTATTTGATTGAGATCGGCGCGCAAGGGCCCGGCCGGGCCCACCTCCTCCATGGCCAATTCGGTGAACCCTATGATTACGCTGAGCGCATTGTTGTAGTCGTGGGCCACCCCGCCCGCCAGGCGGCCGATGGACTCCACCTTCTGGGCTTGATGGTATTGCTCCTCCAGCCGCAGCTTTTCCTCTTCCGTCCGTTTGCGTTCGGTGATGTCGCGCCCAATGCCCAATACTCCGGCGAGTTGGCCGTTGCTGGTGTACATGGGCGTTTTTATGGTTTCCAGAAGCTCGCTGTGCCCGTCATCGGCAAAGGTGACTTCTTCTTCGTTTTTGCTGGGCTTGCCCTTGGCCATGGCGATTTTGTCATGCTTTCGGAAGTGGTCCGCCATTTCCTTGTCCACGAAGTCGTAGTCGCTCTTGCCAACGATTTACCGTTCGCTGACACCGAAAAAGCTTTCAAATCTGGGGTTGCAAAGCGTGTAAATGCCTTGCTGGTCTTTTAGCCAGACCAAATCAGGAATGGTGTTGATCAAGATGCGTAGGCGCGCCTCGCTGTCTTGCAAGGCAGCTTCCGCTTGCTTGCGTTCGCTGATCTCTTTTTGCAGTTGTACGTTGGACAGGCTGATCTTGGAAAGGTAGGCGGCGAACTTGACCAAAAAACTCATCAGGTGGTGAATATCTTTTCGGCTGTATCTTGGTATGCGGCTAAAAGCATCCAAGTAGGCTTTCTTGTCAAAGCCATACATTTCCGCTTGCTTTTCAAATACCGCTTCGTCTACTTTTTCATCATCATAAAAAAATTGCCCCGTGTAGATGTTGCCCAGGTGGGTGTTCCCGATATAAAGAGGCGTCACTACATCCCATAAGCCATTTTTACATTTATATTCAACGTATTCCCCAGGTTTGATATGCTTGGATATGAAAAGGTCGCTTTCCGTGCAACTTTGAGAGGTTTGTGGGTGCTTCCGGTGGAATTTGGTACATATGTCCTGCCACCCCGTTTGTTCAAGCACATTGCCCTTCAGGTCGAGGATGGCTGTCGCCATGCCCGTCAGATGGTAAAAATCGTCCATGATGGACTGGACTTCCGCGACATTGAGGATGGAGGTGAGGTCCCCGGCGTCGGGGATGTCGAAGTCGGCCCTGGCCCCGCTTCCCAGCGGTTCCTGCTCCAGCACTTTTACTTTCTGGACCAACTCTTCATCGGTTGGCTTATGGGGCATAAGCTAATCTCCTGCCGCCGGATTTGCGAACCACCCGGTAATTGAGCGTTTCGCCTTAAAAAGCGTCCGTGGCCGGCTCCCTGACTGCGGCTTCTAGTCGGGCAGGGACGCCGCGCCGCCGCGCCCTGGTCACACCGAAAACGGCGCGCGGTCGTCCGGAATTTCTGCTGCCGGATTGGCTGTCGCAAGATGGGGTCGCCACGGAAACCAGGTCCGAAGTCCTCCTAGGGTGTGATCAAAGGCTAAATCGAACTGCCGCTTCGGGCGCGGCCACGCCTCGGGGCCGTGGCGCTGTCCAAGGGAGCCTGGGAGCCCTGATGATCGAGCAGAGGTGCGTCGCCTTGGACGGATTTTCGTGGCGCCTCACCAGTGACTGGCACCATATAATTCATTGTTCAATAATCGTATTGGATATCGTAGCTGTTATGCAAGCGATTAGGAGCCAGACCTCATGGTTTGGAACCGCGTTGAGTCTGGCCATGATTCCCACCTTCACCCATGAATGAACCGTAATTACTAGAATTCTATCTATCTTCTTCATTTTCTCTAAATTACGAGTATTGTAAGGGAGTAATGGGAATATAACGAGGACTGGTGTAAAATACAAAATATACACAACGCCTATACCTTCCGGGGATTCATCTAGATTCGCACGATAGGACGCCTGCCCCGGGCTGACCTGTTACGGGAGGATGGCCCATGTCTCGCGTGTCATGGTTCGCGGCCGCGGTGGCGGCACTGATGCTCCTGGGCGCGCCCGCGGCCCAGGCCGACAACTACTCCTTCGGCATCGCCTCGCTCAATCCAGTGGCGGGCAACATGTCCAGCGACCAGAGCGCGGACAACGTTTGGTACGACCTCAAGTGGCAGGCGGTGACCAACCTGGTTCCGGTGGGCACCTTTGACTGGTACTTCGGGATGCAGCGCTTTGACATGTACGCCGCCCTGGGGGGCATACCCGCCGGGCTCATCTCAGGCTACGACAAGCAGGGCAACATAATCCCCAACCTGTACGGCGGCACCTTCGACGCCACGGCCAGCATCGATTTCGCGGTGGCCAAGGACGTCAAGAGCGCCGGGACCTCCTATTATCCAGGCGGCCAGACCCCGGCCTACGACCCGCCTGCCGGGGATATCGGCCTGGCCGGCTCATTTGATCTCAGTTCCATCACTTTCAGCGACGGCGGAAGCACCTTGACCCTCACCGGCGTGCTCAACGTCATCACCGCCCAGTCGGACTTCACCGACTTCCCCAGCACCATGCCCATAGTCATCACCGTGGGCAAGATCAGCAACAACGTGCCGGGCCAGAACAATTTCATCCAAAAGTATGTGGACTTCGCCAAGGGCGGGGCGGGCACGGTCAACTTCGACGGTGCCACCGGCACCACCGAGGCCGCCCCCGAGCCGGCCACCTTGCTTCTTATGGGCAGTGGGTTAATTGGAGCCTTGGGCTGGCGCCGCCGCCGACGCCGCCGGGCCGCTTAACCTTTATTTCTAGTTCCAACCTCGGCCTCCGGCTTCGGCCGGAGGCTTTTTTGCGCCCGGTTTGGCCGTAAGGGCTTCACCCGAGGCCGCCGCCTAGCCACGGGACGCGGGTTTTGCTACCTTGGGTTGAACGACCCATCCAGGGAGGACGGCGTGGAGCAGAGCATGGACCAGGGTAGCGGCCAGGAACCGGAAAGCCTGCTGATAAACGAGGCGCAATTCCTTTTGGCCGACAAACGCACCCAACTGGCCGCCGTGCGCACCGGCCTGGCCCTGTTGGCGGTGCCCATGAGCATCATCTCGGTGTTGGTGGTCACCTCGCGCTTTTACCATTTCCGTGACAATTTCTGGTATATCCTGCCGTTGCTGTTGGTTTGCCTGGGGCTGCTTTCCCTGGGTGGCTATCTCATTTGGCGGGGGGTCATCCGGTTGCACCGCATAGAGGCCGGTCTGCGCCGCATAGTTGCCCTCAGCCCCCACCTGAACCAACTGATGCATTAACCCCTCGGATTTGCCAAGAACGCCTGCTTGTGTTAATACCTACACCTATCAGGGTATTAACTGCTGCGGGAGTGTGCAACGTGAACGCGGAATCCGACATGACCTTGGATCAGTTTTTGGAGCAATGGCCCAGCGCCGAGGCGGGCCTCAAGAAAAGCCTTCTGGCCTATCGCCAGGGGGTGATGGATATGCAGGGGGTGGGGGAGAGCTTTTTGCCCCGGCCGGGGGTGAGCTACAGCCTGCGCTGGGACCTGGACCCCAAGCCCGACGGGCGGGAGAAACCCTTATTCGCCATAGCCGACGTGGTGCCCTTGGGCGAGGAGGAACTGATGCTCTCGTTGTGCTTTTACGACGAGGAGATCAGCGACCCGGACGAGTTGGGCAACCTCATCCCCGGCGGGCTGTTCGGCCAGGACGGCTATTGCTTCGATCTGGAGGGCGACGACCCGGAGTTGGTGGCCTATTGCCTACAGCGAGCTTCAGAAGCCCTGGAGGTGGCCCGCAAGGCTAGCTAAGCGCCCTCCTGGGCCGCCCATTGCCCCATGGCTTGGCGCAGCTCGGGGCCTTCTTCCGGGTGCAGGCGCTGGGACAAAAACAGGCTGAGCAGCCCCTCGGTGGCCTTGATGGTGTTTTCCAGCAGGGCCACCCGCTCCAGGACCAGGCCTTCCAGGCCGTCGGGGTCTTCGCTGGGCGCGGCGGTGGTGGGCAGCTTCAGGCTTTTCACCGTAAGCTCGGCCGCCTCCAGGTTAAGGGCGTACTCCTCGCCGTGGATCTCCAGGCCCACGCGCAACGCCTCCACCAGCTTGCCCTGGCGCAGGGCCTCGCGGGCTTCGGCCAGGGAGCCCTCGGCCCCGCTCACCGTGACCCGGGAGCCGTCGGCCCCCATGGCCGGGCCCAACACCAGGCGCTCGCCCAGGGTCAGCTCCACCCAGCCCAGGTCCTTGACCTCGGCCCCGCCATCGGTTTCCAGCAAAAACCACAGCCAGGTGAGAAACTCCTGGCCCAGGAATATCTTCTGCTCCAGCAGCTCGTTCAGGTTCATGCGCCTTGCTCCCAGGCCAGGGGGCCCCAGGGCCGGGCCTCTTCCAGGGCGGAGGCCAGTTGGCTCCCGGCCACCAGGTCCCGCGCCACCAGGAAGGGCAGGCGGGGAGTCAGCTCCAGGCCGAAGCTGGCCACGAAGTGCTCCTCGAACAGGTCCATGACCTTGCGGGTGGCCGCGCCCAGCCAAAGCTCGCCTCTGGCGGTGTCCCAGACCATCTCGTAGAGCTTGGTCTCCGGGGGGATGCGGGCCAAAAGCCCCAGGCGGGCCTTGTCCTTCAGCTCCTCCCGGCGCACCCGGCCCAGGTTGCGGCCCTCGTCCAGGTAGCTCTTGGCCTTGTCCATCTCCAGGCGGTGGTACTTCTTGAGCAGGGTGGCGGGCACCCGGCGCTGGTCCACCCTTAGCCCCAGCAGCACGTAGGGCTCCATGGCGTAGGACATGAAGGCGAACTCGGTGTCGAAATAGTCGTTGATGGCGCACCAGCCCACGGAGAGCTCCTCGGTGCTGGATTCGATGTCTTTGAAGGCGTGGGCTTTTACCCTACGGTCGATGAAGTCCCAGAAACCGGCCGGCGGCTCGCCGCTGACCGTGTAGCGAGTGATGGTGGCGCGTCCCTTGAGAAGTCCCATGTGAGCTTGACCCTCTCCTGAATGGTTGGAGGGCCTACTCTAGCGCGGGCGGCGGACAGGCGCAAGGGAAGCGGCTTCCCCAAAGGCTTCCCCCTGGGCCGCGGGCCTGGCCCCGGCCTTGTCCTGGAGCAGAATGCGGCGGCGCTTGGCCGCGCCTGCCCGGCTGGGCGGGCGGTAGGGCTCCTTGTATTCGCGGCAGGTGCACATGCTGATAATATTAGCCGTTCGCCCCTCCGGCGCAAGGGTGGCTTGACGCGGCGGGCCTTTGGCCCTAGTTTTGATGGGTAGCCAGTTCAACACAGCCCCGGGAGGGAAGCATGTCCGACAAGGTTGATGCCGGTAACTACGTCTGGGTCATCGTGGAGCGCACCCGCAACGATGAGAACTTCCTGGGCTTGGCCGACGAGGACGGCGAGCGCTTCATCCCGGTGACCGCCGAAAAGGACAAGGCCCTGATGCTGTTGGGCCGCCTGCCCGAGGCCGAGGGCGTGTTCAGCCGCAGCGTGGAGGCCATCCACCGGGCCCAGCTTTTGGGCCAGGCCCAGGACGAGGGCTTCAGCGTGTACCTGGTGGATGAGAAGGGGCGCATCATCGAGCATCTCACCGGGCAGACCCATTAGCGGCTGCGCCAGTAGCGGCTTCGCCAGTCACCGGCATACTGCGTTGCTGGCGGCGCTCCAGCCTCGACGTAGCTTAGGCTACGCCTCCGGCTGTCGCTTGCCAGACGCCTTGTCTGCCGGCACCTGGCTGTGCCGCTCCCGCGTGCGAACCGCATCTCGAGAAACCTAAAAGAGTTTTAAGCTCGTCGGCTCCTGAACACCTGCCACAACTCGCCCAGCTCGGCCAGGCGCATCAACTTGGCCGCCGCGAAGTAGGAGGCCGTGCCCACTCCCAGGGCGGCCATGGGCCGGGCCCAGCGCCACAGGGCCCCGTTGGGGTCGCCCCAGTCCGGGCCATAGGCCACCAGGGCCACCAATAGCCCCATCACCGCCGCCGCCGCGCAGGTGCCCAGGCCGGACTTGAACAGCCGCCGCCCGCCTAAGAGCCCCACCCGCTTTCTGAGCAGCCACAAGAGCAGCAGCAGGTTGGCCACCCCCGAGGCCGAGGTGGCCAGGGCCAGGCCGGTCTGCTTCAGCGGGCCCATGAGGGCCAGGGAGAAGGCCAGCTTGATGACCAGGCACAGGGCGGCCACGGCCACCGGGGTCCGGATGTCCTTGAGGGCGTAGAACGACTGCACCACCGCCCGCACTCCGGCGATGGCCCACAGCCCCGCGCCAAGGCCCATCACCGCCCCGGCGGTCTCCCCGGCCATTTCCAGGGTGAACTCGCCGCGCATGAACAACAGCACCACCAGTGGCCGGGCCAGGACTAGGAGCCCCACCATGGCCGGCACGGTGATGAACAGGATCAGGCGCAGGCCGTAGCCCATGGTGCTGAGCAGGGCCTTCTTGTCGCCGTCCGCCGCCTGGCGCGACAGGCTGGGCAGGATGGCGGTGCTCACCGCGATGGCGAAGATGCCCAGGGGGAACTGGATCAGGCGGTCGGCGTAGTAGAGGTAGCTCACCGTGCCGCTGGGCAGGAAAGAGGCCAGGATGGTGTCCATTAGCACCGCCACCTGGTACACCGCTGCCCCGAAGATGGCCGGGATCATCAGGCGCAGCATGCGCCGAAGCGCCGGGTTCTTGAGATCCCAGGCGGGCTTGAAGGGCACCCCCTTGGCCTTGAGGTAGGGCAGCTGCATCAAAAGCTGGGCGATCCCGCCGATGACCACGCCCATGGCCAGGCTGAGTACCGGTGGGTCCACCCGGGGGCTCAGGACCAGGGCGGTGGCGATGATGGTCAAATTAAGAAGGGCCGGGGCCGCCGCGGGGGCGAAAAAGTGGCCCAGGGAATTGAGCACTCCCGCGGCCAGGGCCACCAGGCTGATGAAGAAAATGTAGGGCAAACACCAGCGGGTCATCTCCACGGCCAGGGCGAAGGTGTCCTCGCCGGGGGTGAAGCCCGGCGCGATGAGCCGCACCACCTCCGGGGCGAAGATCACCCCGGCGATGGTCACCGCCAACAGGGCCAGGGACAGGAGCGAGAAGGTGGAGCGGGCCAGGAGGAAGGCCTCCTCGCGCCCCTTCTTTTTGAGCAATTCGGTGAAGACCGGAATAAAGGCAATGGTTAGAGTGCCTTCGGCGAAAAGGCGGCGCAAAAGGTTGGGAATGCGGAAGGCCACGAAAAAGGCGTCGGCCGCCGGACCGGCCCCAAAAAGGTAGGCGATGACCACATCGCGCACGAATCCGCCGATGCGGCTGGCCAGGGTGGCCAGGCCCACCACCCCCGCTGCCCGGGTCATTTTATGTTGTTCACTGGCTGCTTGCATCAAAACCCCTTGACAGGGACCCCGGCTCCCGTTAAAAGTTTGGGTCTGTCAGGGGCGACGGGCCCCCTAACCGCCCGGAGCCTAAACTTATCCGGAGGATACTCAGTTGGCCAACCACGCTTCCGCCCTTAAAAGGGCTCGCCAGATTGAAAAGCGCAGCATGCGCAACAAGGCTTACCGCACTCGTGTGCGCTCCGTGGTCAAGCAGGTGCGTCAGGCCATAGCGGCCGGCGACGCCGACGCTGCCCAGACCGCCCTGAACCAGGCCGTGCCGATCATCGACAAGGCCGCAGGCAAGGGCATCTACCACAGGAAGAACGCCGCCCGCAAGATCTCGCGCCTGTCCCGCCAGGTTTCCGCCCTGTAGCGACTCGGCGCTGCTGCCCGCTTTTCTTGGCGCCGGGGCCGGCATGGGCCGGCTCAGGCGCATAAGTCCATAATAAGACGTTCCATGATTATCCGGTCCGCCCCTGGGGAGGACTTGAGGGCCACGTCGGCGGTGAGTACCGCCTTCAGGGCCCCGCTCAGGCTGGCCGGAGTCTCGCGCTTGGCCCGGTCCACCAGGGTGGAAGTGGCCTGGGGCGGGGTGCGCAGGGTGCGCTGCACCTCCTGCGGTCCGCCGCCCTGGTCCAAGACCCGCCTGGTTTCCAGAAGCTGACGGTAGAGCCGGGTGAGCATGGCCAAAACCCGCACCGCGGGTTCGCCCAGGGAATCCAGCTGCGCATAACTGCTCAGCGCCCGGGTAAGGCCTCCGGCGGCCACCGCGTCGGTGAAGTCGAAGATGGAGTACAGGCGCGACCCCCCCAGCACCTCGCGCACCGTGTCCAGGGTGATGCGCCGGTTCTTGCCCACGTACAAAGCCAGCTTTTCCAGCTCCGAATCCAAGGCCCCCAGGCCCAGCCCAGCCAGCTCGGCCAGATAGGCGGCGGCCTGGGAGTCCAGGCTCTTGTCGCGCACCGACGCCCGGCCTTGCAGCCAGGGAACCAGTTGGCGGGCGTACATCTTGGGGAACTGGTGCACCTTGCCCGCCTTGCTCAGGGTCTTGGCGAACTTGGTGCGCGCGTCCAGCTTGGCTCCGGTCAGGAGCAGGGTGGTGCTGGGGCAGGGATCGTCCAGGTAGGGCAGAAACTCCGCCGCCTGATCCGCCTTGTACAGGTGCGCCTCGCTGACCACCACCAAACGCCTGCTGCCTAAAAAGGGCAGGGTCTGGGCGCTGTCCAACACCCGGCTGGGCTTGGTTTCGCTGACCTGGAAGCGCTCCACGTTGAGCGAGGGGTTGTCGCTGAAGGCGGGCGAGGCGATGAACTGCTCCACTCCTTGGATGAGCAGAAAATCCTCTTCGCTGAAAAGACCGTAAAGGGACCCCGGCTCGCCCTTGGCCACTTCGGGCCAGGGAAGAGCCGTCGGGTCCCTCTGACGGCTGCCGGGGGCGGTCATAGCACCGCCTCGGCTAGAAGTTCTCGAAGACGCTGTCGTGCAGGCTCTGGGCCAGCACCTTGGCCAGGGCGGTGAGGGCAACGCGCTTGTTGGAGTCGGTGGCCGTGGGGCTGGTGCTCACGTTGTAGGTGTCGTTTTGCCACAGGCTCTTGTTCTGCCACAGGACCTTGCCGTCGCGGGTGCGGGTCAGCTTGGCCGAGACCCACACCGTGATGCGCCGCTGGCGGCTGGTGTCGTCGGCGGTGAGGGCCACGTCGTTGATCTGTACGCGCTCCACCGTGCCGGTGAGCACCGCGTCGGCGCTGCTCTCGGACACCACCCGCACCATCTGGCTGCGGTTGAACTGGAGAATGACCGCGTCGGTGAAGATCTGCTCGATGCGGATCTCGTTGGTCTTGTTCTTGAAGACCGGTATGGCGATGCTCTTGACGTCGCTGGGCAGGTTGTTCTGCTTGCCGCGGAACTGGTATCCGCAGGCCGCCACCAGGACCGCCAACATCAAAATCCCGACAATCGAAAGCTTCTTCACCACAGCTTCTCCCTATATGGTCCCGCCGTCCGGACAGGCGACCCTGCACCGGCCAGGGCTAGATAACGATATTCACCAGCTTGCCCTGGACTACTATTACCTTTTTAACCGGCCTGCCGTCGATGAATTTTTGCACTTTTTCATCAGACAGGGCCGCCGACTCCAGCGCGGCGTCGTCGGCGTCGGCGGGCATGGTCAGCTTGGAGCGCACCTTGCCCTGCACCTGCACCACCACCAGCTTCTCCTCGCGCACCAGGGCGGCCTCGTCCCAGGTGGGCCAGGCGTGGTTGACCAGGTAGCCCTGGCCGCCCATGCGTTGCCACAGCTCGTCGGCGATGTGGGGGGCCATGGGGCTGATGAGCACTACCGCCGCCTCCACCGCCTCGCGCAGCACCGCCGCCCGCTGGGGATCGCCCGCCACCGTCTCGTCCTGCTCCACCAGGCTGATCTGGTTGACCAACTCCATGATGGCCGCGATGGCGGTGTTGAACTGGTACTTGTCTACGCTGTCCTCGCTGACCTTCTTGATGGTCTCGTGGGTCTTGGTGTGCAGAGCCCCCAGCGCCTCGGGCAGTTCGCCCTCGGTGTAGGGGGCCACGCCCTCGGCCTGCTCGGCCACGGCCAAGCCCAGGCGCCACAGGCGGCCCAGGAAGCGGCTGGCTCCCTCCACGCCCCGGTCCGACCACTCCAGCTCCTTCTCGGGGGGGGCGGCGAACAGGATGAACAGGCGCACCGTGTCCGCGCCGTAGCGCTGCACCATCAGGTCCGGGTCCACCACGTTGCCCTTGGACTTGGACATCTTGGAGCCGTCCTTGATGACCATGCCCTGGGTGAGAAGGTTGGTGAAGGGCTCGTCGGCCTTCACCAGGCCCAGGTCGCGCATCACCTTGGTGAAAAAGCGCGAGTACAACAGGTGCAGCACCGCGTGCTCGATGCCCCCGATGTACTGGTTCACCGGCATCCAGTAATCAGTGGGGCCGGGGTCCAGGGGGCCCTGGTCGTAGTGGGGGCAGGCGTAGCGGGCGAAGTACCAGGAGGACTCCACGAAGGTGTCCATGGTGTCGGTCTCGCGCCTGGCCGCGCCGCCGCAGACGGGGCAGATTACGTTCACCCACTCGGCCAGGTCCGGCAGGGGTGAGCCGCCGGTCTCGGGCAGCTGGGCGTCCAGGGGAAGCACCACCGGCAGGTCGGCCTCGGGCACCGGCACCTGGCCGCACTTGTCGCAGTGGATCACCGGGATGGGCGCGCCCCAGTAGCGCTGGCGGCTGATGCCCCAGTCGCGCAGGCGGTAGTTGATGGTCTCCCGGCCCATGCCCTTCTTTTCCAGTTCAGCCGCCACGGCCCGCTTGGCCTCGTCGCTGCTCAGGCCGTCGAAGGGCCCGGAGTTGACCAGGGTGCCATAGTCGGTGAAGGCCTGGGTCATGTTTTGAACGCCCACCGCGCCGTCGGGTCCGGCGATGACCTCGATAAGCTCAAGGCCGTACTCGCTGGCGAACTCGAAGTCGCGCTGGTCGTGGGTGGGCACGGCCATGACCGCGCCGGTGCCGTACTCCATGAGCACGAAGTTGGCCACGTACACCGGCATGCGCCGCCCGGTGAGGGGATGGGTGCACCAGGCCCCGGTGAACACGCCTTCCTTGCCCTTGTCGTCGGCCCGCTGGCTGAAGGACTGGCGCTTGACCTTGGCGATGAACTCCCTGACCGCCTGCTCCTGCTCGGTCCCGGCGCTAAGCTCCAGGGCCAGGGGATGCTCCGGGGCCAGGCTCATGAAGGTGGCCCCGTAAAGGGTGTCCGCCCGGGTGGTGAACACCAGGACCACGCCCTCGCGGCCCTCGATGGGGAAGTGGATCTCGGCCCCGTAGGACTTGCCGATCCAGTTGCGCTGCATGATCTTCACCGAGTCGGGCCAGCCGGTCAGCTCGTCCAGCTTGCTTAGGAGCTCGTCGGCGTAGTCGGTGATCTTGAAGAAGTAGCCGAACAGCTCCCGCTGATCCACCGGGTTGTCGCAGCGCCAGCAGTTGCCCGCTTCCACCTGCTCGTTGGCCAACACCGTTTGGCAGGTGTCGCACCAGTTGACCAGGGACTTCTTGCGGTACACCAGACCCTTTTCCCACATGCGCACGAACATGAGCTGCTCCCAGCGGTAGTAGCTGGGGTCGCAGGTGGCGAACTCCCGGCTCCAGTCATGGGAGTAGCCCAGCTTCTTGAGCTGTGACCGCATGTAGTCGATGTTGTCGTAGGTCCAGCGGGCGGGGTGGGTCTTGTTGGCTATGGCCGCGTTTTCCGCGGGCATGCCAAAGGCGTCCCAACCCATGGGGTGCAAGACGTTGAAGCCCTGCATGCGCCGGATGCGGGCCAGGGTGTCGCCGATGGTGTACACCCGGCTGTGGCCCATGTGGATGCGTCCGCTGGGGTAGGGGAACATCTCCAGCAAGTAGTATTTTTCCTTGCTGGAATCATCGCTTACCGCGAAGATGCCGTCTTGTTCCCACTGCTGTTGCCAGCGGCTTTCGATGCTTTTGGGGTCGTAGCGTTGACTATCTTCCATGATGGTGCCTTGAGGGGGCCTAGAGGTCAGGCGGCTCGGGCCCGCCCGTTGTAAAAAACGTCCGCGTACTTGCAGGACGTTAGGCGGTTTTTACCACAGTGTCAGGCACCTGTAAACCAACTTGCCGGTTACGCCGGGCTTGACTGAGGCGCTTTCATGGATGAAGCTGGCCGCTGATGTTGAATTGTCGCTCAGCACGCGGCCCTGGAGATTGAATATGCTCATCGACGTACACACCCACGCCTTTTTGCCCCAGGACCTGGAGGTCCTGGGCGAACGCCTGGCCATTTTGGACGAGGATCTGCCCGACACCAGCCCCCACAAGTGGCAGGTGCACGGCGGCGGCTCGGTGGAGGCCCTGCTGGCGGCCATGGAGCGATCCGGCACCGACCGCTTCGTGATCCTGCCGGTCACCGGCTCCAAGAACCGGGTGGGGGAGCTGAACCGCTGGATGAGCCGGGTGGCCGCCGAGCATCCCCAGGTCATACCCTTCGGCACCCTGCACCCCCAGGCCGAGCCCAAGCGCCAGCTGGCCGACCTGCTGGAGATGGGCCTCAAGGGCGTGAAACTGCATCCCTTTATCCAGCATTTCTCACTGGAGCAGCCCGAGGCGGCCGGCTTGTTCGCCATCCTGGCCGGGGAGCGCCTGCCGGTGCTTCTGGACACCATTCATTTCCAAGGCCTGATGCGCGCCAAGCCCCACCTGCAGCAGGTGCTTAGTTTTTATGGCTTTTCCGGCTGCGAGCCCCACCAGATAGCCGCCATGGCCCATGCCCACCGGGAGTTGAGGATCATCGCGGCCCACGGGGGCAGCCTCTACGGCTGGGAGGAGTTGGGCGAGCTGCTCGCCCTGGACAACGTGTATTTCGACATCTCCTACCTGGCCGGGCTCTTGGAGCCGCGCCGCGTGGTGGAGATAATCCGCCAGAAGGGCCCGGAGCGGGTGCTCTACGGCACCGACTGCCCCTGGCGCGACGCCGTGTTCTTCCGGGAGTGGTTCGAGGATTTGCCGCTGACCACCGGCGAGCGGGAGCAGGTGGCGGCGGGGACGGCGCTGGAGTTGTTGGGGTAAATTTTGTAAAGTTATGACGACTATAAAATGAACGGGTTGTCGTCAGCAGAAAAAAGCTAAAATGATTTACTAATAAAATTATTAATTGTTAGCTTGTAGGCGTTGACTTCTGGGAGGTAAAGCAATGTCTGAGCGTGCGTGCAACTGGCACCCTCCTAATTCTAGTAACAATGAAGAATATAGTTGCCCCCATGAACCACTTACGGGCTATGGAAAGTGTATTTTTCATGCTGACATTGGAGAGAAAGAACAAGATGTTAACTTGAGAGAGGTATTTATTGTTAAGCTCAAAGAAATAATTAAAAACCTCAGCTATGATTTTAGGGGGTTTAAATTTCCAGGGAAATTTGATTGGAAGAAAAATGGCATACGGGAGTTTAGTCCCAGCGGCACTGGAAAAGCTAATTTTAGATGGGCAGAATTTGGCGACGATATCAATTTTAGACATGCTTGGTTTATTAAAGGTGCTATATTCGACAGAGTGATATTTCATGGGAAAGTGGATTTTAGTCACGCTACCTTTGATGATAAAACAGGTTTTCAAAGTGCGACGTTTAAAGGAGAGGCATTTTTTACACAGCTTAAGACTAGTCGAAAAGATGCTCTAGATTATTCGGGGCTAGAGGGAGGTCCATTTGAGGTTGGCGCACCTTGGTTAATATTTAATAAAACTATTTTTAGCGGGCCAACACTGATACGCCGAAATGATCTTTCAAATACAAGGTTTCAAAGTATAGATTTAAGCAATGTGTCTTTCATTGATTCCAAAATAAATAGAACAAGATTTATTGACTGTAAATGGGGAGGAGGTCTGGAAAGTAAAAAGAAATATAGAAGAAAAGCTCAAGGAATAATGCGATTCCGGCAGCCACGCATTATGTTTGACGAGTTGTTGCTGAGAAAATATAGGTCAAAAGACCAAAATACCTGCAACCAAAGCGGGGAGCCTGTTGAGCAAGTTAAGCTTGAACGTAAATTAACGCCAGGAGATATCGAAATACTGGGCTTGCAGCTAAAACAGTCGTTAGAAAGCATGCGAGACCCTATCACCGCTGGAGATTTTCATTTCTGCTCTATGGAAATGAAGCGTATGTGTGCTCTTGACGATTGCAAAAATTATGTTGAAAACAACCTACATCTGAGAATCCAGCGGTTTTTTCGTGCTTCAACATTGTGGTTATATAAAATGGTAAATGGATATGGCGAGAGATATGGCCGTACCCTTCTTTGGCTAGTTCTCCTTGTTTTATTTTCTAGTGTTTATTTTACTATTAGCGATCACTTCGTGCCTAATGGATGGTCTCCTGAATTTAAAACCTTTGCACCCGTGTTATCCTGGTATGATTATTTCTTGTATTCCCTTCAAAATATTTTACCCCTGAAAATTGGGCAGCAGTTTATACACCCGATTGGCCCAGGAGCTAGGTGGGTGTCGTTTCTTGAGACTTTCCTGGGGACTACATTCTTTGCTTTTTTTATTTTGGCTCTGCGGCGTAGATTTAAAAGATAGAACTTTTAACTTTGTCGACACATACCTGTCACCTACATCCTCCCCCAGGGGTGGGGCAGAAACACGCTGTGGTACATGTTCAGGGCGTAGCGGTCGGTCATGCCCGCGATGTAGTCGGCCGCGGCCCGCTGGCGCTCGGCCAATTCGGCGGGCGGGGTGTTGCCCAGGTATTCCCGGTAGGTGTGGTTGTACTTGGGGTTGCAAAGCATCTCGAACAGCTCGGTGACCACCTTGGAGGCCTTGATGAAGTCCTCGTGCACCTCCATGTTCTCGTAGACCCGCTGGTAGAGGAATTCGCGCAGGCCCTTCATGGCCTCTTCCACCTCCGCGCGCATGGCCAAGACCCCGCCCCCGGCGGCGGCGCTCTGGTTGATCAGGTCGCTGACCATGGTGTTTATCTGGCGGCTCAGGGTGGCGCCCAAGACCTTGACCACCGGCTTGGGCAGCTGGCTGCGCTTCAAGACCCCGCCCCGGATGGCGTCCTCGGTGTCGTGGGCTATGTAGGCCATGACGTCGGCGGCGCGCACCAGCTGGCCCTCCAGGGTCAGCTTGGTTTTTTCCCCCCGCTTGGGCAAAAAGGGCCCCTTGCCCTTGGAGTGCCCGGCGATGCCCTGGCGCACCTCGAAGGTCAGGTTCAGGCCCTTGCCGTTTTTTTCGAGCAGCTCCACCACCCGCAGCGATTGCTGGTGGTGCTTGAAGCCGCCGGGCAAGACGCCGTTCAACACCGATTCGCCGGCGTGGCCGAAGGGGGTGTGCCCCAGGTCGTGGCCCATGGCGATGGCCTCTGTGAGGTCCTCATTTAGCCTCAGGGCCCGCGCCATGGTGCGGGCTATCTGGGTCACCTCCAGGGTGTGGGTGAGCCTGGTGCGGTAATGGTCGCCCGTGGGGGCCAAAAAAACCTGGGTCTTGTGCTTAAGGCGGCGGAAAGCCTTGCAGTAGAGGATGCGGTCGCGGTCGTGCTGAAAGGCCGGGCGCAGGGGGTCCTCGCGCTCGGGCCGCTGGCGTCCCTTGCTGGCCGCGGAGCGGGTGGCATGGGGGCTAAGTATCTGCTCCTCCAGGGCCTCGCGTTGCATTCTGAGGTTCATCACCACTCTCCTTTACAAACCCACCTCCAACCTTTAGACTCCCATCCATGTTCAAGGCAAGGATAATCCACCGATATCTCCTTTTTGAGATGCTTTCGCCCTACTTCGTGAGCCTGGGTGTGTTCACCTTCGTGCTGCTCATGGCCAAGATCATGGAGCTCACCGACCTGGTGGTGAGCCGTGGGGTGGGGCTGGACGTGGTGGGCCGCCTGCTCATGTACACCATGCCATATTTCCTGGTGTTCACCATCCCCATGGCCACTCTGCTGGGGGTGCTCATCGCCTTCTTGCGCCTTACCTCGGACAATGAGGTGGTGGCGCTCAAGGCCGCCGGGGTGAGCCTGGCCAAGCTTTTGCCCCCGGTGGCCGCCCTGGCCCTGTTCTCCTGGCTGGTGACCAGCGCCCTGGCCATGTGGGCCCTGCCCTGGGGCAACAACCGCTTCGAGAACCTCATCTACCAGGTGGCCTCCCACCAGGCGGAGCTGGCCCTCAAGGAGGGCGCGTTCATCGACACCTTCCCCAACCTGCTCATCTACATCGACAAGCTGCCCGGCGGCGGGGTGCTCAAAGACGTGTTCATCGTGGACCAGCGCGACCCCAAGAAACAGCACACCATCGTGGCCAAGCGGGGCAAGTTCTTCCCGGCCAAGGGCGGCAAGCTCACCTTGCGCTTGTACGAGGGCGGCATCTACGCGGTGGATCCGGCCCGCCGCTCGCCCCAGACGGCCGGCTTCGAGACCTACGACGTCACCCTGGACGCCGGAGCCTTCGTGGCCAGGCAGCGCAAGGAAAAGCACGAAAAGGAGATGTACGTCTCCGAGCTTTTGGCCGCCATGTCCAAGGTGGCCCCGGACTCCAAGCGCTACTACCTGCTGGACATGGAGCTTCAGAAGAAGTTCAGCCTGCCCTTCGCCTGCCTGGTCATGGCCCTCATCGGCCTGCCCCTGGGCATAGGCTCCAAGAGCGGGCGCTCCTGGGGGGTGGCCGTGGCCCTGGTGGTGTTCTTGGCCTATTACCTGCTCTTGTCTGCGGCCTGGTCCTTTGGCGAGGGAGGCTACTACCCGCCCATCGTGGGCATGTGGGTGCCCAACATCGTCTTCTCCTTGGTGGGCCTGTTGATGTTCCGCCAGGCCCTCAACGAGGCCCCCATCCCCCTGCTGGACAAGGTGGACCGTTTGCCGGACCTTCTCCGCCGCCTGCGGGGCATGGGCCGGCGCGGAGCCTCGGAGGTCTAGGTGCGCATCCTCGCCCTATACGTGGCCCGCGAGTTCCTGAAGCTTTTCGGCTTTCTGGTGGTCGGCTTCGTGGCCATCTTCACCCTGTTCGATTTCATCGAAAAGGTGGACAACTTCATGGAGGCCGGGGTGCCCGGCTCGGCCATGTTCAGCTATTTCCTGCTCCAGGTGCCGGAGATCACCGCCCTGATGATCCCCATGGCCATCCTCATGGCCAGCATCCTCTCCCTGGGGCTCATGGCCAAAAAGAACGAGATCGTGGCGGTCAAGTCCAGCGGGATCAGCATATTTCGCTTCAGCCTGCCCATCATATTGCTGGCCATGGTCCTGGCCCTGGGGGTGGCCTTGATCAACGAGGTGGTGCTGCCCATCACCAAGTCCCGCACCAACTACATCTGGAACGTGCGGGTGGAGAAGCAGCCGGGCAAGCTGTACCAGACCGAGCATTTCTGGTTCAAGGGGCAGAACTCCATCTACCAGGTGGGGGTGTACCTGCCCGACAGCCAGAGCCTGTCCAAGGTCACCTGCTACCGCTTCGGGCCGGAGTTCACCCTCACCGAGCGCATCGACGCCGAGCGGGCCCGCTACCTGGGCGGCAAGTGGGTGTTCTTCAACGGCCTGTACCAGCGCCGCCTGCCCGGAGGGGGATACAGCGCCCAGATATTCAAGCAGCTGGAAATGACCCTGCCGGAGAAGCCTTCCGACTTCAGCCAGATGAGCAAGCCCAGCGAGGAGATGAGCCTGGGCGAGTTGGCCCGCTACGTGGCCAAGCTGGAAGGCCAGGGCTTCGACCCCATCCGCCAGCGGGTGGACATGCAGGCCAAGCTCTCCTTCCCCTTCGTGTGCCTGATCATGGCCCTTATCGGCATACCTCTGGCCATGTTCAAGGAAAAGGGCCGCTTTTTGCCGGCCGCCATCATCATCGGCCTGGGGGTGGCCCTGTTCTACTGGGTGGGTTTCAGCTACGTGAAGACCATATTCGGCTACTCCGGTATTCTGCCGCCCTTGATTACTGCCTGGCTGCCCAACCTGTTTTTCGGCCTGGTGGGACTCTTCATGTTCACCCACGTCAAGCAGTAACCAACCGTTAATTCAGCCTTAAAGAGTATCGTCCTGTAAGTGGCTCCAGACCGCGCGGAGCCCTTGCCTTTGTCCGTACATGCCTTATAATAAAAATAGGAACTATTATTGACGGAGGAGGCGACGATGCTGACCCTTGAAGATATTCGCGGCGACCAGCACCTGATCAACGAGATCGACTGGGAGATGACCCCGGAAAAGGCCGTGTCGCTATATTTGGAGTGGGGCAACGGCTGGAACCACGGGGTGCGCATGGTGCGCTCGGCCGATGACCAGTCCTACTACTTTGTGGTCTATTCCTGGGAAAACGGGCCGGTGTTGCACTTCGTGCGCCGGGACATCAACGGGGCCGAAGAACTGGCCGTGATTCCCTTGCCCGAGGATCTGCGCGATCACTTCCAGCAGGCCTGGGGCGGGCACAAGGGCGTATACGGCCTCACTCCCGAGATCGAGGCCTGGCTAAGGGACGAACTCAGCGCCACTCGCCACTAGCCCGTAAGGCCCCAAAGAAAACCGCCCGCCGGAGCTTCCGGGGGCGGTTTGTTTTGGCAGGTGGGCGGGCCTACTCTCCGGGGAGTTTGGTCTCCAAGGCCATCTTGATCTTGTTCTTGAGCTCGGTCAGATCAAAGGACTTGATGACGTAGAAGTCCGCGGCGATGGACTTCATGTCCTCCTTGAAGGTGTCGTAAGCAGTGCAGAGAATCACTGGGAGGTCATAGTACTTGTTGCGGATGTCCTGCAACAGGTCCAGCCCGTTGTAGTCCACCATCTTGATATCCAAAACCACCAGGTCCGGCTTTTCTTTCTCGATGCGCTCCAAGAGCTGGAAGCCGCTGTCGGCGGTGGCCACTTCGTAGCCCTCGTCGGCCAACTCTTCGGAGTAGAGAAAGCGGATGTGCTCTTCGTCGTCGACGATCAGTATCTTGGCCATGCTTTCACCTTCAGGTCGTTTAGGCCACCCAGTGATCAACCAGGTAGGGCTTGGTTTCCTCGAAAACCATGCACTCGTTCTCGATGAAATCCTCGGCCTGCTGCACGCTCATCCGCTCGGTCTTGCGCACGTAAGAAAGGGTCTTGCCGAAATAGAGCGGGATCAGCGAGTCCAACAGTTGTTGGGGATCCATTACTTTTCTATTATATGCCCCTGCGTAGTCAAACAGAAGTTTGGCCCAGGTCTGCGTGGGGAAGTCGAACTGCTCGGCGGGCAGGTTGGCCACCTCCTCCACCTTGCGGAAGATGGGCTCGGTGAGGATCTGCTGCCAGGCCTCGCGGTATACGCCCATGCCCTTGTGGAAGTTCTCGGCCAGCTTGTCCTGGCTCACCTTCACCGGGGGCGGCATCTCCACCTCGCCTAGGCCGAAGCCGTAGATGGAGGTGGGCTTGGACCACTTCACCCGCATCCAGTAGCCGGCGCTCTGCACCATCAGGTCGAAGATGGTGCCCACCACCTGGCTGAACATGGGCCCCAGTTCCGAGCCCGGGTCCTTGGGCTTGTGGATCTTGGGGCGGCCCATGAAGGCCTGACAGATGGGCACATTGTTGTTCATGGCCAGGGTGGTCATCCAGATGTCGATGCCGAACTGGCTTACCGCTTCGGACCAGGTGTGGCTGGCCAGGTAGATGCGGGCCAACTCCCCGCTGAAGCCGAAGTCGCCGCCGATGGGCTGGCGCACCCGGCGTCCGTATAGGGCCCGGGTGAGGGGATAGGCGATGGAGTTGGTTATGGTGCCGTCGTATTTGTGTCGCACGTACAGGGGAGCCACGTAGCCGAAGTCATTGAAAAGCGGTTCGCCCAGGTGCTTGATCCACTGGGGGGTGATGGATTTGAGGTCCGCGTCCACCACCACCACCGCCTCGGCGCCCAGTTCCACCACCTTGCGGAAAAGATTCTTAAAATTGTTGCCCTTGCCCCGGACCCCGGGAGGGGTGGAGATGTATATCTGGGGGACATCCTCGGTGTCTGCGGCGAAAAAGGCCTCCTTGGTGCCGTCGTCGGAGTTGTTGTCGCAGTTGATGATAACGCCCTGTTTATCGCCGAAATAACGTTTGAGACCTTGCGCGGCCTGGGTGGTGGGGTATCCGATGAGTTCGGCTTCCCTGTAGGAAGGGATGGCCACCACCATCTGGGCTGAAGTGATATTTTGGGGGTTTTCCTCTAGGTGCACCTCAGGCATCGAGGTCTCCTTACTGGTAGCATCCCATGATTAAGAACTTATTTACGATTTAGAGATACGCTAATCCGCGGGCAAAGTCAAACCGCCAGGCTTGTTCGGTAGTGGGTCAGTTTGAAAATAGATGAGCTTGCTTATGCCTGTGCCTGCTTATAAAATAGGGCATGGCAGAGAAAAAGAACAAACGCCCACGCGACTTTAATCAAATGGCTGCCTCTATCTTGGAGAACGCCACCGACGAAACCCCGCCCGAGCCCATCGACCCCGCCAAGGCCACAGCTATCGCACACGCCCGAGAGGGCGGTCTTAGGGGCGGCAAGATACGCGCTGAGAAACTCACGCCTGAGCAGCGCAGCGAGATAGCCCGCAAAGCCGCCGAGGCGCGGTGGGCAAAAACAAACTAAGCCCCAGCGGCACTATTCTACCGTTGACCACCATATCTGGTGGTAGTGCGTCCGCTTCTCCCCAACAAGTTCCAATGCAGGCGCGTAAAACGCGTTGCTCTGTCGCGCCATACAGAAAAACTGTTTGACAAACATGGCGATACACCTATATACTCCATCTATAACTTTGGGAGGGTGAAGATGCCCACGGGAAAACACGACATAGAAGCAATGTTAGAGGCCGAGATAAAATACTATCTTAGTGAGGCGGCCCGGTGCCAACGGGCACTCGCAGCGTATCGTGGAGAAACATCCGATCAGGATACGCAACAGAAAGCAAGCGGCTGGGCGGCAGCCATCGACGAGGTGTTTAAAACTGGCGAAGTGTTAAACATAGACGCGGTGCGAGATAGGCTGGCCCTACAGGGATTACCCGCCCATGATGACCAGTATATCAACACGATACGAAGCACCCTGGCCCGCAAGGCAAGCAATGGTGGAACCCTCAAGCGTGTAGACGTCGGGGAGTATCGCCTCAAAACACAGGCAGACGAAATAATTAACTCGAACGATGAAAATAACGAGGGAGCCGAGCCTGGTAATGGCTCTGACTCCCTCTAAGTCGACACGGAAGCGTGGGCGAGTGGTTTAAGCCATCCGACTTAGGATCGGACAAACGCGCTGGCACGTGTTTCGCGGGTTCAACTCCCGCCGCTTCCGCCACCTTAACCAGCTTGTTGCGTTAATGGAGACAAACCAACAAGCAAAAGCCAAGGAAGGCACAAAAACTATGTGTAATTTAGCCTACCTGGGCGGTTTTGTCAAGCATAATTGGCTCCACTGGAGGGCCATTATGCCGCCGCCACCAAACCTATAAACCGGTAACGACTTAATCTTACTAATCTTTGCCGCCCCCTGTTCCGCACGGGGGGCGCATTAATATTTTTTATTTTAAACTGACTTTTATGCTTGACACCCCACAAGCAAAAGAGTTACTTTAAAACCATGAACAGGCTTACCACAGAGAAACGCGCCCAAATCATCGGCTGTCTTGTCGAGGGCAATTCTATCCGCGCCACGGTTCGCATGACCGGCGCGGCCAAGAATACTGTGGTCAAGCTCCTGGTGGATTTGGGCCAAGCCTGCGCGGAGTACCAGAACGAACACCTTGTCAATCTCAACTGCAAGCGCATCCAGGTAGACGAGATATGGGCCTACTGCTACGCCAAGCAAAAGAATGTACCCGTTGATAAGCGGGGCGTATTCGGCTATGGCGACATATGGACATGGGTTGCGATTGATGCTGATACCAAGCTGGTGCCCTCTTATTTGGTGGGCACTCGCGATGCAGGGGCGGCAACCGTGTTCCTGGCCGACCTGCATAGCCGCCTGGCCTCTGGTGCGCGGATTCAACTCACCAGTGACGGCCACGCTCCCTATATCTCTGCGGTGGAATCTACCTTTGGGGCCGATGTTGACTTTGCTCAGCTAGTAAAGCTATACGGTGTTGACCCCGAGGGGCAAAAGCGTTACAGCCCCGCCAAGTGCCTAGGCACAAGCAAGACGGTAATTAACGGCAACCCTGACCCCAAGAAAATATCGACAAGCTTTTCGGAGCGCCAGAACTTGACCATGCGTATGGGCATGAGGCGCTTTACCCGCCTAACTAACGGCTTTTCTAAGAAGTGGGAGAACCTTGCAGCTTCGGTGAGCCTGCATTTCATGCATTACAACTACGCCCGCATCCACCAGACGCTGAGAGTAACCCCCGCTATGGAGGCGGGTGCCTGTGACCATGTTTGGGATTTGGTGGAGATTGCGGCGCTGTTAGATTAGGCCAAGGAAACGGTGCCCCTGCCAATTTCATCCTTAATTTTTACAAACGCTTCTTCGCTTGGTGTTGCTAAAAATTCTGAAACTATCTCGGCAAGCTTGTCAAAACGGCTTCCCCATAAGCTGGAAACTTCTAGCACTGTAACGCCGCTTGCTTCGCCACCATCAATTGCAAAACGGAACAATACGCCGTCAGGCTGCGCCCTAGTAACGCTAGGAACCGCCTGGCCGGTCCTTACATAAAGGACATCGGAGCCCCTATCGTACGATACGTGTAGCATCTCTCCTATACACAATAACGCCCCCACCCGTAACGTCATCATCAAAATAAGCCGTGGCTACCCTGTAAATTGTACCATGCCGACGGACCGGAACCCGCAAAACCGCTTCTGGTATATCGGGGTGTGAAATATCTTCGTTAACTAAAAGATAAGACTCGTTATAGCTGGTGACAACAAGCGACGGGTCTAGTACGGTCGCCCTAACTTCTTCTTTTCTGCCCTCCATCTCTGGATGCTCAGCGACAACATGCTCCTGCCACTCAACCTCGTAGCACACCACATCACCCACGAACGGGGCCGTTTCATAAAACAATTCCCCCAGCATGCAATCACCTATTCCGCAGGGGGCTGTTTTCCCTTGCGTGGCGGGTTTATTTCGCCAAATTCTTTCTCGAATTTTTCTATGTTGGTTTTCAGGGTGTTTAAAAGCTCCTTGGCTCCCCCAGGGCTCACAACAATCTCTATGCCAGCCCTCACACCAACACTCATACCATTCGGCCCAGGCTTGGTGTCCGAAAGGCAGTTGGCGAAGAATCCGACTATTTTGAAATCCAAGCTGCTGTGCGCCACCGTAAACATGGGGATGTAAAATTGTGGTATTGGTCCGATCTGTACCTGTTCCTTGCCGCTTTCTTCGGCTGCCATAACCCACCCCTCCCCAATTGTAGTGTGGTTGAGGTGGGATTATCGCAACTTGTGATCCAAAAAGCAAGATTTGGTCCTCTCATTCAAACTGACCCACTACCGCTTGTTCCAGGTACTTGACATGGAGGCTCCAAGCTTGCACTATCTGGGTGGTCCCGGCCATTTTGGGGGACCGCCGCACCTGGCGGCGACGATTGAAAATTTACGCGAACCCCGGCGACGCAAGGAGGAAAACGTGGCCAAACGCTTGTCTATGATCCTGCCTCTATTGGCCCTGCTGTTGATCACCATGGCCGCTCCGGCCTCCGCCGGTGAAATGGGCTTCAAGGAATGGGGCCTCACCGCCTTCGGCAACCTGTCCATGGACGTCAACAACGGGGACTTGTATGAAGGCGGCATCTTCGTTCACGTGGCCATGCCTCTTGTAGACAACGAGGACGTGCGCCTGGACTTCCGCCTGGAAGGCCTGGTGGGCGGCTTCTGGGACTACGGCAACGGGGTTGAGGTGGCCATCATTCCCGCCCTGCGCCTGTACATCGGCAAGGCCGCGGTGATCCCCTACATCGAAGGCGGCATCGGCCCCTCCTACAACAGCCTGGACATCCAGGAGTTGGGCATAGGCTTCAACTTCCTGAGCTACGGCGGCGTGGGCCTGCGCATTCCCTTGCAGAACAACGTGAGCATCGAGTTCGGCTATCGTTTGCGCCACATCAGCAACGCCGGGCTGGACGAGCGCAACCACGGCGTGACCAGCAACCAGGCTCAGTTCGGCATCGCCTGGGCCTTCTAGGCCGCTTGCCTGGGGGCTTGGCGCCGTCTCAGCGCCGAACCGTCTGAAAACGACTGGGTCCGCCGCGGGCATTGCCTGCGGCGGACCTTTTTTATTGCCGGTGGCGCATAGAGGGCAGGGGAGAGGTTGCTGCTAACCCAGTTCCTTCTCGAAGGACACGAAGTTGTCCTCCAACTCGTAGAGCAGCTTCTCGGCGTCGCCGAGCTTCCAGCCGCCCACCGCATCGCTGATCTGGCGGTGCAACTCCACGATCTTGGGGCCGTAGTGCTCGATGGCATTGGACAGCCCCGGCTCCAGGGTTTTCTCCTGGCTCAGGCGCACCACCAGGGGCACCAGGTCCATGAGCGAGGGGTTCTGGTCTATGAGGCTGTTGTCCAGGCCGGTGACCACCGCGTACAGCTTGGGGAAGTCCTTGGCAAAGCTTTTCTTGTAAACCGGCTCCACCCTGACCCTGATCTGCATCCACTTGCTCATGCGCTACTCCTTGGGGGCGGCAGCCTGCCCGCCAATATGCCTTGGGCCACGTAATCCACCACGTCAAGGCCCATCTGGCTGGGTCCTTGGCGTCCGTACTTAACGTTAAATTCTAGCAGAAGCGGCCGGCCGTCGACCACGGCCAGGTCCAGGCCCACCTCGTCCAGGTCCGCCGCCTTGGCCGCGGCTACGGCCAACTCCACCGCCTGGGACGGCACATCCTTGAAATCCACCGTGGCGCCCTGGGCCACGTTGCTGCGCCACTCGCCAGGCGGGGGCACGCGCCAGTAGGCGCACACCGGCTTAAAGCCGATGACCACCACCCTGAGGTCGCGGCTGATGGGCAGGCGCTCCTGGATGTAGGCCACCTTGTTGTCGGCCAGGTAGGCCGTGAGCTGGGCCTGGTTCTCGATGAGGTGAACCCCCCGCCCCCGGGAGGAGGCCCGCGCCTTCTTGGCCACAAAGGGGAAGGCGAAGTGATCGAGGATCTCCCGGCGCTGGCTGCCGTAGAACACCCTGGTGTGGGGGTGGGGCAGGCCCAGGAGCTTGAACAGGGTGGTCTGCTTTATCTTGTCGCCCTCCAAAAGGTGGCAGGCCAGGGAGGGGAAAAGGCGCTTGCCCATGGCGGCCAGCTGAGGGGCCAGGATCTCGGTGGGGTAATAGACCACCGATGCCTCACGGATCAGCTCCAGATGCTCGGGCGGGTAGTCGTCCAGGTTGGGCCGGGGGCCCAGGGTGGTGAACTGGGGGTAGCGCTTGAGGCGCGCGCCTATAACGATGGGCTTAGTCACTGCCCGCCGGCCGGTGCAGGGGGAGCACGAAGTTGGCCATGTCCTCGCGCTCGCGCCAGCCCCGCTTGGCGTAAAAGCCGTTTAAATATGACTGGCGCAGGCGGTTGTTGATGAGCATCATGCGCGAGCAGCCCTCGCGCTGGGCCCAACGCTCCGCCTCCTCCAACAGGCTGGTGCCCACCCCGCTCCCCCTGGCCTCGGGGTGCACGAACAGCTCGGCCAGGTATATCTCCGGCGAGGTGAGGAACAGGGAGGGGTTGCGGTGCAGGGAGACGTAGCCCAGCAGATGGCCGGGGCCTTGCTGGGCCACCAGCAGGCAATGGCTGGGGTCGGCCAGGCAACCGGCCACCTGGCGGGTGATGCCGTCCCGGCTCAGGCTGCTGCCGTCCAGATGGGGGAACCAGCCCAGGGCCTCCAGGATTTGGCAAAGCTGTTCAGCGTCGGACAACTGGGCAGGTCTGACTCGGTAGTTGACGGTCATGGGCAAATTCCGCGTGAAGAGCCGGGGCGGAGCCGGCCTGTAAGCCGGGTTCTGTTCCCGGCCTCGCGGCCGGGCGATGACCATTCATCTAGGACGCCGGTTACCCGACGCCTCCAGCAACCTACCCGGAAGCTGGGGCGGGCCGCCCTCGTAACGCTTCCCTATTTGGTCTTGCACCGGGTGGGGTTTGCCCTGCCTGGGACGTCGCCGCCCCAGCGGTGAGCTCTTACCTCGCCGTTTCACCCTTACCCGCGCCCAACAAGCGCGGGCGGTTTGTTTTCTGTGGCACTTTCCGTGGGGTCGCCCCCCCTGGCCGTTAGCCAGCACCCTGCCCTGCGGTGCCCGGACTTTCCTCTCGCCCCCAAAAGGGGCCGGCGGTCATCCGGCCGACTCCGTCCCGGCTCTTGAATTATAGCTGATTTGAACGCCTGGCGCTTTGAACGGCCTAATGCTGGTCCATGGCCTGGTTGGCCAGCTCGTCTGCCCTTTTGTTGAACTCGCGCCGTACGTGCAAGATAGTCACCGAGGCGAAGCCCTGCAACAGGCGCTTGGCCTGGTCGTACATGGGCTTCAGGCCGGGGGCCTTCACCCGATACTTGCCCTCCAACTGACGCACGATCAGCTCGGAGTCCATCTTCACGGTGAGCCGGGCCGCCCCCAGGCGCTTGGCCTCGTTCAGGCCCAAGAGCAGGGCCTGGTACTCGGCCTCGTTGTTGGTGGTGCGGCCCAGGTAGCGGCTGAGCGCCGCCACCTCTTGGCCTTGGTCGTCGTAGAGCACCGCCCCGGCCCCGGCGGGTCCGGGATTCCCCCGGGAGCCGCCGTCGCTGTGCAGGGTCAGGCTGAGCCCCTGGGGACTCACAGGACCTCTTTGAGCTGCTCGGCCTCGGCCCAGTAGATGAGGCGCCGGCAAGAGGGGCAGGACATGATCTTGTCCATGCGCTGGAGCTCGTTGAACTGCTGGGGCGGGATGGTCATGTGGCACACCGTGCAGGTGCCCTCGCTCACCGCGGCCAGGGCCACGCCGTCGCGGGCCTGACGGATGAAGTCGTAGTCCTTCATCAGGTCCTTGTCCACCTGGCCGGCCAGCTCTTCGCGATTGCCGATCATACGGGAAATTTCGCTGTCGGTGTTGTGGTAGCGCTCCTCAAGCTGGGCCCGCTCCTGTTTGGAGGCGGCCACCAACTCGTCGTGGCGCTCGGTGAGAGCGGCCACCTTCTTCTCCAGGGTCTCCACCTGCTCCATAACCTCCAGGAGCTGGTTTTCGGTGTCCTTGAGAGAGTCCTTGCCGTCGTCGATCTCCGCGTTGGCCGCCTGGTACTCCTTGGTGCTCTTGGAGCCCATGAGGCGGTTCTCGGCCCGGCGCAAGCGGGCGCGCACGTTGTCGGCGATCTCCTCCAAATCGGCCCGGCGCTTTTGCACCTGGTCCAACTGCTGCTGCTGGGCTTCCAGCTTGCTGTGCAAGGCCTGTTCGGCTTGGGTCAGGTCGGCCAGGCGGCCGGGGATCACATCCCGTTCCTGTCCAAGGTCGAACAGGGTTTTATCCATGGTTTGCAGCCTAACCAAAA
Organism: Pseudomonadota bacterium; assembly: GCA_018902755.1. GTDB lineage: Bacteria > Desulfobacterota > Desulfarculia > Desulfarculales > Desulfarculaceae > Desulfoferula. The sequence continues at coordinate 145,466 of JAHIQI010000046.1, read as the reverse complement.
GACGCAGCTGATCAAACAAGGTCACTCCTCCTCTGGAACAACCGGCTGCCAAGGATCGACCCCGCCGGTGTATGGTTCTACGATGCTGTTCAGGCCCTGGTCGGCCAACGCTTGCGCGAGACGGTGCGCCCAGGGCTTTACGATAACCACTTCGGTTTGGTAATGGCCCAGGCACAGGATGCCCAGACCCAGGTCCGCCGCCTGCTGGGCCACATGGTGTCGGGCCTCGCCGGTGACGAGCAGTTGGGCTCCGGCCGCGGCCGCTTGGGGCAGCAGGTCGCCGCCCGAGCCGCTCACCACAGCCACCCTCTCGATTTTCTCGGGCGGCCGTCCGCCCATATGGGCCCAACCCGCGCCAAGTTGCGCCGCCGCCCGCCGGGCAAAGGAGTGCGCCTCCTCGGGGGCGGTCAGGTGTCCCACCCGGCCCAGGCCGAAGCCCTGGGAGGGTTGGCGCAGGTGATACACGTCCACCGCCGGTTCCTCGTAGGGGTGCACCCGGCGCACCGCCTCCAGGGCCTGGGGCACCAGGGCGGTGGGGACCACCATCTCCAGGCGCAGCTCCTCCACCATCTTCTTCTCGCCGGGGCGGCCCAGGTAGGGCTCTCCGTCCAGGGGCGCCAGGAAGCTGCCCACTCCCACTCCGGCAAAGGAGCATTCGCGGTAGCCGCCGATACGCCCGGCACCCACGGCGTACAGCGCCTCGGAGACGGTTTCCATGGCCTCGGGCGGGGTGAACACCACCAGCTTGGCGGTGCTTTGGTCTTGGGCGGAGACGAGGGGCGTAAGCTCGCTCAGACCCAAACGTCCCCCTAAAACGTCGTTGACTCCGCCGGGGGCGGAGTCAAGGTTGGTATGGGCGGCGAATATGGCCATGGATGAGCAGGCGGCTTTGATCAGGCGGGCGGTCTCCGGGCGGTCCACCCGCAGTTGTTCGAGCGGTTGGAACAACACCGGGTGATGCACCAGGAGCAGGGCCACCTTGGCTTGCAAGGCGTCGGCCAAAAGCTCCTCGCCCAACTCCAAAGCTGTCCAGGCCTTGGGCGCGGGAGCGACGGGGTCGCCCACCTGCAGTCCCACCTTGTCCCAGCTTTCGGCGCTCCAGGCTGGAGCCCACTGCTCCATCACCCGCACGAAATCGCCGACTATGGCTGGTTTGCCTGACATCAACCTACACCCAAAGAAGAGGGCACCCCTTTGCTGGGGGGCGCCCGTAGAGAACCCTTCGCATCGTGCTTTTTCCCGCCCCGGCCTTTGGGCAGGGTGCGAGGCATACTCGCATAGGGTGCTCTCCCGCAAAAAATGGTGGGCCCACCTGGCTTCGAACCAGGGACTATCCGGTTATGAGCCGGAGGCTCTACCAAGCTGAGCTATGGGCCCGGTTCATTCGAAATTGTTATTATGGCCTCAGCCCTTAGGACTGTCAACAGCGTGGGGCCTGGTTCCTAATATTATGCCCGGCGCGGCGCAGCCAGTCGCCGCATGGCCGCCTTGTCGGCGTCACTCGGTCCTCGGGGTAGGTCCACTACCCCTGCGTCCCTCGTTTGCCTGCCGCCTTGCCCCGCGGTGTCTGGCTGTGCCGGGCGCAAGGCCTAATCGTCGAAGTTGCCCTTGGGACCCTTGTCGCCGCCCACAGTGGCGCCGGTGGCGCGGATGTATTGTTCGGTCCACTTGGCCGGGTCTTCCAGGCGCTCGGACTTGGGGCCCAGGTCGAAGCCGCCCGCCTTTAAAATGGCCTCCACCCCCAGGGGCGCGGAGTCCTGGGCGTTGAATACCTTGGTGAGCAGGTCGTAGACGAACTGCTCAACCCCCTCCACCATGCGGTGGCGCACCGAGGCGGGCTGGGACAGGAGCTTGTTCTCAAAGGGCAGATTGAGCTTCTTGGTGTTGCCGCTCTTCCAGCCCTTTTCCGCGGCATAGGCCATCATCTCGGCCCACATTTCTTCGCTCACCCCTTGGCCGGGCACTTTTATCAGGTTGTCTTCGCCGTCCAACGCGGCGTTGCCGTACTCATCGACCTTCACACCCCAGGAGATCATCTGAAGGGCGGTGGCCACGTTGGCCTTGGTGGTGTTGGTCCCGGCGGCGATGCGCCTGAGGCGCTCGGAGTTGTTGCCGCTGGTGCCGTGCTGGGCGCCGGAGACCTTGTAGGGCTCCAGGGCCTTGTGGATCTCGGCGGTCAGCTCCACCTGGATGCCCTGGTCGGCGGTCTGGATGCCATGGGCGGTGCCGTTGTTGAGCGCGATCCAGTCCGGGAAAATTCCGTGGGCGTTGAGACCCTGGATGAGGAACAGGGCGTCCTCGGGGGTGGAGAGGCCCTCGCTGCCCTTGATCTCGCCCACCTCGGTCTCCAGGCAGGCCCAGGAGGGGATGTAGGGGGCCAGGCCCAGGGTGGCCAGCAGGTTTTCGGCGTCCGGCTGGTGGGAGGCGTCGATGGCGATGGAGGTGATGCCCGCCTCGAACATGGAGGGGACCTCCACCTTGGCATCTTCCAGGTCCTTGAGGTTTTTCACCGCGTAGTGGTCGGCGTGGATGGCCACCGGCACGGTTATGCCCAGCTCGTTCATGATCTGGTCGGCCTGGCGGGCCAGGTTCCAGTAGTTGGTGGCGCAGTAGGCGCTGCGGCCGCCCTCGCTTTTGGCGATTTCCAGGATGATGGCCGCGTTGGCCTTCTGGGCCGCCTTGAGCACGCCCCTGATCACGAAGTGGTTGCGCCCGTTGGCCGCGATGGTCATGGCCCGGCCCTTGGCCAGCATGGCCCGGTCGATCACCTTGCCGCTTACGATGAGGGCCTTGGAGTTGGGGAAAAGGCGGGTGATGTTGGGCGGGCGCCCTATCTGGAGCGCTTTGTCGAAATCATGGGCATAGGTGCTGGACATACCCTCGTCCTTTCTCATGGGGAAGCGGCCCGCCGCTGGTGGGCGGGGAGTATTTACGCCAATCTCATTATAGCCCGGCGGCTCTAGAAGCTATCCACCCGCAGGAATTCCTCGGGGGGCCGGCGCTTGGGGGCCTTGACTTCCTGGGCCGGGTATCCCATGGGCACCATGGCCACCACCTCGTAGCCCTCGGGTAGATCGATCACCTTGCCCGCCGCGTCCTGGTCGAAAAGGCCCACGATGACCGTGCCCAGGCCCTTGTCATGGGCGGCCAGGCAAAGGCTCTGGCAGGCGATGCCCAGATCAAACATGAACCAGTCACCGAACTTGGTGGTCACCACCCCATTGTAATATCCCGAGCTCTTGAGACGGCCGCAAATAACGAACAAGGCGGGAGCGCTGACGATGGCCTTGGTGGCCGGGTTGCCCTTGCTTATGGTCTGCTGCAACTGCTCGCGCTTGGCCGGGTCCTTCACCTGCACCAGTTCCCAGCACTGGGTGTTGGCCCAGGAGGGGGACCACATCACCGCGTCCATCAACTCCCGCACCAACTCGTCGCTTACCGGACGGTCTTCAAATTTGCGTATGCTTCTGCGTTGCTGGATAGCTTCCATCAGTTCCATTAATATTCCTCCCCGTCGCTAGGCTTTGGCTTGGCATGTGGCTACTCAAAGAAAGTTAGCACATTCGGCGGCCAGCCCCAAGGGGGGCATTAAGCCAATCATTTCCCTGGGAGCGCTAATCTGCTAACATGAATCAACGGTTCGGCTCTAGCGGGACCGTAGGTGGACGACCTCTATTAGGTGGCTGGGTTAGGATCTAAAATTACAGCGGAAGGTGGAACATGGCTATTGTGGCTATCTCGCGCAAGGTAGGCAGCCTGGGGGACGAAATCGCCAAGCAGGCGGCTGCTCAGTTGGGCATCAAGGTGATCGGCGAGTCCGAAATTCACCAGTTGGCCCTGGAATGCGACAAGGAGTTGGCGGATATCTGCCGCACCTTTGAAACCGAATTGCCCGCGGGTTTCTTTGAGCGCATCTTCTTCCGCGATCCGGCCGGGTCCAGCCTGTTCGCCTCGCTCATCTACCAGCAGGCGGCCATGGGCGACGTGGTGATCCGGGGGCGAGGCTCCCAGATCGTCTTGGGGGGCCAGCCCAAGGTGCTCAAGGTGCGCATCGTGGCTCCCTTCCGGATCCGGGTGAACCGGGTGGCTCAGCGCAAGGGCATAAGCCAGGACGAGGCCACGGACTACGTGCGTCACTACGACCGGCAGCGCCGTTCGCTTATCGAGAGCATCTTCCAGGTCGATCTCAACGACTGGAGCCTCTACGACATGGTGCTCAACAGCGCCGAACTGACCCAGGACCTGCTGGCCAAGGTGGTTTGCCTGGCCGCCCAGGAGTTGGGCCCGGTGGGCGAGGGGCAAAAGGCCGTGTACGCGGACCTGGCCCTGGCCAAGCGGGTGGAGGCTCTGATCAAGAAGAAGGTGCCCACCTTCCCGGCCCGTGACGTGGAGGTGGAAAACCTGGGACAAGGACGCCTGGTCCTGACCGGCGCGGTGCTCGACCGCGACGCCATCAAGAAGGCCGGGGAGATCGCCAAGACTCAGGCGGGGGTCACCGAGGTGGACAACCAACTGATGTCCACGGACCTGACTTTCTAAGGCCCGCAAGCCGCTCACGTGGCGGCAATGAAAAAATCAAAGGGACGGCCCACTGGGGCCGTCCCTTTTTTGCGCTTGGGGCCTGGCTAGAGGGTCTCGGCGTATATCTCCAGGTAGTGCTTCACCGCCACGTGGCGGCCCGCCTGGGATAGCTGGTCGCTTATTTGCAGCATGCAGGCCGGGCAGCCGGTGGCCACCGCCACAGCCCCGCTGGCGGTGATGTGCTCCAGCTTGTGCCCCCCGATCTGCTGGGACAGGTCGTAGTGCTCCAGGCTGAAGCTGCCGCCCAGGCCGCAGCACCAGTCGCTCTCGATCATCTCCTGCAAGCGCCAAGCCGGGTTGGCGGCCATGAGCCGCCGTGGCTGGGTTGCCACGCCCAGGGATTTCTTCAGGTGGCAGGGGTCGTGGTAGGTGAGGGGCTTGGCGTCAGGGGCGGGCGCGGGGGCCTGGCCGGGCACCAGGCCCGCCTCCACCAGAAACTGGCTCACGTCCCTGGTCTTGGCGGCCAAGGCCTTGGCCCTCTCCTGGGCCTGGGGGGCCAGGGAGCCGCACATCAGGGGCCAAAGCTTGTGGATGGTGCTGGCGCAGGTGGCGCAGGCGGTGACCATGTAGTCGAATTTGGCCGGGTCCAGGCGGGCCAGGTTGTGGCCCAAGAGCTTGCTGAAGGTGGCGGTGTCCCCGGCGGACAGGGCCGGTATGCCGCAGCAGGCCTCCTGGGCGGGCATCTCCACCCCCACCCCGTGGTGTTCCAAAGCCTTGAGCGCCGCCCGGCCCACGCCGGGGTAGAGCTTGTCGATGAGGCAGCCCGCGAAAAAAGCAACCCTCAGCCCCGAGGCGCCCGCCGGGGTGGAGCGGGGGGGCTCCAGGCGGTGCAGGGGCACCCGGGCCAGGCGCTTGAAGTGGCGCTGGCCCAGGGGGGAGGTGAAGCGGGCGCAGGAGGTGTCCAGGAGGCTGTCCACCGGCTTGGTCAGCAGGCCCTCGAAGCGCGGGGCCAGGGACATGAGTTTGTTGAACAGGGCCGGGCGGGCCAGCAACTGGCGGAACAGGAGCTTCTTGGCCGGGGGCAGGCCCAAATAGCCGCTCAGGATGGCCCTAGCCTTCAGGAAGATGTCCAGCACCTTGACCCCCGAGGGGCAATTGGCCGCGCAGGAGCCGCACAGCAGGCAGCGCTCCAGGCGCTCCTGCACCCCGTGAGGATCAGAGAGAAGCTCGTGTGCCAGGCCGTCCAAAAGGGCCAGCTTGCCCCGGGCCACGTCGGCCTCGCGGCCGGTCTCGCCGTACAGGGGGCACACGCTCTGGCAAAAACCGCAGCGCATGCAGGTGATGAGCTGCTCGTCCAGCTCCCCCAGCAGGCGGGCCAGTTGGGTGATGCCGCCCATCTTAACTTCCCACGATCTTGCCGGGGTTCAATATGCCCTTGGGGTCCATGGCCTTTTTCAGCCGCCGGGACCAGGCGATGGTGGCTTCGCCAACCTCCTTGGCCAAAAAACGGGTCTTGGAGAGCCCCAGGCCGTGCTCCCCGGAGAGGGTGCCGCCCAGGGCCAGGGCCTTGTCGAACAGCTCCTCCACCGCCTGGTGCACCCGCTTTTCCTGGGCGGCGTCGCGCTTGTCGAAAACGATGGTGGGGTGCAGGTTGCCGTCGCCGGCGTGGCCAAAGGTGCCGATGGTGAGGTCGTAGCGTCGGGCCAGGTCAGTGATAAAGCGCACCAGCTCGGGCACCTTGCTGCGGGGCACCGTGGCGTCTTCCAGCACCACCGAAGGCTTCAGGCGGGCCAGGGCGGGGATGGCCGCCCGCCGGGCGGTCCAGATGCGCTCCTTTTCCGCCGCGTCGGCGGCGGGGCGAACTTGGGTGGCTCCCTGGGCCCGGCAGATCTCCTGCACCTTTTGGGCCTCCTCGGCCACCTGGGCCGGGTGGCCGTCCACCTCGATCAAGAGCAGGGCCGCCGCCTCGGTGGGCAGCCCGGCCCCGGAGAAGTCTTCCACGGTGCGGATGGTGAAGTTGTCCAAAAACTCCAGGGTAGCGGGCACGATGCGCGCGGCGATGATGGCCGACACCGTCTCGCTGGCCGCCTGCACCCGGTCGAAGGTGGCCAGCAGGGCCCGGCTGGCCGCGGGCGGGGGGATGAGCTTCAGGATGATCTGGGCGAAGACCCCCAAGGTGCCCTCGGAGCCCACCATGAGCCCGGCCAGGTTGTAGGCCGTGGCGCATTTCACGGTGCGCGAGCCGGTCTTGATGAGCTGGCCGTCGGTGTCGAAAAAGCTCATGCCCATTACGTAGTCCCGGGTCACCCCGTACTTGAGGCCTCTGAGGCCGCCGGAGTTTTCGGCCACGTTGCCCCCCAGGGTGGACACCGCCATGCTGCCGGGGTCGGGGGGATAGAACAGGCCCTGCTTCTGGGCGGCGGCGAACAGGCGGGCGTTGATAACCCCCGGCTCCACCACCGCGTACAGGTCCTCCTGGTTTATCTCCACGATGCGGTTCAGGGCGGTGGTGACCACCACCACCCCCTCATGGGCGGGTATGGTGCCGCCGCTCAGGTTGGTGCCCGCCCCGCGCACGGTCAGCGGCAGGCCCTCCTGGTTGCACAGGCGTATCACCCGGCCCAGGGCCTCCAGGCTGGTGGGCCGCACCGCCAGGCCGGGGGGCTGGCTGGGCAACAGGGCTGCGTCGTAGGAATAGGTTAGCAGGTCCGAGGCGTCGCTGAAGACGTTCTCCTGACCGGCAAGGCGCTGAAATTCTTTGTAAAGGGCGGCGGTGCTCATCTTTGCTCCCAACGAGGTTCAAGGACCAAGCCCTACTACTATATGCGGTCGCGAACGTTTTGAAAACGCCCAGTAGGGGTTGGCTTTATACACGGGCTTGATCTGTTAAGATGGGAATGTCTGCATCGGGAGAAAACCTTGAACCAAAATGAGTTGCGACAAGAGTTCGGCCGCAAGGCCGAGGCGGTCTCCGCGGTGGTCACCCCGGTGGCCGATCTGGCCCAGGCCTTTGCCCAGGCCGCGCGCCTGACCGCCCTGCAGGGCGGCAAGTGCCTGGCCGCGCCGGGCTGGGAAGGTGCCGATCTGGCCGCCCTCAAAGCCGCCTGCGAGCAGGAGGGCCTGGAGCTGATCACCCAGGGCCTCAGGGAGCGGACCGGCGAGTTTCACACCGGGCTGACCAGGGCCCGGTGGGGGGTGGCCGAAACCGGCACCATCGTGGTGGAGTCATCTTCAGAAGAGCTTCGCTTGGCGACCATGCTATCCGAGGTGCACGTGGCCGTGCTCCCGGCGGCCAACCTCCGGGCCGACCTTTTCTCCCTGGAGCAGGAGCTTGACCGCACCCTGGCCGACGCTCCGGGCTACCTGGCCTTCATCTCCGGGCCCAGCCGCACCGGGGACATCGAGTTGGTGCTCACCCTGGGGGCCCACGGCCCCCGTCAGTTGCACATCATGCTGCTGGAGGAGGGTTCATGAGCCGCGCCTCCGGCCGTGAATACCACCAGCGCCTCAAGGGGGCCCTGGACAACACCTTCCTGGGCCAGACCCTGGCCCGCTTCCAGGGAAACTACCGGGGCTCCCGCCAAGCCGGTTTCGCGGGCATGGATTTCGAGGCCCTGGCCGCCGAGGTGGGCGCGGCCAAGGACGCCGCCCTGGGGCATTTGGAAGAGCTTTATCAGCAGTTCAAGGCCAAGGCCGAGGCGGCCGGGGCCACGGTGCACCTGGCCCATGACGCGGCCCACGCTAGGGAGATAATCGCGAAGATCGCCGCCCAAACCGGCTCCCGACGCATCATCAAGTCCAAGTCCATGACCAGCGAGGAGATCCACCTCAACCGCCATTTGGAGGCCCAGGGCCTCAAGGTAACCGAGACCGATCTGGGCGAGTGGATCATCCAACTGCGCGGCGAGGGTCCCAGCCACATGGTGGCCCCGGCCATCCACCTGTCGCGCAGCGAGGTGGCCGAGCTGTTCACCCAGGTAACGGGCGAAAAGCAGGACCCCGAGGACATCGCCTCCCTGGTGGAGGTGGCCCGCCAAAGGCTGCGCCGGGCCATGCTGGAAGCGGACATGGGCATCAGCGGGGCCAACTTCGCCCTTGCCTCCACCGGCAGCATCGCCACGGTGACCAACGAGGGCAACGCCCGGCTGGTGACCACCCTGCCCAGGGTGCACGTGGCCCTGGTGGGCCTGGAAAAGCTGGTGCCCGACCTGAACACCGCGCTCAAGATTTTGCGGCTGCTGCCCCGCTCGGCCACCGGCCAGCTCATCAGCACCTACGTCACTTGGGTCACCGGCGCGGTGGAATGCGCCGCCAACAGGGGCAAGAAGGAGTTGCACATCGTGTTCCTGGACAACGGACGCCTGGCCCTGTCCCAGGACCCGGTGTTCAGCCAGGCCCTGCGCTGCCTGCGCTGCGGCTCCTGCGCCAACGTATGCCCCATCTTCGGCAAGGTGGGCGGCCACAACTACGGCCACGTGTACATAGGGGCCATCGGCCTGATTCTCACCTACTTCTATCACGGCCCGGAGGCGGCCCAGGAGTTGCTGGGCAACTGCCTGAACTGCCAGGCCTGCAAGGTGAACTGCCCGGCGAACATCGACCTGCCGGGGCTGATCAAAAAGACCGCCGGCCTGCTGTTGGCCGAACAGGGACGTCCCATCAAGAACCAGCTTCTGCGCCGGGTGCTGACCAACCGGCCCCTGTTCCATTTCCTGCTGCGCCGGGCTTACCTGGCCCAGAAGCCCTTGGCGAGGGGCGGACGCCTGATCAGGCACCTGCCCCTTTTCTTCGCCCCGGACCAGGAGTTCCGCAGCCTGCCGGTGGTGGCCGCCGAGCCCCTGCGCGACCGCTGGCGGCGCCTGGCCCCCAAGGTGCCCAAACCGCGTCTCAGGGTGGCCCTTTTCGGCGGCTGCCTGATCGACTTCGTATACCCCGAGCAGGCCGAGGCCTTCCTGGGGCTTATCAAAGGCAAGGGTATCCAGGTGGACTACGCCCGCGACCAGAGCTGTTGCGGCCTGCCCGCGGCCATGGCCAGCGAGGAGGAGACCGCACGGGAGGTGGCCCGGCAAAACCTGGCCGCCATGGAAGCGGAGTGGTACGACTACGTGCTGACCCTGTGCGCCTCCTGCGCCTCGCACCTGAAAAAATACCCCGAGCTGCTGGCGGGCGACCCGGTGTGGGCGGGGCGGGCCGAGCACATGGCGGCCAAGGTCATAGACCTGGCCAGCTTCCTGCAAAAAGAGGCGGGCCTGGAGCCCGCGGCGGCCCAGGGCAAGGCCGCGGCCTACCACGCGCCCTGTCATTTGTGCCGGGGCCTGGGGGTGCACGACGCATCCAAGGAACTGTTGCGAGAGGCGGGCTACGACTACCGGCCCTATGACGACGAGGAGGTGTGCTGCGGCTTCGGCGGGTCCTACTCGCTGGATTTCCCCGAGCTGTCGGCGGCCATTTTGGAGCGCAAGCTAAGGCAGGTGGCGGCCACCGGGGCCGACACCCTGGTCACCGACTGCCCCGGCTGCGTGCTGCAACTGGAAGGTGGCCTGGACCACCTGGGCTCGCCCATCAGGGTGCGCCATTTGGCCCAGGCCCTGGCCGAGGCCAAGGACAAGTAGCGGCGCAGCCAGACACCGGCATACTGCGTTATCGGCTTCGCTCAAGCCTCCACGTAGCTTTTGCTACGCCTCCGGCTTTCGCTTGCCGAAGCCTTGTCTGCCGTCGCCTGGCTGTGCCGTTAGAGGCTAACCGTTTGAGGAGCGCGCACCACGGTCAGCATCATCTTGAAGCGCTGCTTGGCGGTGAGGGCGTGAGGCTTGCCCGCGGGCATGGCCACCACCTGACCGGCGGCCACGTTCATCACCTGGCCGTCGATGGTGACCTCGGCCTCGCCGTCGATGACCTGCACCAGGGCGTCGGCGGATACGGTGTGGGCGCTGATGCCCTCGCCGGTGTCAAAGGCGAACAGGGTCAGGCTCAGGAAGTTGTTCTGGGCCAGGGTGCGGCTGACCACCTGGCCCTGCTGGTACTCCACCAGGCCGTCAAGCTCCAAAGGTTGGGCAAATTCAATGTTTTTGATGAGCTCGGGCTTGTCCATGGTTCCTCCGATAGGTGATTAGCGATAATTATAACCCAGCCGCTGGAGTAAAACCTTCCCCTCTCTCGGGCCGGTTGCTTTCCCCCGGCTTCCGGGCCTGGCATAATTGGAGGCAACCAAACCTCCTGGGCGGGACGCGCATATGGCCTTTTTAGGCTTCATGGTCAAAAAATTTATCAGCCGCCTGGTGCTGCCCTTGGGGCAGGTGCTGGTGTTGTGGCTGGTGGGGGCCTTGCTGTGGTGGCGGCGTCCGGCCAAGCGCACGGGCCCGCTGCTCATGGTCATCGCCGGGCTGTGGCTGCTGGTCATGTCCATGCCCATCACCGGCCAGGGGCTGGTGTACTCCCTGGAGGCGCGCAACTGGAACTACGCCACGCCCGCCGCCTTGAGCGCCAAGGGAGTGAGGGATATTGTTGTGCTGGCCGGAGGCGTTGGCCAAGGGAATCTCACGGCGGCCGACCGCCTGGATTCGTCCTCCCTCAAGCGTCTGCTGGAGGGGGTGCGGCTGTGGCAAAAAATTCCCGGAAGCAAGTTGGTGCTTTCGGGGGGCAACATCGATACTGACGCGAAGCAGGGCCAGGCCATGATCGCCCTGGCCCTGGAGTTGGGCGTGCCCAGGGAGGCGATAGTCTCGGAAAACGCCTCCTGGGACACTGAGGACCAGGCCAAGCTGCTCAAGCAAAGGCTGGACGGCAGACCCTTCGCCCTGGTCACCTCGGCCATCCACATGCCCCGCTCCATGGCCTGGTTCCAGGAGTACGGGTTGGCCCCGGTGGCCGCGCCTTGCGACTTTCGCAGCAAGGATTTTCGCCTGGGCCTGTTCTCCTTTTTGCCCTCGGCCGGCGCGCTGCAAAACTGTGAACATGCGGTTCACGAATATCTGGGCCTGATGTGGCAACGATTCAAACAGGACCTGGGCGGAGCCCCAAAGGAAGAGACATCATGAACCCCGCCAAACTCGGAACCCTGACCCCGGAGATGGCCGCCGCCCTGGGCGGCCTGGTCTACGGCCTGTATTTCCTCAGCACCGGGAGCCTGGACCAGCCCCGAGGCATGCTGGTCTCCTGGGTCAGCCAGGTCAGCGGCGACCCGCCCCTGATCCAGGTGGCGGTGCGCCACAACCGGGGCATGCTGCCCGAAATCCTGGCCCAGGGCGAGTTCGCCCTGAACCTGATGCCCTCGGGCGACCTGGATTTGGCCGCCGCCCTGGGCCGCCCGCCTGAGCAGCGCTGGGACGGCATCAAATTCGTGGAAGGCCCCCTTGGCCTGCCGGTGCTGGCCCAGGGGCCTGGGGCCATCGGCTGCCGCATTCTGGACAGCAGCACCCCCGGCGACCACGAGTTGCTCCTGGTGCGCCCCTCCGGGGCCTTGTGGCGTGGCGGCGCGGTGCTGGGCACCGATGAGTTCGACCACGCCTATCTGGGGCTCAGTTGAGCGCGAACTTCCCAGACAGCTTCGACGTGGTGGTGGTGGGCGCGGGCCACGCCGGGTGCGAGGCGGCCCTGTCCGCCGCCCGCCTGGGGGCCAAGTGCCTCTTGGCCACCATCAACCTGGAGCACATCGCGGCCCTCAGCTGCAACCCTGCCGTGGGCGGCCTGGCCAAGGGGCACCTGGTCAAGGAGATCGACGCCCTGGGCGGGGAGATGGGCCTCAACACCGACGCCACGGGCATCCAGTTTCGCCTGCTGAACCAGGGCAAGGGGCCGGCGGTGTGGTCCAGCCGGGCCCAGGTGGACATCGACCGCTACCCCCGGCGCATGGCACGGGTCTGCGCCGAACAGACCAACCTGTGGCTCCTGGACGACGAGGTTCAGGGCCTGGTGGTCAAGCAGGGCCGGGTGGCGGGCATTAGGCCGGGCCGGGGAGGGGAGATAGCGGCCAAGGCGGTGATCCTCACCACCGGCACCTTCCTGCGCGGGGTCATCCACGTGGGCCTCACCCAGAGCCGGGGCGGGCGCATGGGCGATCCGCCCGCCGACGCCCTGTCCCAGCAGCTCAAGGACCTGGGCTTCAACCTGGGCCGCCTCAAGACCGGCACCACCCCCCGCCTGGACATGAAAAGCCTGGACCTGGGTGGCCTGCCCCAGCAGCCTGGCGACGACAACCCGCGCATGTTCAGCTTCCTGAACCAGGCCCCGGTGCTGCCCCAGCGAGTGTGCTGGCTCAGCCACACCACCGAGGCAACCCACGAGCTGATCCGCGCCAACCTGGACCAGGCCCCCATGTACGCCGGGGTGATCACCGGGGTGGGGGCGCGCTACTGCCCCTCCCTGGAGGACAAGGTGGTTCGCTTCCCGGACAAGGACAGCCACCAGGTCTTCCTGGAGCCCCAGGGCCTGGACTCGCCGCTGATCTACCCCAACGGCATCCCCACCAGCCTGCCCGCCGAGGTGCAGCACCTCATGGTGCGCACCCTGCCCGGTTGCCAGCGGGCGATCATCGTGCGGCCGGGCTACGCCATCGAGTACGACTACTCCGACCCCCGCGACCTGACCCCCTGGCTGGAGTCCAAGCACCTGGCCGGTCTGTTCATGGCCGGGCAGATCAACGGGACCAGCGGCTACGAGGAGGCCGGAGCCCAGGGCCTTTGGGCGGGCATAAACGCCGCCCGCTCCGCCCAGGGCCAAGAGCCGGTCATACTGAACCGTTCCCAGGCCTATCTGGGCGTGCTTATTGACGATCTGGTGACCAAAGGCACCCTGGAGCCCTACCGCATGTTCACCTCACGGGCCGAGTTCCGCCTCACCCTGCGCGAGGACAACGCCGATTTGCGCCTCACCCCACTGGGCCGGGAGTTGGGCTTGGTGGACGACGCGCGCTGGGCCGCCTTCAGCGCCAAGCGGGCCCAGGTGGAGCATGCCCTGGAGCTGTTGGACCAGGTGCGCCTGAACCCCACCGTGGAGGTCAACGGCCGCCTGGCCGATCTGGGCAGCGCCCCCCTGCGCCGTCCCCACGCGGCGGCGGAGATTTTGCGCAGGCCCGGAATGGACCTGGCCCAGGTGGCCACCCTGCACCCGGCCCTGGAGGATTTGGCCTCTCTGGAGCCCGCCGCCGCCGAGCAGGTGCGGATCAAGGCCGCCTACGCGGGCTACGAAAAGCGCGAGAAGGAGCAGGTGGAGCGTTTCAGGGCCAAGGAATCCCTGGCCCTGCCGCCTGATCTGGACTATAAGCTCATCGAGGGCCTGAGCCACGAGGTCAAGGAAAAGCTCAGCCGGGTGCGCCCGGCCAGCCTGGGCCAGGCGGCGCGCATCAGCGGGATTACCCCGGCGGCCCTGGCCGTGTTGCAGCTCACCCTGCACCGCCGGGCTATGGCGGCAGTGGATTAATCCTTGCCCCCTTATTGGCCTTGCGCTATAGTCCGGCCTTGAAAAACACCTATTAATGCAAGGCTTAACGTCCTGCGCTCCGCTTCCCGGAGAGGCGGGGGAGAGTTTCTTTGCAGTCAACTCCCACCGGCGGCAACCAGGCCGCCCAGAGCGGCGGTTTAGGGGCCTGGATCGTATCCCTGGTCCCGGCCAGCGTCAGCCCGAACCAGATCAGCCTGTTCCGCCTGGCCTGCGCCGTGGCCATGGGGGTGGTGGGCCTGTCCGGCGACTACCTGGGATGGGTGATCATCCTGGGCCTGGCCGCGGGCATGAGCGACCTCCTGGACGGGGCGGTGGCCCGCAGCCGGGGCCAAGTCACCAAGCTGGGGGCCTTTTTAGACCCCCTGGGCGACAAGATCCTGGCCCTGAGCGCCACCCTGGTGCTCCTGTGCCACGGCGTGCTCTCCGGCTGGGCCCTGGCCGCCATCCTGGCGGTGGAGGCCCACGCCGTGGTCATCCCCCTGATGCACATGGTGCGCCAGAGCAAGCGCCACCAGGCCCTGTGGCCCGCGCCCAGGGTGAAGCCCAGCCGCCTGGGCAAGTACAAGACCTTCGGCCTGGCCTGGGGCCTGGGCTTTCAGATCATAGCCGCCTGGGCCGGTTGGCCCTGGCTGATGATAAGCGCCAAGATTCTGATGTGGATATCCATTTTAGCCGGAGTTTGGGCCAGCGCCATATACTACCGCGGTTGGTTTACCGGCTGTTTTGATGAAACCTCCGCCTAGGCGGGCGGGAAGTTCAACAAGAAAGGTGCGAGAAATGGCAATAAATACTATCGGCGTGATCGGTTCCGGCCAGATGGGCAACGGCATCGCCCAGGTGGCGGCCGCCGCGGGCCTCAATGTGATCATGAGCGACATCAAGGAAGAGTTCTGCCAGCGGGGCATGAGCACCATCGCGGGCAGCCTGGCTCGCCTGGTCAAAAAGGAAAAGATCACCGCCGGGGACCAGGAAGCCATCCTGGGGCGCATCAAGACCACCACCGATCTCAAGGACATGGCCGGCGCCGACATCGTGGTGGAAGCGGCCACCGAAAACGTGAACCTGAAACTGGACATCTTCCGCCAGTTGGACGCCATCTGCCCGGACAGCGTGATCCTGGCCAGCAACACCAGCTCCATCAGCATCACCAAGATCGCGGGCGTGACCAAGCGGCCCGAGTTGGTCATCGGCATGCACTTCATGAATCCGGTGCCCATGATGAAGCTGGTGGAGGTGATCCGCGGCCTGGCCACCAGCGACGAGACCTTCGAGACGGTCATGGAACTGGCCCAGAAGATGGGCAAGACCCCGGTGCCGGCCAACGACTACCCCGGCTTCGTGGCCAACCGCATCCTGCTGCCCATGATCAACGAGGCGGTGTACTGCGTGATGCACGGCGTGGGCAAGCCCGAGGACATCGACACCATCATGAAGCTGGGCATGAACCACCCCATGGGACCGCTGGCCCTGGCCGACCTCATCGGCCTGGACACCTGCCTGGCCATCATGGAGGTTCTGCACCGCGAGCTGGGCGACAGCAAGTACCGCCCCTGCCCGCTGCTACGCAAATACGTGGACCAGGGCTGGTTGGGCCGCAAGACCAGCCGGGGCTTCTACGTCTACTAGGCCTTGAACCACCGGGCCGCCCGCCATCCCCGGTGGGCGGTCCGGCGGCCCCCGGCTGGGAGGCGACTCCGCGGACCAGGGTATATGCTTAGGCCGAGGTTTTTTAGGCTAAGCAAAGGAGTGTCACCTTGATCGCCATCATCGACTATGACGCGGGCAACCTCACCAGCGTGGAGCGCGCCCTGCGCTCCCTGGGAGCGGACTGCGCCATCAGCCGGGACCCGGAGTTCATCGCCCAGGCCTCGCGGGTGATCCTGCCCGGCGTGGGCCGGGCAGGGGCGGGCATGGCCAGCCTACGCCGTTTGGGCCTGGACCGGGTGCTGGCCGACACCGTGGCCCAGGGCAAGCCCTTCCTGGGCATCTGCTTCGGCACCCAGATCATCTTCGATTACAGCGAGGAAGACCTCACCGACTGCCTGGGCCTCATGCCCGGCAAGGTGGTGCGCTTCCCGGTGGAGCACCGCGACCAGGCGGGAGAGCCCCTCAAGGTGCCCCACATGGGCTGGAACGGGGTGGACTGGAAGAAAAGCCACCCGGTGTTCGCGGGCATCCCCGACGAGGCGGAGTTTTATTTCGTGCACTCCTATTATCTGCAACCGGCCAGCGGCCAGTGGGTGGCTGGGACCACCGACTACGGCTTCCCCTTCACCTCGGCGGTGGCTCGGGGATCGCTGGTGGCGGTGCAGTTCCACCCCGAGAAGTCGGGGCGGCCCGGCCTGAAGCTGCTCGAGAATTTCTTGGCTTGGGACGGCAAGGAGGGCGGCGATGCTCTCTAAGCGGATAATCCCCTGCCTGGACGTGCGCGACGGCAAGCTCACCAAGGGCATCAAGTTCAAGGGCAACGTGGACATCGGCGACCCGGTGGAGATGGCCGAGTTCTATTACCGCGAGGGCGCCGACGAGCTGGTGTTCTACGACATCACCGCCAGCCACGAGGCCCGGGACATAATGCTGGAGGTGGTGCGCCGGGTGGCCGAGCGCATCTTCATTCCCTTCTCGGTGGGCGGCGGCCTGCGCACCGTGGAGGACATGCGCGCGGTGCTCCTGGCCGGGGCCGAAAAAGTCAGCGTGAACTCCTCAGCGGTCACCAACCCCCAGATCATCGCCGAGGGGTCCCGCCAGTTCGGGGCCCAGTGCGTGGTCCTGGGCATGGACGTGCTCAAGGTGCCGGGGAGCGAGCAGATCCCCAGCGGCTACGAGATGGTCATCCACGGCGGGCGCAAGCACATGGGCATCGACGCCCTGTGGTGGGCCCAGGAGGCCGAGCGCCTGGGCGCGGGCGAGATATGCCTCAACAGCATTGACGCCGACGGCACCCAGCATGGCTACGAGATGGAGCTGACCGCCATGATCAGCAGCCACGTCTCCATCCCGGTGATCGCCTCGGGCGGGGCGGGCGAGCCCCAGCACCTGGCCGACGTGCTCACCGGGGGCAAGGCCGACGCAGCTCTTATCGCCTCCATGACACACTATGGTCACTTTAGTGTGGCAGAAATAAAGGACTACCTGTCCGAACGGGGCATCAGGGTCCGCAAATACTGGTAGGGAGAAAGCATGGTATCTCCGGCAGACCTGTTCGACCTGGAAGGGGCCACCTTCAAGGACTTGTTCAAGGGCGTGGACCTGGTCTGGGACGCCCTGGACCGCATCAAGGCCTACACCGCCAACCTGGTTGACTATGCCGGGCATACCGGGGCTCTTCTGCGCGGGGGCGGCGAGGTCTTGCCGCGCACCGTGGTGCTGCACCGGGGCCGGGTGTTCGACTGCGACTACAAGCTGTTGGGCGGCGACCCCACCAAGGGCGAGATGCGGGTCTTTTTGAACGACCAGGAAGTGGACGACGCGGCGGTGGTCTACGCCGGGGCCGTCTTCCTGGACGACCAGGTGCATATCGCCCCGGGCGCGGTGGTGGAGCCCGGCGCTTTGCTCAAGGGCCCCACCTACATCGGGCCGGGCAGCGAGGTGCGCCAAGGGGCCTATCTGCGCGGCGGCTGCCTGGTGGGGGTGGGCTGCCTGGTGGGCCACACCACGGAGATGAAGAACTCCATCATGATGGACGGGGCCAAGGCGGGCCACTTCGCCTATTTGGGAGACTCCATCCTGGGCCGCGAGGTCAACCTGGGCGCGGGCACCAAGCTGGCCAACCTGAAGATCGTGGATCGGCCCTATCACCTCAAGGCGGGCGACTCCATGTACCACGTGGCCCGCCGTAAGTTCGGGGCCATCCTGGGCGACGGCGTTCAGACCGGCTGCAACTCCGTGACCAATCCGGGGACCGTGTTGGGCCGGGGCTGTCTGGTGGCTCCCTGCACCAGCGTGGCGGGCGGCTATTACAAGCCCAAGAGCGTTATCCGCTAGCCCGTGGGCCAAGACCTGCTAGTTCAAGACGTGGGCTCAACCGGCCCGCGTCTTTTGTTTGTGGAGCCCTACCTCACCGCCTCCCATGCCGCCTTCGCCCAGGGACTGATGCGTTACGTTCCCGCCCGCTGGACCCTCTTGGGCCTGCCCGGCCGCCACTGGCGCTGGCGGATGCGCGGCGCGGCGGCCTTTTTAGCCGACCAGGCGGCCGAGGTCCTGACCCGGCCCTGGGAGGCCCTGGTGTGCTCGGACATGCTGGGCCTGGCCGAGCTGCGGGGCCTGGTCCCTTCCTTGGCCACCGTGCCCGCCCTGGTGGTGTTCCACGAAAACCAGCTGGCCTATCCCGCCCAGGGCCAGGCAGACCAGGGCATGCGGGAGCGCGACCTTTATCTGGCCTTCAGCAACCTGACCACCGCCCAGGCCGCCAAGCGGGTGGTGTTCAACTCGAACTTCCACCGCGACCAGTTTTTGGGCGCGGCCCGGGACCTGCTGGGCCGTTTGCCGGACATGCGCCCCAGCGGCCTGGCTTCGTCCATCGCCGCCAAGAGCAGCGCCCTGCCCATGCCCATCGACCCAAGCGAGGCGGGCGGCCTCACCCGCGAGCCCCGCGAGGGTCCGTTGCGCATTCTGTGGAACCACCGCTGGGCCCAGGACAAGGCCCCGGAGCGCTTCTTCGAGGCCCTGGAAGCCCTGGCCGCCCAGGGCCTGGAGTTCCAGGTGGCGGTGCTGGGACCGGCCCCGGCCAAGCCCCCGGCGGTGTTCGCCGCCGCCCGTAAGGCCTTGGCAAAACACATTGTGCAATGGGGCCACCTTTCGGACCGGAAAGAGTATTGGAAGCGGCTTTTTTGGGCCGATGTGGTGGTGTCAACCGCGCTTCAGGAGTACTTTGGTCTTAGCGTGGCCGAAGCGGCCTGGGCGGGCTGCCGCCCCCTGGTGCCCATGGCTCTGGTCTACCCGGAGCTTTACCCGGAGCGCTTTTGCTACCCGCCGGGGGAGTTGACCCCGGCCTTGATGGAACTGGCCAGGCGGCCCGAGCCGGTCCGGCGGCAAGACCACCGGCCCCTGGCCCAGGGTTTCACTTGGCAATCCCAGGCCCCGGCCTGGCAAAGCCTAATTCAACAGACCATAAAGGAGGCCTGAGCATGCAGAGACCTCTGCGCAAACCCCAAAAACAGATCAACGACCAAGCCCAGGCCATCCTGGAACGCAATAACATCCTGTGTCTAGGCATGTGCCTGGACAGCCAGCCCTACACCATCTACATGAACTACGGCTGCCTCAACGGCAAGGTGTACATGCACACCGGGGCCAAGGGCCTGAAGATCGAGATTCTGGACACCAACCCCCGGGTGAGCTTGACGGTCATGGAAGAGGTGGAGCTGATGAACGCGCCCGACCCCTGCAAGTGGGACGTGCGCTACCGCAGCGTGGTTGGCCTGGGCCGGGCCAGCCTGGTGCAGGATTTGGACGAGAAGGTCGCCGGTCTGGCAGCCATCGCCCGCCAGTGCGGCTATGACGGCGAGATGAAGTTACCGCCGGAGAAGGTCAAGGGACTGGCCGTGATCTGCGTCGAGGTGCAGCATCTGAGCGGCAAGCAGAACCAGATGGGTGAGGGCTAGGCGGCTGCGCCAGGCGCCTATGGGCGGCGTTGTCGGCGTCGTTCGGGCCTCGCGGTAGGTTTACCTACAACTCCGGCCCTCACTCGCCGAGCGCCTTGCCCAGGAACCCCTGGCTGTGCCGCAGAGCGGCCGTCGAGGGGGAAGTCGGCGCGAGCGAGATTTTGTAATACGAGATGATGAGATTTCCCGGGCCGCGCGGCCCGGGAATTTTTTTGGCTAGACCAGCTTGACCCTCAGGATGTCCTCGAAGGGGTCCACCCGCTCCACCATCACCTCCACCTCCTGGCCGGGGCTAATGTCCTGGCCGGCGCGGATGGGGATGTTCACCAGCATCATGATGTCGGTGAGCAGCAGCTGCCAGCGGCGCATCTGGCGCTCCATGACCACCGCCGGTTGGGGCTGGTCCTGGCGCTGGCGCAGCCACTGCAACAGCCAGTAGCGCTGGCGCACCTGGCGCACCCGCATGGCCCGGCGCACCGAGGGCCCCACCTCCATGGCCACCTCCTCCAGTTCCTTGGCGCTGTACAGGGGCGGGCCTCCGCAGAGGATGCTGCCTATCTGGCGCTGCATCACCAGGTCCAAGTAGCGGCGGATGGGGCTGGTGGCGTGGGTGTAGGGGTGCACTCCCAGGCTGGAGTGCAGGCCCGGCTTGGTGGTTATCTCCACCCGGTTCAGCAGGCGGCGCTGCTTGAAGTGGTGGTAGATATCGCCCGGGTCGCGCTCCTCGATGGGCTCCGAGGGCTTGGCCTGGGTGCGAAACAGGGCGGGCGCGCCCGAATCGGCCAGGAACAGGGCGAAGAGCCAGTTGCCCAAGATGGCCGTCTCGGCCACCATCTCCCGGCTGGGCCCGTTGCGGTCCACCCGGCGAACCCACACCTCCTTGGTCGCCGGGTCCACCCCCACCAGCACCTCGGGCAGGGGCAGGAAGTAGGCTCCCGCCTCTCCCCGGCGGCGGCGCAGGGCTTGGCAGATGGCGTGCAGCCCGGCCAGGCGGGGGTCGCTTTCGAGCATGCCGTCGGCCTCGTCATAGGTCAGGCGCTTGTGCACTTTCAAGAGGCTGCGTTCCAGGCGGTAGTCGATGAGCCGCCCCTCCGCGTCCAGACGGGCCAGGACCGAAAGGCCCGGGCGCAGCTCTCCCTGGCGGAGCGATAGCTGGTCCTCGCTCAGGCGCGGCGGCAGCATGGGCAGCCGGTCGTCGGGAAGGTACAGGGAGGTGGCCCTGAGGCGGGCTTCCTCCTCCAAGGGACCCTCCGGGGGCATGATGGCCCCGGCGTCGGTGATGTGCACCCCCAACGTGCCTCCGCCGTTCTCGTCGGGCTCAAAGGACAGGGCGTCGTCGAAATCGGTGGTGAAGTTGCCGTCGATGGTGAAGGTGTACAGCTCCGTGAGGTCGGTGCGCGTCCCGCCGTGGTCCGGGTTGGGGTCCAGGTCGTGGGCCTGGGCCTCGGCCTCGGGGGCGAACTCTTGGCTGATGCCCTGGCGGATCAGCTCCAGGTTGTGGTGCGGCTCCAGCACCCCCAGGCCGACCAGCAGGCGGAATAACTTCTTGGCCCCGCCCACTTCGGCCCCGGCCACCACCTCCTTGGCCAGCTTGACCTGGGATGATTCCTCCTGGAACACCAGGTAGTCCACCAGCAGCTTGGCCAAATCCGGCGGGGCCTCGGGCAGGGGGCCTTCGCCCGGCAGATTCTTTAGGAAATCCACCCCGGCGGCCACCTGGGCCTGGCGGGCCTGCTCCCGCTCGGCCTGCAGGCGCTTGGCCTCGATCTGCTCGGGGCTGTAGGCCAGGAACTGACTCCCGGCCAGGCGGAAATGGATGCGCTCGTTGAACAGGGCCCGCAGGGTGGCCGAGATCTGGTCGTGGCTGGTGGGGCGTCCGAAGGCCAGTTGGGCCAGGTCGCGCAGGGGCAGGGGGTCCGTCTCCTCGTAGACCAACTCCCACAACTCGGTCACGTCCACCCGCTCGGCCAGCTTGTCGCGGGCGTCCTGGACCTCGGCCAGGTATTCCTGTTGGGCGGCCCGGGGGGCTTCGGAGCCCATGGCACCGGGGGACATGGACAAAACGCGGTTGGTGTTCAGGGAGGCCTGGCGGCCCGCCACGGTGAACAGATTGAGCCTTCCTTTTTTGGCCGCCACCACCAAACCAAGCTCAACGCGGTTTTTTTCGATGAATTCGACTAGCTGGCCAATAGGGTCGCTCATTATGCTCCGACTTTCGCGGCAGATTGGGTAGATGAGTCTACCGGCGGAAAGGGGGGGGTGTCAACTTGCCCCCTACCGGACAAATGGTATTATCATTGATTGTTAAACCATAGGGAGGCTACATGGCTAAGGCCCTGTCCACTTTTGTAATTTGCTTGGCGCTCTTGGGGATGCTCTTGCCTGCCCAGGCCGCCCCGCCGCCCCGCCTGAACTTCGACCTCCCCGCCCTGGACGGCGGCAACCTGAGCCTGGAGCAATTCCGGGGCCGGGTGGTCATCGTGGAGTTCTTCGCCACTTGGTGCGGCCCCTGCAAGCGGGCCCTGCCCAAGTTGGACAGCTTTGCCAAGCAATACGCCGACCGTGGGGTCAGCGCCATCGCCTTCAGCGTGGACCAGGGCGGCCGCCAGGTGGTCAAGCCCTTCGTGGCCCGCCTGGGCCTGCAGATGCCGGTAGTGCTGGGCGAGGTGAAATGGGCCGAGGCCAACGCCGGGGTGCGGGTGTTGCCCACCACCTTGGTCATAGATCCCCAAGGCGCGGTGGTGCACCGCTTCGAGGGGCCGGTCTCCCATATGCACCTGGCCAACGCGGTGCGCCCCTATCTGGCCAAGGCCAAAAGCCCCCAGCCCGAACAGGCCAAGGTTAAGCGCCGCCTTCCGGGCGACCCCCGCTTCGTGGACCTGTGGGTCACCGATGGCGAGCGCTACCAGGACCAGGACGGCCTGTACGTGCACGCGGTGGTCAATGTGGCCGACCTTACCGCGGTGCGGGGCCTGTGGCTGGCCCTGGACATTGCCCCCCAAAACGGCGGGCAGACCAAGACCCTGTATTTGCGCGTCGACGACGTTTCGGTGGAATACTTCGTGATGTTCGTGGCCTGCAACCAGTTGCCGCCCTTGGGCGACTCGGCCTCCTACGTGGCCCGGATCTCGGTACTGGACGAAAACCGCAAGGCGGTGGACTCCAGCTCCCGCTTCCCCATAGCCGCCCAGTGCGGCTCCGGCGGAGGCTTCTATGCCCGCAGCATGCCCGAGCCCCAGAAGTTCACGCCTCCCACGGCTCCCTCCCCGGCCCCGCCCTCGGCCGAGTGCGACAGCCGGACTGTGCCCATAGACGCGGCCCAGGGGCGCATCAAATCCCTCACCGTGACCGACGGCGAGGTGTACCAGGACAAGCCGGGCCTGATGCTTAGGGTCAACGCCGAACTGGGCGATTTGCCCACCGACCAGGGCCTGTGGATGACCGTGAACCTCTGGCCCGAGGACGCCAAGGGCAAGGCCCTGAACGACAGCGGCGACGCCGAGCGGCTCTATCACCGGGTGGACAGCACCTTCCTGGACGACTACCTGTTGTTCGTGCGCTGCGACCAGCTGCCCGAGCTGCCGGAGGGAGCCCGGATGCGCGTGTGGCTCACCGTGGTCATCGGCAAGCACAAGACCGTGGTGGCCCGCAGCAAGGAATTCGTACTGCCCCACCCCTGCCGCCTGGCCTCCCAGGGGCGCTGAGCCTTGCCCCTGCGTGAGATGAGGTGAGGCCATGAGCGCGTGGGCCTTGTTGCGCGGTCTGGCCCGGCGCAAGGCCCTGGGCCTGGGCGTCGGGTTCACCGCCCTGGTGCTGGTGGACGTCTTCCAGCTCTACATACCCCGCTTGATCAAGTTCGCGGTGGACGACCTGACCCTGGGCCGGGCCGACGCCCAGGGGCTGATGTACATCGGCCTGGGCATCCTGGGCCTGGCCCTGGCCATGGTGTGCATGCGCGTCATCTGGCGTCCCCTGCTCATGGGCTTTTCCCGGGAGACCGAGCGGGTGCTGCGCAGCGAGCTGTTCGACCATCTGCAAAGCATGCACGTGGGCTATTTGGACGACAACCCGCCGGGCGAGCTAATGGCCCGGGCCACCAACGACCTGAACAACATCCGCATGGCCACGGGCATCGGCCTGGTGGCCGCGGTGGACGGGGCCTTCATGGGCCTGGCCGCCATCGGCTTCATGCTCTACATCAGCCCCCTGCTGGCCCTGCTGGCCATATTGCCCATGCCGGCCATCGTCATCCTCACCCGCCAGCAGAGCCGGCGCTTCCACAGCCGCTTCAGCAAGGTGCAGGAAGCCTTCTCGGCCATGACCGAGCAGGTGCGCGAGGTGATCAGCGGGGTGCGCCTGATAAAGACCTACGCCCTGGCCGAGCCGGAGGAGCGCCGCCTGGAGGTGAGCGCCCGGAGCTACCTCAGGCAAAACCTGAGCCTGGCCCGGGTGATGGCCCTGTTTTTCCCCCTGATGGTGTTTTTCACCAACCTTAGCCTGGCCGTGGTGGTGGGCGCGGGCGGCCTCCTGGCCGTGTTCGGCCAGATCACCCCCGGCGACTTCGTGGCCTTCACCGCCTACCTGGGCATGCTCACCTGGCCCATGATGGCCCTGGGCTGGGTGGTGAGCCTGTTGCAGCGGGCCCGCGCCTCCCTGGGGCGGGTGAACGAGATTCTTTCGGCCGAGCCCGCGGTGCAGGACCCGGCCCACCCGGCCCGCCTGCCGGAGAAGCCCGAACTGGGCGTGGAGGTGAGGGACCTCGCCTACCGCTACCCCGGCGCGGCGGCCGACACCATCAGCGGAGTGAGCCTGACCGCCCCGGCCGGTCAGCTCACCGCCGTGGTGGGGCCCATAGGCAGCGGCAAATCCACCCTCCTGCGCCTGCTGGGGCGCTTGTACGAGCCGCCCAGGGGTGCGCTGTACGTGGAGGGCATAGACGTCCTGGAGCTGGCCCAGCGCGACCTCAGGGCCCATGTGGTGCAGGTGCCCCAGGAGGCGTTTCTGTTCTCCGCCACAGTTGCCCACAACTTGACCCTGGGCGACCCTCACGCCGACGAGGCGCGCATGTGGGCCGCCCTGGAGGCGGCGGAGCTGGCCGAGGATATGCGGTCCCTGCCCCAGGGCTTGCAGACCGAGCTGGGCGAGCGGGCCCACAACCTCAGCGGCGGCCAGCGTCAGCGTCTGTGTTTGGCCAGGGCCCTGATCCTGAACCCGGCGGTGTTGGTGCTGGACGACCCCCTGTCCGCCGTGGACACCGGCACCGAGACCCGCATCCTGGCCAACCTGGCCCGTTTGCGCGCCGGGCGCACCACCCTGGTGGTGAGCCACCGTTTGGGCAGCGTGGCCTTCGCCAGCCACATCTACGTGCTGGACCAGGGCCGCTTGGTGGAGCAGGGCGACCACCGCTCGCTCATGGCCCGCCAGGGGCTCTACCACGACCTGTTCGCCGAGCAGGCCATCCTGGCCGAGCTGGAGGAGGGCTAGCCATGGCTCCCCCCGGCGACTTCGGCTACATGGAGGGCGACCAGCTGGGCAAGCCATACGACTTCCGTCTGCTCAAGCGCTTGGCTTCCTACGGGCGCCCCCATCTGGCGGTGATACTCTTCGCCTCGCTGCTAACCCTCATGGCCACGGGTCTGGACCTGACCCTGCCCTACATCACCCGCCTGGCCATCGACAACTACATGGTGCGCCAAGCCCTGGAGGTGCGTCCCCAGGACGCCCCGCCCGATCTGGCCCAGGAGCTGCGCCAAGAGGCGGGGGGCTCCTTCCTGCCCGGCCGGGGAGGGGCGGTGTTCGTGCCCGAGAAGGTGTGGCGGGGCCTGGACCCCCGCCTGACCGCCAAGCTGCGCGCCGCCGGGGCGGTGAGCGAAAATCCCTTCTACCTGGCCCCGCCCACCGCCGAGGCCGAGCGCCTGGCCCGGCTGCGCCCCAAGGTGTTCATCAAGGCCGGGGAGCGCTGGGTAATCGCCACCCCGGACCTGGCCCGGCTGCCCGCCAATGAGCTGCGCGCCCTGCGCGCCCCGGACGCCTGGGGCCTGGCCCACCTGGCCTTGTTGTTTTTGCTGGCCGCCTGCGGGGTCTTCACCCTGGGCTATTTTCAGACCATGCTTCTGGAGCGCACCGGCCAGGAGATGATGCTGGCCATGCGCCAGCAGCTCTACCGCCACCTGCTGGGCCGCGACGAGTTTTTCTACAACCGCAACCCGGTGGGCAAGTTGGTCACCCGCCTGACCAACGACATCCAGAACCTCAACGAGATGTTCACCAGCGCCCTGGTGTCGCTGTTCCAGGACTTCTTCGTCATCGCGGGCATCGTGGTGGTGCTGTTGTGGCTGGACTTCTACCTGGCCCTGGTTTGCCTGGCCCTCACCCCGGTGGTGGGGGCCCTGGCCTGGGTCTTCTCCCGCCTGGCTCGCGACGCCTTCCGCCGCCTGCAGGGCCATCTGGGCCGCATAAACTCCTGGCTCAGCGAGACCCTGGACGGACTGGCGGTGATCAAGCTGTTCCGGGCCGAGAATGCCGGGCAGAAGCAGTTCCGCGAGCTCAACGACGGCTACTTCGCGGCGGGCATGCGCCAGGTCAAGGTCTTCACCGTGTTCCTGCCCATCACCGAGCTTTTGAGCTCCCTGGCCATGGCGCTGATCATCTACTACGGCGGCGGGCGGGTGATTCAGGACCAGCTCAGCCTAGGCACCCTGGTGGCCTTCATCGCCTACATGCAGATGTTCTTCCGCCCGGTGCGCGACTTGGCTGAGAAGTACAACATCATGCAGGCGGCCATGGCCTCGGGCGAGCGCATATTCCATCTGCTGGACAACCAGGAGGCCCTGCCCGCGCCGCGCAACCCCGCCCCGGCCAAGCCGGGCCCGGGACAGGTGGAGTTTCGCGGGGTCACTTTCGGCTACGAGCAGGAGCGCCCGGTAGTGCATGATCTCGACTTGGTGATCCCGCCCGGCCAGAGTTGGGCCGTGGTGGGCCCCACCGGGGCGGGCAAGACCAGCCTGGTCAACCTGCTCCTACGCCTGTATGACCCGGACCAGGGCGGGGTGTTCATCGACGGGGTGGACCTGAAGGACATGGACCGTAGGGACCTGGCCAAGCGGGTGGCCCTGGTGTCCCAGGAGGTGTTTTTGCTCTCGGGCACGGTGAAGGACAACATCACCCTGCACCGCCCCGAGGTGGACCAGGAGCACTTGCAGCGTGCCCTGGAGGTCAGCGGCGCGGCTGAGTTCGTGGGCCATCTGGAACACGGCCTGGAGACCCAGCTGGGCGAGGGGGCGCGCCGCCTCAGCGCGGGGCAGCGCCAGCTTTTGGCCCTGGCCCGGGCCGTGGCCGGGGAGCCACGGGTGCTGGTGTTGGACGAAGCCACCAGCAGCGTGGATCCGGTGAGCGAGCGTTTGATTCAAAAGGCCCTGCCGCGGGTCATGGCCGGGCGCACCAGCCTGGTGGTGGCCCACCGCTTGTCCACCATACAACGAGCTGACAATATACTGGTGATGCACCAGGGCCGGGTGGTGGAGCAGGGGCGGCACCTGGAGCTGATGGACCTGGACGGGCTATACGCCCGCCTGGTGCGCCTGCAAAGGCTCAAGAAAAAGGAGGGTCACCATGCAGATGGGGATTAAGGGGCGAGTGGCCCTGGTGGGCGGAGCCAGCCGGGGCCTGGGATACGCCGTGGCCCGTGGCCTGGCCGCCGAGGGCTGCGACTTGGCCCTGTGCGCCAGGGGCGAGGAAAAACTCTCCCAGGCGGCGCAGCAGATCGCCGATGACTACGGGGTGAAGGTCTTTGCCCAACCGGTGGACTTGGCCGAGCGCGGCGCGGCGGCGGAATTCGCTCAGGCGGCCGCAAAGGAGCTGGGCGGGGTGGACATCCTGGTGAACAACGCGGGCGGCCCGTCCACCGGCGAGTTCCTGGACCTGGACGAGGAGGCCTGGCGCAAGGCGGTGGAGCTTACATTGCTTTCGGCCCAGGCCATGACCCGGGTGCTCCTGCCCGCCATGGTGGAAAAGGGCTGGGGCCGCGTGGTCAACATGAGCAGCGTGTCGGTGAAGCAGCCCCTGGCCGGGCTGATTCTGAGCAACAGCATCCGCGCGGCGGTGACGGGCTGGGCCAAGACTCTGGCCGACGAGGTGGGTACTTCAGGCGTGACGGTAAACAACGTGCTGCCCGGCTGGATGCTCACCGAGCGGGTGGATCAGCTCCTGAAGCACCGGGCCGAGACCGGGGGCATCAGCCGCGACGAGGCCCTGGCCAACGCGGTGGCGGCCATCCCCATGAAACGCCTGGGCAAGCCCGAGGAGTTCGCCGACTTGGTGGTGTTTTTGGCCAGCGAGCGCGCCACCTACATCACCGGGGTCAGCTACCTCATCGACGGTGGCCTGCACCGGGGCCTTACCTAACTTTTACAGCGGTACCGCCCGGGGCGCGGCAAGCACGGCGTCCCGCGAGAGGAACAGGCGGCCCCAGGTGTTGAGGGCGATGAGGCTCCACAGGGCGTCGGCCTGGGCCGCGTTTCGCGGGCCCTCCAACAGGGGGCGCATGGAGGCTTGGTCCAGGTAGGGGGCCAGGGATGAATGGCTTCCGGCCAGGGCCTTGCGACGCTCCCTGCCGCCGGGGCTCTCCAGCCAGGCGGCCAGGGGTATGCCGAATCCGGCCTTGCGCCGCTCCACCGTGCTGGGAGGCACGTAGCGGGCCAGGGCCTCCTTCAGAATCACCTTGCCGCGCTTCACCGTGGCCCGCTGCTCCGGGGGCAGCGACAGGGCGAAGCGCCCCACCTGCACATCGGCGAAAGGCACCCTGGTTTCGATGGAGGCGGCCATGGACATCTTGTCCTGGCGCTCCATGATGGGCGGCAGGTACACCGCCAGATCGTAGAGCTGGAAGCGGGTGAGGGGGTCGGCCCCGGCATGGGGAGCGAGCGCCTCCCGTCGCGAGGCCAGGGAGGCCCGGTCCGCGCCCGCCCCCAACAGGGCCTCCAGGGCCGGGCCGTCCAGGTGCTGGCGGCGGGTCAGGGTGAGGGTCTCCAAATCCTGCCCCCGGTATTCCTCCAGCAACAGAGCCACCGAGCGCAAACGGGAGCTGAGTCCGCACAGGGCCTGGGCCGGTCCCAGCAGGGCGCTAGGCACCCCGGCCAGGCGGGCGAAGGCCAAGAGGCGGCGGTGGGCGTCGTAGCCCGCGAAAATCTCGTCGGCGGTTTCCCCGGACAAGAGCACCTTCACTTGGCCCTTGGCCAGGCGCGAGAGCAGAAAGATGCCCATGGAGTTGGGGTGGGTCAGGGGCTCGTCCTGGTGCCAGGTGAGTTGATCCAGCAACTCCGAGAACAGCACCCCGGAGGTGAGCTCGTCCTGGTGCACCCGCATGCCCAGGGCTTGGGCGATGGCCTGGGCATAGGCCGACTCGTCGCAGGCCGGGTCGTCCACCCGGCAGAAAAAGCCCGCCAGCGCCGCGCCCAGGTCGCGCCTGGCCACGGCCGACACCAGGCTGGAGTCCACCCCGCCGGAGAACTGGGTGCCCACCGGCACGTCGGCGATGAGGTGGGCCCGCACCGTCTGGCGGAACAGCTCCACAAAGCGGGTGGTGTTGGCGGCCAGGCCGGAGCGCGCCGGCTCGGGGTCCAGGTCCTGGGTGAGGTCCCAATACTTGACCGGGCGGAGCGTCTCGCCGGGGCGGTGCCAGGCGAAGGAGGCGGGAGGCAGCTTGCTCACGTCCTTCAGCAACGTGCGGTTGCCGCTGAGGGAGCGGAAGCGCAGATACTCGGGCAGGGAGTGGGCGTCCAGCTCCGGGGTGAAGCCTGGCAGGGCGTAAAAGGCCTTTATCTCCGAGGCCGCGGCCAACTCGCCCTTTGGCCCTTGCCACAAATACAGGGGCTTGATGCCGAAGGGGTCCCGGGCCAAAAGGGCGCGGCCCTGCGCCGGGTCCCACAGCACCAGGGAGAACATGCCCCTGAGCTTGGGCAGGGCGGCCTCGGGGCCCCACTGCTCCAGGGCCAGGAGCAGCACCTCGGTGTCGCTGCTGGTGGTGAAGCGTTGGCCCCGAGCCTCCAGCTCGGCCCGCAGCTCGCGGTAGTTGTAGATCTCGCCGTTGTAGATCAACACCTTGCCGCCGGGGGAGAACATGGGCTGGTTGGCCGCGCTGGACAGGTCGATGATGGACAGGCGGCGGTGGCCCAGAAACACCGCCCCGTCGGCGCTCTGCCAGCGGCCGTCCGCGTCCGGGCCGCGATGGGCCATGAGCGCGGTGGCCGCCGCGCAGGCCGAGGCATCGGCCTGGCCGCCGGGGGGGCTGAAATATCCGAAGATGCCGCACATGTCCGCGCCGCTCCATGCTAGGGACGTTTTACATTCTGCCGGAAAACTCCTCGCCGCACCAGCCCGGCTTGCCAGAGAGGCGGCCGGGGGTTTACCTTTAGGGCTACGGCAAACCAGCAACGGCCCCGGCCCAAGGAAACGATATGCCCCCAGCGAAATCAGCCGTCAAGGTGCTGCAAGTGGTTTGGTCCCTGGAGGTGGGGGGCATGGAGCGGGTGGTGGTGCACCTGCTCAAAGGCCTGCCCGCCCAGGGCTGCGCCGCCGAGGTGGTCACCCTGGGCGGGGCCGGCGGCATGGCCCAGGACCTGGGGCCTGGAATCAAGCACTGGGAGATGCACAAGGCCCCCGGCCTGGACCTGAAGCTGGCCCGGAGCCTGGCCCGCCTGGTGGGCACCACCAGGGCCGACGTGCTGCACGCCCACAACACCGTGTCCCAACTCTACGCGGTTATGGCCTCGCTGTTCACCCGTTGCCCGGTGGTGGTGACCTTGCACGGGGCCAACTACGGCGGCAGCGAGCGCCACCGCCGTTTGCGCCGCATCCTGGCCGCCCGCTGCGCGGCCACCGCCTGCGTGAGCCAGGACGCCCTGGCCGCCGCCCGGAACCTGGATCACATCCCCGCCTCGCGCCTGCATCTGGTGTACAACGGCATCGACGTGCAGGAGATGATCGCCGCCCGCGAGGAGCGCCAGGCAGCGCGCCGGGAGCTGGGCCTGGGGCCGGGCGACCAGGCCATCATCAGCGTGGGGCGGCTTTCGCACGAGAAAGACTACGCCACCCTGCTGCGGGCCCTGGCCGAGCTATCGGGGCCGCGTTTGTTCCTGGTGGGCCACGGCCCGGCCAGGGATGAGTTGGAGCGATTGACCGGCGAGTTGGGCCTGGGCGGGCGTGTAGCCTTCCTGGGCGAGCGCTCCGACGTGCCCCGCCTGCTGGCCGCCTGCGACCTTTTCGCCCTCAGCTCCCTCACCGAGGGCATATCCATGGCCCTGCTGGAGGCCATGGCCGGGGGCCTGCCCGTGGCGGCCACGGCGGTGGGGGGCACCCCGGAATTGGTCATACCCGAGGAGACCGGCCTGCTGGTGCCGCCATCGGAGCCTGCCGCCTTGGCCCAGGCCATGGGCGCGCTCTTGGGCGACCCTGAACGCAGCCAAGCCTATGGCCGGTCAGGGGCCAGGCGGGTGGCTGAGCGCTTCTCCCTGGAGGCCATGGCCAAGGCCTATGTTGAGCTGTACCGCCTAGGCCTTGCTTAGGCGTCCGCCCAGAAGCACCTTGAGGTTGCGCCAGATGCGGTCGCCGTGGCGCAGGTTGATCTTGCCGTTTTTCAGCAGATAGAAGTTCTTAAGCAGCATGCCCTTGCGCAGCTTGGCCTTGACCTGGTCCTCGCACACCCCTGGCAGGAGCATGTTCTGCGACCACACGTCCTCGATGGTCTTGTCGGGCACCAGGCTGTGGCGCTGGGCGATTTGCCACAAACGGGAGCCGGGCATGGGGGTGGCCACCTGCCAGGACATGTAGTCGATGAGCTTGCGCGAGAGCAGCTTGCGGCAAAAACGGAAGGTGTTGTCCACCTCGGTCGGCCCTTCCCAGCGCAGGCGGCCGTCCTCTTCCCAGGCGTGGAAGAGCATCACGAAGCCGAAGATGCTCAGGCCTTCGGCCTTGAAGGCCCGGCAGGCGGCCTCGATCTGGGGCAGGGTCACATGCTTGCCAATGCCGTCCAGGGTGGCCTGGTTGCCGCTCTCGATGCCCAGGTGCACCATCCACAGGTTGATGCGCTTGAAGGCCTGGGCCAACTCCGGGGTCACGATGTCGGCGCGAACGTTGCACTGGAAATACAGGTCGCGGTGCCCCAGCTTCTCCAGGGCCGCGCACACCTCCAGGGCCCACTTGGCGCTGACGTTGAACTCGTCGGAGGTCATGTAGATTTCGCGGATGCCCCGCTGGTAGAGAAGCTCTACCTCCAGGGCGACGTTCTGGGGGCTACGGAGACGCACCCAGGGCTTGTTGTACTTCCACACCGCGTTGGCGCAAAAGTTACAGTCAAAGGGGCAGCCCCGGCTCACCAGCAGATGGGTCTGGGGGGAGGCCTGGTGGATGTGCATGCCCGGATACTTGGCGAAATCCACCAGGTCCCAGGCGGGCAGGGGGATGTCGTCCAGGCTCTTGATGAAGGCCCGCTTGGGGCTCAGCTCCGGTGCGCCGTCCGGCCCGCGCCAGGCCAGGCCGGGCACTCCGCTCATGTCGCGCTCGCCACGCTCAACGGCCCGCACGAACTCCAGGAAGGTCTGTTCGCCCTCGCCCAGGCAGCAGTAGTCCACCTTGGACTTGGCCAAAACCTCGGCGTAGTCCGCCGTGGGCTGGGGCCCGCCGCAGATGGTTATCAGCTCGGGATAGCGCTCCTTGACCGCGTCGATGGTGCGCTGGGCCAGGCGGGCGGTCCACAGGGCGAAGGACATGCCGTAGATGTCGGGCTTGAACTGGGCGATGGCCGTGAGGTGGTCGTTCAGGGAGGCCTGCCCCTCCAGGTAGCGCACCTGGAGTTCGCCCTGGTAATGCTCGCGCAGATAGCTGATCAGGTAGAGGATGCCGATGTTGGGGTAGCTTAGGTCGTAATACTGCTCTTTGCGGGGCGGGTCGGCCAGCAAGATGCGCATGGTGTTAGTTCCGGACGCGGGCAAGGGTGACCAGGCCCACCAGGAACAGGGACACGGCCAGGGTCAGGGCCAGGATGATGTTGTTGGCCGCCAGGGCCAAAAGGCGAAGGGGCAAGGCGATCCTCCCTGTGCCGGTTTGGGAAACCGGAAGCCTATATACCTAATAATCGTGGCTAACTCAAGAGTAGGAGCCGGGGGGCCGCTTGTCAAGATGGGCCGCGCCGTGGCGGCGGATGCTAATGGGGGAGGTGGCCGGTGCGGCGGCTATTGCAGGGTGTGGTCGTAGAGGGAGCCGAAGTGGTTGTGGTTGAACAGCACTCCCAGTTCGCGCAGGAGTTGGTTGGTGGAAACCTCGATGCGGTAGAGGTCGTTCTCGTTGACCAGGCGGTGGTCCAAAAAGGCCAACAACTCGCGCAGGCGCTCGAGCTGGTCCACGATGCGGGGGTTGATGTCCTCGGCCGACAAGCGGCGGCTGATGTGGTCTATGACTTCCTGGCAGGAATCGACCCTTAGCTGCAACGACCTCTGGTGAGTTTCCATGGTCTAGTCCCTCCGCTCCCATCGGCCCTGCGCGTCCCGGCGCATGTCTATGACCTCGATATTGCCCCTATCCCCCACCAGGGAGTTGGCCGCCATGCTTATGACGCTCAATATCAAGGCGCCGCCCACCGCCGTCCAGAAGCCGTGCACCTGGAACCCGGCCAACAGGGTGCCGGTGAGCCAGAGCATCAGGGCGTTGATCACCACGATGAACAGGCCCATGGTGACCAGGGTTATGGGCAGGGTGAGCAGAATAAGGACCGGGCGGACCAAGGCGTTGAACACGCCTAAAAACAGGGCGGCCACGAACGCCCAGCCTATTCCGTTCACCTGGATGCCTTCAAACAACCAGGACACGAACAAAAGGCCCAGGGCGTTGACCACCCATCTGAATAAAAACCCCTTGCGCATGTGGAAAAACTATCACAGGCCCGCCTACCCCGCAACAGGGGCTATAGCCCAAAAAAAAGCGGGAGCCCCTAAGGGCCCCCGCCGGGTTTTTCGGTCGCGGGAGGCTAGCCGCCCATCTTCTCGATGACCCGGGCCATGGCCAGGGTGCGCAGCTTCTCGGCCTGGGTGAACAGGCGCGCCTTCTCGGCCAGGACGTCCTTCACAAATTCCTGGTCCTTGATGCTGGGCACGTTGATGTCCACGCTGAGCATGCAGGAACGCAGGGCGGCCTCGGCCACCATGGCCCCCACGCCCACGTCGCTGATGGCCATGAGGTTGCCGTAATTGGACAGGCCGTCGGCCTCGGCCACGATGTCCAGGCAGGTCTTGCAGATATCCAGGGGCACCAGGGTGGCCTGCTTGGCCGCGTTTTCCATGGCCTGCTTGCGGGCCGCCTTCTCCTCGTCGGTGTCCTTGGGCATCTTGAACACGCCCATGTAGGCGTCGAAGGCTTCCATGTCCTTGACGGTCAGGTCCTTGAGCTTGGCGATCATGCCCATGACCCGGTCCACGCAGCCCTGGGCCTGGTCCTTGTGCTCCTCGTACTTCTTGTTGGACAGGGTGAGGTTGCCCACCATGGCCACCATGGAGGCGGCCAGGGTGGCCACCACCGCCGACACGTTGCCGCCGCCGGGAGTGTGGCTCTTGGAGGCCGCGATTTCGATAAAGTCGTTCAGGGTCATCTCATAGACTTGCTGGGCCATTTTCGCTCCTCCTTATTTGTCCGCGCCCTGGAGCTTGAGGGCCTTGAGCACGTTGCCCATGATGATGGTGGTGGTCAGGCTGCCAACACCGCCGGGGACCGGGCTCAGGGCCGCGGCCACGTCGGCCACGTCGGGCTCGCAGTCGCCCACGTACTTGCTCTCGCCGGTCGCCTCGTCCTTGATCTCGTTGACGCCCGCGTCGATTACCACCGCGCCGGGGCTGATCATGTTCTTCTTCACCAAACCGGCGAAACCGGCGGCCGCGACCACTATCTCGCCGCGCTGGCACTCGGCGGCCAGGTCCTTGGTCTTGGTGTGGCATACGGTGATGGTGGCGTCGCGCTTGATCAGCAGGCTGGCCAGGGGGCGGCCCACGGTGTCGCCACGGCCGACCAGGGTGACTCGCTTGCCCTTGAAGTCGATGCCCGCCCGCTCGGCCAGAGCGATGCAAGACAGCGGAGTGGCCGGCACCAGGGCCAGGTGCTCCTGGCCGCCCAGGAGATAGCCGCGGTTGACCGGGTGCACCCCGTCCACGTCCTTTTTGGGGTTGATGGACTCCATGACCTTTTCCTTGGAGAGGCCCTTGGGCAGGGGCAGTTCCACCAGGATGCCATGCACCGAAGAGTCCATGTTCCAGCCCTGGATCTGCTCCAGGACGGTCTCTTCGCTGGTGTCCGGGGCCATGGTGTGCAGGTCCACCTCGATGCCCAGTTTTTCGCCGACGCCTACCTTGGACTTGGCGTACCAGACGCTGCCCGGGTCGTCGCCAACCAACAGAACGGCCAGCTTGGGCTGCACGCCCTTGGCCTTGAGTCCGTTGACTTCCTCGATAATTTCTTCGCGGATCGCTTTGGCGATGGGCAAGCCCTTGATCAACTCAGCCGCCATGGCCTACTCCTTTCATGAGACAATGCCGTGTGTTAGGCAATTAAGTTTGCTTGGCTTTTCAGGTATGCCCGCGCCGGGGGCGCTGGCGCCACCAAACACAACACAGTGGGCAAATAGTGTCAATCTTTTTCTGACGCTGGAGTTGCGGGCACCGCGCTTGACATGGCCCCATTCGTCAGTTACCAATGAAGCTACATTTCGTGGCGCAAGCCTTGGTCCAGGCTGCTGGGAACCCTTCGGGGACCTAGACTGCCGCTTTGGCCGGGACTGCGCCCATCATTCATCCACGGCTTCTACCTAATGTGAGGAGGAGAGGACTATGGAGCGCAAGCAGATCACCGTACCGGATCTGGTGCAAAAAAAGAAAAACGGCGAAAAAATCGTGATGCTGACCGCATACGACTATCCCACCGCCCTGGCCATGGAGCGGGTGGGGGTCGATTCGGTCTTGGTGGGCGACAGCCTGGGCAACGTGGTTTTGGGCTACGACTCCACGGTGCCGGTGACCATGGACGAGATGATCCACCACATCAAGGCGGTGCGCCGGGGCCTCAAGAGCCCCCTGCTCATCGGCGACATGCCCTTCATGTCCTACCAGGTGAGCGTTAGCCAGGCCGTGGCCAACGCCGGGCGCATGATGAAGGAAGGCGGCGTGGGCTGCGTGAAGCTGGAGGGCGGCGTGGAGATGGCTCCCCAGGTGAAGGCCATCACCGAGGCGGGCATCCCCGTTTGCGCCCACATCGGCCTGACTCCCCAGAGCGTGGCCTCCCTGGGCGGCTACAAGGTCCAGGGCAAGGACCTGGCCGGCGCCCAGAAGATGATCGACGACACCGGGGCCCTGTACGAGGCCGGAGCCAAGCTCATCGTCTTCGAGTGCATCCCCTCGGTCTTGGCGGCGGCCATCACCGCCAACTCGCCCATAGTGACCATCGGCATCGGAGCCGGGCCCGACTGCGACGGTCAAGTGCTGGTGGTGCACGACATCATCGGCCTGGCCGACCGCAATCCACCCAAGATGGCCCGCCAATACGTGAACCTGTTCCCCCAGTTGGAGCAGGCGGTGGCCTCCTACACCCAGGAGGTCCGCTCCTCTGACTTCCCCGCCCCGGAGCACGGCTTCGCCATCGACCAGGCCGTGGTGGATCAACTCAAGTTTTAGGGGACGGTAATGAAGATAGCCATTGTGGGCCCCGGAGCCATGGGCCTCATGCTGGCCGCCCGGCTTAAGCAGGCCGGGGCCGAGGTCAGCCTGTTGGACCATCGCGCCAAGCGGGCCCAACTCATAGACGAGCAGGGGGTGTTCCTGGAGCACTCCCAGGGCGAGGACCATCTGAGCATCCCCGCCGGGGCCGATCCGGCCATGCTGGCCAAGGTGGACCTGGCGGTCATATGCACCAAGGCCTATCACACCCAGGAGGTGGCCCGCGCCCTGCGCGATAACCTGAGAGACGGCGCCAGGGCCCTGACCCTGCAAAACGGGGCCGAGAACGTGGAGACCCTGGTGGACGCCCTGGGGCCGGAAAGGGTTCTGGGCGGCATCACCAGCGAAGGGGCCACCCTGTTGGCTCCGGGCAAGGTGCGCCATGCCGGCCGCGGCGTCACCCACGTGGGCCCGGCCCGCGGCCTCTTGGACGACTTCACCTGCCAGGTGCGCGACCTGTTCCTCAAGGCCGGTTTCGAGACCGAGGCCAGCGAAGGGGTGCAGAACCTCATCTGGACCAAGGTGGTGATCAACGTGGGCATCAACCCCCTCACCGCCATTTTGGACGTGCTCAACGGCCGTCTGTTGGAACTGGCTCCGGCCAGGGAACTCATGGCCGCGGCGGTGGCCGAGGCGGTGGCCGTGGGCAAGGCCCTGGGCATCCGTTTCTTGCACCAGGACATGCTGGCCGCGGTGCAGCAGGTGGCCCGGCGCACCGGGGCCAACATCAACTCCATGCTCCAGGACGTGCGCTCCAAGCGGCGCACCGAGGTGGCTTACATCAACGGCGCGGTGGTGCGTCATGGCGAACAGGTGGGCCTGCCCACCCCCATCAACCAGACCCTGACTCAATTGGTGCAGGCCAAGGAGGCCGAGTACCTGGGCGAGGCCAAGAAGGCCTAGCTCGAACCTTCCGCAAAACAAGGCGGCATGATGGTTCCCGGAATCGTCATGCCGCCTTTTTGTTTTGGGAATCAAACCCTAGGCTCTTACGGTACAGTCTGGCGGTGGAAGGCAAGGCATTAGGCAAGCGAAGGCCGCAGGTGTAGCTTGCGCCTACAGCGAGGCCTGAGCGATGCCGATAACGCAGTATTGCGCCGTCTGGCTGTGCCGGCGCTAACGAAAATGGCAGGCGCAACGGTGGTTGGCTTCGATCTCTTTTAGGGGTGGCTCCTCGCGGGAGCAGATGTCCTGGGCATCGGGGCAGCGGGGATGGAAGCGGCAGCCCGAGGGCGGGTTAACCGGGCTGGCCACGTCGCCCTTTACCGGCGGCGGGGCCATGACCTTGTGGGGATCGGCCACCGGCGCGGCCAGCAAAAGAGCCTCGGTGTAGGGATGGCGCGGCGGGTTGTCGAACACCGCCGCCGGGCCCACCTCCACCACCTTGCCCAAATACATCACCGCCACCCGGCTGGACACGTGGCGCACCACCGAAAGGTCATGGGCCACGAAGATGTAGGTCAGGCCGAAGCTCTGCTTCAAATCCATGAGCAGGTTGAGCACCTGGGCCTGGATGGACACGTCCAGGGCGCTCACCGGCTCGTCGGCCACCACCAGCTTGGGCCGGAGGGCCAGGGCCCGGGCGATGCCGATGCGCTGACGCTGGCCCCCGCTGAACTGGTGGGGGTAGCGCCGGGCGTGCTCGGGCCGAAGCCCCACCTCGCTGAGTAGCTCGCCCACCCGCTCCTTGGCCTCCTGGCGGGTGGCCAGACCGTGGATCAAAAGCGGCTCGGCCAGGATGGAGCCCACGTTGAGCCGCGGGTTCAGGGAGGTGGCCGGGTCCTGGAAGATCACCTGCATCTGGCGGCGAAGGGCCTTCCAACCGGCCCGGTCCAGGGTGGTAACATCCTGGCCCTCGAACAGCACCCGGCCGGTGGTGGGTTTGAGTAGGCCCAGGGCCAGGCGGCCCAGGGTGGATTTGCCGCAGCCACTTTCCCCCACCAGGCCCAGCACCTCGTGAGGCTCCACCGCCAGGTCCACCCCGTCCACCGCGTGCACGACCTGGCGCTCAATGCCCATGAAGCCCGTGCCCACCTTGAAAAATTTGCTGAGGCCTTCCAGGGCCATGAGAGGAGGCGTCTGGTTCATGCCGCCAACCTCCGGGCACGCCGCGCCTGGTCGTGGTGCAGATAACAGCGCACCGCATGGCCGGGGGCCACTTCCTTGAGGGCCGGTTCGGCCTGACGGCACAGGTCAAAGGCCTCGGGGCAGCGGTCGCTGAAGGCGCAGCCCTGAGGCAGATCGCCCAGGGGCGGCACGATGCCCCCGATGGTGGGCAGCTTCTGGCCCGGCCGGGGGGAGCGGGCGGGAAGGCAGGCCAACAGTCCTCTGGTGTAGGGATGCAGGGGGTGGTCGAAAAGCTCGTTCACCGGCGCGTCCTCCACCAGGCGGCCGGTGTACATCACCATCACCCTGGAGCAGGTCTGGGCCACCACGGCCAAGTTGTGGGTGATCAGCAGCACCGCCGCGCCGGTCTCGGACTGGAGGTCGCGCATCAGGGTGAGAATCTGGGCCTGGATGGTCACGTCCAGGGCGGTGGTGGGCTCGTCGGCGATGAGCAGCTGCGGGTCCAGGGCCAGGGCCATGGCGATCATCACCCGCTGGCGCATGCCTCCGCTTAGCTGGTGAGGAAAGGCCTTGGCCCGGGTCTCGGCCTCGGGTATGCCCACCTTGTGCAGCATCTGCACCGACCGCTCCCAGGCCGCGCGCTTGGAGACCTCTTCGTGCACCGTGATCTCCTCGGCGATCTGGCGGCCCACGGTGAACACCGGGTTCAGGGAGGTCATGGGCTCCTGGAAGATCATGGAGATTTCACGCCCCCGCAGGGTGCGCATCTGGGCCTGGCTGAGGGTGAGCAGATCGCGGTCCTGGAACAGGATGCGGCCCATGGCCACCCGCCCCGGCGGGGACAACAGGCCCATGACGCTCAAGGCGGTGAGCGACTTGCCGCAGCCGCTCTCGCCCACCAGCCCGGCGATCTCGCCCGGTGCCACGGACAGGCTCAGGCCGTCCACGGCCACGATGGGCCCGGCCTCGGAGTCGAACACCGTGGTCAGGTCGTCTATGCGCAAAAGGGGCTGGGTCAAGAAGCCTACTCCTCGGCGCCCGTCACCAGCATCAGCCTGAGGTCCATGACGTTGGTTCGGGTGGGTCCGGTGATGATCAGGTCTCCCAGGGGCTTGAAGAAGTTGTACGCGTCGTGGCGCTCCAGGAAGCGCCGGGCCTTTAGGTTCTGCTCCCGGCCCCTGGCCACGCTGTGGTCGTCGGCCCAGGCCCCGGCCGCGTCGGTGGGGCCGTCGGTGCCGTCGGTACCTACGCTCACCGCCAGGACGCCGGGCAGGCCATCCAGGTCCAGGGCTGCGGCCAGGGCGAACTCCATGTTGCGCCCGCCTGTGCCGAAGTCCTCGCCCAGGGTGACCGTGGTCTCCCCGCCGCTGAGCAGGCAGCAGGGCGCGGCCAGGGGGTTGCCGCTGGCCAAGACCTCCCGCGCCATGGCAGCGTGCATGCGGGCCACGTCCTTGGTTTCGCCCTCGATGGTGGTGCTTAAGAGCATGGGCGCGTAGCCCAGCCTTTCGGCCTGTCCCATGGCCCGGTCCACGGCCATGCGGTTGCTGCTCACGATGAGGTTGGTCACTCCGTCCAGGGCGCTGTCGCCGGGCTTGGGGGTGTCGGGGATGATTCCCTCCAGGCCCTGCTCGATGCGTTGGCGCACCGGGGCGGGAACCTGCTCCCAGATGCCGTAGCGCACCAGGATGTCGCGGCAGTCTTCCCAGGTTGAGTGGTCGGCCACGGTGGGGCCGGAGGCGATCACGTCCAGGCGGTCGCCCACCACGTCGCTGATGATCAGGCTCACCAGCCTGCCCGGCGCGGCCAGGCGGGCCAGGTTGCCGCCCTTGAGCCGGCTAAGGTGCTTGCGGATGGCGTTGATCTCGGAGATGTCCGCCCCGCTGGCCAACAAGAGGCGGGTGGTCTGCTGCTTGTCGGCCAGGGAAAGGCCCTCGGCCGGGGCCACCAGCAGGGCGCTGCCCCCGCCGGAGAGCAGGCACAAAAACAGGGTGTCCGGAGCGGCTTCTTCCCGCACCAGGTTGGCGATGCTGCGCCCGGCCTCCACCCCCCGGTCGTCGGGCACCGGGTGGCTGGCCTCCATGATCTCGATGATCTCGGTGGGCGCGCCGTGGCCGTCTTTGACCACCACCCGGCCCGCGCCGATGCGCCCGCCCAAAACCTGCTCCACCGCCTGGGCCATGGGAGCCCCGGCCTTGCCCGCGCCCACCACGATGATGCGCTTGTAGATGCCCAGGTCAATGGTCTGTCGCCCCACGGTAAGCCGCTCGCCGTCCAGCTTTAGCGCGTCCTTGACCGCGCGTGAGGGGTCCACCGAGGCCAGGGCCGCTTTGATGATCAGGTCCGCGTCTGCTCTGAGGTCTTTTGAAGGCATCGGGCTCCTCCTAATGCTGTTAGGCAAAGGCTACCACAAGGGGGCCGTCTTGGGCGGGGCGTAAAACATAAAAAAGGGAGCCGCCTATGGGCGGCTCCCTTTATCAAGACCTGATTTCGCGAAAAAAGCAGACGCCGCTACTTCGCGGTGTACTCTCCACGCTGGCCATCAAACTCACGGATGAAGTTCTTGCCCTTACGCTCTTTGAGCGGCGGCTTGGAGTAATGCATGCCGTTTTTGTCGACGTAGCCGAAGAAGTAGTTGACAACCGGGTAGCCCCGCTTCACCCAGCCAGTAATACCTCCGGCGGTGCCATCGGGGGCCTTGTTGACCCAGTAGACATTCTTGTAACCGTACTTGTAAAGGAAACCGGCGATGTAGGCGGAGCGGGCCTGAGTGCGGCAGAACACCCAAATCTCGGCGTTGGGGTCTTTGATTTTCTTGGGTATGGTGTACATATGGCCGTCATGAATGTGGCTGGAACCCTCGATGTGAAACGCTTGGAACTCGGGAACGCTACGCACATCCAAGATATACGCGTCCGATTTGCCCGCCAGGACCTCCTGCCATTTCTTATGGAGGTCGTCCACGTTCTTGATTTTGTCCTTGGGGACCAACGCGGCGAATTCCTTGTTGACCTTTTTCTCGTTGTCAGCCAAGGGATTGCCCTTTGCAAAGGCGGATGTGCCCAGCAAGGCCACGGCCGCCAACGCCAAAAGTACGATGGCAAATTTCTTCATCTTGCCTACCTCCGTTTTGTAGTTGTCTATGGTTTCAAGACGGCGCGGCCACAAAACCGTGTCGCCACAGTTAGCTGTCTGTGTCCCGTAGCTGCTGCTAATGATTATTAGCCTCTCAACAGCCCTCATCGGCTTTGATAACAGGAATTCCAGGTGGGGCGGCAGCTGGTGCGGGCGGAGGAGGAGCGGCAGTGGTGCTGGCTGCACTGGGAGCAGTCTGGGGAGCGACGCCCGGCACCGGCGCGCCGGATACCTTTACCTGGCCCGCTTTTTGGACCTGCATGGCCACGTCGTACATTATGGACAGGTCGTAAAAGGCCCAGGCCGCGGGCGAAGTGGGGTCCGCCACCACCGCCTGCTTGAAATAGCCCTTGGCGGTGCCGTAGTCGCCGCGTTCAAAGGCCTGCTTGCCGAAACGCAGTTGCTCGGCGCACTGTTTCTTGTCCAGACAATTCTCGGGTTTGGTGGTTTTGGCCGGTACGGCCAGGGCCAAGCCCAAGGCCAAGGCGGCCACCAGACCAAAAACCATCACCAGACGCTTGCTTTTCATGGTTGGTTTCTCCCACCCTCCACGCGGCTCCCGGATTCTTCGGGGAGCCGTGGCACGGGAAAGTATTGCTCGACTGTTGGCTAAACAGTATAACAAGTCAGTTTCACAAACTCAAGACCGTGGCATGTGCTTGAAAGCAAACCAAATCCCCACGTTAGGCATTTGCTGGGCCGCCTTTTAGAGGCACTTAAAGCCCTGGGGCGGCCGGGCTTGACAGGCAGGGCCCCGGCAATCAGTATTAGCCTAGAACTTGGGCCTTTTTGCGGCAGGATGGGACGAGGGACATGATATTTTTTCTCAAGATACTTCAGTTCATAAGCTGGCTTCTGGGTGCTTACATGTGGGTTATCGTCGCCTCGGCGGTGATTACCTGGGTGCGCCCGGACCCAGGCAATCCCATCGTGCGCTTCTTGTTCGCGGTCACCGAACCGGTGCTCTGGCGGGTACGCCGTATTATACCCACTAATTTCGGCGGGTTCGATATAGCGCCGGTTATCTTGATCCTGGCCATAATCTTTCTGCAAAACGTGGTCATCGCCGGCTTGATGAGCCTCATCGTCGGCTCGGCCATGAACATACAATAGCTCGGCCCGCCGCCCGGCCGCGTCCGGCGCCGTGAAAGGCAGGCACATCTTGTCCGGCTGGAAAATCCTCAGCAGCGAAAGCATGCTGGAGCACCCGGTGCTAAGCGTGACCCGCAGCCAGCGCCGCCTGGGCGGCCACACCGCCACCTTTATCACCCTGCATTCCAGCGATTGGGTGAACATCGTGCCCATCACCCCGGAAGGCGAGGTGGTGCTCATCAAGCAGTGGCGCCACGGCTCCGAGGACTGGGCGGTGGAGATTCCCGGCGGCCTGGTGGACCCAGGCGAAAAGCCCATCGACGCCGCGGTGCGGGAGTTGGAAGAGGAAACCGGCTACAGCGCCAGGGAGGTCAGCTTCCTGGGCAAGGTGAACCCCAACCCGGCCCTTTTTGACAACACCTGCCACACCTATCTGGCCAAGGTGGACTCGCTTCCCGGCGAACCGCGCCTGGAGGACGGCGAGAGCATCGAGGTGTTTCGCGTGAAAATCGACGATCTGCCAGCCATGGTGGCTTCCGGGGAGATCGACCACTGCATCGTCATCGCCGCGCTGAGCTTTTTCTGGCTGCACCGGGGCCAGGTTCTTGCCTCCGGCCGCGATTTGTAATAGTAGTAAAAGACCTTTAGGTGGGGAGAGCCCATGGCGGATCAAAAGCAGTTGGCGCGGTTGCCCAAGGTGGACCACCTGTTGGAGCACCCGGCTCTGCTGGATTTGCGCCATGAGATCGCCCGCCCCCTGATCCTGAGCGCCGCCCGCCAGGCCCTGGACGAGTTGCGCGCCCGCTTGCTGGACGGCCAGGAGATCGCCCCCGAGGACCTGGCCGCCGGGGCCGTGGCCCAGGCCGCCGCCGGGCTGGCCCGCCGCCTGGCCGCGCCCAGCCTCAAGCGGGTGGTCAACGCCACCGGGGTGGTGGTGCACACCAACCTGGGGCGCTCGCTGCTGGCCCGCCGGGCCCTGGAGCGCCTCATCGAAATCAACCGCACCTACAGCAACCTGGAGTACGACCTGGACGCTGGGGCCCGGGGCAGCCGCTACGTGCACGTGGACCGCATTCTCTGCGAGCTTACCGGGGCCGAGGCCTCGCTGGTGGTGAACAACAACGCCGCCGCGGTGCTCTTAAGCCTGCAAACCCTGGCCGCGGGCCGGGAGGTGGTGGTCAGCCGGGGCCAGCTGGTGGAGATCGGCGGTTCCTTCCGCATTCCGGACGTAATGGCCCGCTCCGGGGCCATCCTGCGCGAGGTGGGGGCCACCAACAAGACCCATCTGCGCGACTACGAGGGGGCCATCACCTCCAACACCGCCCTGCTGCTCAAGGTGCACACCAGCAACTTCGCGGTGGTGGGCTTCCACCAGGAGGTGCCGCTCAAGGAACTGCGCGATCTGGGCGACCGCTACCACCTGCCGGTGATGGAGGACCTGGGCTCGGGCAGCCTGGTGGATTATTCCCGCTTCGGACTGCCCAAGGAGCCCACGGTGCAGGAGGCCCTGGCCGATGGCGCCGATCTGGTCACCTTCTCCGGGGACAAGCTCTTGGGTGGGCCCCAGGCCGGGATCATCCTGGGCAAGGCCGAGTACGTGGAGCGTTGCCGCAAGAACCCCACCAATCGGGCGCTTAGGGTGGACAAACTGACCCTGGGAGCTTTGGAAGCCACCCTGGAGCTTTACCGCGAGCCGGAAAAGGCCCTGGCCGAGATTCCCACCCTGGCCATGATCACCGCGCCCTATCAGCGCCTGCGCGAG
The DNA here is from genome assembly GCA_018902755.1 of Pseudomonadota bacterium. Classification (GTDB taxonomy): domain Bacteria; phylum Desulfobacterota; class Desulfarculia; order Desulfarculales; family Desulfarculaceae; genus Desulfoferula. Next base: position 101,106 of record JAHIQI010000046.1, on the reverse strand, counting down.
CGGGCCAACCGCATGGCCGCCCGCCTCAAGGGCCTGGGCCTGGAGCGGTTGGAGGTCTCCACCACCGAGGGCGTCAGCCGGGTGGGCGGCGGGGCCATGCCCCTGGCCGCGCCTCGCACCCGCTTGTTGCAAGTGGCCGTAAAGGGCATCAGCCCCACCCGCCTGGAGCAGGCCCTCAGGGCGGGCGCTCCGCCGGTGATCTGCCGCCTGGAGGACGGGCACCTGCTCATGGACGTGCGAACCCTGGTGGCCGACGACGCGGCGGTCATCGTCAAGGCCCTGGCCGCCTTGGCCGCTTGAGGCCCATCCCTTGACGCCCACCAACCGCCACCAGCTCAGCTACCACGACCTGACCCGTTGCCAGGAAATCCTTAAGCCCCCCTTTCGCAAGGCCCTGGGCTGCGCCCGCATAGACCTGCTTTCCCCGCCCGGCCCCGGCGAACCCAACCAGGAGCTTTTGCTGAGCGCCCTCAAGAACGGCCGCGCGGTTTTGGACCGCGGCGGCAGCCGCCTGCTCATACCACTGCTGGACGGCCTGAGGCCCCTGGGTCTGTTGTCGGCCCACGGGGTGAGCGAGGGACAGCTTCCCGACCAGGTGCGGCCCTTCCTGTCGGCCCTGGTGGAGACCACCCTCACCCTGGTGCGCTCCTGGCTCACCGCCCAGACCGACGCCCTGACCGGCCTGGGCAACGAGTCCGCCCTGGATGAAGCCCTGACCACGGCCTCCGCCCGGCTCACCGAGGCCCCGCCCACCGGCCGCCTGGCCCTGGACGGGGAAAACCACGGCGAGGGCCTGACCCTGGTGGCCCTCAGGGCCAAGGGGCTGGCCGGTTGGCAGGAGCGCCACGGCCGCAACCTGAGCGACCAGGTGCTCAAGGAACTGGCCCGGATCATCGGCGAGGCGGCTCCCCAGGCTTCGGTCCTGGCTCGGGTGGGGCAGACCTTTTTCGTCCTGCTGTCCGGCTCGGCCGACCAGGCCCGAGGGGCGGCGGAAACCCTGCAAAGCCTGGCCTCCCGGCTGCACCTCAAGGGGGCGGAGCGCGACCCCTGGCCGGTGAGCCTCAGCTTGGGAGCGGCCCATCTGGGCCACCGGGGCGCGGGACCGGCCGGCGACACCGCCGCCTTGCTCAAGCTGCGCGCCGGAAGGGCCCTGTTGGCCGCCGAGCGGGTGGGCATGGAAGAGCTGCTCTTTTTCCAGGAGATCGCGGACAAGGCCGGACGGGTGCAGGAGGTGATGCCCCTGGACCGGGTGCTGATCAACCTGGGGCGCATGCACGGTCTCACCGAGGGCGACCGCCTGGCGGTGCGCGAGCCGGGGCGGCCTCGGGAAGAGACCAAGGCCGAGGTGGCGGTGAGCAAGCTGGGGGCCGAGGAGTCCCTGGCCGAGGTGGTGCGTTTGGCTCGCCCGGCCAGCCCCCTGCGCCCCGGCGACGTGTTGCACCGCCTGCCTCCACAGGAGGCCTCCGCCGAGGAGCCGGGCCGCCGCCAGAGCCTGAGCCTGCCCGGCGGCGAGGTGGCGGTCACCCTGGAGCAGGCCACCGGGGCCCTGGAGCGCCGCTCGCTCATGGCCGCCTACGCGGCCCTGTGCGCCGCCGAAGAGCCCCTGGCCGCCGTGGTGCTGGGGGTGGAGGATTTGGAGAGCGTGGCCGAGGTCACTGGCCGCCTGGGGGCCGATTCCCTGTTGGCCGGGCTAACCGACGCGGCCCGCGAGGCCTTCGGGCCACAGGCCCTGCTGGGCCGCTACTCCCCCGAGGCCCTGGCCGTGCTGCTGCCCGGGGCCTCCTGGGAAGGCGCCTTGGAGGCGGCCCGGGCCACCCTGGAGGCCATGCGCGAGCAGGGCGGGCGTCCGGTGCGGGCCGGGGTCGCAGCCTATCCCAGGGATGGTTTCCAGATGCTGGAGACCCTGGCCGACGCGGCCAAGGCCCTGGTGCACGCGGGTTTCCTGGAGCCCTACAGCGTGGTGGCCTGCGACGCGGTCAGCCTGAACATCAGCGGCGACGCCTCCTACAGCCAGGGGCGGCTGGCCGAGGCGGTGGCCGAGTACGAGAAGGCGCTTCTGCTCCAGGCCGACGAGAGCAACGTGCTCAACTCCCTGGGGGTGTGCCACGGCCGCCTGGGCCAGATGGAGCAGGCGGCGGAGTACTTCCGCCGGGCGCGGGAGGTGGCTCCCCAAGACTACATGGCCCACTACAACCTGGGCCTGGCCCTGCTCAGGACAGGGGAGCGCCAGGAGGCCCAGGCCTGTTTGGAGCACAGCCTGGAGCTGGAGCCGGAGCACGCCGACACTTTGTTTCAGTTGGGTTGCTTGGCCCAGAACCGGGGGCAGACCAACCGGGCCCTGGATTATCTGCAAAGGGCCGCCGCCCAGCCGGATTGCAAAAAGGCGGTGCACTGCCGCCTGGGCCAGGTTCTGGCCGCCGCCGGGCAGGGGGCCGAGGCCGAGGCCGCCTTCAAGGAGGCTATCAAGCACAACCCCCGCGACGCCGCCGCCCTGAGCGGCTTGGCCGGGCTATATCTGGAGCGGGGGGCCAACACCGACATTGCCCTGTCCCTGTCCCGGCGCGCCTTGCAGCATGAGCCTGGAGCGGCCCAGCACATGCTCATCGCCGCGCGGGCCCTAATGAAGCTGGGCCGGGCCCAGCAGGCCCTGGATATGCTGAACGACGCCTTGGGCCGCCATCCCCAGGACCAGCGCCTGCAAGATCTGGCCGCCCAGGCCGAGGAACAGCTGGCCGAGTGAACCGCGCCGTCTCGGCAACTCAATTCCGTTGATAATTTTGAAAGGCCGCTGGGGCCGGGGTCACTCGTCCAGGATGGCCTGGAAGCGCGCGGCCACTTCCCGCACCGCGTAGGCGGCGCGCGCCGTCTGGTCGAGCCCCACCGGATCGGAGGGGGCCGCCGCCACCCGCACCAGCATCTCGGCTATGGCCTGGGGGTCCTGGTAGGAAGCGCTCCACCCGCCCAACTCGGCCAGCAGGCGCTGGGTGTGGCCCTGGGTGACCACGCCGCACAAGGGGCGGCCCGCGCCCAGGTAGTCCACCAGCTTGGAGAGCAGCAGAGGGCAGGTGGGTATCTCCGGGTCGATGATCAGCAGGGCGTGGGAGGCGGCCATCAGGTCCAGGCTCTCCTGGTAGGCCACCGGCGGCAAAAAGGAGACAAGGCCCGGTGGCATGGCGGCCAACTCGGGGGCGTCCTGAAAATAGACCGAGTCCGGGCCGATGAACTGGAAGCGCACCTGCTCGAAGGAGTCTGGGGCCATTTCCAGGGCGCGGGCCAGGCCCCGCAAAAAAGGCAGGGGGGTTAGCTTCTGGTAGAAGCTGCCCAAAAAGCGCACGTGCTTGATGCCCTGGGGGTCGGGCTCGAAAGCCGGGTAGCGCGCGGGGTCGAAGCTGTGAGGGATTATGCGGGCCTTGGCCCGCTGCTCCCCAGGATACTTGGACATGACCAGGTCAGCCAGGTCCCGGCAAGGGAACATCACCTTGGACGCCTGTTCCACCACCTGGGCCTCCCAGCGGCGGTGCAGGGCCCGGCTCAGGGAGTCGGGGAGGCGGTTCAAGCCCAGGTTGTCGTACCAGGGGTCGCTAAAATAGGCCAGCAGGGGCAGGCCAGTGTTGCGGCTCACCTGGGCGGCGGTCATCAGGCTGCTCCAGGGCTGGCCGATCCCCAGGACGGCCAGCGGCGGATAGGGCCGCGCGGCCAGCCAGGCGGTGATGGCCCTGGAGGCGGGCTGTATCCAGGCCCGGTAGCGATCCGGACGCTGCTGCACCAGGGGCACGCCCCGCTTGGCCAGGCGGGCGGCCAGGGGCGCATGGCCCGGCGCGGGCAGGGGAAAATACTCGCGGGGTCCGGCCTGGGGGCCGGGCGCGGTGCTGGGGTCTTGACGGAAATAGAGCGAGGCTCCGTGGGCGATGAGCCACTCCTGCGGCAGGGCGGCCAGCAGGCGGCTAACCATCACCGCTCTGGTTTCGGCCGACGGCGGGTAGAACATGGAGACCGCCAGGTAGCTGTGCTTATGGGCCTCAAGCGGCATGGCGGTCCAATATCTCCGCCAGATAGGCGGTCTGGGCTCGGCGGCTGAAATGGCGCATGCTGCCTGGGCAAGGCGCGGGCGGCTGCTTGGCCCAGTCCCGCAGCACCTGGGCGATGGCCTCATGATCCTGGGGCGGCACCACGGTGCCCGCCCGGTTCTGCTCCACTATCATGGCCGCCTCGCCCGGCGGCACCAGGGCCAGGATGTGGCTGCGGGCGGCCAGGTATTCATAGAGCTTGCTGGGGATCACCTGCTGGCTGTTGGGCATGGGCTCCAGGGTGAGCAGCAGGACCGGGGCCTGGGTCATCTCCCGCACCACCTGGGCGTGGGGCTGATAGCCCTGGGCCACCACCTCCAGGCCGGGCAGACCAGGGTCCAGGACCTCGCCGGTGGCCGCCTTGCCCATGAGCTTCACCCGGAAGCGGGAGCGCTCTTGCTCGCTCAACAAGGACATGGCCGCCCAAAGGTGACTGAGGGTGGTCATCTCGAATATGGTGCCGGTGTAGAGCAGGGTGATCTTTTGTCCGGGGGACAAGGTTGGCCTGGGCGGCGCGGCGGCAAAGTCGGCCTCGTCGAACCCGTTGGGCAGCCAATAATACTTGTCGCCCGGATCGCCGTGCAGCCGGGCCAGGTCCTTGCCGTGCAAAAAACTGGCCGTGGTCACGGCGCTCGCCCGCCGCACCAAAAGCCTTTCCAAATCCAGCACCACCCGCTTGCGGAAATGACTGACCTGGGCCGGATCGTAGCCGCTGGCGTACAGCCCGCTCCACACGTCGCGGAAGTCCAGCACAAGAGGGAGGCCGGTCAGCCGGGACAGCAGGTAGCCCAGGACGAAGGTGGTGAAGGGCGGGGCGCTGGCCACGATGACACGGGCCTTGCTGTGGGCGGCCAGGGCCGCGAGCTGGGGCAGGGCCGTGGCCAGCCACAGCACATGGCGGTCGGGAACCAGGAGCTTGGCCAGCAGATGGCGCAGGTTTTTACCCGCCACCCGCGAGGCGGCCATCTCCGTCAGGCGCGGCTCTATGTTGAGCAAACGGGTCACCCGCGCCTCCGGCGGCACGCGCCCGGCCAGGGCGGGGTCAAAGGCTATGGCCGAGGGACGCCAGGCGGTGAGCACCTGGGGCTGCCAGCCGAAGGCTGGAAGGTGGCGCACGAAGCTCAGGGGACGGTGCACCCCCGCCCCGGCTGCCGGAGGAAAGAGATAGGTTAGAAAGAGGACCTGTTTCATCGATTGAGTTTATTCCTGCCAGCCCCGGCCAGCACCTTGAGAATTTTGGCGGCCCCGCCGGCCCAACTGCGCCCGGCGACGCTTTGGCGCAGGGCTTGCGGGTCCCAGGGGCGCGCCAGGGCCTCACCCAGGTATTTCACAAAAAGCGCTTGGTCGCCAGCCGGAAAGAGCAGCCCCTCGCTTCCGTGCTCCACCATGCCCGCGATGTTACCCACCAGCGAGGCCACCACCGGTCTGCCGCAGCTCAGGGCCTCCAGGATAACGTTGGGCTCGCCCTCGGACATGCTGGGCAACACCAGCACGTCGGCGGCGGCCAGGTAGTTGGGTATTTCGCCGTGGGGCTGGGCCCCGGCCCAGATCAGCCGCTTGCCCAGGCTCAGGCGCTGGGCCTGGGCCTCCAGGGTGGGGCGCAGGGGGCCGTCGCCCACCACTACCAGCCTTGCCTGGGGCAAGGCGGCCAGGGCGTCCAGGCACATCTCCAGGCCCTTGCCCGCCACCAGGCGGCCCACGAACAGGGCCAGGGGGCCCTCACCGCTCAGGCCCAGCCTCTCACGGGCGGCGTGTCGGTCCTGGGGCGCGAAAAGCTCCTGATCCACCCCGTTGGGCACCAGGAATATCTTGTCCGGGTCCGCGCCCTGGGCCCGGGCCTCCTGGGCCAGATTGGGGCTCACCGCGATCACCGCCGCCGCCTCGCCGAGCACCTGGCGCAGGATGGGCAAAATAGCGGGCTTGTTCTTGTGCACCAAGAGATCGCTGCCGTGCACCTTGATTACCAGGGGCAGGCCCAGGCGCTTGGCGGCCATTAGGGCGGCCTGGCCCAGGGGATAGAGCCAGGTGGCCAGGAGCACCTGGGGGCGGTGCTCCCGGGCGGCGGCTCTAAGAGCGGGCCAGCAGGAATAAAAAAGGCTGCGGCCGTGGGTGGCGAAGCCCGAGCGGGGGATGAACCAAAACACCGGCCAGCGCACCGGGAAGGGCCGCTGTTGGGGCGGAATGCTCAGGCGGTGGGCCCTGAGCACCTCCGGCCAGGGCACCGGAGCCACCAAGGACACAGGACAAAGTTTGGCCAGTTCTGATAACTGTTGTCTGTTAAAGGGAGCCCAATCGGGATACAATGGATTGGGATATTGATTGGTGAAAGCCAACACGCGAGGAGGTGGTAAAATGACTGCTTCTGGCGTGTTATGCATCAATTTATCCTTGTGCCGGACATGCAAAGGCTTACTGCGAAGGTTGGATGTATTGTTGATATTAGCCGGCCAAAATAGGAAATTGTAAAGAATTGATCAAACAATTATCCAACAAAAAAATCCTTTCATCAAGTGGCTGCTCTTTGCAGGCGCCGCTGGGCACTTCCCGAGACATTAGCTTCATAATTATTTCCTATAACGATGCCGGCCGGCTTCCCGCCGCCGTCAGCTCCGCCGCGCTCAGAGCCACCGAAGCGGGCATGGATTGGGAAATCTGGGTGGTGAACAACGGCTCGCGGGACCACACCGCCGAGTTGTTGGAGACCTACAGCCAAGCGCTGGGGCCGCGCATGTGCGTGCTCACCTTGCCCCGCAACCACGGCACCACCGTGCCGCGCAATCTGGCTCTCAAGAAGGCTCGGGGCCGGGTGATATGCGTGATGGATTCCGACGCCGAGCTGCTGCAAAACGGCCTGGACAAGGTGGTGAAATTTCTGGAAGCCTTTCCCGAGGTGGGCATCGCCGCTCCGCGCATCCTCACCCCCAGCGGGCACGTCTACAACTCGGTGAAGATGCTGCCCACCCTGAGCGACAAGCTGCGCAAGCTGCCGGGCATCATGCGCCACGGCGCCAAACGCAACACCGACTGGTATCCCAACTTCCCCTTTGAGCGTCCCCGCCCGGTGCACACGGCCATAAGCTGCTGCTGGTTTTTCCGGCGGGAACTTTTCGACTTGGTGGGCCCCCTGGACGAGCGCATTTTCTACTCTCCCGAGGACGTAGACTGGTGCCTGCGCTGCTGGAAGGCGGGGCGGGCGGTGGTCTACTACCCCTATCTCCAGGTGATGCACCACACCCGCCAGATAACCCACAAGCGGCCCCTGTCGATGCTGTCCATGAGCCACATGCGCGGCATCATCTACTACCTGATCAAGCACCGCTATTGCTTCAACCGTGACCGTATGGCCGCCCGCCATATCGATGCCCTGTCCCGTGATCTGGGTCCCCGCCTGGCCGCCTGGGAGAACCGGGCATGAAATGGCTGGCCAAGGCCGGTCTGCAAAAAGTTTTTTCCGGCCTGCCTCGGGGACAGCGTTTCAACTACATCTTCCAGCGCTACGTAACCCACGGCTTGCCCCGCCCGGCGGAGCTGATGGTGGAATACTTCGGCAACGCGGTGCAGTACCTGCACGCCGCGAGCCTGTGGGGCGAGTTGCCCCGGGGGCCGCGCTGGGCCTATGAGTTCGGGGCGGGCCAGGATCTGGCCACCGCCCTTTCCCTGTACGCCCTGGGGGTGGAAAGCCAGGTGCTGGTGGACCTGCGCCCCCTGGCCCAGTGGAACCTTTTGGCCCAGGCCATGGACGACCTTAAGGCCCGTCGGCCCCGGCTCCGTGCCCTGGCCGGGCGGGAGCTGCGCCCTTGGCCCGAGCAAGCCCCGGCCAGCACGGCCCAGTTGGAGCGGGCACTGGGCATCAGCTACCGCGCCCCGGCCGACGCCAGGGCCACCGGCCTGGTGGCGGGGAGCTTCGATCTGGTCAGTTCCAGTCACGTGCTGGAGCACATACCAGCGGCCGACCTGCCGGCCATCCTGGCCGAGTGCCGCCGCCTGGTCAGCCCCCAGGGGGTGGTCTGCCACCTTTGGAACATGCAGGACCACTACGCCGATTTCGACCCCTCCATCAGCGTCTACAACTTCCTCACCCTGGACGAGGCCCGCTGGGGCCTGGTCAACAGCGGCCTGCACTATCAAAACCGTCTGCGCCTGCCGGATTATCTGGCCATGTTCAAGGACGCCGGGCTCAAGCAGGTGTATCGCCAGGTGTGGTGGCCCAGCCGGGAAGACCTGGAGCTATTGTCCCGCCTGCCCCTGGCCGCGCGCTTCGCGGGCCGCTACAGCCCCCGTGAGTTGGGGGCGCGCATGGCCCTGGCGGTGTTCAAGGCTGATTGAGCAGCCAAGGGATGTCGGCGGTGGTGCGGAACCACCAGGAGAACTTGCGTGGCGGAAACAGGGTATAGGGGGTGATGCGCCCGGTGCGATGCTTGGGCAGCATCTCCTTGGCCGAGACTACGAGCTCCTCATAAATCTTGAGGTACTGCTTCCAGGGCAGGTTCTGCTTGCGGGCGAAGTAGATGGCCAGGACCAACAGCTTGCCGGTGTCCAGGCAGTGCTGCCAATCCATGCTGGATATCTCCGCCTTTTCCACCGAACTGGCCATGTAGTAGGGGTAGGTGAACAAAATTTTGGAGTTCTTGGGCGTGCGGCGGTAGATGCCATGGGTTATGAAATAGTCGGCCATGTTCAGCACCAACTGGGGCACCCTGGGGTCGGCGCTCACCAGGTAGTAGCGCATGGCCGCGTCCTCGAACAGCACCGACATCCATGGGCTACAGGTCCAGCCCTTCACTGGTGAGGAATGCTGCACCCCGGTGTGGATGAGGCAGCCGTCCTTGGGCGCGCCCGGCGGTGGCGAGGTCTGCATGCCTATGGCGATGTCCATGGCGTGGCGGGCGCGGGCCAGCAGGGCCGGGTCGCCGGTCATCTCGTAGGCGGCGGTGGCGATCATCAGATGGAAGGCTAAATGGCGCTCGGTCCAAAAGGTGCGCTCCGGGCTGTATTCGGGATACCAACGGTCCAGGAGCTTCACCACCCGTTTGGAGGCGTTCTGCAAGCTGGTGAGGCCGGTGAAGAACCAGGCGATGGTCAAGGCCTCCTGGTTGCCGTAGATGACGTTGGGCGGTCTGCCCGGTTTCAGTAGGGCGAAGTTGCCGTTCTCCTGCACATTGTGGGCGTAAAACTGCACATCGCGCAGGGCGAATTTGTAGGGCTTCAAGTCACCGGTGGTCAGGTAGCGCAGGAAGATGGTGGTGGTGCGGTCAAGGAGCCAGGGCTCGTAGGTGTTGAGATAGTCGATTCCGAAGCGTTTTTTGCGTTCGGGGTGCACCTGCTGGTTCTTGTTCAAGACCGGCTGGTTGATGGCCTGCTGGTAGAAGCCGCCCAGGGCCTCCTCGTACCAGTGGAAGGCGGGGTAGGTCCCCGCCGGTGCCAGGCGGCCCTTGATGAGCGCCTTGCCCAGCCAGGAGGCGGGCAGCAGGGCCCACACCGTGGGATCCTTCACGGTGAGGGCGGGGTAGGAGTTGTCGGTGATCGACAGCCAGGCGCGGGAGGCGGGCCAACCCTTGGCCATGGTTTTTTGGCGGGGCTTGCCCCAGCGCAGGGTGTAGGTGCGGGGCACCGGCGAGGCCATGTAGTCCTGGTACTGGATGAGCACCGAGCGGATACAGGGCGCGCCGGGCACCGGGGGCAACCAGTTGGCCAGCACCTCGACGTGGATGGGTATTTCCTGGCCGGTGTTGTCCACCAGGGATATCAGCTTGGGGTCGCTGACGTAGCCGGGCGGAAAGGGCATGCCGAAGCTTACCGGCACCACCTGGGACAGGGCCCGGGGATGGGGGACCAGGGTTAGGGGCACCTCCCCCTGGGGCTGGGGCCCTGGAAAAAAGCCGCGATAGGACGCAGTGGTGGGGTCGGGGGGTGGGGTTTGCGCCCAGGCCGGAGCCCCGCAAGCCAAGGCCGTCAGGGCCGCGAGCAGCAGCCCCATGAGCAGTCCGCGCCCTTGCAGCCATGCAGACATATAAATTCCTTTCAGCGATGGTCCCTGGGTCTTAGAATAGGCACCTATAACCGGCAAAAGCAACCATGCCCGGCAACGGCGCCGTGGTGGGCGGGAGTGAAGCATGGATCTGGAAGGCTATTCGACCAAGGAGCAGGAGCGCATCGCCGACCTGATGCGCCTGATGCCCAGGGGGCGCCGTAGCGTCCTGGAGATCGGGGCGCGGGGCGGCTACTTCACCGAACTGCTCCTGGAGCGCTTCGAGCAGGTAACCGCCCTGGATTTGGACAAGCCCCTCATCTCCCACCCGCGCATCACTCCGGTGGCGGGCGACGTGGCCGAGCTCAAATTCGCCGACCAGAGCTTCGACGTGGTGGTTTGCACCGAGGTGCTGGAGCACATACCCCCAGAGCGCCTGGAGTGCGCCTGCGCCGAGATACAGCGGGTGGCCCGTTTCGAGCTGGTGGTGGGGGTGCCCTATCGCCAGGACATCCGCATCGGCCGCACCCGTTGCCCCAACTGCGGGCGGCGCAACCCGCCTTGGGGGCATTTCAACTCCTTTGACCGGGCCAGGCTGGGCGGGCTCATGAACCGCTGCCGGGTGCGGGAGCAGAACTTTATGGGCAGCGAGACCGAGGCCACCAACGCGCTGAGCGCCTGGCTCATGGACGCGGCGGGCAACCCCTGGGGAGCCTACGGACCTCAGGAGCGCTGCGGCTATTGCGGCACACCCCTTACCAACCCGCCTCGGGTGGCCGCTTGGCAAAAGGCCCTGGCCAAGGCCGGACTGGCGCTCAGCCAGATCCAGACCCGCCTGGCCTCGCCCCATCCCATCTGGCTGCACACCGTGTTCAAAAAGATCGACGCGCCCGAAGCGTAGGTCTCGCCTGATTCCTGGCGCAAAAAAGCGCCGCCCCGGAGGGCGGCGCTTGGATTTGCCTGGGCGATGGGGCTCGGCTTATTACTTGCCTTCTATGCGCTTGAGCAGGCGCTCGGTGGCGGCCTTTTCGCGGAAGTCGATCCCCAGGGACAGGGCCTTCTTCAGGTTATTCTGGGCCTCGTCCAGCTTGTTCATGGCCACGTAGGTGGCGCCCAAGTGGTAGTAGATGGTGGGGTTGTTGGGGCTCAGCTTCTTGGCGTCCTCAAATTCGGCCAGGGCGCTACTGTGGGCCCCACGCTGGCTGAGCATCCAGCCCAGGGTGTCCAGCACCCGCGGATCGCTGGGCGACAGGCGCTTGGCCCGCTGCACCAGGGGCAGCGCCTCGTTGAGGTTTTTGTCGCCGCCCTCCTGAGACAACAGGTAGGACAGGTTGTTCAGGGCGGGCACGAAGTCCCGGTTCAGGGCCAGGGACTGGCGGTAGTCCTCAATGGCCTGCTGGGCCTTGCCCATCATCTCGTACACATCGCCACGGGCCACCAAGGCGGTGGGGTTGTTGGGGGCGATCTTCAAGGCACGGGTCAGGTACTCCTCGCTCTTGGGCAGCTGGTTTTGAGCCCTGGCCGAGGCGGCCAAGCCCATGAGGGCGGTGACCAGGCGGGGGTTCAGGTCCAGGGCCTTTTCGAACTGGGGAGAGGCCTCCTTGGGCCTGCCCTGGATCATGTACAGGTCGCCCATAAGGTTGTAGAGCAGGTCCTTGCGCTCCACCTTGGCCATCTGGTCCTGCACCCGCTTGATGGCCATATCCGGCTTTTTCTCGGCGATTTCCAGGAAGGCGATACGCATCAGGGCGTCGATATTGGCGGGGTTGCGCTTGAGTGCCTCCTCATAATAGCGCTTGGCCTCGGCGTTCTGCTTTTGGGCCTGGGACAGCATGCCCATGCGGTAATAGCCGGCCGCCGCCTTGGGGGCCAGCTGGATCAGCTTGTCGAAGTCCTCCCTGGCCTTGCTGAAGGTGCCTTGGGCCAGGTACAGGCGGCCGCGCATCTCCACGGCGGCCAGGTTGCGTGGCTCCAGGGCCAGGACCTGGTCCATTTGGCCGATGGCCTGCAACAACTCGCCGGTGCGGGCGAACAGGGCGGCCAAGAGGAAGCGGGCCCTGGTGTCGGTGGCGTCGGCCTGAACCGCCTTTAGCAGATCAGCGCGGGCCAGCTGGGACTTGCCCTGGGCGGCAAAGGCCTGGGCCCGGCGGAACAGGGCCTCGGGATCGTTGGGCCGCTGGCGGATAACCGAGGTCAACACGGCGATTGCCTTGTCCAGGTTGCCCCTGGCGATGAGCAGACGGCCTTCCAGGATATCGGCGGCGGTGTTGCCGGGGAACTTCTTCTTGACCAGGGTGATCCGTTTTTCCGCCTCATCCAGCAGGCCCCGCTCCAGGTCCAACTCGGCCTGGGCGTTCATGGGCACCGGAGATTCGGGGGCCACCTTGGCGGCTTGCTTCAGATAGGCCAGGGCCTCGCGCACCTGGCCCCGGGAGGCGAAGAAGCGGGCGGCCATGAGCGAGGGCCACATAGAGTTGGGGAACTGGCGCACCGTGGCCAGGTAGGTCTGCTCGGCCTTTTCAAACTGGCCGTTGACCGCGTAGAGCCGGGCCAGGGCCAGGCGGGGGCGCTCCTGGTTGGGGTTGCCGGCCACCAGCTTTTGCAGGGCATCTTCGGCCTCGCCCGGCTTGTGCATGCGCATGAGAAGCTCGACCAGCATGAGCTGGAGGCGGGCTTCGTCGGGATGGCTTTTTACCGCGTCGCGCAGGGCGGAAAGAGCCTTGTCGTCCTGCTTGTTGTTCAGGAACAAGCGCACCAAGAGCAGGCGCGGGGTCAGCAGTTTGGGGGCCATCTCGATGGCCGCGCGGAACTCACTTTCAGCCAGGTCGGGACGTCCCTCCTCCACGTGGAGCTGGCCCAGGAGCACGCGGATGTCGGCCCGCTTGGGGGCCAACTTAAGGGCCTGTTCCAGGGTCACCACCGCCTTGGCGGTCTCCTGAAGCTGACTGTAGGCCTGGCCCTTGAGCACCAAGGCGTCCACGTCCTCCGGCTTTTGCTTTAGCACCACGCCGGCCCGCTCCATGGCTTCGTTGACCCGGCCGCCCAAAAGGGCGATCTGCCCCAGGCGCACCTGAGCGTCCAGGTTGTCGGGGTCCAGGGTCACGACGTTGAAGAACAGGCGGTAGGCTTGGCCCAGGTCACCCAGCTTGAGGTAGGTGAGGGCCAGGCGGTAGTGGGCCTCGGCAAATTGTGGGTCCTTTTGCACTGCGTTGCGGAATTCCAGGGCTGCTTCCCGGAACTTGCCCGCGTCGTAGTATTTGAGGCCTTTTTGAAGAAACTCGTCCTTGGTCTGGGCCATGGCCACGGCCCCTCCCACGCTGAGAGCGGCGGTCAAAGCCAGCGCCAATCCCAGTTTCCCCAATGCCTTTGCCATGGATACCATCTTCTTCTCCGGTTGGTTTTTTGTCGCCTGCCAGGCGGCATCACCCGCCCGAACCAGCGCGAACGCCCCCCCGCGCTCCACTGCCGCCTCAAGCAGGCCATGTGCTGAATTTATCAGCACATCATATTAATTATTAGCATACCCCAATCGCAAAAGGGAAACCCATACCATCAGGGCTTGGCCGCGGCTTGGGGGGCGGCTTGGGCGTTGACCTTGGCGGGGGCCGCGCTGGTGGCAGGAGCCACCCTGAAGGCCAGCAACCCGGCGTCCGTGGCCTTAAGGCCGGGGCCGGGGGTTATGGTGATCTCAAAGGGGCCCACCGTGACCGTGTAAGTGGCTCCCGGCTCCAGGCCCGCCACCAGATGGCGGCTGGTGCCGCTGGGATAACGATAGGATATGGGAGGCTCGGCTCCCGGCTGCCCCAGGCGGAAGGCCAGCACCCTGGGCCAGGTGGGGTCATGCAAAATCACCCCTATGGTGCGGCTGTCCTGGGTGGCCAGGGGCTTGATGGCGGGCCTGGCGGCGTTGTTTTGGTCGGTGGGCAGCAGAACGTGCAGCATGGGCTGGGCCAGCAGGGCGGCGTCGGCCCGCACGTATTCGGCCCGCCAAGGCCAGGGGTTGACCACAGGGGGGCGCGGCGGATAGTTGCGCGAACCCACCCAACTGGCCGCCTCGCTGGTGCCGCCCATCATGTCCAGGTGAGCGTCCGGCGGCCATACCGGCACCACCTCCAGGCGGCTGTCGCCCGCCTTGGCCACCAGGGAGGTGGCCGGGCCCCGCCAGCGCTCCGGCCCCAGGCTCTTGAGCTCTGCGGCGGGAACGGGCTGCTCGGGGAAGTGCATGACAAAGTGCACGCTCAGCCCTTTACGGGCCAGTTCCACGTCGTCGGCCACCACCACCGCTTCCACCGATTCCGCGTCGTCGGGGCCGTTGGCCCTGAGCAGGAAAAGGTGGCGCACGAAGCGGGCCATCTTGTGGGTGCTGCCGTCATAGGCCTGGGTGGCGCGGCCGCGCACGTAGCCATAGCGGGGCTTGTCCTCCAGGGTCTCGATGGAGGCCACCTGATAGATGTCGTTCAACTTGCTCCAGGGCGCCTTGCCCTGGGCATAGCCGCTGGCGGTCCAGGGAGCGCTCTTGGTGACCTCGCCCTTGTCGTTGAACAGGGCCCAGGCCCGCTGGCCTCCGTCGTTGCTGTAGGCGCCCTTGGGCTGCTTACCGGCGCGCATGTCATACCAGGAATATTCCTGGGGATCGAAAACCAGCAGGGTGTTGTGGGCCACGCTACGGATGGCGTAGTTCAGGGCATGGACGCTGGTGGGGCCGTCGTAGCCCCCTCCCTGGGGCATCAAGAACCCCTGGCGGAAGATCATGAAGCCCGCCGAGGCCAAGTGCTGGCGCATGGCGAAGTGGGGCCCGCAGCTGAACCCCAGCCAGGTGGAGCGCGAGGACCAGTCCGAGCGCAGCACCGCCTGGCCGGTGGCCGGGGCCAGGTGGCTCAGGGAGGCGATGGCCAGGGCGCTGGTGGGCGCGGCCGGGTCCACCCACAGAAAATCGTAAACCTGGCGATAGCCCGCCAGCAGAGTGGGGGTGCGGGTGTCCAGCAGGATGGCCCTGGCCGTGTGGGCCGCCGAGTCGTCCGGCCTTAGCGCCAACAGGGCCATCATCTGCATGCGGGTGTATTCGGCGGCTTGCAGCGGTTCCATGATCTGGTCGCCGCCTGGGGCCGCCTGGCGATATTCCCCGGCCGGGGCCTTGGCCCGGCCGGGCAACAGATGGAACAGCAGGTAGGCCAGGCGGTCGGTGAACCAGGGCAGCTTGGCCGGGTCGCCCTGGCCCGCCGCGGTCTTCATGGCCAGGGCGAATACGGCCAGGTGCAGACCAGCCCTGGCTCCGGGAGTGTCCCCCTCGAACCAACCCCCGCCCGCGCCCAAGTTTTGCAGGCAGGGCTGCACGTTGCCCTGGAAGCGCACCTCCCAGGACCGGGTGAGCATTTCCTGGGCCGCCGGCTCCAGGCCGTGGGTGCTTAGGGCGGCCAGAGTGCTCAGGCACAGGGCGGCGGCGGACTCGCTGTCAAAGCAGCCCAGGCCGTCCTGGGCGAAGTACTGGGCCTGGGACAAGAGCCAGCGGGCCACGCCCTGCCTTTGCTCGGGGCTGAAAAATTCCCAGGCCCAATCCAGGGTGAGGGCCACTTGGCGCGCCAGATCGGCGGCGGGCAGCAGGTCGCCCTGGAGCAGGCAATAGGTGTTGCCCATGGAGGCCTGCACCACGCTTTTGGAGCCTTCGCTGTTTATGGCGATCTCGCTGGCGGTGTAGCGGTTCACGGGCAAAAAGTGCAGCGCGGCGAAGTTGGGCCGCACGATGGTGTAGCCCTTGTTCAGGAGGGTCAAGGGGTCGCGGTTGCCGCCCTTGCTGCGCAGGGTGTTGTCGCTGAAGGACTCCACCGTGCCGAAGCGGGCCGCGTGCAGGGCGCAGCGCACCGCCAGCTCTCCCAGGCGCTTGCTCAACTCGGCGTCGCTGGAGGCCAGCACCAGGGAGGCCAGGGCCAGGCCGGGGCCGTCGTGGGCCACGGCGCCTTGACGGGCGGGCTCCAGCGCCCAGGCCAGCAGGCGGCGCCAGCGGAAGGCGCGCCCCGTGGCCATCTCGCGCAGGCGGGGGAGGTCGTTGGGGGTGAGCAGCAGGCGGGGATGCTGGGGGCTCACCTGCAACCCCATGGGGGCCGCCGGAGGGGCGGCGGGGCCAGGCTTGGCCGGTGCGGCCGGCGAGGCCGGCGGGCTCGGCGCTGCCGGAGCCTTCTGCTGGGCCAGGGCCGGGACGGCCAGCAGCATCGCGCTCAGGGCGCATATGGCGACGGATTTCAGCACTCCAGGCTCTTCCCCTGCTCCAAGGCGTGCACTGCTTGGATCATCTCGCGGCAAGTCATGAACATCAGACGATAGCGCCGCCCATCATTATAGCGCGTACAAAGCTGTTCTAAAAATAGGCGCATGGGTTTGCCCAGCAGGGCCTCGCGGTGCTCCTCGGGAGCGCCGTGGCAGCAGAGCTTGATAAAGCGCACCTGTTCGGCCCCGGCCACCACCGGGGCGTATCGCAGCCACAGGGGCAGGCGACGGATGTTCGGCGGATTGTGCCAGGCCAGCTCCGACACCTCCAGGCGGGGCAACAGCCCCCACTTGCGCCGCCCCCAGTCCAGGGCCAGCACCCCCTGCAACAAGAGCAGGTCGCCCGAGGGAGGCCGCCCCACCGCGGCGGGCACCCCCGAATCGTGGCTCTTGGGCCGGTGGGGGTCGTCGGTGGCGTAGTAGATGGAGTTGACCATCCGGGTCTGGGTGCGGCTGGGGGCCGAGGGCAGGGTGAAGTCGGCGTAGCAGCCGGTGCGCCCCAGCAGGGATATCTCCTCGTTGCAGCCGCACCACTGGCCGTCGGGCCGGGAGTTGTCCAGGGACCAGTTGCCGTGGATGAAGCCGTAGGTCACCTGGCCGCTCACCGGGTCGCGCTCCAGCAGGCCGTGCTCTTGGTGCAGGGTCTGGGCGAAGCCGGTTAGCATCTCCTCCAACTCCCGGGGGCTCTCGCCGTGGTGGTGCAGGTGCACCTCCACCGCGCCCAGGCCTTGGCGGCAAAGCGCGGCCAGGCGCTCCAACACCTCGGGCTGGTACTGCTCCACGGGATAGAAGAAGTCGTGCTGGGGCGGACGGCCCCGGCAGTCGCTAATCCCCTGGGCCAGGGCGGGCAGGCCCTGCTCCCAGGAGGCCAGGCGGCTCAGGGCCACGTCCTCGGCGGCTCCGGCCCAATAGGGCTCGAAATGGTCGGCCACGGCCAGACAGATGGTCACCGGCCCCTCGGCATGGGGGCGGGGGCGCAGAGCCTGGCGCAAATAGCCCGGCAGCCATATTTCCATGGCCTTGGTGCCCACGGCTCTCTACCCCCCCACCACGAACAAGGTCTTGGCCAAAAGGTGAATGAAAATGATCAGGCCCAAAGTTATGAAAAAGACGTTGCGGGTGTCGCGCCCGGTCCAGCTGATCGTGATGTCTATGCCCACCTTGGCCAGGATATTCACCGTGGCCACCACTATGGCCATGAGGATGAACAACAAAAAGCTGTAGCTCTGGCTGAGGAAGAAGCCTCCCACCATCCAGCCCCCCATGGCGGCCTCCAGGGCCTTCGACATGGGCTCCACCCAGGGCGGGCCGCGGGTTATGCGCTGCATGCGGAAGATGTGCTTTCCAGCCAGATAGAACATGGAAACCCACATCATGGCGCCCACCAGGCCGGTTTCGGCCATTACCAGCACAAAGGAGTTGTGGGCGGTGTGGCGGTAGCCGTCGGCCCGGAACATGTCCCAGCCGACGCCCCAAATGGGGCTGGACCTGAACAGCTGTATGCCGTAGGCCCAGTGGTCCAGGCGCGACTGGGCCGAGCCCGCGCTGGCGCTGGTGTCGCCGAAGCGGGGGATGGCCGCCAGAAGGCCGAACAGGAGCACAAGCCCCACCACGGAAAAAGTGAGACCCACCCGGTGGCGCAGGTAGATCCAGGCCACGAAGGCCATGGCCATGATGCCGCCCCGGGAGCGGGTGTAGACCACGCCGGTGACCAGGGGGATGAGCAGGATGATCGCGACGAGCACATTCTTGCCGATGGAGCGCTTGTAAAACGGCGGCAGCAAAAAGGCCAACATGGGCACCACGTGCAAGGCCAGGTCGTTGGGGTCGCCGAAGATGCCGATGCCCTTGGCCTGGGCCACGAACTCGCCCTCGCCCACGTGGCGTTGCAGGGCCACGGTGCCCACCAGGCTGACGCCGGTGTAGAACTGCACGATGGCGTCCACCGACAAAAAGGTGGTGACCAGGATCAGGGTCCACAACAGCATGCGCAACCGGCTCAGGTTGGTCACCGTAAGCACGATCAGGTAGAACAGGACCGCGGTTGGCGAGAACTTCCTGAGGACGTAGGTTACGCCGCCCAGCCAGCCGGTGGGAACCTCGGTGAAGGCGAACCACAGCCACATGATCACCACGATCTTGGCTATGGGAGAGTTGTTGAACTTGGCCTTATCAAAGGAGCCTTCCAAAAAGACGCAGATCAGCGCTCCGCCGGCCAGGATGTCCATGATCGGGAAATTGAGCAGCACGTCCCAAAACTCCTGGGGACGGACATAGAGAAAGAGAATAAATACGAGCGTGAAAAAAAAGCCCAAGATTCTACTCTCTGACGGTGCTCAACTGCGCCTAAAAGGGCGGTAGGATTTTTTCCAGGGCCGGGATGATGAGGGCGGCCAACTTTTTCTGCTGAGCCAGGGCCTGCGCCATGCCGCGAGGGGTGTCCATGGTCAGGCGCACCAGAGAGCCGTCGTTGCGGTTATGCAATATGCCGTCCAGCACCAAGTGAGCCCGGTCGCGGTACTCGTCGGCTTGGATGCGGCCCCGGCCCTGATACCAGTAGAGTACGCTGAGCTTGTCTAGATTGCGTCCCAGGGTGAGGTGGTTCAACAACCAGGGGCCGCTTGGCCCCGGGACCTCAACCTTGTCGCGTTGGGATATCTGCCAGCCGTTGCCCGGCAGGCAATGACGGGGCGAATGTATGATCTGCCCCTCTTGCTGCAAAGCGAAAAAAGCCACGAACACGGCGCAAACCTGGCCCTGGGGGTTGATGTAGTTGCGCAGCAGATAGTCGCTGGGCCTGAGCACCTCTAGGGTGCTCTGGTCCAGGGCCTGGTCCGGCCCCACCGCCCGCCAGATGCCCAGGGACAGGGGAAGCCGGTCCAGGGGTTGGGCCAGCTTTTGCGGTTTGACCTCTTGGCCCACGGCGATGAACAGCGCGGCCAGTATGAGCAGCCCGGCGGCGATGAACAGGCCCCTGGTTGCGCGTGGCGAACTCATGAGACCTCCTTCCCGGTCGGGCTAAGTTTTTTAAGCAGCAGGGTGATAAACAGCAGCAGGATGAAGCCGGCCATGAACACCGCCCAGCCCACGAAGTCGTGCATGACCCCTTCCAGGGTCTGGGGGCCCACCCACTGGCTGAGCACTCCGGCCAGGGTGACCCTGAGCGCATTGGTGAACACCGCCACCGGTGGCACCAGGATGACCACGATCACCTTGACCCAGCGGTTGGGCAGGATCAGGTAGGCCAGGATGACCCCCACCGCCAGCAGGGAAATGAGGCTGCGGATGCCCGAGCAGGCGTCCACAATGTTCATCACCAAGTTGGGCAGATGGATGACGTTGCCCTCCAGATACACCGGGATGCCGAACAGCCGGATGCCCCATGAGGCGATCTCGGCGGCGATAAGACGCAGGGGGAAGGCCACCGCGTCGTAGAGCAAATAGGGCAGGGGCACCATGAGAATGAGGTAGGCGAAGGCAAACAGCACCCGCCGGGCCACATGCCAGCCCCAGGCCAGGAGCACCAGGCCCCACATCAGCGGGATCAGGCTGACCCGGCGCAGGTAGAACTCGTGGGCCAACTGGCCCATGACCAGCAGGGCCAGGGAGGCGGCCACGATCACCAGGCCCAGGTAGTTGGTCTTCTTGGGCTCTTCGGCCAACTCCTTGCGCTGGCGCCAGACTAGATAAGCGGAAATCAGGGGAACCAGAAAGCCGTGGGAGTAGTTGGGGTCCACCCACCAGTTGGCCACCATGCCGCTGACGATGGGGGTGTAGACCCAGGCCAGCAGGCCCAGCACCACCGCCCAGGCCAGCCAGGTGAGCAGAGGGGATGCGCTGCTGGATTCTTGCCGTTTTTGGCTCATCGCCCCCCTCCGCCGAAAATGATGATCTTTATGGTCTGCAGCAGGATGGTCATGTCCATGCTGATGCTGGAATGCTTGATGTAATAAAGGTCGTAGTTCAGCTTTTCCAGAGCCGCGTTCACCGTGGAGCCATAGGGGTAGCAAATCTGGGCCCAGCCGGTGATGCCCGGCTTGACCTTGAGGCGCTCCTGGTAATAGGGCAATTCCTGGGAGAGTTGCTTGACGAAGTTGGGCCGCTCCGGGCGCGGACCCACGAAGCTCATTTCGCCCTTGAGCACATTATACATCTGGGGGATTTCATCCAGGCGCGTCTTGCGCATTATGCGCCCCACCCTGGTTATGCGCGGGTCGTCCTCCTCGGCCCAAACCGGGCCGGAGAGCTTTTCCGCGTCGGAAGCCATGGAGCGGAACTTGAGGACCTGGAACACCTTGCCGTGCTGGCCGGTGCGCTCCTGGCGATAGATGAGCGGGCCCTTGCTGTCCAGCTTGATTGCCAAGGCGATGAAGCCGACGAAGGGCAGTGAGAGCAGCAGCCCCAAGAGGCTGATGCTCACGTCCATGGCCCGCTTGGTGAGGTTGCGCAGGCGGCTGGTGGTGAAGCCCGGCGAAAAGATCAGCCAGCCGGGCCGGATGCGGTCGGCCAGGATGCGCCCGGCGATCTGCTCGTAGAAGTCCTCGCCGGTGATGATGGGCACCCCCACCATGCGCACTTCCAACAGCTCCTGCATGGGCATGCGGCCGCGCTTTTCGTCCATGGCCGCCACCACCATGTCCACTTCCAAATAGCGGACCAGGCCCATCAACTCGTTGGGGTCGTGGCGCAGCTCGGCTTTGAGCAGGGAGGCCCACTGTTCGCTCAGATTCACTTCCGGGGTGGGCTCGTCGCCCGCCCGGCGGGCGAAGCCATCGGCCGACAGGTCCATGATCCCCACCACGTTGTAGACGTTGTCCGAGCGGCTGATCAACTCCTCGATGATGGAGTCGGCCAAGGAGCCGCTGCCCAGGATCAACAGGCGGGCTGCCAAAAAGCGCTGTTGCAGGGCCCAGCGGTAAATGCCTCGCCAGATCAGCACCAACAGGGTGGTGATGACGAAGCTAAGGAAAAGGATGCCGCGGCCCAAGAGCAGGCGGGGCAGGAAGTAGTAGACCACCGCCAGGGCCAGGGTGCCCACGGCCATGGCCTGGGTGACCCGGGCCACGATCCAGATGAAGGGGCGGCTTATGCGGAAGTTGTGAAGGTCGGAATAGTAGAAGGTGACCTGGAGCACCACCGGCACCAACAGCAGGCGGTACCAGGAATAACGGAAGGTGAATATCTCCGCGGAGGTGCCAAGGCGGAAGTACACCGCCAGCACGGCCCCCCCGATCATCAGGAGCGACTCGCCCAGGACAAAGGCGATGATATAGGGTGACGGTCGGCTGGAGGAAATCAGCATGGCTATTCGTTCTCACCCATTAGGGTGCCCAGGTCCGGGGCGTCCATGACCGCCGCCTTCATGTCGTTGAGCACCAGGCCCAGGATTTTCTCCTCGGGCAGGGTGCGGATGCTCCTGAGCACCAGTTCGCGGTCGGTTACTCCTCCCAACACCACCACCACGATGGCTTCCACCATGCGGGCCAAGACCGCGGGGTCGTCGAATGCCTGCACCGGCGGGGTGTCCAGGATGATGTAGCGGTCCTGGTAGCGGGAGCGCAACTCCTGGATCAGACCGGCCATCTTGTCGGTGGCCAAAATTTCGGCCGATCGGTTGGATGGGCTGCCCGCCGGAATCACTGAAAGCCTGTCCACGTCGGTCCAGTGAATGATGTCCGGCACCGGGGAATCCCAAAGCAGGAAGTCGGTGAGCCCCGGGGTGCGGTCCACTTTGAGCATACGGTGCTGGCTGGGCTCGGTGAGGTGGCAGTCCATGACCATGACGTATTGCTGCAAGCCGCGGGCAAATGACAAGGCCAGGTTGGCGGCGAGCAGGCTGCGCCCCTCCCTGGGGGCGGCGCTGGTGATCATTATGGTGTGCGGCGGCTCGCCGTGGAACGGATAGAGCAGCTGGGAGCGCAGCATGTCGATGCGCTTGGCCTCGGGGCTGCCCGGCTGGTAGCGGCTGACCAGGCGCGAGGTCTCCTCCTGGGTCAGCGGCGCCTCTTCCTCCACCGGTGCGGGAGCGGCCGCCGGGACGGACTCCTGCGGCCGGTTGCTGGTAGTGGGGGCTGCCGGGGCCGGGACCCGCCCGGGCGCGGCCGCTGGTGGGGCGGCGACGGCCGGGTCCAGATCGGGCTCCTGTAGGCTGCGCCCCTTTTTATCCAGAACGTCGCTGAGCTTGACCATTAGACGCCGCCTCCGCCCAGTGAACCGGTGCGGGGAGCCACCGATTGACCGGGGCGCAGCAGGGGGCCCCAGTCTGGCGGGCCCTCTTGGCGCGGCCGGACCGGGTTCCTAGGCAGCGGTGAATTTATGTCGCCGGGCATCATTATGGCCGGCGACATAAGCCCCATGCGCACCGCCAGGCTGCGGCCGCCGTGTTGCCAAGCTTGGTACAGCAGGAAAACCAGAAGGAGGATGCCTCCCAGCACCGCCAGGCGCATCCAGAAACTATGCGGAGCCTCGCGGGACAGGCGTCCGATCATGCGCGAAAAAAAGCCGGGTCCCTTCAGCTCGCGTATGGCGGCGGCCTGGGCCCTTTTCTCGGCTTTCAGGGCCTCGCGCTGATTCTGCTGCTGGGCTTTCAGGGCCTGGCGCTGAGCCTTCATCTCCGCCTGGTAGCGGGCCTTGTCCACTGGGGACGGCCCCGGCGGCGGCTGATAGGCCTGCGGCTGCTGCGCCTGATAGGCCTGCCCTTGGGGCGGGGCCTGATAGGCCTGCGCTTGGGGCGGGGCCTGATAAGGCTGCGGTGGTGGTTGGTAGGCCTGGGGCTGCTGGGGCGGCGCCTGGTACTGGGGCTGCTGGGGCGGCGCCTCCTGGTATGACTGCGGCTCCGGCGGGGCGACTATGGGCGTATCCTGCCAAGGCGCGTCAAATTGTCCGGGCGCGGCCCCGGGCTCCGGCGCGGCCTGCTCCTGGGCCTGGACCTCCTCGGGAAGATCCAGGGATCCGAAGGTCCAGCGCAGGCTGGGGTCTTCCTTGGCCGCAGCAACTACTTGGGCCAAATCCACCTTGGCCATGTCCTGGGTGTAGGCCAAAAGCAGGGCATCGTCGCACAACGAGTTGATGAGCCTGGGCACACCCCGGGTGAGGCGGTGGATGGCCGACATGGCCTGGGCGGTGAAAAGGTCGGGGTTGCCGCCGGCTATCTTGAGGCGATGTTCTATGTAGCGCGTGGTTTCGTCTTCGCCCATGGGGCGCAGCAGATAATAGCGCCGCAAACGCTGCAGCAGGGAGGTGCCGCCGCTCTGTTTGATCAGCTTGAGCAACTCCGGCTGGCCCACCAGGAAGATGTTGAGCACCCGGGGCGTGGAGTCGTCCAGGTTGCCCAAAAGGCGCAATTCCTCCACCATTTCCGGCAACAGGCTGTGGGCTTCGTCCACCACCACCAGGATGACCTTGCCTTCACGGCGGCACTGTTTGAGCAGGTCGTTCAAAGCCACCAGGAACTGGCCCTTGCTGCGGAAGGGGCCGGGCATGCCCAACTCCAGGGCCATCATGTTCATGAAGTCCAGGGGCTCAACCCGGGGATTGGTAATAACCGCCGGGACCACCCGCTCGCCCAAATCCTTGAGCAGGGCGATGACCAGGGTGGTTTTGCCCACTCCCGGCTGTCCCAAAAGCATGGCCCAGCCTTCCTGTTCATCGATGGCGTAGACTAGGGTGGCCAGGGCCTCGCGGTGATCGCGGCTCAAGACGATGAAGCGCGCGCTGGGCTCCAGGGCGAAAGGCTTCTCGCGAAAATGAAAAAAGTCTTCGTACATGGCCTCAGGATACCATTCCCGTAAACAAACGTTTTAGGGCCGGCCCCCTGCCGGTGACCAGAATGCCCACCAGTCCCATCAGGAACAGAAAAATGACGCCGAAAAATGCGCCGAAGATAATGTTGCGCCGTAGCGCCGCCGCCTGCTCCTCTTGAGTGGTCAGGGGAGGCAGGACCATGAGCACCGGCAAACCGGACTGGCGCTCCAACTGAAAGGTGGAGGTGAAGGATACATCGATGTAGCTGAGCCCGAAGGCCAGACCCACCGACAAGGCCAGGGCCAGGCCCAGGGTCACCGGGATGGCCCGCTTCACCTGGGGGCGGAAGGGGGCGTCGGGCACCTGGGCCGGGTCCACCACCTCGAACTGCTCGCCGCGCTGGGTGCGCTCCATGTTTGCGGACATGCGCGCTTCCAGCCATTTGGCGTGCAGCTTCTGGTAGGCGGTGTTCAGCTCCTCGTAGCCCCGGCTTAGATCGCTCAGCTGCTCGGCCACCGCCGGCGCGTTGTCCACCCGCTTGCGGATGAGCTCCGCCTGCTCAAGGTATTGGTTCTTGCGCATCTCGGTCTCGCGGATTTCGCCGTTGACCTGCTCGATGCGCTGGAGTTGCTTCTGGATGCTCATCTTGCTCTTGGCCATCTCTTCGTCGATGGCGTTGCGCTCGGCCTGCTCCCCCTTGAGACCTGCCGCCGCCGCGGCCGCCGCCGCGGCTTTCTTCTTGGCCTCCTTGGATGCCTCCAGAGCTTCGGCCTTCTTGAGGTGGCGCAAGAGCCGCTGAATGTCGGGATGGTCGTCGGTGTAGAAGACCCTCAGTTCCTCGATGCGCTTTTTGATGCCCTCGGGGCTGGACTCGGCTTGGCCGCTGCCGCCGCCGGAGCCCCCGCCCTGCAGGCCCCTGGATTTTGCCTCGGCTCGCCGCTGCTCCAGGCCCTCGATCCATCGCTGCCACTCCGCGATGTCCCTCTCATAGCCATGGATGCGCACCCTGAGCTGCTGCACCTTGCCGTCCATGATGTTGGCGTCCTGGCGCATCTGGTCCATGAGCTTCAGGTTGAATTGGCGCGATTCGGGAAGTTCCTGCAGGTGTTGCTGCTTGTATAGGGTGATCCTCTTTTCCCAGTCGGAGAGCTGGCCCCGCATGCGCGAAAGCTCGCGCTCCAGGAAGCGGGCGGTGCCCACGGCGTCCTGCTCCCTGAGGCGCAGGTTGCTGTCCACATAAAAGGCGGCCAGGGCGTTGGTCACCGCGGCCACCGTTGAGGGGCTGGTGTAGAGAAAGGTGATGGTGAAGTAGTTCTTGCGGCTGATCTTGATGGTGATGTCCCGGCGCATGATTTCGGCCAACTCGTCGGGAGTGACCTTGTTGCGTTTATCGGGGTAAAGATCGAAGCGCTCTATGATTTCGGTGAGCCTGGTGCGGCTCAGCACCTGCTGGGTGATGATCTGCAGGCGCTCCTCGATCTTGCTGGTAACCGTGGGGCGGATGATGTCGCCGGGCACCTTTTGGGGTTGCACCACCACCAGGCAGGAGGCCTCGTAAATAGGCGGCCAAAACAGGCAATAGGCCACCCCGCCGGCCAGCACCAGCAAGAATATGGGCACCACCAATATCCACCTGCGTTTAAGCACGAAGATATAGTTTTTTATGTTTACGCCGGTGCCTTCCACTTACTCACCACCTAAAAGGATAATCTGTGTACAAAATCAACAATACCTGATTTTGTTGTCTATCGTCATCATTCACTTCAGCGTCACGGTTTAAATATGAATATTCCAGAGATAAACGCCAATGTCTATGCAATTGCCAGGTATAACGGGCGGAGAAAACGTATGAGTCCACTATACCTTGTTGGGTGTTGATATTGGTGATGGGGCTTTCTTGGTAGTCGTTGCGAACGTAGGCCGCGTTCAGGGTGAGGTCCTGGAATTTGGTGAAGCGGTAGGTGTAGGAAAGTCCGGCGCGGTGGCTCACGGTCAGGCCGGAGTTGTCGCCCAGGTAATCGAACTGCCCCAGGTCGGCGGTGGCGTAGCCGGTGAGGGTCCACTTGGGGCCCCGGTAGGTTATCGAGGCGTTGAGCAGGGGGAAACCCTTGTCCGCCGCGTTATTGTACTGGTCGTTGCCGTTGACCATGGACCAGCCGGCCCCGAACTGCCAGGAGAGCCTTCGGCTCACGTCCTGGCTGACTCCCACCTCAAGAGACACGGTTTCATAGTTGCGGCTGTCCTCCGTCAACTCGTCGTTGCTGGTGGCCCGGTTGATGGCGTAGGAAAGCTGGCCATAGGTGCGCATGCTGGGGCCCACCAGGCGGGTGAGTCGGGTGTAGGCCCGGCCCCGCTCCTCGTCGGGCGATATCTGGTAATCGGTGCGCGTGCCGCTGACCCCCACCGCCAACTCCCACTGGTAGGTGAGGCGGTGGATCCAGTTGGCGGCCAGCTGGTTGAAGTCGGTGTCCTCCTGGTCTTCGTTCTCGCCCCTGGTGAAGGTGTTGGTGTACATCAAGTCTATGCTGTTATAGGCCGAATACTTGTGCAGCACCTTGAAGGTGAAGGTGTTGCGGTCCACCCTCCCGGTGGTGTCGCGCACCGTGATCAGTTCTCCGGTGTCGGACAGCTCGGGTTTGTCAAAGGTGGAGATGTAGGTGTCGGCCACCGTGAACTGCCAGCGGGGCGAGGGCTGGTACTGGTAATTGAACCCAACGTTGGCGCTGTCGAAACCGTCCAGGTCGTTCAGGTCGAAGTATTGGGCGTATTGGGCCCCGGCGCGCACCAGCAGCGAATGCCCCGGCCATTTCCAATCGCCGTTCACCCCGATCCCCGCCTTGATGAAAAAGTCCGAGCGGGGCACCCGGGTGAGGCGCACGTTGTCGCTCCAGCCTCCGGTCAGGGTCACGTAGGGGGTGATGATGGCAGCCCGGGCCTGGGCGGCCAAGCACAGGTAAAGGGACAGGCAGGCCAGCAGGCAAAGCGAACCTTTGAGCAACACCACCACCCCAGGTTGGAGCTTGGGGGTTGGCGTTGTTTTCTTGTGCATCTAGCCGGGCCTTGCCGTGGGGAGTGGGAGAGCGCTCACGTTAGGGGACGACGATGATGTCTCCAGGCTTAAGTATGATGTTTTGCTCTCTTTTTTCGCCGGTTATGACCTCGGAATACTCGAAGAGGAAACGCTGCTGACGCGGGCCAATGCCCCGCAGGATGAACACCTCGTCCTTGTCGGCCCACTCGTTGAAACCGCCGGCCATGGCCAGGGCCTGCATCACGTCGGTGGGCTTCAACATCTGGAAGTTGCCTTCCTTTCTGACGTTGCCCAGAACGCTGATCTCCCAGTGGCGCGGGTTGGTGAGCATTATGTAGACCTGAGGCGCCTCCAGATAATGGCTAAGGGCCTTGGTGATGCGGTACTTGAGCTGCATGAGAGTGAGGCCCGCGGCCATGATGTCGTCGGTGAGCGGCAGGGAGATGCGGCCGTCGGGACGCACCAAAACGTCCTTACGGGTGAGCTGCTCCTCGCGCCAGGTGATGATCTCCAATATGTCGCTGGGGCCGATGCGGTAGATGGGCTCCTGCTGGACCAGGGGCTTTTTCTGAACCATCGGTTGCTCCGCGAGAGCCGGGGAAACAACGGCGGTGAGGCAAAAAAGACCCGCCAGCAGGAAAAGAACGGCGGTCCAGGAGATATTTCGGGAGAAATGTCGGCTCATGGCCACTGGTCTCCTAGGGCCCCCACGGGCCCCGGCTAGGGGTTTTCCTCATTGAATTTATACACGGTTTTGTTCGTTTAATTCAAGATTTAAATGCAGTTAGCCTCTTGGTTGACTGCCGGGGGAAGGCCTCGTATAGTGCATAGGCAACCATCATACGCAACAAGGAGGCGCCCCATGCTAAGAGCCAGGGTTTGGCTCACCTGCGCGGCCATGCTGGACCCGGTGAGCCCAGTGCTCACCCAGCCCTGCCGCATCGGCTGGGAGGCCAAGAAGCGCCAAGTGGACCTGGAGATAGAGCGCCCCCTCAAAGGGGCGGAGCTGTTGGCCCGCATGAAGGGCTGGGTCACGGTGGACGTGACCAAGGCCATAGAAATATTCGCCAAACACGGCCGCCTCAAGCTGCTGGACGAGCGCGAGTTGGTGGTGGAGTGCGAGGGCCCCACCGAGCTGGTGGATTTGGAGCGCGAGCTGGCCGAGGTCTTTGGCGACCAGGTAAGTTTGGAATACGAAGAATAGCCCAAGCTTATGCGGCAAAAAAGCCGATAAAATCGATTCATTACAGGATAATAAATTGATATAATAAATAAAACAAAGATTGAACAAGGCTTGCTTTCAGGTCTGCTTGCCGAATAGGCGGTGGCTATGGTCGAGGAAAGCCCATGCGAGAGCGATAACTTTTCCCTCTGGACTTTGCTTGATTTCATCCCCTCTCCCATCTTTTTCAAGGATGCGGAAGGTCGCTACCAGTGCGTCAACCAGCTTCTCGCCGACATGATTATGGGCCTTCCCAAGGATGCCATTGTTGGCCGGAAAGTCACGGACCTGTGCGGCAAGATACCCGCTGATCTGGCTGAAATCTACCACGCCAAGGACCTGGAGTTGATGAAGCAGGGGGGCGTCCAGGTTTACGAGTCCGAGGTGCTCTGCGCCGACGGCAAACGCCGGTTTTTCGAGTTTCACAAGGCAGTGGTAAAAGACCAGGATGGCTCCTGCCTGGGACTTGTGGGAATCATGATGGATTTGAGTGCGCGGCATAGTTTGGAGCGGGAAGCCTTGGCCAACGAAAAAATGCGGGCGGCCATACAGACCGCTGGAGCGGCCAGCCACGAATTGAGCCAACCTCTGCAGATAATCACCGGCACCATCGAGCTTTGCGCCCTGGAGCCGGAAATCCCTCCCCAGATAAAGCAACACTTAAAGACGATGACGCAAGCGGCCTTGAACGCCAAGGGAATCCTTAACAAACTGCAAAACCTGCGTTCCTTCCACACCACTGAATACAAACACACGTCCACCACCCAGATCCTGGACCTGGATGAGTCGGTCGATGGTTGAACGGCAGGACGGTGGTAAAAACTAAATAAATACAGTTAATAAACAATATTAAACTCATGTTCATATGAATTATCAACGCTGTTTTTAAAAACCAAAAGCCCTCCCGGCGGGAGGGCTTTTGGTTTTGTCTGTCTCGGCCTAGAGGCTGGCGCGGGCCTTTTTGACCTCGCCCTCCACCAGGGCGCGGATTTCCTCCAGGCGGGCCTCGCTCTGGGCCTCGAAGCGAAGCACCAGGGCGGGCTGGGTGTTGCTGGCGCGCACCAGGCCCCACCCGTCCGGGAAGTTCACCCGGACCCCGTCCACGTCGATGACCTCGTAGTCGCCGGACATGGCCTTTTTCACCTCGTCCACCACCTGGAACTTGATGTCGTCGGCGCACTCCACCCGGATCTCAGGGGTGGAGACCACCGGAGGCATGTCGGCCAGCCAGGTGGACAGGGGCGCATCGCTGGCGGCCAGCAGCTCGCAGAAGCGCAGGGCGGCGTAGATGCCGTCGTCAAAGCCGAACCAGCGGTGCTTGAAGAACATGTGCCCGCTCATCTCGCCGGCCAATAAGGCCCCGGTTTCGGCCATCTTTTGCTTTATCAAGCTGTGGCCGGTGCGCCACATCAGGGCCTTGCCCCCGTGCTTAATGATGTCGTCGTAGAGGTTCTTGGAGCACTTGACCTCGCCGATGAACAGGGCGCCGGGGTTTTCCTTTACGATGCTGCGGGCGAAAATGGCCAGGAGCATGTCGCCGAAGATGATCTGGCCTTTCTCGTCCACCACGCCCACCCGGTCGCAGTCGCCGTCAAAGGCCACCCCGGCCATGAGGCCCTTTTCCTTGACCGTGGCGATGAGGTCGGCCAGGTTGGCCGGCACGGTGGGGTCGGGCTCGTGGTTGGGGAAGGTGCCGTCCATCTCGCAATACAGGGGGGTCACTTCGATGCCCAGGCGCTCCATGATGGGCAGCACCACCGGCCCGGCGGTACCGTTGCCCGAGTCCACCGCGATTTTGAGCTTCTTGGGAATCTCGACGTGCTCCACCAGGTAGTCGGAGTAGGGGGTGACGATGTCCACCTCCTCCTTGGAGCCCTGGCCCTGGATGAACTCACCCGCCTCGGCGATCTGGTAGAGCTTCTGGATTTCGGCCCCGTAGATGGTGCTCTTGCCGATCATCACCTTGAAGCCGTTGTAGTCGCCGGGGTTGTGGCTGGCGGTGATCATCACCCCGCCGTCCATCTGGAAGTGGAACACCGAGAAGTAGAGCATGGGAGTGGTGACCACCCCGATGTCTTTTATCTTGCGTCCGGTGGAGATTAGGCCCTGGCAAAGAAGGTCGCGGTAGCGGTCGGCGCTCAGGCGGCAGTCCCGGCCCAGGGTGATGGCCTCCACCCCCTTGCCGGCCATGTAGGTGCCGATGGCCTTGCCCAGGGTCACCACGTCGGCGTCGTTGATGTCCTTATCCACCACGCCCCGGATGTCGTATTCGCGGAAAATTGAGGGGTTCATGCTTGTATCTCTCCTCCGATGCCTGGTCTAGGGCAGTTGGCCGGGGCCCGGAGCCCAGGCTTGATAAAACACCATCTCGTCCTTGGCGGCCACCTGGGCCGGGGCTGAGCCCGCGGGCAACAGCCAGCACTGGCCCGGCCTGAGGTCTTCCGCCGGATGCTCGCCGCCGGAGAACTCCAGGCGGCCCTTGCCCCGCTCCACCCACAACAGGCCCGGACCGGCGCCGGGCCGCTCCAGGGCGCCTTTTCCCATAATGGCATATTTGAGCAGCCCGAATGAATGGGTGCGCACCAGGGAGGTCACCTCCCAGGGGGGCGGCGAAAGGGGCCGGGCGGGCAGGGGTTGGCCCGGCCCGCTGGGCCTCAGCGCCTCCAGGGCGTGGTCCAGGTGCAGGCGGCGGGGTTTGCCGTCCGGGCCGGGGCGGTCCCAGTCGTAGAGGCGGTAGGTGAGGTCCGAGGCCTGCTGCACCTCCAGGATCAACAGCCCCGGTCCGGTGGTGTGCAGGGTCCCGGCGGGCACGTCGAAGGTGTCGCCGGTCTGGGCCGGGACCTTGGCCAGGATCTCGGGCAGCCTGCCCTGGGCCGCAGCCCGGGCCACCTGCTCGGTGTCGGTCCCGGGGGTCAGGCCGTGCACCAACTGGGCCCCGGTCTGGGCGTGCAGGATGTGCCAGGCCTCGCCCTTGCCCCAGGGCTCGTTGGCCAGGCGGGCGGCGGTGGCGTCGTCCGGGTGCACCTGCACCGAGAGCCATTGGCCCACGTTCAAGAGCTTGAGCAGCAGGGGGAAGCCGGAAGCCGCGCCGGGGCCCAGGATGTACTCCGGCCACCGGGCGATGACCTGATCCAGGCCTATGCCCACCAGGGGCCCCGCGGCCACCTGGGTCACGTGCAAGCGGTCCGAGGCCAGCCACACCTCGCCGGTGCCCAGGGGGACCCCCAGGCTGGAGGCCCATGGCTCTGGAAAGCGCGGCTCGGCCCACACCTTGGGCAGAAAAATGGGGATCAGCTTGAGCGGTCCGAAAGGAAGGCTCACAGGCTCTCTCCGCTTTTGGCCGCCTTCCCGCTAAGATGCTTTACGGCCCAGAAGCCGCCCACCAACAGCACAAAGAAGACCGCCGCTATCCAGCCGAAGTATTCCTTGACCCAGGTCTGGATGGCCGGGCCGAAGTACCAGAAGATTATCCCCAGGGCGTAGAAACGCGCCCCCCGGCTGAGCACCGAGGCGATGATGAAGCGGGGGAAGTTGAGGGCGAAGACCCCGGCGGTGATGGTGAATATCTTGTAGGGCAGGGGGGTGAGCCCGGCCGCGCCCACGGCCCACACGTCGTAGCGTTGGTAGTAGCC
Source organism: Pseudomonadota bacterium (assembly GCA_018902755.1). GTDB lineage: Bacteria > Desulfobacterota > Desulfarculia > Desulfarculales > Desulfarculaceae > Desulfoferula. The sequence goes on along the minus strand of JAHIQI010000046.1, from coordinate 69,182 downwards.
CTCCACCAGCTTGATCTTTTCGGTGGAGAACCACCGGTACATCAGGGGGCGTCCGCCCTTTATGCCGATGAAATAGCCGAACATGCCCCCCAGCACCGAGGCCACGGTGCAGATGGTGGCAAACCACAGGCTGTACTCCGGCTTGACCGCGCACAAGGCCATGAGCAGCACATCCGGGGGTATGGGGAAAAAGGAGCTCTCGGCAAAGGCCAGGGCAAACAGGGCCCAGCCGCCGTAAGGGGTTTGGGCGAAGTCCGCCACCCACTGGGTTATTTCTTTTAACCACTCCATGGGTTACTTCATCCCCTTTCGGCTCACAGGTATTCCTCCCGGCCCTTCACCTTCAACTCCTCCAGCAGGCGTCCCACTTCCTGGCAGCGGCTGCGGGGGGCGATGAGCAGCACATCGTCGGTGACCACGGCCACCAGATTCTCCACCCCCAACAGGGCCACCAGCCGGTCTCCAGCGGAGACCAAGTTGCCTTGGGAATCAACCGGGTGGAGCTTGTCTCTGCCATTCTGGTTGGCGTTGCGGTGGGAGTCCAGTTCCCAAAGCTCGCCCATGGCCTCCCAAGAGCCCACGTCGGACCAGCCGAAATCGGCCTTGACCACCAGCAGGTGGGAGCATTTCTCCAGCACCCCGTGGTCCACGCTGATGGAGGGCAGGCCGGGATAGATGCGTTCCAGGGCCGCCTCCTGGTCCGGGGCGCCCAGGGCGGGGGCCAACTCGGCCAGGCCCGAGGCCAGCTCCGGCAGGTGGCGCTCCAGTTCGGCCAAGAGCCGCTCGGCCCGCCAGGCGAACATGCCCGAGTTCCACAAATGCTTGCCGCCGTCCAGGTAGGCCTGGGCCGTGGCCAGGTCTGGCTTTTCGTGGAAGGCGGCCACCCGGCTCACCGCTGGAGGCGCGGGGTCGGCCACCTCGCCGGTCTCGATGTAGCCGAAGCCGGTGGCCGGGAAGCGGGGGGTGAGCCCCAGGGTGACCAAAACCTCCTGGGCGGCGGCCAGATGGGCGGCGCGCTCCAGGGTGCTTATGAACAGGCTTTCGTCGGTGATCAGATGGTCGGCGGGCAAGACCAGGCACACCGCGCCGGGATCGCGCCGGGCCACCCAGGCGGCGGCCAGGCCGCAGGCGGCGGCGGTGTTGCGGCCCATGGGCTCGGCCAGGATGTTGGCGGGCGGCAGCTCGGGAAGCTGCTCGCCAACCTGCTCGGCGTGGGCCCGCCCGGTGACCACCAAGACCCGCTCGGGCGGGACCAGGGGGGCCAGACGGTCCACGGTCTGCTGCAACAGGCTGCGCTGCCCGGTGAGGCTGAGAAGCTGCTTGGGCCGCTTTTGACGGCTGGCGGGCCAAAAGCGGGTGCCGGAGCCACCGGCCATTATCACCGCGTACAAATTCATTCAATTATCCCCAAAAGTTCCAGGCCAGGGCGAAAAGGCCCACCGCGAAGCAGTAGGGCGCGAACCAGTGGAAGGCCCCGGCCTGCACGATCTTCAGCAGCGTCCGCAGGGCCCAGTAGCCGCTCAACGCCGCGGTGATGAAGCCCATGATCATGGGCGCCACCTGGGCCGCGCTGGGCGCGCCCAACTCGTGCACCTGCAACACCAGGGCCCCCAGGATGGCCGGTATGGACATCACGAAGGAGTAGTGGGCGGCCACCCGGCGGTCCACCCCCAAGAGCAGGGCGATGGAGATGGTGCTGCCCGAGCGGCTGATGCCCGGGGTGATGGCCAGGCCCTGGGCCAGGCCTATGATGAGCGCCCGGCCCGCGCCCACCTTTTCCAGGGGGCGGCCCGGGCGGCGCACCAGGGCGGTGGCCAAAAGCAGCCAACCGGTTATCAACAGGGCCAAACCCACGGTGAGCAACGAGGAGAACATGGACTCGAAAAGGTCCTTGAAAGCGAAGCCGATGATGGCGGTGGGGATGCTGCCCACCACCACCAGCCACAGCAGGCGGCGTCCCTGGCTGCTCTCCTCGTCGTCCCAGACGAACAGGCCCCTGATGATGCTCCACAAGTCGCGCCAGAACACGCCCACCACGGCCACCAGGCTGCCCACGTGCACCGCGATGTCGAACATCAGGGCCGGTTCGGTGAAGCCGAGCAGGCGCTGCCCCAGGACCAGATGTCCCGAGGAACTGATGGGCAGAAACTCGGTGAGCCCCTGCACCACTCCCAGCATCGCCGCTTGCCAAAGCTCCATGTTTGCTCCCAGTTGCGATTGAATGGGAATATAGCCCGCAGATGCAACCAAGTCGAGGGCTTTTGCCCCCTGGCCTTACCAGGCTTACGGCCAGGATGGGCACATGTTCATTGTAATGCAAGCCCGGTCGTTTTATTATTTAACCTTCGCCTGAGCGGTGCGAAAGGTCATAATCCGGGAACACATGGGAACATTTTTCAGCAACATCAGCAAGCTCACCGTTAGCCGTGGTTTGTCCATCGGGCTGGGCTTGGCGAGTACGCCCATAATCACCCGCCTCTACCGGCCCGAGGACTTCGGCATCTACGGGGTGGTGTTCTCGGTGGCCGCCTGGTTCATCGCCTTCGCCTGTCTGGGCTACAACCAGGCCATCCCCCTGGCGGCCAGCCGCCAGGAGGCGCGCACCCTGACCCGCCTGTGCCTGTGGATCACGGCCCTGCTCACCATGCTTTCCATAGTGTTTTTTGGCCTGGGCGGCCCATGGCTGGCCAGGCTCCTGGGTGAGCCCCAAATCGCGCCCTATCTTTGGTTCGTGCCCCTGTTTTTCATGATCGACAGCATCAGGGGCACCAGCGAGAGCATCCTGGCCCGGGAGGGGCGCTTCGGGGTGGTTTCCGCGGTCAGCTTCATCGACATGAACCTGTCCCGCCTGGTCTCCATCTTGTGGGCCCTGGTGCTCACCGCCGGGATCATGGGCCTGATCGTGGGCAACCTCATCGCCTCGTCCCTGAGCCTGGGTATAGCCCTGGCCGTGGGCTTCAAGGTGTTGTGGGACCGCACCGGCGAGGACGACTCCCCCCCGGTGAGTTACGCCCAGGCCATAAAGAACCACCTCCAATTCCCCAAAATCAATCTGTGGAACAACCTGCTCAAGGTGAGCACCGGGCGCATGCCGGTGTTCGTCTTGGCCGCCTATTTCGACCCGGCGGTAGTGGGCTTTTTCACTTTCGCCACCAACATCATCTCCCTGCCGCTCAGGATATTGGGCAACTCGGTGGCCGACGTTTTCTATCCCGAGGCGGCTCGGGAGTGGAACGAGAGCGGCAAGGTGGAACGGGCCATGCACTTCGCGGTCAAGTTCCAGGCCACCATCGGCATCTTTCCCATGGTGGCCCTGGGCCTGCTGGGGCCGCTTTTCTTTGAAGTGGTGTTCAGCTTCCGCTGGACCGAGGCCGGGGTGCTTAGCCAGATTCTGGCCTTTTGGACCCTGATGAACTTCATAACCGCGCCCATCTCCAGCCTGTTTTTGATCGTAAACCGGGCCGGCACCCGCCTGGTGTTCTCCATCATGCAACTGGCGGTAACCCTGATCTCGCTGTTCGCGGGGGGCATGATCGGCAACGTGCGCCTGACCCTGGCCATCATGTCGCTCAGCCTGGGCTTGGTCAGCCTGGTGATGTTCATCTATATCCTGAGGCTGGGCAAAGCCAAGGTGTGGACCAACATCAACGTGATGCTCAAGGAAATATTCTTCTCCCTGCTGACCCTGTTGCCGGCCACGGTGGCTTTCTATTACTTCGAGCTGCGCTGGAGTTCCCTGGGCCTGGTGGCCCTGGGCGTGGTGGCCTATTTCGGGCTGCTCTACTGGCGGGACAAGGAAATACACGAAAGGGTGCTTCGGGTCATGGGCCGCCGCCCGGACGTGGCCACCCCGATCTCCGATTCCGAGTAAGGTGGGTTCCCAGGCCGCCGGTTCGGCGGCCTATTTGCGGCAGCCGCCTTGCGGGCTGAAGCGAGGGGCGATCACCAGAAAGCAGTCCTTGCCCAGCAGCCCCAAGGGCAACTCGCAGTATTCTTCCAAGGCATAGCCCTCATAAGCCAGGGCCTGCCCGCCGGGGCTGGACACGGTTAGCCTTTGGCTGGGCCGGTCGGCAAGCCCGGCCTGGCTCAGGGCGCGGCCCAACTGGGGGCGGCCCGCCGGAGCGAACAAAAACACCTTCAGGTCTGGCCGGGGCAGGATGGCCAGCAGGGCGGGGTTGCCCGGCGCGGCGAACTTGTCCAACTCCTCAGAGGCGCGAAGCACCTCCTTGGCCTTGAGCTGCCGGGCGGGGTCCAGCTCGGCCCCGACGAAATCCACCAAAATGCCCCCGGCCAGGGAGCAGGGGACCTCAGCCAAAACCAAGCCTTGACCCGCTAGGCTCACCGGCGCGCCCGGGGCCACCACCCCGGCCCGGCGCAGATTGGGCCCCAGGGTGGGCAGCACGTAGGCCACGGTGGCCGCCACCTGGTTGGCCTGGGCCGCCTGGGCCCCGGCCGGTCCCCAGGCCGCCCGCTCCAGTTCTTGGCCGTAATGGGCGCGGGCGATCTTTTCCCAGCGGGGCTGGTTGTGGCCGTATACCCCTTTCATGAAGGGGGCCGGGCTCCAGCCGTAGAGGTTGTAGTTGGCGTTCAGGCGGGCGGGCATCTGCCAGGCGGCCAAGGCCCCGCTGACCAGCACCAGCAGGGCCACCAGGCCCAGGGCTCCGTTCCAGACCCGGCTGGGCCAGGCGTGGCGGGCCAGGGTGAGCAGGCAGATCAGGGTGGTGAGGTTCAAAAGCGGCTCGGCCCACATGAGGTCGCGCAAAATGAAGCGGTCCAACACCAGGGCGTGGGAGTAGGCCAAAAAGGCCAGGGCCAGGGCCAGCCAGGCGGTGCGGCTGAGAGCCGGGTTCAGGCGGCGGCGGGCGCACCAGGCCAACAGGACCAAGGACAGCAGGTTGGCCAGCACCGAGGGCCACAGATAGGCCAGCAGCTTGAGGTGCTCGGCCAGGGGCACCAGCATGAATCCCTGGCGCAGGAAGGCCATCTTGAAGTCCAGCAGCAGGTACTGCCAGGCCAGGGCTGGTTCCAGCCCGATCAGGAAATGGCAGAAAAAACTGAGCCCGAACCCCAGCAGCAAAAGCGAGGCGTAGGCGGCCAGGGGGAAGATCAAGCCCCAGCGTTGGTTGCCGCCGGCCAGACCCCACAGGTTGAGCGCCACCAGGGCCGCCAAAAAGGCCAGCAGGGCCAGCAGGGGCGGGGTGAGGTGGATGCTCAGGCGGTAGAGGAAGGTGCCCATGCCCTCGGGGATGGGCTCGCGCCAGGCCAGCCAAGCCAGGGCGGCGGTGACGGCCAGGGCCAGCACCGCTGCGGCCAACCCGGCCAGGGCTTGAGCGCGTCCCGGCGAGGGCAGGGCCTGGTCCCAGGACTCGCCCTTCAGGGCGATGGGCAGCAGAAAGAGCAGGGGCGCGGCGAGCAGATAGGTGCCCAACTGCACCTTGGTGACAAAGGCCAAGCCCAGCAAAAGTCCCGCCAGCCCCAGCCACCCCAGGCGGGGCCAGCCCCGCGCCCGCCCGGCCAGCACCGCCACCAGGACGGCCCCGGCCCAGTACATAAGGCTGTACTGCTCGGTGCGGATAAGGGCGGCCTGGTAGAAGAGCCCCTGCTCCAGGCCCAGGATCAGGGCCGCGCCCAGGGCCCACAGGGCGCGGGGCCGGAAGGCGGCCTGCAGGGCGCTCCACAGCAGAAATACCGCGCCCAGCACCGCCAGGGGGCTGAGGCGGCGCAGCAACTCCACCGCCTGGGCCAGGCAGGCCAGGGGGTTCAGGGAGTGGTCGAGCTGGTCCAGGTTGAGCGCCGAAAGCCAGCCCAGGCCAGCGGCCAGGCCGGAGGCCCACACCGTGATGAAGTAGGCGCCGAAACCGGGGCTGTGGATGTGGTCGGGCAAAAGCCCGCTGTTGATGATCAGGGTGTCCAGGGCCACGATGTGGTCCAGGTCCCAGATGAAGTAATAGGGGAAGGCGGCGCTCATGGCCCAATAGGCCAGGGCCAGGAACACGAACGTCGGCACGGCCCATAACAGGGGGGCTTGTCTGGGGGGCGGAGCTAGGGGCGCGAGGTCGCCGCCCCGGTCATGGGCCGCTTGGCTCATACGAATTTAAGCTTCTTCAGGCCTATCCACAGCATCTTGATGAGCAGCCAGCCGTGGCTCCAGCGGGAGATGTTGGTGCTGCCGTAGAGGCGTTCGCGGTAGCGGATGGGCAGGTCCACCATCTTCATGTTCTGCTTGGCCGCGCCGAAGATGATGTCAAAATCGCCGAAGGGGTCGAAGTCCCCGAAATAGGCCCGGTTGGCCACGATGACCTCGTAGTCCCGGCGGCTGAGCACCTTGGTGCAGCACAGGGTGTCCTTGATGGGCTGCTCCAGGCACCAGGAGAAGGCCAGGCTGAAGAACTTGTTGCCCAGGAAGTTGATGGGCCGCATGGCCTTGTCTTCCATGGGGTAGACCAAGCGCACCCCGTTGATGTACTCGCCCTTGCCGCTGTACCAGGCGTCGTAGAAGCGGGTCAGGTTCTCGGGCGGGAAGGTGAGGTCAGCGTCCATGATCATGTACAGATCGCCCTCGGCCTTGTCGAAGCCCAGGCGCACCGCGTCGCCTTTGCCCACCCCGGTCTGCTGATAGGCCTTGGCCCGGCGATGGGGGTGGTCCTTCAGGGCCTGTTGGATGGCCCCCCAGGTGTCGTCGGTGCTGTGGCCTTCCACGAAGATCAGCTCGGTGCCCGCGCCCATCTCCGGGGTGCGGCGCATCAGGCCGTCGATGTTGCCCGCCTCGTTGCGCGAGGCGATGATCACCGACACCACCGGCTCTTTTTCCATGGGCTTGGCCGGGGCCGGGCGGGCCATGACGAAGTTGCACAGGGCCAGGTACTTGATGGGCCAGATCCGGGCCAGCACCCGGTTGAAAAGCCAGTTGGGCACGGAGCCGGGCATGGGCCAAAGCAGCTCCATCCAGGTTCGGAAGCTCTGGTACCCGGCCAGGTCCAGCAGGTTGACCGCGTCCGGGGCGGTGAACCAGTTTTGGGTGAGCAGGGGCTGGGCCAGGCCCAGGCGCCGCACCACCGCCAGGGGCGCGGCCCACAGGCGGGAGTGGAAGTTGAGGATTATGCGGGTGCGGGGGTGGCAGGCCGGGCGCAGCTTCTTGAGCACCTCCTCCACGTCCCACAGGTCGTTGACCAGGTCCGAGAGGATAATGTAGTCGAAGGTCAGGCCCTCCAGGTCCAGATCCTGGGCGTCCACGCACAAAAAGCTGTGCTCCGGGTGGCGCTCCCGGGCCTGGGCGATCATCTCCGGGCAGAAATCCACCCCCAGCCCCACCGAGGGCTTAAGCGAGGCCAGCAGGTCGCCCTGGCCGCAGCCCACCTCCAGCACCTTCTGGCCGGGGCTGATCAGGCGGCCGTAGATGCGCTGCAGGTGATTGAGGTAGAAGCGGTGCCCCACCCGGCCTCCCTTGGAAGCGGAGGCGGCCACTTTTTGCCAAAAGCTCAGTCGCTTTTGGTTGTAGGCCTGGCGGTAGTGCTCGTCGGTGTAGTTGGGGGGAGCCTGATCCATGTTTTTTCCTTCGCGCGGGGCCGGGGGGGTCGGACCGGAGCCCCTATTTTTTAGCTTGCCGGGGTGGTTTGGCTTCGCGCCCCAGGCGCTGGAGCAACTCCCGGCTGAGCCGTTGATGCTCCAGTTTGGCCTCGGCGGCGGCCTGGGGGGAAAGCTCTCTAGTTTTTAACAGTTTTGCCAGCCTTTTGTCCAAGGCCGCCTGCTCCCGCTGAGCCCGCAGGCTACGGCGCAGGAGCTTCTGGTCGCGCGAAGCCCTTAGGCGGTTGGCCAGGAGCCAGCCCAGGACCAGGCCAGCCAGCAGCAACAGGGCCGCGGCCAGGGCCAGGGCCACGCGGCCCAGGCCGCCGGAGGGCAGGGCGCTGTCCGTTGGGGCGGTTTTCGCTTTCAGCTCGGCGGCCTGCACCAGGCGGCGCTGGTTGATCAGGGCCAACTGGCCCAGCAGGCCCGCCCGGCTGAAGGCTCCGCTACGCTCCTCTTGATAAACCCGCAGGAAGTCCTGGATCTGCACCATGGCCTTGCCTGCCAGGCGGTCCATCTCCTTCTGGAAGGAGGTCATCACCGGCTTGAGGGCCGCGGCCAGCACCTCCGAGGCCGGGCGGAACGCCACGGTTACCTCGGCCTTGAGCGCCTGGTCCTGGGGTGAGGCATATTGCAGGACCAGGCGGATAAGCATCTGCCCGCTCACCGACAAGCCCAGCTTTTGCATGGTGATCTGGGCCTGGTACACGATTTCCCTGGGGCCGGGGCGCTCCATGGTCACCTGGGCCTGGTTGCTGTATGTCTTCAGGCTGAAGGAATGGGCCGTGCCGCCCAGCCGCTCCAGGACCAGATTGCCCAGCAGGGGGTGGCGGCGCTTGAACTCCGGCTGGCTTACCACGGCCAGCACCCCCACCAGGTTGTCCACCAGGAAGTCAAGCTCCTGGGGGGAGATGGCCCAGCGCTGGTCTTTATAAACGTGGCTGTACAGGGCCTGGGCCACAAAATCCTTGGTCTCCTGGGCCGGGGCCGCCCCGCCCCAAAGGCAGCAGGCCACCAGGGCGGCCGACAATATCTTGCTCAGGTAGCTCACCGGTTTTTGCTCCCATCCCTTAAAGTCAGCTTAATTAATAGCATGAGCTACGCCTAGGGCAAAAGCAGACAAAATGACCAGCCGCCCTTTGTTGGCGGCGTTTAGAGCGCTCCGGAGAGGCCGCGCGATGGGAGTAATTGGACTAATACACAGATAAATTTATAAAAAATAGCTTGACAGGCCGGGCATCTCTCAACTAGGCATGATATGAAAAGGCGTGCTGCCCGGGGAGCCGGGTTGGCGTATAAGTTTAGCTGCTTGACAGAAGCAAGCCAACTGCATACAATCGTTAGCTAAAGCCTACAGCCTTATTACCGGCAAGGAGTGCCCGTCCATGAACAAGTCTCAGCTAATAGAGGCGCTGGCTAAAGCCGAGGGCCTTACCATCAAAAAAGCGGAGATGGTGATAAACACTATTTTCGGATCTGTCGAGGATGCTCTTATTCTCGGTGATCGGGTGGAGATTCGCGGGTTTGGCAGCTTCAAGGTCAAGGACTACGACGGCTACCAGGGACGCAATCCCAAGACGGGCGAGATAATCGACGTGGGCAAGAAGAAGCTGCCTTTCTTTAAGGTGGGCAAAGAGCTCAAAGAGCGCGTGGACTCCTTGGACTAAGCCCGCGTCCGGCCATTAGGCCGGGCCTGCCGTGTCTCTGATATTTAATTATTTTCGCCCCGTCCTTTTGAGCGGCGGGGCTGTTTTTTGCGGCCGACCGAGAAATACGTTTTGACCCCGGCCGTGCTAGGCGGGGAGCTAGCGGTGCCCTTTTCCCGAAATCCGCTTTTGCGGGGTCGAAGGCCCGCCGAGGGTTGGCCGCCATGGTGTTTTTGTGATCACGTAGTTTTGTCCGGACACCGCGCGACGTGCGGTCGTGAACCTCGTCAGGTCCGGAAGGAAGCAGCGATAAGCGATGCGGTGCGTGTCGCGGAGCGCTCTGGACCTAGATTGCGTGTTTCGCATGCACCTTGGCGGAAAATTCGACGTGGGATGCACGGCTGGGGTCATCTAAAAAGTTTGTCGCCTTGCCTCTTACCATCCGACAGACCATAGCCCAGATGCTGACCCAGGGTCCCTGGAGCGCCTTGGAGTTGGCCGGCGAGCTGTTGCTCACCCGCCGGGAGGCGGAGGAGCATCTGAGCCATTTGCGGCGCTCCCTGGGCAAGGACCTGAAGGTGACCCCGGCCCAGTGCCGGGCCTGCGGCTATTTGTTCAGCGATCGCCGCCGCCTGGACGCACCGGGGCGCTGCCCGGCCTGCCGGGGCCAGCGCATCGACGGCCCTTGGTTCGAAGTGAGGGCTTGAGCCCCGGGGCTAGCGCAGGTTCTGGCGGATGCTGCGGGCGCTTTCCATGGTTTCGCGAACCACTTCATCCAGATGGCCCGGGGTGAGAGACGAGGTGAAGCCCACCACGTACAGGGCCGAGGCCAGCCCCCCCGCGCTGCCAACCAAAACCGCAACCCCCCAGATGCCGTTGAGATATTCGTCTTGCTCCACGGCGTAGCCCTGTTCGCGCACCTGCTCCAGCTCCCGGCGGTACTGGTCCAGGTCCACCACCGAGTTGGGGGTGTGGCGGGGCAGGCCCTGGGCCAGGATCTTGTCCACCACCGCCGGGGGCTGCCCGGCCAGAAAAACCTTGCCCACCGCGCCGGCCAAAAGGGGCAGGCGGGTGCCCGGCCCGGCGGAGATGCGGATCTGCTCCGGAGGCTGGCGGGCTTCCACCACCATCACCTCGCCCCGGCCCATGACCCCCAGGAACACAGATTCGTCCAACCGACTGCAAAGGCGGGTCATTTCCGGACCGGCCGCGTCGCGCAGGCTGGCCTGGGCAAAGCCGCGCCGGGCCAGGGTGGCCACTAGGGGGCCCAGGCCGTAGCGCTTGCTGGACGGGTCGCGGCTCAGGGCGCCCCCGGCCTCCAACTGCTTGCACAGGCCGAACACCGTGCCCTTGCTGATCTCAAGATGGCGGGAAAGCTCGCTGATGCCGATGCCGTCACGGCTTTGGGCCACCAGTTCCAATATTTTGAGGGCGCGGCCCACAGATGGGGCGCGGTAACCGGTCTGGGCGGGCATGCGTTCTCCTTACTGAACAGGGCGGCCCTCATGATGCCCCCGGCGTAAAGGGTTGTCAAGGACGGGCGGCCGCGCGGGAAGGCGCAGCGGGGCCTTGTAAACATGGGGTGGTAATGCTAGCGTAACTGCACCTTTGTTGGCTTTTACGGTGTGGTTATGTCAGCTCTGATCTTGTTGGTTTTACTTGTCGGCGGCGTGCTGTACCTGGGTGGCGGCCTGGTGCACCTGTACGGCTATCTCCAGGCCCGGCGCATCCACCCCCAAGCCCCCCGCCTTTGGGACGGCCAGAGGCGGCGTTTCTTCTGGTTGACCGGGGTGGGAGCGGTCTTGACCATTGGGTTTTTCGTCATGGCCTGGTGGTCGGCTCCGGGTCACGGCGCGGCCTGGATGCCTCAGGCCTTGATGGCCCGCCAGTCACAGCCCGGCAGCCCGGCGGCCACTGATGGCGCCGAAACCATGCCCCCACCCCAGGTCAAGGTTCGGGGCGCGGTCCCGGCTTTCAACCAGGCGCTGGAAACCACCACCAGCAGCACGGAGACCACCACCACCGACACCACCGACACCACCACCAGCACCACCAGCACCACCGAGAGCACCGCGACCACCAGCACCGCCCCGCCGCCTCCGCCGGTCAAGAAGCCGGCGGCCCGCCGGGGCGGGGACGCCTGGACGGTGTGTGCCGCCTCGTTCAGGCGGGAGGCCGTGGCCCAGAACTATGCCAAGCGCCTGGCCGATCAGGGCCTGCCCGCCAGGGTGAACCAGGTGGACCTGGGCAAACGGGGCACCTGGCACCGGGTCTGCGTGGGCAGCTTTAGCACCCTGGACGAGGCCAGGGGCCAGTACAAGTCCTGGGAGAAGCAGGGCCTGATCAGCGACGCCTTTTTGCTGCCTCTGCGCTGAGCGGATCATGGATGACAAGCGCCTGTGGTTTTTGCTCAACGAAGTGGCCCAGGGGCTTGGAGTGGAGGTTCGCCTGGAGAGCCTGGACGGGGGGGACGACCCCTCGGCCAGAAGCGGCCTCTGCCGCCTGCGGGGAAAACCGGTAATATTCATCGAACGGCGGCAAGACACCGCCCAACATTGCCGCCGCCTGGGCCTGGGCCTGCTGGGCCTGGACCTGGACGGGGTATACCTGCGACCGGCGGTGCGGAGCTTTCTGGATGAGCTGGGCGGCTCCGGCGGCCGAGGAGACGAATGGGATGATTGAGGTGAGGGCCTAGTGAGCGCGGCAAGACGGGGCAAGGAGCGCCTGGCCGAGCTGGAGCGCGAGGTGCGGGGCAAGGGCGTGCAGCTGGCCTATGAAAAGCTGCAATTCGCCGGGCTGCACCTCAAGAGCGGCTTGTGCTGGTTCAAGGGACGCTATTACCTGTTCGTGGACCGCCTGAAGCCGGTGGGCGACCGGGTGGACCTATTGGAGCAGGCCCTGGAAGATTTGGCCATGCTGCCCGATCCCTCCCTGGGGCCGCCCGACGCCTTCCAGCCGGGGGTGAACGAGGCCGCCCAGAACCAGGGCGGGGACGACGAGCCCGGCGACGAGGCCCCCAAGGAGGCGGCCCCCACGGAGAAGACCGATGCCTGAGCTTCGCCTGGCCCAGCGGGTTCAGGTGGTCAAGCTGCCCCTGACCGGCGAGTTCGCCACGGAAAAGCGCTTCAAGGACGCCCGGGGCGAGGGCCATCTGATTCTCAACGGCCCCACTATCCACCGGGCCGGACTGTTCACCCTGGAGCCCGGCGCGGGCTACCGGGGCGGCCATGTGCACCAGAGCAAGAACGAGTACATCTATGTCGCCGCCGGGCGGGGCAGGGCCGAGTTCTTTTGCCCGGCCACCGGGGAGCGCCTGGAAATGCAGGTGGAGACCGGGGACCGGCTGTACATAACCGCCGGGGTGGCCCATCGCTTTTTTGCCCAGGAGACCATCACCTTCGTGGAGCTCAGCGACCGGCCCTACCAGGCCTCCGACGACCTGCCCGCGGACTTTACCCAGGAGTAAGCCATGCTGGAGAAAATGCTGGCCTTTATCCGGGAAAACGACATCTGCGTGTTGGCCACCGCCCACGGGCAGGAGCCTCACGCCTCGCTCATGGCCTATCTGTCCGGTGACGAGGGGCGCAAAATCTATTTGATCACTTCGGCCGAGACCCTGAAGTACCGCAACATCCTGGCCAATCCCCAGGTGAGCCTGCTCATCGACGACCGCCGGGGAGCTGAATCGGGCGGCCCACTGAAGGCCCTCACCGTGGGCGGGGCCTGCGCTCCCGCGCCGGATGCGCGGCAACAAGAGCTGAAGGCCCGCTTCGCCCAGCGCATGCCCCACTTGGCCGGGATCACCGCCGATCCGGCGGCCAAGGTGCTGGTGGTCACGGTGCGCACCTTGCAACTGTTGGCCGGGCCCTTGGAGTCGAGCTACGTGGAGTTGGCCTAGCTCCTGCGCGGTCTTGACAGCCTCGCGGCCCCCAGGGTAAGTTTTGCCTCGTTTTTCAGCCAGGCTGCGCAGTTAGACGGCCCTATCGCCATCGGGCGAAAGGAGCCTCGCGAGCGGCCATACAACAGGGAGCATCTGGTGAACAAGCGTAATCTGCCTCCCGTCCCTCCGGAGATTCAGGCCCTGGTGCCCTACAAGCCGGGCAAGCCCATCGAGGAGCTGGAGCGGGAGCTGGGCATAAGCGGGGCCATAAAACTGGCCAGCAACGAGAACCCCCTGGGCCCCTCGCCCAAGGCGGTGGCGGCCATGGCCAAGGCCCTGGAAGGCCTGCACCGCTATCCCGACGGGGCCGGCTTCGAGCTGCGCCAGGCCCTGTCCCGGCGCTACGGCCTGTCCCAGGATCAGATCGTCTTGGGCAACGGCTCCAACGAGATCATCGAACTGTTGTGCCGCGCCTTCTTGCGCCCCGGCGATCTGGCCCTGGCCGCCTCGCCCTCGTTCCTCATGTATTCCAAGCTGGTGCAGGTGGCCGGGGGCCGTCTCCAGGAGGTGCCCCTCAAGGACTTCCGCCTGGACCTCAACGCCCTGGCCGAGGCCATCGAGCCGCGCACCCGCCTGGTGTTCGTGAACAACCCGGACAACCCGGCGGGCACCGCCTTCAGCGGCGAGGAGTTCCGGGAGTTCCTGGGCAAGGTGCCAGACGGGGTGATCGTGGTCTTGGACGAGGCCTACATCGAGTTCGCCTCCGACCCCGAAGTGGCCCAGGGCACCGACTTCCTGGACCACGAGGTGCCGGTGGTGGTGATGCGCACCTTTTCCAAGGCCTACGGCCTGGCCGGGCTCAGGGTGGGCTTCGGCCTGGGGCCGGTGGAGGTCATGGGCATCCTGCACCGGGTGCGCCAGCCCTTCAACACCAGCATCCTGGCCCAGGCCGCGGGAACCGCCGCCCTGGCCGACGAGGAGTTTTTCCAAAAGACCCTTCAGGTCACCTGGCAGGGGCTCAAGGATTTCTACGCCTGTTTCGAGGAACTGGGCCTGATGTACGTGCCCAGCCAGACCAACTTCGTGCTGGTCCAGGTGGGGCCCAAGGCATCGCAGGTGGCCGACGAGTTGCTGAGGCGCGGGGTCATCGTGCGCAAGATGGCCTCCTACGGCCTGCCAGAGTACCTGCGCATCAGCGTGGGCCTGCCCCAGGAAAACCGCCGTTTCATGGATGAGCTCAAGGCCATCCTAAGGGAGAGCTAGCCCCGGTGGTGGTCACCGTGGACGGGCCGGCCGGTTCGGGCAAATCCTCGGCCAGCCGCCTTTTGGCCCGGAAGCTGGGCTTCGCCTTCTTGGACACCGGCGCCCTGTACCGGGCCATCGCCCTGGCCGCCCAGTGGGATGATATGCCGGACCAGGGCGAGGCCAAGCTGGCCGCTTGGCTGCGCAAGGTGCCCTTGGAGGCCATATCCCAAGATGGCAGCTTTCTGGTGCTCCTGGGTGGGCAGGACGTGGAGCCCTACATCCGCAACGAGGCCATCAGCCAGTTGGCCAGCCGCCTTTCGGCCCTGGCCCCGGTGCGGGAACATCTTTTGGGCCTGCAAAGGGCCGCCGGGCGGGACGGGGACCTGGTGGCCGAGGGCCGGGACATGGGCACCGTGGTCTTCCCCCAGGCCGAGGCCAAATTTTTCCTCACCGCCGGGGAGCAAGAGCGGGCCCGCCGCCGTTGGCTTGAGCTGAAGCAGAGCGGTCAACAGATTGAAATGGCGGATGTCTTGGCCGACCTGCGCCAACGGGACCAGCGCGACAGTGAGCGCAGCCTGAGCCCCCTGCGCCCCGCAACCGACGCCGTGGTGCTGGACACCACCCCCCTGAGCCTCGCCGAGGTGGTGGACACCCTGGCCAAAAAGGTGCGGGAACGGCGCACAAGCGCACCACGATAGGTCAATGAAACCTTGTAAAATACAGTACTTTCTGGTAGGAAGACTTAATTTTACAAGTTGCGGAGTCTCGGTCGTAATCCCGGCCGATGCTGCCGCGTGGCTAAACCATTAGGAGCTAAAGCGAATTAACCATGGCCGATAACGATCTTACCAAGGACTTGGTGGCGGAAGGCGCCGCCGAGACCGGCGAAGAAACCCCCGTCACCGAGAGCCCCGTCACCGAGAGCCCCGCCCCCGAGAGCCCCGTCTCCGAGCCCCCCGCCTCCGAGAGCCCTGCTTCCCAGGAAGGAGACCTGACCCCTGAGGAGCTTGAACTGGCCTACGAACAGTCGATGAAGGAGATCCAGGAAGGCGAAGTCGCTCGGGGCACCATCGTGGCGATTGAAAACGACTACGTGGTGGTGGACATCGGTTACAAGTCCGAGGGTCAGATCGGCATAAACGAGTTCCGCGACGCCGACGGCGTGATCAAGGCCGAGGTCGGCCAGCAGGTGGACGTGCTGCTGGAGCGGGCCGAGGACGAAGACGGCACCATCATCCTGTCCAAGGACAAGGCCGCCAAGATCAAGGTGTGGGACGAGATCAGCCGGGTCTACAACGACGACGGCATGATCCACGGCACCATCGTGGGCCGCGTAAAGGGCGGCATGAGCGTGGACATCGGGGTCAACGCCTTCCTGCCCGGCAGCCAGGTGGACCTCAGGCCCGTGCGCAACCTGGATTCGCTTATCGGCCAGGAATTCGACTTCAAGATTCTCAAGTTCAACAAGAAGCGCGCCAACATCGTGCTTTCGCGCCGGGTCCTTTTGGAGGAAGAGCGCGAGCACAAGAAGAAGAAGACCCTGCAGGTGTTGGAAGAGGGCCAGGTCATGGAAGGCGTGGTCAAGAACATCACCGACTACGGCGTCTTCGTGGACCTGGGCGGCATCGACGGCCTGCTGCACATCACCGACATGAGTTGGGGCCGGGTGGGTCATCCCTCCGAGATGTTCAACATCGGCGACGAGATCACGGTCAAGGTGCTCAACTTCGACCGCGATCGCGAGCGGGTGAGCCTGGGCCTGAAGCAGCTCAAGGAAGATCCTTGGCTCAACGCCTCCGAGCGCTACCCCGTGGGCACGCGCATCAACGGCCGCGTGGTGAGCCTGGCCGACTACGGCGCATTCGTCGAGGTGGAGGAGGGCATCGAGGGCCTGATCCACGTCAGCGAGATGTCCTGGACCCGCAAGGTGCGTCATCCTTCCAAGATCGTCAACGTGAACGACATGGTCGAGGCGGTGGTGCTTTCCATCAGCCCCGAGCAGAAGCGCATCAGCCTGGGCATGAAGCAAGTCGAGCCCAACCCCTGGGACGTCATTGCCGAGAAGTACCCCGTGGGCACCACCATCGAGGGCCGCATCAAGAACATCACCGACTTCGGCCTGTTCATCGGCATCGACGAGGGCATCGACGGCCTGGTTCACATCTCCGACATCTCTTGGACCAAGCGCATCAAGCACCCCGGCGAGCTGTTCAAGAAGGGTGACGAGGTCCGGGCCATCGTGCTCAACATCGACCGCGAGAACGAGCGCTTCTCCCTGGGCATCAAGCAGCTCGAGGGCGACCCCTGGGAAGAGATCCCCAACAAGTACCGGGTGAACACCCGGGTCAACGGCGTCATTACCAACGTCACCGACTTCGGCCTGTTCGTGGAGTTGGAAGAGGGCGTCGAGGGCTTGGTCCACGTCAGCGAAATCTCCGAGGACAAGATCAAGACTCCCGTGGGCATGTTCAACGTGGACGACGTGATCGAGGCCAAGGTGGTCAGCGTGAACCGCCGCGAGCGCAAGATCGGCCTGTCCATGCGCCGCATGGACGAGGAAGCCGAGCGTCAGGTCTACAGCGAGTACGTGAACTCCACCCAGGCCGCCACCAGCAACCTGGGCGCCCTGCTCAAAGAGGGTCTGGCCCTGAAAGAAGACGAGGAGAACGGGGACGAGTCCGACAAGGACAAGTAGCAAGTTCCCGGAACGACCTTTATGAGAAAACATCCCCTGGCCGTGGCCATTGGGGTATGTGCCCTGATCGTGGCCTTGTTCGGCGGAGCCCTGGTACTTATTAAGCCAGGGCTCCGCCCGCAGGCTCTTTTCGGCGGCAAGATCGCCGTGGTTCCCGTCAACGGCATCATCGAATCATCCGCGCTGTTCAACGAGACTCTCATCCGCCTCAGGCGCGACGACTCCATCCAAGCCATCATCATCCGCGTGGACTCCGGGGGCGGCGGCGCGGCCGCGTCCCAGGAGATGTACATGGAGGTGGCCCGCACCGCCAAGGTCAAGCCGGTTGTTGGCTCCATGGGCGGGGTGGCCGCCAGCGGGGGCTATTACCTGCTGGCCGCCTGCACCAAGATAGTCGCGGCCCCGGCCACGGTCACCGGCTCCATCGGGGTCATCGCCACCATCCCCGACCTGCACCAGCTTCTGGAAAAGCTGGGGGTTAAGGTGCAGGTTTTGCGCTCGGGCAGCCTCAAGGGCGCGGGCATACCCTCACGGCCCCTCAGCGACGCCGAGCGGGCCAACCTGCAAGAACTCATCGACCAGACCTACCAGCAGTTCGTAGCCGACGTGGCCAAGGGACGGCACATGAAATACGAGCAGGTAAAGGCCCTGGCCAACGGCGGGGTCTTCACCGGGGCCAAGGCCAAGCAACTGGGCCTGGTGGACGAGCTGGGCAACTTCCAGGACGCGGTGACGCTGGCCGCCGGCCTGGCGGGCATCAAGGGCCGACCCGCCCTGGTGTGGCCCGAGAAAAAGGGCGGCTTCTGGTCGGAGCTGCTGCGCGAACAGGCCACCCTGTTCATCAAGGACCTGGCCGCCCAACTGGGAGCCATGCCCGGCCTGGCCTTCCGTTGGCCCGCCTCGCCTCTTAGCCAGTGAGAGCAACGGTAAACCCCCTCGCTTTTGTGCGCTCCTTCTGGGCTCCCATGCGGGGCCTGCGTCTTTTGTGGGCACACAAACGCCTGTGGCCCTTGGCCGCCGCGCCTTTCTTCCTCAACCTAATCCTGTTCGGCCTGGCCTTTTGGCTCAGCTACGCCTACCTGGGCGATTGGGTGCGGGGCCTGTTGCCCGGCGGTGACGGCTGGTGGTGGGCGGCGCTGCTCTACCTGCTGCTGGTGCTGGTGGTGCTGGCCCTGTTGGTGGTGCAGATATATTTGTTCGCCGTGGTGGGGCGGGTGGTGTCCGCGCCCTTCTTGGAGCTCTTGACCCGGCGCACCGAGGCCCTGGCCCAGGGCATGCCTCCCGGCGCGCCCTGGAGCGACGGCGGCCTGGTGCGCGACGTCATGCGGGTGCTCAGGCAAAGCCTCAAGCGCCTCATCATCTACCTTGCGGTGATGCTGCCCCTGCTGCTGCTCAACCTCATCCCCGGGGTGGGGGCCGTGGTCTACGCGGTATTGGCCTGGCTGTTCACCGCCTACTTCCTGGCCCTGGAGTTCATGGATTACCCCCTGGACCGCCGGGGCCTGAGCCTCAAGGAAAAGTCGCGCTACGTGCGGGGCATGGGCCTGGGCTGGCTGGGCTTCGGCAGCGCGGTGCTGGTGATGGGCCTGGTGCCGGTGGTGAACTTCGCCCTGCTGCCCCTGGCGGCCATGGGCGGCACCCTGCTGTACCTGGAGCGCCCCCTGTCCTCCTCCTGAGCTTCCCCCTTCTTTTTTCTCCCCCGGCCTGACCCATACTTAGCTTGGTGGTAAACTTTTTTATTTATGACCCAATTGAGCGAGGTGCCGGACGAATCATGCCGCAAGCGCCGGACATAGACCTGGCCCAGGCCGAGCCTGAGTTCAGCCGCAACCTAGCCCTGTTGGGCATCGGGCTCAGCGTGTTCATGGGCACCATGGACATCAGTATCGTCGTCATAGCTTTGCCCACCTTGATGCACGACCTGAAGGCCTCCCTGGCCACCATCGAGTGGGTGGTGGTGAGCTATGCCCTGGTCATCACCTCGCTGATGCTGGGGGTGGGACGCCTGGGCGACATGTTCGGCAAAAAGCGGGTGTACCTCCTGGGCATCCTGGTGTTCGGGGCGGGCTCGGCCCTTTGCGGACTGGCCACCAGCGCCTGGTCCCTCATCGTCTTCAGGGGGGTGCAGGCAACCGGCGCGGTGATGATGCAGGCCCTTGGCATGGGCATAATCACCGAGATATTCCCCGCCGAGCAACGGGGGCGGGTGATGGGCATCATGGGCACCGCGGTTTCCCTGGGCCTGGCCGTGGGCCATCCCCTGGGCGGCCTGCTGGTGGGCACCGTTGGCTGGCGGGCCATTTTTTTCGTCAATCTGCCGGTGTGCCTGCTTTCCTGGTACATGGTCTCGCGCTACGTGCCGGGCGACAATAACGGCAGCGGCAGGGAGCGCTTCGACTCCCTGGGAGCCCTGATACTGTTTTTGGCCCTTATCTGTTACGCCCTGGGCATGACCCTGGGCCAGCACCACGGCTTCGGTTCCGGTCTGTCCCCCCTGCTGTTCGGGGGCGCCATCTTGGGGGTGGCGCTCTTCCTCTGGGTGGAGGCCCGCTCCAAGGAGCCCATGATGCCCCTGGGCCTCTTTAAGGATCCCCAGTTCGGCCTGGGTCTGTTGATGGGTTGGATCAGCTTTTTGATCCTGGGCGGGGTGTTCATTTTGCCCATCTACCTGCAAACCGCCGAGGGCTACTCGCCCCAGCAAGCCGGTTTCCTCATGCTGGTGGTGCCGGTGAGCATGGGGATGGTCTCGCCCCTGGCGGGTTGGTGCGCCGATCGCTATGGGGCGCGGGTGGTGAGTCTGGGGGGGCTCATGCTTCTGGTGGGCGGCTGCCTGACCTTGAGCGGCATCACCCTGCACATCCCGGTGTTCGAGTATGTCATGCGGGTGCTGCCTCTGGGATTGGGCCTGGGGCTGTTTCAGGCGCCCAACAACAGCTCCATCATGGGCCGGGCTCCCCGCAATCGCCTGGGGGTGTCCTCGGGCCTGGTGTCGCTCTCACGCACCCTGGGCAACACCTCCGGGGTGCCGCTCATGGGCGCGGTGTTCAGCCTCTACTTTTTGGCGGCGGCTCCGGGCGCGGACCAAGCCAACCTCATGGGAGCCCCGCCCCAGGCCATGGTGGCCGGGGTGGCGGGGGCCTTCCGGCTGGCCGCCTGGCTGGGCACCAGCAGCATAGCCGTGGCCCTGGCCGCCTGGTGGCTGGAGCGCCGCCAAGAAGGCGAGACCCTGGAGGAGTGATAGCGGCTCAGGCGCGGCAGTAATCCACGATGGCCGCCACGTGGATGGCTGCGGTGTTCAGGAAGGGCAGACCCAGCTCGTCCCGGCCCAGGATCAGCGGCAGTTCGGTGCAGCCCAGGATCACCGAGTCGATGCCCTGCTTGCGCTTCATGTGCGAGACGATCTTCAGAAGCTCCTCGCGGGTGGAGTCCTTGAAAATCCCCAGCTCGATCTCGGTGTCCAGGCGCTTTTGGATCAGCTCCCGGTCCTCGGGCGGCGGCACTTGAACCTCCATGCCCCTGGGGGCGAAGCAGTCCTGATAAAGCCGTGCGCCCATGGTGAGGCGGGTGCCCAAGAGCCCCGGCCGCTTGAGGCCCATGGCCAGGGCCCGCTCCAGGGTGGTCTCCACGATGCTGATCAGGGGCAGGGGAGAGCGCGAGCGCACCGGCTCAAAGGCCAGGTGGGGGGTGTTGGAGGCGATGGCCGCGAACTGGGCCCCGGCCCGGTGCAGGGCCTGCACGCTGCCGAGCAGCATCTCGGCCACCCGGTCCCACTGGCCGGCGTTGGCCCGGCGCATGAGCGGGGCCAGGCTCAGGCTGTGGATGAAGATCTCGGGGTAGTTGTAGTCCGCCCCCGCGGCGGCGAAGGCGCTTATGATGCCCTTGTAATAGTCCAGGGTGGATTCGGGCCCCAGCCCGCCGATCAAACCGATTTTTCGCATGATCCCCCCTTGGCCGCGCCGGGCCCTCAGGTGCGGAACTCCTCCACCGGTCCGGCGCCTTCACGGATGACTTCGGGCTGGTCGTCCACCAGGCTGATGACGCTGGATGGCTCGCCGGGCACCGGCCCGCCATCCACCACCATGTCCAGTTGCTTGCCCAGCATCTCCTCGATTTCCCAGGCGTGCAACAACTCGCGCCCCTCGGGGTCGGTGGCCGTGGCGCTGGCCAGGGGGCGGCCCAGGGCCTGCACGATGGCCAGGGGTATGGGGTGGCTGGGCACCCTGATGCCCGCGGTCTTGCGCCGGGTGAGCATCATGTCCGGCACCTCGCGGCTGCCGGTGAGCACGAAGGTGTAGGGGCCGGGCAGCAGGCGCTTGAGGGTCTTGTAGGCGTAGTTTGTCACCAGGGCGTAGCGGCTGATGTCGCTGAGGTCCGGGCAGATGAAGGAGAAGGGCTTGGATTCGGGCTGGCCCTTGATTTGGTGCAGGCGCTTCAGGGCCTTTTTGTTGTGGATGTCGCAGCCCAGTCCATAGAGGGTGTCGGTGGGGTAGGCCACCACCCCGCCGTTTTCCAAGACCTCCACCACCCGCTTGATGAGGCGCGGCTGGGGATTCTGGGGGTTGATCTCCACAAGCACTGTTATTTTCTCCTTTTACGGCAAGCTTAGGCCAGGGAGCCCGGCAAAGCAAGGCCCCGCCGCAGGGGCGGGGCCAAGATGCGATTGCGGTGCTTTCAGGGCCTAGAAGGGAATGTCGTCATCCGTGGAGGGCGGGCCGCCGAAGTCGTTGCCGCCGCCTCCCTGGCCGCCGCCATAACCTCCGCCACCGCCTTGGCCGCCCTGACCGGGGCCGCCGCCCAGGAACTGGATGTCACGGGCCACGATTTCGGTCATGTATTTGCGCTCGCCGCTCTGGTCTTCCCAGGAACGGGTGCGGATAGACCCCTCGACGAACACCTGGCGGCCCTTGGACAGATACTGGGCCGCGATCTCGCCCAGCTTGGTCCAGGCCACGATGCGGTGCCACTCGGTGCGCTCCTGCATGTTGCCGTCGCGGTCCTTGAAAGACTCGCTGGTGGCCAAGCGGAAGGTGCACACCGCGGTGCCGCTTGGGGTATACTTCAATTCCGGGTCTGCACCCAGGTTGCCGATGAGAATGACTTTATTGACGCCACGGGCCATTAGACAACTCCTTTGGATTTAGACGTTGACTGTAGCACAAGGTGAAAAGGGGCCGCAACCAATCGCGGCCGGGAAAGAGGAAAAGAGCCGTTGGTGGCGTCCCTTGCGCTACCTTTGGTCAGGTTGGGGCATGTTCTGGATGGTGCTGTTGACCATCCCCTTGTCCCTGGCGGTGATAATCGGAGGCGCGCTGGGGATAAGCGCCCACAAGCTGCAGTGGTCTCCCCGGGCCTGGGGACGGCTGCTTATGTGGGGCATCGCCTGCCGGGTGCGCCTGGTGGGCGGGGACAAGCTGGAACCGAGTGAAGCTTACGTGTTCGCGGGCAATCACGCCTCGGCCCTGGACATTCCCTCCCTGCAATCGGTGATGCCCAAGAATTTCCGCTGGGTGGCCAAGAAGGAGTTGTTCTCCATACCCCTTTTCGGCCCGGCAATGACCGCCGCGGGCAACATACCCGTGGACCGCTCGGCCAGCCGCCAGGCCATGCAGAGCCTGATCCTGGCCAGCCGCCGGGTCAGCGACGGGGCCAGCGTGGTGATCTTTCCCGAGGGCACCCGCTCCGACGACGGCAACCTTTTGCCATTTAAAAGCGGTGGGTTCCTCTTGGCCATCAAGTCGAGCAAGCCAGTGGTGCCCTTTTACCTGCACGGCACCCGCCAGGCCATGGCCAACGACCGCTTTCTGCTGGACCCCGGCCCCATCGAGGTTATCCTGGGCGATCCCATCCCCACCGATGGCCTCAAGGCCGGGGAGCGCGAGGATCTGTCCGACTTGGTGCGGGAGCGCATACTTGAGCTGCAGAGGCAGGCCGGGGAAGGGCCTCCTGTTGACAGCCCCGGAACCGCCGCCTAGATTGTATCCCCAAAGCCTCTTCCAGGCTTGAAAGAGGAAGCGATTTGTCCGCCAAGCGCCTTAAAAAGACCGCCAAGCCCCGCAAGGCCAAGGCCGCCAAACCACCGAAGCCCAAGTCCGCCGCGCTGGGCCGGACCCTGGCCGCCCTGGCCCAGGTGGGGCGCACCATCGGGGCGGCCCTCCTGGCGCTGCTGGCCCTGGGCGTGGCCCTTTCCCTGGCCTGGTACAGCACGGCCGACCCTTCGCCCCTGCACGAGGTGAAGGGCGCGGCGGGCAACCTGCTGGGCGAGCCCGGCGCGGCCCTGGCCGCCGTGGCCTACGACGTATTCGGCCTGGGGGCCTGGTGGCTGGTGATCCTGCCCCTGCCGGCCGCCTGGCTCTTGTGGTCCGGGCGCGCCGCCGGGCGCATGCTGCCCTTTTGGGCCGCGGGCCTGGGCCTGCTGGTATCCACCGCCGCCGTGTTGGGGGCGACGGGCGGCAGCCTGAGCCTGGGCGGGGCTCCCCTGCCGGTGGGCGGCGGCGCGGGCCGGGCAGTGGCCCTGAGCCTGGGCCAGGTCGGCGCTTGGCTGGCCTGGGGCTTGCCCCTGCTGGTGGGAGCCATGGCCCTGGGCCTGTCGGCCTGGTCCCTGTGGCCCATGCTGGGCCCCCTCCTGCGCTCGCCGGCGGTGGACGGCCCCCTAGCCGATCAGGTGGTGTCCCCGCTCAGCCTGCAACCCGGCAGTCTCCCCGCGCCCGCCACCGAGCCGGAGCACGAGATCGTAATCTCCCGCCCCGAACCGGCCCCGGAGCCTGCGGCCCCACCCGCTCCGCCAGCGCCTTCGCCCGTGGCTTCTTTCGCCGCCGAAGGCGACGGCCCGGTGATCAAGCCCAAGCTGGCCGGCGGCGCCTCCGCCTCGGGGGTAGTTGCTCCCTCGCCCAAGAAGGGCCGCTTCAAGCTGCCCGACCTGGACCTCTTGGACCCCGGCCCTGGCCCGGCCCCGCCGGAGCAGGCCGAGGCGCTCCGGGCCACCAGCAAGGTGCTGGAGGAAAAGCTCAGCGACTTCGGGGTGCACGGCGCGGTGCGCGAGGTGGCTCCCGGCCCGGTGGTCACCCGCTTCGAGTTCAAGCCCGCGCCAGGCGTGAAGATAAGCAAGGTGGCGGGCCTGGCCGACGACCTGGCCATGGTCATGCGGGCCCAGTCCATCCGCATCGTGGCCCCCATTCCGGGCAAGGCGGTGATCGGCATCGAGATCCCCAACCCCACCCGGGAGATGGTGGCCCTTAGGGAACTGCTGTCGGCCCAGGTGTACCAAAAAGCCATCGGCCGCCTCACCGTGGCAGTGGGCAAGGACATCCTGGGCCACCCCATGGTGACCAACCTGGCCCGTATGCCTCACCTGCTCATCGCCGGGGCCACCGGCGCGGGCAAGAGCGTTTTCATCAACTGCCTGGTGCTGTCCATCCTCTACCGCTGCACCCCGGAGCAGGTGCGCATCCTCATGGTGGACCCCAAGCGCATCGAGCTTTCCGCCTACAGCGACATTCCCCATCTGCTCTACCCCATTATCACCAGCCCCAAGGAGGCAACCGCCGGTCTGCGCTGGGCGGTGCGGGAGATGGAGCGGCGCTACGAGCTTTTGGCCGAGGTGGGGGTGAAGAACATCGAGTCCTTCAACCGCCGCCTGGCCGACAAGGGGCCCATCCCCACTCCCCAGGGCGTGGACAACAACGGCCGCGAATACTTGGAGCCCTTGCCCTACATCCTGGTGTTCATCGACGAGTTGGCCGACCTGATGATGGTCAGTTCCAAGGAGGTGGAGAGCCTCATCACCCGCCTGGCCCAGATGGCCCGGGCGGCGGGCATCCACCTGATTTTGGCCACCCAGCGCCCCAGCGTGGACGTGATCACCGGGCTGATCAAGGCCAACTTCCCGGCCCGCATCTCCTTCAAGGTGGCCAGCCGGGTGGACAGCCGCACCATCCTGGACCAGCAGGGGGCCGAGCATCTGCTGGGCAGCGGCGACATGCTCTTCGTGCCGCCGGACACCTCCGGGGTCAGCCGTTTGCACGGGGCCTTTGTCAGCGAAGAGGAGATCGACCGGGTCACCGCCTTCTGGAAGAGCCAGGCCCGGCCCGAGTACGACGAGAGCGTGGTGGCCGCCACCAGCGAGGACGGCAACGGCGAGGGCGGGGCGGGCGACGACGAGCTGTACCCCGAGGCGGTGGCCCTGGTGCGCGAGAGCGGACAGGCCTCCATCAGCTACGTGCAGCGCCGCCTCAAGGTGGGCTACAACCGGGCGGCCAACCTCATCGAGCAGATGGAGCGCGACGGAATCGTGGGGCCCAGCGAGGGCTCCAAACCCCGCCAGGTGTTGATGCGGGATTAAGGCATAGCGTGCGAGCGATCAGCATGAAAATTTTGGCGGGCCTGGCGGTTCTGCTCCTTTTGGGGCAGGGCGCGGCCCTGGCCGCCCCCCAGGACAAGCCCGAGTCTCCCTCCCTGTTGGCCAAGCGGGTGCAGGCCCGCTACCGCAGCGTGCAGAGCCTGTCCGCCGACTACCAGCGGGCCAGCAGCTTCGTTTCCCTGGGGGCTCAGAGCGGCGGCCGCAAGGTTGTCGGTTCGGGCCGCCTGACCTGGGCCCGGCCCCTGAAGCTGCGACTGGAGCAGGACACTCCGCGCCAGGAGTTGATCATCACCGGCGGTGACGCCGCCTGGTGGGTGCGGCCCCAGCGCAAGCAGGCCGACCTCTACCCCCTCAGCCAGTTCACCAGCGGGCTCACCTCGCTCCTGGACGCCCTGGGCGGCCTGGACAGCTTGGAAAAGGACTACAAGGTGCAGGAGGCCACGGTCAAGGAGAACCAGGCCGCGCCCAAGGACAGCGTGCTGCTGGCCCTGGAGCCCCGCCAGCGCCGGGCCGACCTCAAGAAACTGCTGCTGGTTTTCGCCAAGGACAGTCTGGACCTGCGCGGATTCGTCCTCTACAACCTGGTGGGCGACCGTACCGCCTACAGCTTCAGCAACCTGAAGATCAACCCGGCCACCACGCCGGAGATGTTCGCCTACGAGCCGCCGGTGGACTACCGCATGGTGGACCACCGCCCCTTGCCGGGCCTGAAGGGCGCGGCAGGCAAGTGAGCCCCGCCGCGCCCCACAGCGTGCTGGTCCTGGGCGGGGCCAAGAGCGGCAAGAGCTCCTACGCCCAGGCCCTGGCCGAGGGCTGGGGCGGGCGGCTGGTCTACGTGGCCACGGCCCAGGCCCGCGACGAGGAGATGAGCCGGCGCATCGACCGCCACCAGGCCGACCGGGGCGAGGCCTGGTCCACCCTGGAAGAGCCCCTGGAACTGGAAACGGCCCTGAAGCGGGCCGACGCGCCGGGCACCGTGTTCCTGGTGGACTGCCTCACCCTGTGGCTGAGCAATCTGGTGTTGGGGGACGAGCTGGACGACGGGCAGGTGAGCGAGCGGGGCGAGGCCTTGGCCGCGCTGCTGCCCAGCCTGCAAGCCCGCGTCATTCTGGTGGCCAACGAGGTGGGCCTGGGCATAGTGCCCGAAAACGCCTTGGCCCGCCGCTGGCGCGACCTGGCCGGCTCCCTGAGCCAGCGCCTGGCCCGCTCCTGCGACGCGGTCTTGCTGATAACCGCCGGTCTGCCCCTGGCCCTCAAGGGCGGGCCGCTGCCCCTGGATTGAGTTAGGAGAGGCAATGAGCACCCTGGAAGGCATCATAGAGCGCATCAAGCCCCTGGACCCCAGCGCGGGCGCGGCGGCCCAGGCCCGCCTGGACGACCTGACCAAGCCCCTGGGCTCCCTGGGCCGTCTGGAAGAGCTGGCCCGTCGGCTGGCCGAGATTCGCGGCGCCGCCCAACTGGCCCAGCCCCTGGCCGCGGTGGCCGTGTTCGCCGCCGACCACGGTGTGGCCCAGGCCGGGGTGAGCCCCTATCCCGCCGAGGTGACCCCCCAGATGGTGTTCAACTTCCTGGCCGGGGGCGCGGGCATCAACGTGCTGGCGCGCCACTCCGGGGCCCAGGTGCGGGTGGTGGACGTGGGGGTCAACTACGACTTCGACGACACCCCCGGCCTTATCAAGGCCAAGGTGGCCAAGGGCACGGCCAACCTGATGCAAGAGCCGGCCATGACCCTGGAGCAGGCCCGCCAGGCCATAGGCGTGGGGGCCCAGGTGGCCGCCCAACTCATCGAAGAAGGCCACGACCTGCTCATCCCCGGCGACATGGGCATCGGCAACACCACCCCCTGCGCGGCGCTCACCTCGGTGCTGTGCGGCCAGCCGGTGGCCGCGGTGACCGGCCGGGGGGCCGGGTTGGACGAGACTGGCCTGGTGCAGAAGATCAAGATTATCGAGCAGGCCCTGGCCTTGCACCAGCCCTCGCCGGACAAGCCCCTGGAGGCCCTGGCCGCGGTGGGCGGCCTGGAGATAGCGGCCATCTGCGGCTACATCCTGGAGGCGGCGGCCCAGGGAGTGCCGGTGATCCTGGACGGCTTCATCGCCGGTTCCGGGGCCCTGGTGGCTTCGCGCCTGTGCCCGGCGGTCAAGGACTATCTTTTCGCCGGGCACTGCTCGGTGGAGATCGGCCACCAGGTGCAACTGGAGGCCCTTGGCCTCACCCCCATCCTGAACCTGAACCTGCGCCTGGGCGAAGGCACCGGCGCGGCCCTGGCCCTTAACGTGCTCCGGGCGGCGGTGGCCATTTATAACGAGATGGCCACCTTTGCCGACGCCGGGGTCACCGGGCATCAGGACTAAGCCGTGAAGAGCTTCCTGCTGGCCTTGCAGTTCCTCACCGTGGCCACGGTGAAATCCGGGCTAAGGGCCGACTCCCTGGATCTGGCCCGCTCCCGGGCCTGGTACTCGGTGGTGGGCGGGCTGGTGGGATTGGTCTTGGCAGGGGCGGCCTGGGTGTTGGGCTTCAAGGTGCCGCCCCTGGCCCTGGCCGCGGTGCTGGTGGTGCTGTGGGGGGCGCTAACCCGCTTTTTGCACTACGACGGCGTGGCCGACACGGCAGACGCCCTGGTGCACACCACCAGCCGCGAGCGCGCCCTGGAGATCATGAAGGACACCCGTCTGGGCTCCTTCGGGGTGGCCGCCCTGGCCGGGGTGATGCTCCTTAAGTTCGGGGCCTTGGCCTCCCTGTCCGGGGCCTCCCTGTGGGGAGCCGTGGTGGCGGCCCCGGCCCTGGGGCGGGCCCTGGCCGGGATATTGGCCGGGCTGATGCCCCCGGCGCGGCCCGGCGTGGGCCTGGGCGCGGCCCTGGCCCAGGAGAGCACCCTGTGGCCGGACGTGATGTGCGGGGCCTGCGCCCTGGCCATCGCCCTTTTGGCCGGGGGGCTGGCCGGGGCGGTTGCCTCCCTGGCGGTGCTAATCCTGGGCCTGGTCCTGGCCCTGTGGTTCCGGCGGCGCATCGGCGGGGTCACCGGCGACACTCTGGGCGCGGCCATCGAGCTGGGCGAGGTGGCGGCCCTAATGGCCTGGTGCGTGGTGGGGTAAAAAACCTTGCCTGCCCCCATGGCCTGTGCTATTCCCATAAAAGCCCGGCAAACAACCGGAACTAAGCCGTAACCGGCTGTCCTTAAATATCTTTCACATATGCCCAAGGAGTCGGCCATGAGTCTGGCCTACGATTTGACCCAGGTGAGCATGCCCGAGGACATAACCCCGGAGATGCTGACCAGGATCGATGAGATTTGCGCGGCCCACCGAGGCAAACCCGGCGCCCTGATCCCGGTGTTGCAAAAATGCCAGGAGGTGGTGGGCTATTTGCCGGTGCCGGTGCAGGAGCGCATCGCCGACAAGCTGGGCGTGCCGGGCCACGAGGTCTACGGGGTCACCACCTTCTATTCGTTTTTCTCCATGGAGCCGAGAGGCCGCCACGTCATCCGGGTGTGCATGGGCACCGCCTGCTACGTGCGCGGCGGCAAGGAGGTCCTGGAGCGTCTGGAGCGCCACTTGAACACCCCGGTGGACACCACCACCGAGGATCGCCGCTTCACCCTGGAGCAGGTGCGCTGCCTGGGCGCCTGCGGCGTGGCTCCGGTGGTGGTCGTGGACCAGGACACCCACCGCAAGGTCATGGCCGACAAGATAGTGGACCTGGTGGAGAACTACGAATAACTCGGCCCAGCCGGTTCGGGGGAGGCTCGCATGTCCCAGATCAGCATAAATGATCTAGCTGAGATTCAACAGAGATCCCAACAGGCCCAGGCCCTGCGCCACGGCCAAACCGGGGTGGGAACCCAGCGCATGCACCTGCTCATCTGCGGGGGCACCGGGTGCCAGGCCGCGGGCAGCATAGCGGTGATGAACGCCCTGAGGGCCGAGATCGCCAAGCAGGGGCTTGAGGAAGAGATCGCGGTGGTGGAGACCGGGTGCAACGGCTTCTGCGCCCTGGGCCCGGTCATGGTCACCTACCCCGAGGGCATCTTCTACGTGAACCTGGAGGAAACCGACGTCGCCGAGCTGGTGGAGTCCCACTGCAAAAACGGCGAGCCGGTGGAGCGCCTGCTTTACAAGGATCCCGGCACCAAGAAGCGCATCCCCCACATGCGCGACATCCCCTTCTTCGCCCTGCAAAGGCTCATAGCCCTCAAGAACCGCAGCATGCTCGACGCCGAGAGCATCGACGAATACATCGGCCAGGGCGGCTACCAGGGCATGGCCAAGGCCCTAAAGGAAATGAGCCCCGAGCAGATCGTGGCCGAGGTGAAAAAGTCGGGCCTTCGGGGTCGGGGCGGGGCTGGCTTCCCCACGGGCCTCAAGTGGGAGTTTTGCCAGAAGGCCGCCGGCGACACCAAGTTCGTCCTGTGCAACGCCGACGAGGGCGACCCCGGCGCGTTCATGGACCGCTCCATTTTGGAGGCCGACCCCCACGCGGTGGTGGAGGGCATGGTCATCGCGGCCAAGGCCATCGGCAGCCACCACGGCTACGTGTACTGCCGGGCCGAGTACCCCCTGGCGGTGCACCGGCTGCAACTGGCCATCGACCAGGCCAAGGAGTACGGCCTCTTGGGCGAGGACATCCTGGGCACCGGCTTCAGCTTCGATTTGCAGATATACCAGGGCGCGGGGGCCTTTGTCTGCGGCGAGGAAACCGCGCTCATGCGCTCCATAGAGGGCAAGCGCGGCATGCCCCGCCCCCGGCCTCCCTTCCCGGCCCAGGCGGGCCTGTGGAACAAGCCCACCATCCTGAACAACGTGGAGACCTGGGCCAACATCCCCCAGATCATCTCTAACGGCGGGGACTGGTACGCCGCCATAGGCACCGAGGGCTCCAAGGGCACCAAGGTCTTCGCCCTCACCGGCCACATCAACAACATCGGCCTGGTGGAGGTGCCCATGGGCACCCCGCTACGCACCATCATCTACGAGATCGGCGAGGGCATTCCCAAGAAACACCGCAAGTTCAAGGCGGTGCAGCTGGGCGGCCCCTCGGGCGGCTGCATCCCCGAGGAGCACCTGGACACCATCTGCGACTACGAGGCCATCGTAAAGGCCGGCGCTATCATGGGCAGCGGCGGCATGATCGTCATGGACGACAGCACCTGCATGGTGGACATGGCCCGCTTCTTCATGGACTTCGTGCAGGACGAATCCTGCGGCAAGTGCACCCCCTGCCGGGAGGGCACCCGGCGCATGCTGCAAATCCTGGAGAAGATCACCGAGGGCAAAGGCGTACCCGAGGACATCGACACCCTGGAGGAGCTGGCCGAGATGATCCAACAGGCCAGCCTCTGCGGCCTGGGCCAGACCGGGCCCAACCCGGTGCTGTCCACCCTGCGCTATTTCCGCGACGAGTACATGGCCCACGTGGTGGACAAGAAGTGTCCCGCCCGCTCCTGCGTGGCCCTGCTGGAGTTCAAGGTGGACGTGGACAAATGCAAGATGTGCGGCCTGTGCTTCAAGAACTGCCCGGTGGACGCCATCTCCTGGAAGAAGAAGGAGCCCGCGGTCATCGACCTGGACAAGTGTATCAAGTGCAAGACCTGCATTGAGAACTGCAAATACGACGCTATCTACTAGTTCCTGGTTCTAACGGAAGCTTCTGCCCCCGGCTGCGCCAGGCGGCCGGGGGCTTCGTTGCCGGCGGCGCTCAGGCCTCGGTGTAGCATGACTACACCTGCGGCCATCGCTAGCCGGACGCCTCGCCTGCGACCGCCTGGCTGTGCCGGTAAGATAATTTAGGCGTACCTTTTTATTTGATTAGTGGGGCCGGGGTTGCTTTCAGCAAATGATGCCCTTCTGCCCTTGTGAACCTTCCAGGCTGGCTGCTTTGCTATAAAATAACCGGGCCGGTCCTAATTGGGGCCGAAGCTATTGTCTTCTCACGACGGCAGGAACATGGACCCCCGCATCACTCCACTCACAGACGAGCTGTTTTTCATCGAGCGCGGCTGGCTAAACGGCAACCACCTGGTGTTCACCGGTAAGCCCCGCACCTTGATCGACACCGGCTATATCCGCGACGTGGCCGAGACTGAGTCGCTCATCGCCCAGTGTGGCCTGTCCATCGAGCAGGTGGAGTTGATCGTCAACACCCACACCCACTGCGACCACATCGGGGGCAACGCGGAGTTCCAGCGCCGCTCGGGCTGCAAGGTGGCCTTGCACCTGGTGGACCGCTATTTCATCGACCAGCGTAACGACTGGGCCACCTGGTGGGGCTATTATCAGCAGGACGCCGAGTTCTTCCCCACCGATTATTCGCTAACCGACGGCGAGGTGCTCACCCTGGGAGACATGAACTGGCTGGTGCTGCACACCCCCGGCCACGCCATGGGCCAGATCGCCCTGCATTGCCTGGACACCGGCTGGCTGGTCAGCGGCGACTCCCTGTGGGGCGGCGACTTCGGGGTGCTCACCACCCGCATCGAAGGCCTGGACGCGCCCTTCCGCCTGCGCGAGAGCCTGGAGCGCCTCAGCCGCCTCAAGGTGCAGAAGATTTTGCCCGGCCACGGCCCCATCATCAACGACGCCCCGGCGGCCATCGAGGCCTGCTTGGCCCGGGTGGACGCCTTCCTCCAAGACCCCAAGCGCATGGCTTGGGACCAGGTGCGCAAGATCATGCTCTACGTCCTGCTGATGCGCGGTCCCCAGAACCGCGAGGGCCTGTGGCAGATGCTCATCACCTCGCCCTGGTTCCCCGAGACGGTGGACATGTACTTTGGCGGCAAAATGGAGGCCACCTTCCAACAGAGCCTGGATTACCTGATGGAGCGGGGCCTGCTCAAGCTGGACGGCGAAGAGCGCCTGGTCTGCACTCTTCCAGATTAATAGGGCTAGATTTCGATGCGGTTGACCGTGCAGCGCTCTTCCAACAGCCGCGCCTGGTGGGGATGGCAGGTCAAAAGAATGACCTGGCGTTCCTCGGCCACCCGGCAGAGCATGGCCAGGGCGGCGGCCAAGCGCTGGGCGTCGAAGTTCACCAGGGGATCGTCCAGGATCAGGGGCAGGGGCTCGCCCTGGGCGGTGATCTCCTGGGCCAAGGCCAGGCGCAAACACAGATAGAGCTGGTCCCTGGTGCCCCGGGACAGGGCCGCGATCTCGCGCTCCGGCGCGCCGGGGCCGGAGCGGGCCTTTATCTCCGGCTCGCCCTTGGCCGGTGCCTCGAAAAGGTCGGTGCCCAGCCACTCGTAGGCCCCGTCCGTGGCCATTGCCAGATAGCGCCCCGCCTTCTTGAGCAGACCCGGCTGGGCCTCCAAACGAAACTCCTCCATGGCCCGGCTCAAAAGAGTCTCGGCCACCAGCAGGGCGTCGTGCCGACGGGCCAGGTCGGCTTTCTCCTGGGCCAGGGCGCCCAGACGGGCCTGGGCCTGGGCGGCTGGTTCGCTCTTGCCCAGGTGCTCCAGCTCCTTGGCCAACTCGCCCTTGCGTCCGGCCAGGGCCTGGATCTCGCGGTCCAGGGCGGCCAGGGCCTCCCGTGCCTGCTCCAGAGCCTGCTGGGCCGCCTCCGGGGCCGGGGTGCTGAGCAGGGCGGCCGGGTCCATGCCCTGCTCGATCTCCGCCGCCGCCGCCCGCAGCTTGTCCGCCTGGCGACTGCGCTCCCGCGCCTGAGCCAGGGCCTCAAGGTCGGCCAGGCTCAGGGCGGCCAGATGCCGGGCCAACTCCTGCTCCAGGGAGTTGGCCGCGTCTTGCTCCCGCACCGCCTGCTCCTGCTGCCGCCGGGCATGGGCCAGGGCGTCCTGGGCCTGGCGGGCCCGTTGGCGCATTTCCTCCAGGGCCGCCTCCATGCCGCCCGTGGCCTGGGGCGCGGCTTGTTTGGCCTGGGCCAGCAGGGCCTCGCGCTTTTCTTCCAGGGCGGCCCGCTCGCGGGCCTGGGCCTCGCGCTCGCCTTCCAGGCGGCGGGCCTCGGTCAGGGCCTGGCTCAGGGCCAGGGCCTCGGACTGGCGCAGCACCGGCGGCAGGCTCTCGGCGGTGTGGCTCAGTTCCTGGTCCGCCGTGGCCTGCTTGGCCTGGGCTTGCTCCAGAGCGGCCTGGGCCTCGCTCAGGCGCTGACGGGCCAGCTTGTTCTGTCCCCGCCGGTGCAGCCAAAAGCCCAACAGGGCCAGGCCGCCCGCGGCCAGCCCACCGCCCAGGGCCCAGAACCACCAGGGCACCTGGGCCAGGTAGGCCCAAAACATGATCTTGCCGCCAGCCACCAGGGCCATGAACACCAGGCCCAGCCACCACACCGGCTTGGCGGGCGGGGCGGGCAGAGCCTCCAAGGCGCGCCCGGCCTCCTCGGCGGCCTGGGCCGCCTCCTGGGCCTGGCCCCGCAGGCGCTCCACCCGATGGGGGAGCTGGCCGTCGATGGCCGCCAGGGCCGCGCTCTCCAGGCCCCACTGCTCCCGCAGGGCCCGCGCCTGGCGGGCGAGGGCGCTTTCCGCAGCCTCCTGCATGCGGTGGGACGCGTTGAATTCGGAGCGCATCTCCTGCAAGGCGCGCAGGCGCGCTTCCAGGCGCTCCGGCTCGCCGCCGGGCACCAACTCCGCCGCCTTGGCATGGGCCTGTTTTGATTCGGCCTGGGCCGCCTGGGCCCGCTTGTGCGCGGCCTGGGCCTGACCCGCCAGATCGCGGGCCTTGGCCTCGTCCTGTTCCGTGGCCAGGCCTTGCTGCTGCAAATCTTCTATCTGCGCCAGCAGGCCGGACCGCCGGGCCAGGGCCTTGGCCTGGTCCAGGCGCTTGCCCGCCTCCTGCACCGCCAATGCGGCGGCGCGGCGCTGCTCGGACAACTTTTGGTCCTCGGCGGCCAGCCCCTCCAGATCGCGCCGGGCCTGGCGAGCCTGCTCCTCCCGTTGTAGGGCCGCGGCCAGGGCCTCGGTGGCCTGGGCGGCGCGCTCGGTGAGCTGCTTGCTTTCGGCCCCCTTGCGGCGGTCGTCGGCGTAGAGCTTCTCCCGCTCGGCGCTCCAGGCCTGGCGCACGCTCACCGGGTTAGCCACCTCGCCCCTGGTGGCCGCCTCGCTGAAGAAGTAGCCTGAGAGCCACTGGCGGGTGGTCTCCAGCTCCTTGCCCGCGCCCCCGGCATACAAGGCCTGCTGCAAATCGTCCAGCCCGATGCGGGCCACCGTGAGGAAAGACCCCTGGCCCAGGCCCAGGTGCAGCTCGCCCGGCTGGTTGCCGTTCAGGGCCACCTCGCGTCCCGCTTGGTCGCGCAGGGTCACCGTCTCGCGCTTGTCCAGATGGCGGCTCAGGGCGAAGATTTGCCCCGAGTCCAGGCGATAGATAAGCTCCCCGCCGGTGTCGCCGCCTGTCCAGGGCTCAAAGGGGTGCACCCCGCCCTTGCGGGGGCCGAAGCCGTAGAACAACCCGGCGATGAGCTGGCTCAGGGTGGTCTTGCCCCGCTCGTTGGGGGCCAGCACCAGGTTGAGCCCCGGCGCGAACTCCAACTTCCGCCCGGCGGGCAAGCGGCCGAAGCCGCCTATGCTAAGGCGCTCAAGCCGCATCGTTGTTTTCCCCCCCGCCCTGCCACAGGCCGCGCAGGGCCAGGGATCGGGCCTCGTCCAGCAGGCCCCGCAGCCAGGCGCGGCGCTCTTGTGGGGACAGGCGGCGCTGGTCCGGGTGCAGGGACTTGGCCAGCTCTGTGGCCAGGGCGGCCAGGGCCTCGTCGTCAGCCGTCGCCTCGGCCATCAAGGCCAGGGTGCGCCCCAGCACATCGGGCCGGGCGGCCAGGGTCCCAGCATCGGCGGGCGGGCACAGGCTGTTCATATCCAGCACCAGCCCGGCCAGGCCCAACTCCCGCTTCAGAGAGGCGGCCACCGCCTGGGGCGTCTCCCGGCCCAGCACCCGCCACAGGGGCGAAGGCCCGGTCAGCTTGAGGCGCAGGCAATGCTCCTGGGGCCAGGGCGAGGCCGAGGCCTCGATGGCCCCTCGCACCTTGGCCACCAGGGCGGCCGGGTCGGCCAGGCCCATGAGGTCGTCCAGGACCAGGTCGTGGAACATCAGCGGGGCCAGGGGGATGAACTCCGCGCTCAAGGCGCCACCGTTCAGCTCCAGCAGCCAGGCCCCCTTGGGGCCGGTCTCGCCCAGGTGCGCCCCTTGGGGCGTGCCCGCGTAAAGCACCCTTGGGTGCGTGCCCAGTCCCTGGGGGATGTGGATGTGCCCCAGGGCCCACAGGGCGAAAGGCCCGGAGAGCAGGTTTTGCAATCCGGCCGGGGCGTAGGGCTCGTGGTCGCCAGGCTTGGGGGCCGTGGCGATATTGGCGTGCAAGACCGCCAAGCCGGTGCGCCCCGGCGGGGGAGGGGGCAAGAGTTGGGACAGGTCGCGGGACTCGCGCTCCGTGGCGTGGGCCATGCCCGCCACCCACAGGCCATCGTCTGCCAGCTCCACCCCCCGGGCCTCGGGGCCGAAGATGGTCAGGCCCTCGGCGGCGGGCCAGGAGGCCCACACGCCACCGGGTAGCCAGGGATCGTGGTTGCCCGGCGCTATGAAAACCCTGGCCCCCATCCCGCTCCAGGCGGCTAGGGCCTTTTGCAGCGCCAACACCGCGCCCAGGGGCGGCTCCGGGGCGTGGAACACGTCGCCGGGCAAGAGCACCAGGCCCACCTCACGGTGGCGGGAAAGCTCCACCAGGCGCTCCAAGGCGGTGCCACGGGCCTGGGCCGCCGGGGCGGTCAGGGCCGGGTCCGGCGCGGCCACGGGTCCGCCCAGGTGCAGGTCGGCGGCTAATAAAATTCGCAAGGGGCTCATGGCTTAGGGAATCAAGTAAGCGGCGTTGCGGCCCATGATCATATCCATCTGACGGGGGCTGAGCCCGGCCTCGGGGGAGGACAACTCGCGGCGGTAGCGCTTCACCGGCAGCAGGGGATAGTCGCTGCCCATGAGCACCTTGTCGTCGCCCATCAGTTCCATGGCCAGGGCGTAGGCCCGAGGGCGGTAAAGGAAGGGGCTGGCCGCCGTGTCCAGCCAAACGTTGGCCAGGGCCTGGGACACCTCGCGCTTCAGGCAGGCGTAGAAGAACAGCCCCCCGCCCATGTGGGCCAGGATCAGCTTGGTGTTGCAGTGGTTGGTCACCAGGTCGTACAGGGCGGCCAGGGTCATGGGCGCCTTGCCGGGATACTTGTGCCCCACCGGCTCGTTGGTGTGCAACAGGATGGGCCGGTCGGCCTCGTCGCTCAGGCGGCACAGGGGGGCCAGGCTCTTAACGTTCAGGTCGGAGTCGTAAAAGGCGATTTCGCCCAGGCCGTGCATCCCCCCGGCCAGGGCCCGCTCGGCCTCGCGCCGGGCCCACTCCTGGGGCGGGTGCACCGCGGCCAGGCCCCGCAGGCGCTCGGGGAACTGGGCCACCGAGGCCATGAGGTAGTCGTTGTGCAGGCGGGCGTTCTCTTCCTTTAGCCAGGGGAAGCCCACTGCCCAGGATACGTCCACCCCATCGCCGTCCATGGCCGCCACCAGGCCCTCGGCGGTGACCATGGGAGCCTCGGGGTTGGCGTAGATGGCCGCGAAGGCGAGCTCGCCCTCACAGAAGCGGGCCCGGTCGGCTTGCATCTCGGGCGGGAAGATATGGGTGTGTGCGTCTACTACCATGCTTGGCACTATAACAACCGCCTTTCAGGTGGTAAAGCATCGCTTGCGGGGTTGACAAGAGCGCCTACGTGTGTATAGCATACTAGACGAGCGTATATCAACAGGAGGCGACTATGGCGGGTGTAACTCTGGAGGATTTGGGCTTCTGCGAGATCGAGTTGGACGAGGTGGAGGTGCCTCTTTTGGGAGTGGTCCAGGCGGGCCAGCCCATCGAGGCGGTGGCCGAAAGCCGCACCGTTTCCATTCCCCAGGACATGCTGGGCCGCTACCGCACCTTCGCCTTGGAGGTGAAGGGCGACTCCATGATCGAGGAGAACATCCGCCCCGGCGACGTCATCGTGGTGGAGGAACGCCACACCGCCGAGAACGGCCAGACCGTGGTGGCTCTGATCAACGAGAGCGACGTCACCCTCAAGAAATTCTACCTGGAGCCGGACTGCATCCGTTTGGAACCTGCCAACCCCACCATGCAGCCCATCGTCCTGCGCCATGACCAGGTGCGGGTGCTGGGGGTGGTGGCGGGGCTGATCCGTCATTACCGCCGCCATTAGTTTAGCCCGCACACTTCATGAAGCTTGCACGCCCGGCTTCGCCAGCCTCCGGCATACTGCGTTGCTGGCTTCGCTCGGTCCTCAACGTAGCCTCCGGCTACGCCTGCGTCTCTCGCTTGCCAGGCGCCTTGTCTGCCGGTGGCTGGCTGTGCCGGTAGGATTAGCGCTCGGTCCCGACGCAGCCAATGTCATTGTCATAATAAAAGCATAAGCATGTATTCGTTGAACGCCGCCGCTCAACCTTCATGAATTATCCGGGCTTGACCCCTCAGGCGCCCTGGCCGGGGATGAGCCCGGCCACCACCAGGATGGTCAACTCTTCCTCGCCGTGGTTTCTCAACTCGTGCCAGGAGCCTATGGGCAGGTGAATGGCGTCGCCGGGAAACACCTCGCGCTTCTCCTCATCCACCTGCATGATCCCCTTGCCCTTCTCAATGATGTAGATCTCCTCCATGGGGTCCACGTGGCCCTCCAGCTTGTTGCCCGGCGGCACCGAGGCGTGGGCCAAGAACATGAGGGTGTCCAGGTGGCGGCGCACGTCCAGGATCATGTGGGCCACCCCGCCGCCGTGGGCCTGGTAGCGGGTCAGTTGGGTGTCGGGATGCTCCAGGTTGCGCACCAGCATATTTCGTCCCCCTAACCTAATTCGAATGTCGTGATGCCGAATACCTCGTCCGCCAACCACTGCGGTTCACCGTTTTTGTACATGCGCGCGGTCTCGAACACCGGCTCCATGCCCAGCTCACGGGCCAGTTCCACCGCAGCCGGGTTGTTGTGGGGCGCGTCCAAATACACCGTGGCCCCCTGGGCCCGAGAGGCCAAGGCCAAGTACAGGATGCGGGCCTCCTCGGCCCCGGCCGCGAACAGGGGCCCGATCTTGTATCCCTCTTGGCAAGGCCGGATCACCCCATAGCCCGCCAGCTCGCCGCTGTCCATCATCCCCAGGGCCGTGGCTCCGGGCATGGCCAGCCAGGCGCGCAAAAACTCGTGGCGGGGTGCCGGGAAATGGGCCAAGTCATAGGCCAACACCATCTCCCAGGGCAGGGTGGCCAGCTCCATGGCCCCGCCGGGCTCATCCCCGCCGCCGGGGCGGGCGTAGCGCACGCTCTTGAAGGCCGGCTCGAACCCGGCGGAGCGGTAATTGTCCTGCTGGGCCACCACCCCGTCCAGGCCCATGATGCGCTGCCCGGCGTGGGCCAGGGCCGCCTGGCTCATGGCCATGCCTATGCCCCGTCCGCGCATGTCCGCCCGCACCAGGAAGAAGCCCAGGAAGCAGTAGACGTCGCCGTAGTTCACCGCCGAGATGCAGCCCAGGGCCTGGCCCTGGTTCTCGGCCACGAAAAATCCCTGGGGATCGGTGGCGTAAAATACCGCCGCGTCGTTCAGGCCGGGGTTCCAGCCCTCGGAGGCGGCCCAGGGCACGGCCAGGTCGCGCACCTCTTCAAAGGTCATGGGCCGGACCGTGAGGCCCGGCATAGGGGCGGCCATGGCTAGCCGCTGTGGCGGGCGCGGCGCACCGTGAGGCTCTCGCCGCCCACGCCCCAGTTGTCGGTGTCGTGCTCCTCGATGACCACGTAGGTGGTCTCGGGCTTCTTGTTGAGCACCGAGTAGAGAACCTCGGTCATCCCGGCGATGATCTGCTGCTTCTGCTCCACGGTGAGGGGGCCTCTGGTTACCTTGACGTTGACAAAGGGCATGATTTTCTCCAGACGGTTTGTCTAAGGGGTATCAGGGCGCGCCCTTTAGGAGCGGCCGTTAGTGCAATCTCGGGTCCAGGGCGTCGCGGATGCCCTCGCCCAAAAGGTTGTAGCCCAAAACGGTGACCAGGATGGCCAGGCCGGGGAACAGGCTGAGCCACCAGGCGATCTCTATGTTCGCCTTGCCCTGGTTGAGGATGTTGCCCCAACTGGCCGCCGGGGGCTGCACTCCCAGGCCCAGGAAGGACAGGCCGCTCTCCACCAGAATGGCCCCGGCCACCCCCAGGGTGGCGGCCACCAAGACCGGGGCCATGGCGTTGGGTAGGATGTGCCGAAAGATGATGCGCAGATCGCCCGCCCCCAGGCTCTTGGCCGCGACCACGTACTCGCGCTCCTTGAGGCTAAGGAACTCCGCCCGCACCAGGCGGGCCACTCCCATCCAGGATGTCAGCCCGATCACCGCCATGATGTTGAGGATCGACGGCTCCAGCAGGGCGATCACCGCCAGGATCAAAAAGAAGGTGGGGAAGCAGAGCATCATGTCGGTGAAGCGCATCACCGTGGACTCCACCCAACCGCCGTAGTAGCCCGCCAAGGCCCCCAGCACCACTCCGATAAGGGTGGCCAGCCCGGCGGAGATGAGCCCCACCTCCAGGCTCACCCGCGAGCCCATGACCATGCGCGAGAACACGTCGCGCCCCAGTTCGTCGGTGCCGAAGGGGTGGGACAGGCTGGGGGGCAGCAGGATGGCCTCCACGTCGATGGCGTTGGGGTCGTGCACGGTGAGCCAGGGGGCCAGGGCGGCCACCACCAAAAGGCCCAGCACCACGGCCAGCCCCAGCAGGGCCAAGCGGTTGGCCCCCAGGTTGTGCACGAACTGGCCCCACAGGCCCCGGTATTCGCCGCCCGCGCTCATTTGGACCTCACCCTGGGGTCGACCAGGGCGTAGCCCAGATCGGCCAAGAGGTTGCCCACCAGGGTGAGCACCGCGCCGATGACCAGGCCGCCCATGACCACCGGATAATCCCGGGCCATGACCGAGTCGTAGAACAGTTTGCCCATGCCGGGTATGGCGAAGATGGATTCGAAGATCACCGAGCCGCCGATCAAGGCGGGAACCGAGAGGCCCAGGATGGTGATAACCGGCATCAGGGCGTTTCTGAGGGCGTGGCTGTAGATCACCAGGCGCTCGGGCAGGCCCTTGGCCCGGGCGGTGGTCACGTAGTCCTGGCGTATCACCTCCAGCATGTTGCCCCGCATGTAGCGGCTCATGCCCGCCAGGGAGGTGAAGGCGCTCAGCAGCACCGGCAGGGCCAGGTGCCGGGCGTAGTCCAAAAGCTGGCCCGCCCAGGAAAGCTGGTCGTGGTTCAGGCTTTTTATGCCGCTGATGGGCAGCCAGCCCAAGACCACCCCGAACAGGATCATGCACAACAGGGCCAGCCAGAATGTGGGCGTGGCAAAGCCCAGGAAAACGAACACCGTGGTGGCTTGGTCGAAGATGGAGCCCCGGTGGGTGGCCGAGTACACCCCTATGGGCACGGCGATGACCAGCACAAGGGCCAGGGATAGCAGGTTGATGGTCACGGTGATGGGCAGGCGGTCGGCTATCTTCGCGAGCACCGGCTGGCCGTCCGGGGCGAATGAGCGACCGAAGTCCAACACCGCCAGGCGCTTGAGCCAGTTCCAGTACTGCACCGGCAGGGGCTTGTCCAGGCCGTAGAGCTTGGTCAGGCGCTCCTTGGCGATCTCGCTTACCTTGGGGTTCAGGTCCGTGGCCAGGTCGGTGGGGCTGCCCGGCGCTAGGTGCATGATCAAAAAGCTGATGAAGGTGATGCCGATCAATAGCGGCACCATCATGGCCAGGCGTTTGGCGAGGTAGGTGAGCATGGCCTTACCTGGTCAGGGCTGGATGCTGGAGGGCCCCCGGCACC
Source organism: Pseudomonadota bacterium (assembly GCA_018902755.1). GTDB lineage: Bacteria > Desulfobacterota > Desulfarculia > Desulfarculales > Desulfarculaceae > Desulfoferula. Next base: position 28,015 of record JAHIQI010000046.1, on the reverse strand, counting down.
CACCAGTCGGTAAAGTTGTAGCTGATGCCCGCCGGGGCGGGGGTGATGCCCTTGATGCGCGCGGCCAGGATGGGCAGGGCGTCGGCCACGTACAGGAAGGTGTACGGCTGGTCCTCGGCCAGGATTTCCTGGAGCTTGAAGATTAGGGCCCGGCGCTTTTCCCGGTCAAAGATGCGGCGCTGCTCGGTCAGGATGCGGTCCACCTCTGGGTTCTTGTAATAGGTGAAGTTGAGCTGGCCCGGCTTGGCCTTGGAGGAATGCCATATGTCGAACTGGTCCGGGTCCGGGCTCATGGTCCAGCCCAAAAGAACCGCCTCGAAGCGGCCCTTGTTTATGAACTCCTTGATGAAGGCGGCCCACTCCACGGTCCTGAGCTTCACCCGCACCCCGATCTGGGCCAGGCGCTGTTGGATGATCACCCCGGTGTTGGCCCGGTAGGAGTTGCCCTGGTTGGTTAGGATGGTGAACTCGAAGGGCTGTCCGTCCTTGTCCAGCACCCCGTCGCCGTCGCGGTCCTTCCAGCCGGCCTGGGCCAAAAGCTCCTTGGCCTTGGCCGGGTCGTAGGGGAAATGCAGCACCTTGGGGTTGTACCAATAGGTGCCCGGCTTGATGGGCCCGGTGCACACCCGGCCCAGGCCCAGGAGCACCCCCTTGATGATCTCCTGTTTGTTGATGGCGTAGCTCAGGCCCTGGCGCACCCGCTTGTCCGCGAAGCGCGGGTCCTTGAGGTTGTAGCCCAAATAGGAGTAGGAGGATGAGAGGTAGCGGTACTTGACGAAGTTTTTCTTGAAAAAGGCGGTCTCGGTCTGGCGGCGGTACTGCAGGGAGGTGAGCCCCATCCAATCCAGGCCGCCGGACTTCAGCTCCAGGAACATGGTGGCCATGTCCGGTATCACCCGGTAGGTCACCTGGCTGATGTGGGCCCGGCCCATGAAGTAGTCCTTGAAGTATCGCAGCACCACCCGCGCCCCAGGGTCCCAGCGCACGAACTCATAGGGCCCGGTGCCCATGGGATGTCGGTTCAACTCCGAAGCCCGCACGTCCTTGCCCTCCAGCAAATGCCGGGGCATCTGGCTGAGCGTCCAGGAGGCAAGGCCCGGCGCGAAGGGCTCGTCGTAGCGCACCCGGAAGGTGTGGTCGTCCAAGGCCTCGGCCTTGGTCACCTTCATGTAGTCGCCGGAATAGGCGGTGGGGGTCTTGGGGTCCACCATGAACTGCCAGTTGAACAAGGCATCCTTGGCGGTGTAGGGCTTGCCGTCCTGCCAGCGCACCCCCTGTCGAAGCTTGAAGGTGATGGTCAGCCCGTCCGGGCTCACGGTCCAGGACTGAGCCAAGTCGCCCACCAGGTTGAGATCCTTGTCGTATTTGAGCAGGCCGTTGTAGACCAGGCCGCTCATCTCGTGGCTGGCCGAGTCGCTGGTGATCATGGGGATCATGCTGGTGGCGTCGCCGATGGTGCCCATCACCAGGGAGCCGCCGTCGTCCACTGCCGCCGCCTGCCATGGGGCCAGGGCAAAAAAGAGGCAAAAAACTAGTGCGGCGGTTATCTTTGTCATGCAGCCTCCGGAAAAAGGGCGTTTAGGTGGTCGGCCCCGGCTGTCAGTCTAGCCGCCACCCGCGAGGGGCGCAAGGGGGATTTGTATGCCAGGCCGGGAGCTTGACGCCCCTCATAGGCCTTGTTACCATGCCGGTTAACAACGAAAGGGAGTTTACATGCAAGATACGCAATTGCTGGATTTCATCAAGTCCCGCCGCAGCACTCGCCGCTTCTCCTCGGAGCCGGTGAGTGACGACATGATCAACACCATTTTGGAGGCCGGGCGCTGGGCTCCCAGCGGCAACAACAACCAGCCCTGGCGCTTCTGCGTGGTGCGCGACCCCGAGCTGCGGGCCAAGATCGCCCCTTTCACCAAATTCGGCGCGGTGATCAAAAACGCCCCGGTGCTTATCTGCACCTTCATCCATCTGCCTTCCATGTACAATGACACCAAGGACCACCAGGCGGTGGGCGCTTGCCTTGAGAACATGCTGCTGATGATCCACGGCCTGGGCCTGGGCGCGGTGTGGCTGGGCGAGATACTCAAGAGCGCCAAGGAAGTGCGCGAGGTGGTGGGTATGCCCGAGGAGCTGGAGCTCATGGCCGTGGTGGCCCTGGGTCATCCCGACGGCGGCACCAGCAAGCCCACCCGCAAGGAGATGGACGAGCTGGTGGTGGCCCGTTTGTAAGTGTGAGTTTGCCTGGCCCCAATCAATGCAAGAGGGGAGTCGCCATATCATGAGATTCGGTAAAGGTATCCTGGTGGCCCTGTTGGGCCTGAGCCTTTTGGGGCTGGGTGGATGCTCCATTTTCTCGGCCCAGCCGGTGGGCGCGGAGTCCGGCAAGGCCAGCGTCCAGGCGCCTGCCGCGGGCAAGGGCGGGGCCGCCGCTCCGGCCGCCATCGGTCGTTACTACGACTTTGACGACATCCAGGTGCCCAACGCCCTGAAGCTGGACAAGAAACGCTCGCTCATCTTCCGGGCCGGCAAGTTCAAGGCCGGGGTGTTGGTCTTCTCCGACAACCTGGAGGTCCAGAGCCTGATCAACTTCTTCATCGACTCCATGCAAAAGGACAACTGGGTGCTCCAGGGCTCCTACAAGTACCCCAGAGTGGTGCTGTTCTTCGCCAAAAAGGGCAAGACCGCGGTGGTCAACATCATGGAGGACACCTTCAGCACCGAAGTGACCATCTGGGTGGCCCCCACGGTGGACTGATGGAGCAAAACGACGACAAGCAGCGGGTGCTTCTGGGGATCACCGGGGGCATAGCCGCCTATAAGGCCGCCGAGTTGGCCAGCCGCCTCACCCAGTCCGGCTGCGATGTGCGGGTGGTGATGAGCGACCACGCCCGGCGTTTCGTGGGGCCGCTCACCTTCACCGCCCTCACCGGCCACCCTGTCCCCGGCGACTGGTTCGATCCGGATCAGGAGGCCACCATCAGCCACATCGACCTGGCCCGCTGGGCACAGGCGGTGGTGGTGGCCCCGGCCACGGCCAACTTCATCGCCAAGGCGGCCATGGGTCTGGCCGACGACCTCTTGTCCACCATCATGCTGGCCACCACCGCCCCGGTGCTCATCGCCCCGGCCATGAACCCCCAGATGTACGCCCACCCTACGGTGGGTGAGAACCTGGACCGGCTGAGCGAGCGCGGAGTGCGCCTGGTGGGCCCGGCCGCCGGGCACACCGCCTGCGGCGAGGAGGGGCCGGGCCGCATGGTGGAGCCGGCGCTCATCGCCGAGCACGTAATGGAACTGTTGGCTGACCGCGACCTGGAAGGGGTGCCCATCCTGGTCACCGCCGGTCCCACCCGCGAACACCTGGACCCGGTGCGCTACCTTTCCAACCCCAGCAGCGGGCGCATGGGCCTGGAAATAGCCCGCATGGCCCGGCGCAGGGGAGCCAAGGTAACCCTGGTGTTGGGCCCCACCCACCTGGAGCCGCCCTTTGGGGTGGAGGTGGTGCGGGTCGTTTCGGCCCAGGACATGGCCGAGGCGGTGATCTATAGGGCCGCGGACCAAAAGGTGATCGTCAAGGCGGCGGCGGTGGGTGATTTCCGTCCGGAACAGTGCCACCCCACCAAGGTCAAGAAGACCGGCCAGGGCGAAACCTGCAACCTGGTGGCCACCACCGACATCCTGGCCTCCCTGGGCCGGGACAAGGGCGAGCGCATCCTGGTGGGCTTCGCGGCCGAGACCGACGAGGTTTTGGCCCACGCCGGGGCCAAGCTCGCGGCCAAGAACCTGGACCTCATGGTGGCCAACGACGTCAGCGCCCCTGACAGCGGTTTCGCGGTGGAGACCAACCGGGTGCATTTCCTCACCCCGGACGGCGAGGTGGAAACCCTGCCGCTTCTGAGCAAACAGGAAGTGGCCCAGCGCCTGCTGGACCGGGTGGCCCGCCTGCTGGGCCAGGACTAGGCTCGTGGCCGATTCCCGCTGCCTGGCGGATTTGGCCGACAACCTGGCCTGCCGCTCCCGCCTGGGCCTGACCAAGGTGGCCGGCAGCCGGGGCGAGATGGAGCAGCTCATGGAGGCGGTGATGCCCACCGCCCCCACCCCCCGCCTAAGCAGCCTTGCCCAGGTGCGCCAGTGGATGGGAGAATGTAGTAGATGCTCCCTCAGCCAAGGGCGTAATAAGATCGTTTTCGGCAGCGGCCCCGAGGACGCCCGCATCATGTTCATCGGCGAGGGGCCGGGGGAGCAGGAGGACCGCCAGGGGCTGCCTTTCGTGGGCCCGGCGGGCAAACTCTTGGACGCCATGCTGGCCGCGGTGGGCCTGAGGCGCGAGCAGGTGTACATCGCCAACATCGTAAAGTGCCGTCCGCCCCACAACCGCGACCCCCAGGCCGACGAAGTGGCCGCCTGCCGCCCCTTTTTGGAGGCCCAGGTTAAGGTCATCGCGCCCCAGGCCATCTGCACCCTGGGCCGTCCGGCGGCGCAATCCCTGCTGGCCAGCGACGCGCCCATGGGGCGCTTGCGGGGCAGATGGAGCCTGGCCCTGGGAGTGCCGGTGCTGCCCACCTATCACCCGGCCTACCTGCTGCGCACCCCGGAGGCAAAGGCCCTGGCCTACGCCGATTTGAAGGCCCTGGTAAAGGGCCCCACAACCTAATCCTGGAGGGGCCATGCCCCGCTGCCTAACCCTGCTGCTTCTGGCCTTGCTCCTGGCCCTGGCCGCGCCCGGCCCGGCGACGGCCCAGGGAGCGGGCGGCCAGGTGTGGGTGATCGAGCTCAGCGACACCATAAACCCCGGCAGCTCCGAGTTTTTGGTGGACGGCCTGGCAAAGGCCGCCGCCGACTCGGCCTCCCTGGTGGTGATCCGCCTGGACACCCCCGGCGGCCTGGTCACCTCCATGCGCGAGATGGTCAAGGCCATCCTGGCCTGCCCGGTGCCGGTGGTGGTCTACGTGGCCCCGGCCGGGGCCCGGGCCACCAGCGCGGGGGCCTTCATCATGCTGGCCGCGCCGGTGGCGGCCATGGCTCCGGCCACCCACGTGGGCGCGGCCCACCCGGTGGGAGGCCAGGGCCAGGATATCAAGGGCACCATGGGCGAGAAGGCGGTGAGTGACCTCAAGGCCCTGGCCGCCAGCCTGGCCAAGCGCCGCGGCCGCGACCCCAAGCTGGCCGAGGAGATGGTGGTGAAATCCACCAGCTTCGATGCCGTCAAGGCCAAGGAACTGGGCCTGGCCGACATCGTGGCTCGGGACCTGGGGGACCTGTTGCAGGCCCTGCAAGGGCGCAAGGTGCCCACCGCCGCCGGGGACAAGGTGATCGACACCAAGGGACAGACCATCCGCTTCCACCAGCCGGGCTGGCGGGACAAGTTGCTGAGCCTTTTGGCCAGCCCCAACCTGGCCTACATCCTGCTCATGATCGGCCTGGCCGGGCTCTACTTCGAGTTTAGCCATCCTGGGGTGGTTTTCCCGGGCGTGGTGGGGGGCCTGGCCCTGATCCTGGCCTTTTTCGCCATGAGCACCCTGCCGGTGAGCTACGCCGGGCTGGCCCTCATTGGGTTGGCCGTGGTGCTTTTCTTCGCGGAGATTAAGATAACCAGCTACGGTATGCTGTCCCTGGCCGGGGCGGCCTCGCTCATCCTGGGCTCGGTGATGCTGTTCAAGTCAGGGGAGACGGTGGTGGCCGTGTCCCTGGCCGTTTTGATTCCCACCGCCCTGGCCATGATCCTGTTTTTCGGCGGGGTGGCCTATGTGGCCGGGCGGGCCCAGTTGGCCAAGTCTGTCACCGGGCGGGAAGGCTTGTTGGGTTCGGCCGGGGTGGTGGTGGACGCCGGGCGGGTGCGCCTGTTGGGCGAACTGTGGCGCTACACCAGCGACCGGCCCCTGGAGCCGGGCCAGAAAATTGAAGTGACCGGGGTAAGCGGCCTGGAGGTCGAAGTACGGCCCCTGCCGCCCAAAGAGCATCAAGCCTAAAAGGAGGCAAGGGTAATGGGCATCGTATCGGGCATAGTTACTCTGCTGGGCGGCCTGCTGCCGGTGGTGATCCTGCTCATCCTGTTTTTGGCGGTGTCGCTGCGGGTGCTCAAGGAGTACGAGCGCGGGGTCATTTTCCGCCTGGGCCGGGTCATCGCCGCCAAGGGTCCGGGGCTGATCATCCTAATTCCGGTGATCGACCGCATGACCAAGGTGAGCCTTCGCACCGTGGCCATGGACGTGCCGCCCCAGGACGTAATCACTCGGGACAACGTGTCGGTGAAGGTCAACGCGGTGCTTTATTTCCGGGTCATGGACCCGGTCAACGCGATTGTACAGGTGGAGGATTACCTCTTCGCCACAAGCCAGTTGGCCCAGACCACCCTGCGTAGCGTGTGCGGCCAGGTGGAGATGGACGATCTTTTGTCCGAGCGCGAAAAGATCAACAGCGAGTTGCAGCAGATCCTGGACCAGCACACCGACGTTTGGGGCATCAAGGTGAGCACCGTGGAGGTCAAGCACATCGACCTTCCCCAGGAGATGCAGCGGGCCATGGCCAAGCAGGCCGAGGCCGAGCGCGAGCGACGGGCCAAGGTGATCAACGCCGAGGGCGAGTACCAGGCGGCCGAAAAGCTGGCCCAGGCGGCGGAGATAATCAGCCACCACCCCCAAGCCCTGCAACTGCGTTATTTGCAGACCCTGAGGGAGGTGGCCAGCGAAAACAACAGCACCACCTTGTTCCCGCTACCCATTGATCTGTTTACGCCGTTTCTTAAAATGGTTGAAAAGAATAGCTCCAGCGAGTAAACTCCCCCATTCAACGGTGGGGGCCGAACGCCCCCTTCGCATAGCAAAATCAGGAGAGTAGGCAAGACATGGCTGACGAGGAAACCCTGCAAACCCAGACCAGTGAAGAGCCCGCCGCCGCGGCCGAGAGCAAATTTATCGAGGTCGAGGTCCCCGATCCCCCCAAGCCCCTGGAGAAAATGACCGCCAAGGAGCTTCGGGAGTACGGCCTGGTGCTGGGCAACATCGTGGGCGTGCACAGCATGAACAAGGAAGAGTTGCTCAAGGCCATCAAAGAGGCCATCGGCATCACCGACGAGTCGGGCGACAAGCTCTTTGCCAAGGAAATCGCCAAGGTCAAGGTCGAGATCAGAAGCCTTAAGGCCGGACGCGACAAGGCACGCGAAGACGGCGACAAGAAGCAGGTCGAGATTCTGCGCAAGCGTATCGGCCGCCTGAAGAAGAAGACCCGGCGTCTGTCAGCGGCTGGCTAGTCATGGACTACGCCGCCGGCCTGGACCTTCTCAAGAGTCAGGTTGACGACGAGCGAATACGCATGCACAGCCTGGCCTCGGCCGTGGTTTTGCGCGCTCTGGCCCGCAAGTTGGGTCAGGACGAGGAAACCTGGGCGTTGGCCGGGCTGTTGCACGATCTGGACTACGGCGAGACCGCCGAGGATATGCACCGCCACGGCTTGGTGACCGCCGAGCTGTTGGCGGGGCGTGACGTGCCCGAAGAGGTGGTCAGCTCCATCAAGGCCCACAACGCCGAGAACCTGGGCCTCACCCGGAGCACCCCCCTGGACCTGGCCCTCACCGCCGGGGAGACCATCACCGGCCTGGTGGTGGCCACCACCCTGGTGTACCCGGACAAGAAGCTGGCCAGCGTAAAGCCCAAGAGCGTGACCAAGCGCATGAAGGAAAAAGCCTTCGCCGCCAGCGTCAACCGCGACCACATCCTGCTCTGCGAGCAGTTGGGCATCCCCCTGCCCGAATTTGCCGCCTTGGCCGTGGAGGCCATGCGCGAAATCAGCGACGACCTGGGCCTGTAATCTCTGCACAACCCGGCTTCGCCAGGAAGCGCCATGCGGCGTTGGCGGCGTCGCTTAGACCTCGGCGTATTAACAATACGCCTGCGGTCTGCGCTTACCGCCGCCTTGCCTTACACTCCCTGACTGTGCCGGAGGTTATTCGGCATGGAGTGCGGGTGCTGGTTTTTAATTAGAAAATAATATTAATAAACGAACAATTATGTATTTTATTAATAAATTAGATTAAATATAGAGATACCAAAGAAACGGCCCGGAGCAGGTTGAATTGCTCCGGGCCGTGGTGCTTTCAGCAGGCCTCGGGGAGGCGCAACAGGCTTGTTAGAAGCCCAGGTCGGCCAGGGTCTTGACCAGGCCACGCACCGCGTCGGCGCTCTTGTCCAGAGCGGTCTTCTCGTCGGCGGTCAGCTTGATCTCGATGACCTCTTCGGCTCCGCCCACGCCCAATTTCACCGGCACGCCGATGTACAGGTCCTTGTAGCCGTACTGGCCGTTGAGGTACACCGCGCAGGGCAGGATCTTCTTTTTGTCTTTGAGGATGGCCTCAGCCATCTCCACGGCCGAGGAGGCCGGGGCGTAGTAGGCGCTGCCGGTTTTCAAGAGGCCCACGATCTCCGCGCCGCCCTGGGCGGTGCGCTGGCACATGGCCGCGATCTTGTCGGCGGGCAGCAACTCGGTGATGGGAATGCCCGACACGGTGGAGAAGCGCGGCAGGGGCACCATGGTGTCGCCGTGGCCGCCCAGCACGAAGGCGTGGGTGTTTTCCACGGACACGTTCAGGGCCTCGGCGATGAAGAAGCGGAAGCGGGCCGAGTCCAGAACGCCGGCCATGCCGATGACCCGCTCGCTGGGGTAGCCGGAGGCCTTCAGGGCCACGTGGCACATGGCGTCCAAGGGGTTGCTGACGATGATCATGACCGCCTTGGGGGAGCGCTTGGCCGCTTCCTTGCACACCGTGTTCACGATGCCCGCGTTGGTCTTGATCAGGTCGTCGCGGCTCATGCCGGGCTTGCGGGCGATGCCCGCGGTGACGATAATGATGTCAGAGTCGGCGGTGGCGTCGTAGTCGTTGGTTCCGGTGATCAGAGCGTCGTGTTTTTCCACCGGGGCGGCCTCGCAAAGGTCCAGGCCTTTGCCCTGGGGCATACCTTCGACAACATCAACCAGAACCACATCGGCCAGTTCTTTTTCGGCGGCGCGCTGGGCGCAGGTGGCCCCCACGTTGCCGGCGCCGATGACGGTAATCTTCTGGAGCATCTTGCTTTCTCCTTACTGAGCTTTGTGCTAGGTTTAAGGAACGAAAAAAACATACTACCGTAGTTCATCCGGAGTCAACGCCAGCGGCCGGAATTTTCAACATGCGGCCCTAAGAGGAGTGTTATGAGTACGTTACCGGTGCATGAAACCCATCTGGAAGGGGTGCCCTTGGTCGCCAGGGGCAAGGTTCGCGATATCTACGACCTGGGCGATCACTTGCTCATCGTGGCCACCGACCGCCTGAGCGCCTTTGACGTGGTGTTGCCGGACCCCATCCCTGACAAGGGCAAGGTGCTTACCCAGATCTCGCTGTTCTGGTTCCAACTGATGGCCGACATCACCCCCAACCACCTGGTGGCTTGGGAAGTGGCCGATTTTCCCCAGGAACTACAAAAATACGGCGAGGTGCTCCAGGGACGCTCCATGCTGGTGAAAAAAGCCAAGCCCCTGGCCATCGAGGCCATCGTGCGCGGCTACCTTTCCGGCACCGGATGGAAGGACTACCAGGCCACGGGCAAGGTCTGCGGCTACAACCTGCCCGCCGGCCTGAGAGAAAGCGACAAGCTGCCCCAGCCGCTGTTCACCCCCAGCACCAAGGCCGAGATCGGCGAGCACGACCTGAACATCGACCTGGCCCAGGCCGAGAAGATCGTGGGCGCGGATCTGGCCCAGGAAGTGGCCAAAAGGGCCCTGGCCATCTACGGTCGGGCGCGGGACTTCGCCGCCACCAAGGGCATCATCATCGCGGACACCAAGTTCGAGTTCGGCACCATCGGCGGCGAGCTGATCCTCATCGACGAGGTGCTCACTCCGGATTCCAGCCGTTTCTGGCCCGAGGACAAGTACGAGCCCGGCCGGGGCCAGGAGAGCTATGACAAGCAGTTCGTGCGGGACTACCTGGAGAGCATCGGCTTCAACAAGAAGCCCCCGGCTCCCAAGCTGCCCGCCGAGGTGATCGAGGGCACCCGCCAGCGCTATCTGGAGGCTCTTACCCGGCTCACAGGCCACGGCTTGGCCTGACCCAGCACCCAACCGGGGCCCCGCCCCGGCCACATAGGGAGTACGCAAATTGAGAGAAAAGGTTGAGCAGGCCCTGGAGAAAATCCGCCCGGCCCTGCAACGCGACGGCGGCAACGTGGAACTGGTGGACGTGACCGACGACGGCATCGTCAAGGTCAAGCTCACCGGCGCCTGCGGCGGCTGCCCCATGAGCCAGATGACCCTCAAGATGGGCATCGAAAAGGTGGTCAAGCAGGCGATTCCCGAGATTCAGAGCGTGGAGTCGGTCTAGGCCGCCGGGACACCGGCCCGCATATACAGACCAGCGCCCGCTCCCGGCGCAATGCACTAGCCGGGAGCGGGCGCCCAATCATCCAGACCATACTGCCAATTTGGCGCCGCCGGGGGGCGGTTCCGGGGGGAGCGGCGGCATGGGGCAACCCAAGGACAAACTAAGCTTCAAGGTGCTTCTGGCCTCGAGCCGGGAGCGAGACGCGGCCGCTTTGGGCCGCTGCTTGGCCGCCCTGGGCCACCAGGTGGCCGCCTTGGCCGGGGAGGGCCGCTCGGCCTGCCTGCTGCACCATGAGCTGCGCCCGGACCTGGCCATCCTGGACGAGGACCTGCCGGGCCTGAACGCGGTGGAGGCTGCCCGGCGCATGAACGCCCGCGGCCCCCTGCCGGTCGTGATCATCAGCAACAACGGCCGCACCCGCCCCAGACTGGGGGCGGAACCCGCCTATGTCAGCGCCTACATATCCCCGCCCTGGGAGCCCAGCCTCATCGGACCGGCCCTGGCCATGGCCTGGCAAAACCACCACCGCCTGCGCCGCCTGGAGGGCAGGGTGGCGGAGCTGAACCTGGCCCTGGACAGCCGCAAGAACATGGAACGGGCCAAGGGGGTGCTCATGAAGCTGCGCGGCCTGAGCCTGGAGCAGGCCCAGGAGGCCCTGGAGGACGAAGCCCGGCGGCGCGGGGTCAGCGTGGATCAGATGGCTAGGGACGTGGTGGCCGCTCAGGAGCTGATGGCCAAATAGGCTCAGGCGCGGTGATAGGGTAGGCCCGCCAGGATGGTGCAGGCGCGGTAGAGCTGCTCGGCGGCCACCAGGGCGGCCAACTCGTGGGCCATGGTGGGCGGCCCGAAGCTCACCAACTGGTCGGCCCGCCGGGTCACCGCCGGGTCCAGTCCCAGGGCTCCCCCCACCACCAGCACCAAACGGCTCTTGCCGCTCAGGCGCGCCCGGTCCAGGGCCTTGGCCCACTGCATGCTGCTCCAGGCCTTGCCCTTTATCTCCAAAGCCCACACCACGTCACCATGGTCCAGGCGGGCCAACAGGCGCTGGCCTTCCTCGGCCTTGGCCAGGTCGTCCGGCGTCTTGGGGCCCAGCTTAGCGGGCCGCACTCCCACCAGGGAGCCGCCGCCGTAGGGCTTCAGGCGGGCCAGGTAGTCGTCGATGCCCTGGGCCAGGTAGGCGGCCTTGGGCTTGCCCACGGTGAGCAGCAGATGCTTCACCGCTGGGCGTCCAGCCAGGCCGCCCCGTCCATGGGCTTGCCGTCCGGCCCCAGTTTGATGATCCAGCGGGAGCTGGCCTCGGCCAAAAGGGTGTCTTCCCCGGCCAGGTAGATGCGGCCCTCGGCGGTGGCCAGGCGGCTGCGGTGGCCGGTGACCCGGCCCACCGCCTTGAGCGGCACGCCCAGGGGCACCGATTTGCGGTAGGTTAGTTCCATGCGGGTGGTCAGCCCCTGGCCCACGTAGTTGATCACCGCGTAGGCCATGATCTCGTCCAGCACCGTGGAGACGATGCCCCCGTGGGCGATCTTGTCCCAGCCCTGATACTGGCGGCCCAGGGTGAGGCGGCATACCGCCGCTTCGTCCTCGTAGCCCACCCGCATGCGCAGGCCGTAGACGTTGCGCGCCCCGCAGGCGAAGCAGTAACCGTTGCTGGTCAGGCCGTTTTCATCGAGCGCGCCCACTAGCGCTTCTCCAGGCCCAGGCGCGCTGCCACCTCCAGGGCGGTGGCCTTCACGAACTTGTCGAACGCTTCGCCGCTCAGGGGCCGCCCCGGACCGGGCATTTCCTGCTCGGACAGGGCCAGCACCTCCTCGGGCCGGTTGACCAACTCCGGGCGGGGAGTCACGCCATAGTCAGGCGGGAAGGCATTGTCGAAATACATCTGCTGGAAGCCCACGAACTTCAGGTGATGGGCCGTGGCGTCGCAGATGGCTTTTTCACCGGCTTCCACGATGCCCGCCGCCTTGGCCCGTAAGAGCCCGGCCAGGGACTCACCGCCCTGGGTGCACACCACGTGGCCGTGGCGATTGGCCAGGATCATGTGGTCCATGATCTCCTGCTCGCTCACCTGCACCACGAACACCCTTGGTTTGCCCGCCTTGGCCTCGTAGCGCCGGGCCAACTCCACCACCCGGGGCATGGACACCGGGTTGCCGATCATGGCCGCCTGGGCCACCGAGGGCTGCACGGTAACCGGGCGCCACACCCGCTTGCCGGGGTCGGACTCCTGATAGTAACGGAACACCGGGTCCGCGTGCTCGCTCTGCACCCCGATGACCTTGGGCAACTCACTGATGATGCCCAGTTCCATGAGCTTCATGAAGCCGCTCATGATGGCGCTGATGTTGCCCGCGTTGCCGATGGGCACCAGCACCACCCGGCCGCTCAGGTCCCAATCCAGGTCCTGGGCCACCTCGTAGGCGTAGGACTCCTGGCCCAGGATGCGCCAGGCGTTCTTGGAGTTCAAAAGGGCCACCTGATAGTGGTCGGCCAGGTGCTCCACCACCTTCATGCAGTCGTCGAACACGCCGGGGATTTCCAGCACCCGCGCGCCCGCCCCCAGGGGCTGGCTGAGCTGGGCCGGGGTCACCTTGCCCTTGGGCAGAAGCACCGCGCTTTTCACCTCCGGGGCCAGGTAGGAGGCGTACAGCGCTGCCGCGGCCGAGGTGTCACCGGTGGAGGCGCACACGCTCAGTATTTCGCCCGCTCCCTGGTGCTTGACCAGGTAGTTGATGTAGCTGAGCGCCACGGACATGCCCCGGTCCTTGAAGGAGGCCGAGGGGTTCTGGCCGTCGTTCTTGAAGCAGAAGTCCGCGCCCAACTCGTCCTTTAGCAGGTCGCTGGCCTCCACCAGGGGGGTATGGCCCTCGCCCAGGTAGAGCACGCTGTCCAGGGGAATCACCGGGGCCAATAGCTCGGCGTAGCGGAAGATGCCCTTGAGGGCCGGGATGTTGAGCATGCGCCGCAGGTCGAAAACCCGCCGCCACTCAGCGCCCGAGAGCTTCTTGAGCTGGTCGAAGCCCTTGTCCTCGATGAGCAGCACCGCCCCACAGGAGGGGCAGGTGTAGAGCAGTTCGGCGATGGAGTGCTCGGAGCCGCAGTCCAGGCAGCGGTAAACCAGGTCCCCGCCGGGCTGGGGCAGCAGATTTTTTTGGTCCTTGGGCGCGAATTCTTCGGGGCGCATTTGTCTAGCCTCCCTGGCTGATTATGGGGCCAAGCTTAAGCCAGGGGGGCACAGGTGTCAAACCCGGTTAAGGCTCCGCTTCAGCGGGGGATGCGGACCAGGTCGTCGTCGTATTGGCCTTGCTCGGCCGTGGGGTGGCAGGCCTTGCAGTTGCCCCGGGACCCCACCGCCTTGCGCTCGAAAGCGCCCGCCGGGATGTCGTCGTCTTCGTGCTTGTGCAGGATGTAGGGCAACTGGCTTATGCGCAGGGGGACGCCGCCCCCCAAGCTCTTTAGAATCTTGCGCGATATCTTGCAGCCGCAGCTTTCCGCCGCGTTGGCCGTCAGATAGGCGTTCAGGGCGGCCCGGTCCTGGGGGCTCAGGTCCACCTGATCGCCGAAATGCTCCGGCAACAGGGCTAATATCTTGCCCCAGGAGGCTGCGGGGAGCAGGGCAGGCTGGTAGGCCATGTGGCAGGCGCCGCATTGCTCTTTGTACAGGGGGTTGTTCACCGTGGGCACCTGGTACTCTCCCAGGCCCCGGCCCTCCTGGTGGCGCTCACGTTTGCGGTCCTTGTCGCCGTGGTCGGAAAAGGCCGCGCCCGCGCCCAGGCACAGCACCAACAGGATCAAGGGAAAAATAGCTGCGCGCCGCATGGTTGGGCCTCCGTAGCGGGGAATGTGCAATACATACGCCGAATATGGGGGCCGCGCGGCCTCCTTGGCCGCAGTCTACAAAAAAGCATATCTGTTGGCTAGGATTTTTGGGCGGCCGAACCGGCTGCCTCGCGCAGCCATTCCTCTATCTGGCCGTCCGGAGGGATGGAGCCCACCGCCTTTACCGCTCCGTTGACCACCAGGGCCGGGGTGCCCCTGAGGCCCAGGGCAGCTATCTCTAGGGCGTCGCTCACCCGCTCCACCTCGCCGGTGATTCCCAGGCGCGAAAGGGCGTCGTACACCGCCTGGATCAGGCGGTCGCCCCCGGCGCAGCCCCCGCAGGCCACCTGGATGCTCAGGCCGCCCGTTGCCTGGGCCAGGGGCTCCAAACCCACCGCCTTGCGCAGCAGGTCCCGCAGGGCCTCGGCATAGGCCTGGCGCGCCGGGCCGGGGATGTAGTTCTCGCGGCGCACCCTGGTCAGCAATCGCTCGGCCAGCTCTTGTTCGCGTTCCGGGGCGTAGGCCGGGGCTATCTCCTCCAGGGCCTGATCCAGGCCCCTGATGCCCACCTGGTGGCCGTTCACCTTGATTTGCTTGACGTCCTTCATGCACGGGCCTCCTGGTGTTGCCTATAGCCCGGCTGGAATTTTTCCGCAAGGGGGGCTTGCGCTAAAAGAAGATGGTGGTATATATAAACATATGTTCAAGTATGGAGATGGTCCGTGGTAGCAAAAAAAAGCAAATTGATCGAGGAAGATGGTTGCCAGGTGAAGATGGTGCACCTGAACCGGGTGCGCCAGGCCCGCGAGGACGAGCCGCCCTCCGCTGAGCTGGGCCGTTTGGCCGACCTTTACAAGGCCATGGGCGACCCCAACCGTCTGCGCATTCTCCTGGCCCTGAGGGGAGGGGAGATGTGCGTATGCGACCTGGCCGCCCTCGCCGGGGTCAGCGACTCGGCGGTCAGCCATGCCCTGCGCCGCCTCAAGGACCTGGCCCTGGTCAAGAACCGCCGCGACGGCCAGATGCTTTACTACTCCCTGGACGACCATCACGTAAGCCAACTCTTGGCCGCCAGCCTGGAGCACTTGCACCACTGATAGACTGCGAGGCGATTCGTGCAAATCATCCTGAACATCCTGGCCGAGTGCTGGCGTCTGCTGGCCGAGGCCTCCATCTACATAATCTTCGGCCTGCTGGTGGCGGGCCTCTTGAAGGCCTTTCTTAGCCCCAACTTTGTTTCCCGCAACCTGGGCTCGGGCAAGGTGGGGCCGGTGTTCAAGGCCGCCCTCTTGGGCCTGCCCCTTCCCCTGTGCTCCTGCGGGGTGCTGCCCGCCGCCGCGGGCCTTAAGCGCCAAGGCGCGGGCCGGGGGGCGGTGGCCTCCTTCCTGGTTTCCACGCCCGAGACCGGGGTGGACTCCATCGCCCTCACCTACGCCCTCCTGGGCCCGGTCATGGCAATCGCCCGGCCCCTGGCCGCTTTGGTCACGGCCCTGGTCACCGGCCTGGGCATGGGAGTGCTGAAGGACCAGCGCGAGCAGGCCGCCGCCCCGCCGGACCTCACCTGCCCGGTGGACGGCTGCTGCGACGGGATGGACTGCGCCCCGGGGGCGCACGCCCATCACCACACCATGTTCCAGCGCTTGCGGGCCGGGCTTTCCTATGCCCGCGGCGAGCTTTGGGAAGACCTGGCCGCCTGGTTCTGGCTGGGCATCGTCCTGGCGGGGGTCATCGCCGCCTTGGTCCCGGCGGAGTTCCTCACCCGCTACCTGGGCGGGGGCATAAGCTCCATGCTGATCATGCTGGCCGTGGGCATACCGCTGTACATCTGCGCCAGCGCCTCCACCCCCATCGCCGCCGCTCTGATCCTCAAGGGGGTCAGCCCCGGCGCGGCCCTGGTGTTCCTCCTGGCCGGTCCGGCCACCAACGTCACCTCCCTCACCGTGCTGGTGGGGGTGTTGGGCAAGCGGGGCACCGCCCTGTACCTGGCGGGCATCGCCTTGGGCGCGGTGGCCTCGGGCCTGCTGCTGGACCAGTTCTTCGCGCTCAGCGGCTTGAGCCCCTTGGCTGTGGTGGGCGCGGCAGGCGAGATCCTGCCCGATTGGCTGCGCCAGGCCGGGGCCGGGTTCCTGGTGCTGCTGTCCATCGCGCCCCTGTGGCGGCTGGCCGTGCGCAAGCTGGGGCGCCAGCGCGGAGGCTTACAAAGTCTGGATAGTTTAGGGCCGGCCCCCTCGTGCGGGTCAAGTTCCTGCGGCTGCGGCCATAGCCACTAAGCGTTCGGCTGCGCCAGACGACGGCGGAGGTAGGAAGTGTTGGTGTGATAGTTCTATAAGTAAAATTGGATAGGATGAAAAGAGCGGCCTCATCTTCGCGATGAGGCCGCTCTTTCTCTTTGGTAATGGCAAACAAGCCGGAGTAATACCGGCACAGCCAAAAATCGACAGACAAGGCGTCCGGTGAGCGAGATCCGCAGGCGTATAGTCAATACGCCGAGGAAGCGAGCGATGCCGGCAACGCAGTATGCCGATGTCTGGCGCAGCCGAAGACGTTGCTAATGACTATGCTCCTCATGCCCGTGCTCGCCACCTGGCGTATGCCCCCCGGCGGCCACATAGCGGGCCTCGGCCTCGCCCTCGCAAAAGGCCTCCCAGGTCTCCTCGCCCTTTAGGTGGATGGCCTGGCCGGGGCGCAGCATCATTTCGCCGTCCGGGCCTTCCAGGCGGATGGTCCCGGCCACGGCCATGATGATCTCCTCGTGGCCGTCGCCCGGCTTGAGTATGCGGGCGTGGCCGCCGGGGTCCAGCACCCCGAAGATCATGTAGCAGGCGTGGGTGTTAAGGTCCTTGAGCCCCAGGATGGTCTCGCCGCCTTCCCGGCGAACCCGTCCTTCCAGGTCGTATATCTCTTTCATGCCTCCTCCTTTGGCTCCATTCCAAACGCGGCGCACATCACCGGGTCCGGCTCCAGGGGGCCGGGGGCCCGGAAGCGGCAACCGCCTCCGCAGTCGTCGGCCGCCTCGCAGTCGCGGCAGCCGTTTATATCTTTCAGGGAGATCGCCTTGCGCCGCGCCCAACAGGTCCACAGCCCTTCCTCGGCCATGCCCAGGGGCTGGTCCAGGTAGAAGCCGCATTGGGCCACCTTGCCGTCGGCGGCCACGGTGGCCAGGTGAAGGCCGCAGGCCATGCCGTCGCCCCCGCCGTGGAAGGCCCCGCCATAGGCGCGGGACATGGCCTCCACCGCCTGCTCCGGGGTCACGGCCAGCTCGGGATGCTCCCCCAGGCGACCGCTCAGGCAAGGGGCGTCGATGCCCCATTCGCCGGCCCCCAACTCGCGCACCAGTTCCTCCAGGCCCGCCATCTGGTCCAGGTTGGCGGCGTGGACCATGGTGGCTATGGACAGTTCCCGGCCAGAGTCCTTGACCGCCTTGGCCGCCGCAACCGCCCTCGCGAAGCTGCCCTTGCCGCGCAGGCGCTCGTGGCCCGCCTCCAGGCCGTCCAGGCTTATCTGCACCTCGTCGCAGTTGAGCCCTTCCAGGGCGCGCTCCAGAAGCAGGCCGTTGGACAGCAGCACTCGGCGCAGGGGCAGCGCGGCCAGCAGAGCGTTGATCTCGGTCCACTGGGGATGCATCAGGGGCTCGCCGCCGGAGAGCATCACCCGAAGCCCGCCCATGGCCTCGAACTCGCGCAGGATGGCGGCCACCCGCTTCACGCCGAGGTCCACTTTTTGGGCCGCGCCCAGATAGCAGTGGGCGCAGGCCAGGTTGCAGCGCCAGGTGATTTGCAGCTCCAAATAGCGCAGGGAGGGCGAGGGCCCCGGCCCCAGGGCCAAAGGCATGGGCCAGGGAGTGGGGCTAAGCTCCAGGAGGCCTTCCTCCAGGCACACCGAGGCGAACTCGGGCTCCAGTCCCACCTGCTCCATGGTCAGGTGCCCCCGGCATTTTTTCAGCGCCTCCAGGCCTTCTTGATTGAGCTCGTACAGCTCGTCGGCCCGGCGGTCGTAGAGAAAGGGCTCTTCCAGCAGGCGCAGGCACACGTGTGGCGCCAGGCGCAAATAATGCTCCGGGTTGGGCGCGCTCACAGCTTCAGCTCCGGGGTTTCGCTCAAAAGCCAGGCCACGGCCCGCAGCCCGCCGCAAGGGGAGCATTCGGCGCGCTCCACCTCGGGGTCGCGGAAGTCGCAGCCGTCGATGCGGAACTCGCAGGCCTGGCACACCGCCAGCAGGCGGGGGTCGTCCTCGGCCAGGGAGAACAGGCCGTCGTCCCCCGGCGAGGGCAGGGCGGCCAGGGCCTGGCCCAGGTCCGGGCGGCGCTTGAGCATCTCCACCCCGCCGCAGCCGGGGTCTTCGCGTTTTTCGGGCTTGTAATAACGGCACAGTCCGGCGCAGGCCTTTCGCCGCAGCAAATCCAGATGAGCCTCGCCGGGAGTCATGGCTTCTCCTGATGCAACACGCGGGTCATGACGGGGGGCAACTTGTCGTCCAGCGGAGTGATGCTCACCGCCTGGCCCACATGCACCCCGTGCTCTTTGGCCCAACCGGCCGGAACCTCCAGCACCATCTGGGCCTCGCCCCGGGAGCGCACGGTAACCGAGTCCCCGCCGGGCGGCACCTCGGGCGTTATCTGGCTAACCTTGCCCTGGTTCAGCCAGATGAAATCCAGGGGGAAGTTCATGTCGCGCATGCACATGGACACAGCCTTGCCGTAGAAGATGAACAGCATGCCGCGCCCCGCCTCCAAGGACTTGCGCCCGCCCAGGCCCTTGAGGCGCTGGGCCGGGATTACCGGCACCTCGGCCAGCACGCGGTGTTTTCCGAAATCCATGCGCGCCAGGGGCATGTCCGTCCGCTGGGGCGCGGCCCAGGCCAGGGAGCACAAGAGCGCCGCCAGCCCGGCCAGGGCCAGACACGCCGCGCGATGAATTCTCAGGATGTTCAAGGACGCCCTCCAGGCATAGAAAAAGGGGAGGCCCTCACGGTGCCTCCCCTTTCCGGCTAGCTTAAGCTAGCAGGAGCTCTTGCACTTGCAGAGCCCGCGCTGAGTGCGCACAACTTTGGTGATCTTCATGATCGGTCCTCCAGTTGGTCCCTTCATGGGACGGTTAGTTAGATAAATTATTGGAGTTCAGAAAGGCTTTGTCAAGGGCGGGGTGCGCTGAGGGTCACTCTGGGCCGTCCCCGGCTGGGTTCGCGGTCCACCGAGACCTGCACGCCGTAGGCCTGGGCCAGCAGATCGGGAGTGAGCACCTCCTCGGGGGTGCCCTGGGCCAGGGTCTTCCCCTGGCTGATCAAGAGCAGGCGGTGGCAGAACATGCCCGCCAGGTTCAGGTCGTGGCTGACCAGGCAGACGGCCAGGCCGTCCCGGGCGCAGGTGTTTTCCAACAATTGCATGATGCCAAGTTGGTGCTTAAGGTCCAGGGCGCTGGTGGGCTCGTCCAATAGCAATACCTGGGGCTCGGCGGCCAGGGCCCGGGCCAGGGCCAGGCGCTGGCGCTCGCCGCCGGAAAGCTCCCCGGTGCGGCGCTGGGTCAGGCCGGTGAGGCCGGTGTCCACCAGGGCCTGTTGGGCCACGGCCAGGTCTCCCTGGTTTTCGAACATGCGCCCGCCCTGCAGGGCGAAGCGCCCGGTGAGCACCGTCTGGCGCACCGTGAAGCCGGGGGCCAGCTCGGCGTTTTGGGGCACCAGCCCCAGACGCCGGGCCACCTCCACTCGAGTGTAGGAGCCCATGCTCCGGCCCAAAAGCTCCACGGTCCCCGCGTTGGGAGGCAGCAGGCCGCAGAGCAGGCCCAAGAGGGTGGACTTGCCGCTGCCGTTGGGTCCGATGATGCCCAGCAGCTCGCCTTGGGCCAGGCTCAGGTCCACCTCGCGGATGACCTGGCTGTCGCCGTAGCCGAAGCCCAGACCCTGGCCGCTGAGGGCTATGGGGCCGCGCTTTACCACCATCGGCTACCCCTTTTGGCCATGAGCAGCACGAAGAACGGCGCGCCCAGGAAAGCGGTGACCACCCCCACCGGCAGGGCCGAGGGGCTGATGATGATGCGGGCCACGGTGTCGGCCAGCATGAGGAAGCTGGCCCCGAACAGGGCCGAGGCGGGTAGGAGCAAGCGGTGGTCGTGGCCCAGGGTCATGCGCACCAGGTGGGGCACCATGAGCCCCACGAAGCCGATGAGCCCGGACAGGCTCACCGTGACCCCCACCAGGAGGCTCACCACCAGGAACATGATCATCTTGACCCGCTCCACGGCCACCCCCATGGAGGCGGCGGCCACCGACCCGGCGGTGAGCAGGTTCAGGTGGCGGGCGAAGAAAAAGATCACCCCCGCGCCGCCCAGGGTCACCGGCAGCAAGAGCGCCACCTTGGTCAGGTTGGCCGCGGCCAAATCGCCGTAGAGCCAGAAGAGGATGGCGTGCAGCTTCTGGTCGGTGGTGGTGGAGATCACGAACATGATCAGGGCGGTGAAAAAGGCGTTGATCATCACCCCGGTGAGGATAAGGGTGCTGGTCTCCATGCTGCCCCGGCGGCGGGCGATGGCCAACACCAGGCCCACGGTGCCCAGGGCCCCGCCAAAGGCCAGGGCCGCCTGGCCCCACAGGCCCGAGAGCCCTATCAAGACCGAAACCACCGCCCCGCAGGCCGCCCCGCCGGATACGCCCAGGATGAAGGGCTCGGCCAGGGGGTTGCGCAGGATGGCCTGGAACACCGCCCCGCACAGGCCCAGGCAGGCCCCCACCAGGGCGGCCAGCAGCAGGCGGGGCAAACGGAGCTGGCCCAGGATGATGGCCGAGGCCCCCTTCAGGTGCCCGGTGAGCCAGTCCCAGAACTGCCCCGGCCCAATGCTCACCGTGCCCAGCCACAGGCCCACCAGCAGGGCCAGGAGCAACAAGGCGCTCAGGGCCAGGCAGACGGTTATGAGGCGGCTGGGCGTGGCCCTCATGGTTTGGGCTCCTGGGGGAAGCGTTCGGGGTGAATAAGCCGGGCCAGGTTCTTGAGACCCTGGCCCAGCCTGGGACCGGGCCGGTCGATGATGTCGCTGGAGATCCACTCCACCCGCACGCCGGGGCGGTCGCCCACGCCGGGCAGGGAGCGCCAGTAGGCCAAGTCCCGCTCCAGGTTCTGACCCCGCTCCATGGTGGAGAGAATGATCACCTGGGGCTTGGCCTCGATTATGTACTCCAGATTCAGCCGCGGCCAGCGCTGATTCACCCCGGCGGCGATATTGGCTCCCCCGGCCATGGTCAGCAGGTGGTGGTTCATGGTCTCTTCACCCACCGAGACCAGGGGGCGGCTGCCGATGACCACCAGGGTGGATCGTGGCGTGGCCCCCTTCAGGCGGCGGGCCACCTCGGCCATTTCCTGGCGCAGCTTCCCGGCCAGGCGCTTTCCCGCCTGGGGCGCGCCCAGCAGGTCGCCCAGGCGCTCCATGCCGGCCGGCAGCTCCGCCGGGGTGCCCGGCACGGTGACGTAAACCGGCACCCCCAGTTGGCCCAGGCGCTCCACCACCCAGGGCGGATTGCCGTCCTTGTTGGCCAGCACCAGGTCGGGCTTGAGCGCCAGGATGCGCTCCATGTTGGGCGATACGTAGGGCCCCACCCGGGTCAGCTTGCGGGCCTGGGGGGGATAGTCGGCCCAGGTGGTGGCCCCCACCACCTTGTCGCCCAGGCCCAGGGCGAAGAAAACCTCGGTGAGCGAGGGGGTCAGACCGATCAGCCGCTGGGGCTGGTCGGGCACCTGGACCTTGCGGCCCATCTCGTCGGTGACCATGCGGGCCTGAGCGGGCAGGGACGCCAGGCACAGGACCAGGGCCACAAGCAAGGCTATGGCGCGGGATAGCCTCATGCTAGGAGCCGCACTCCCCCCTGGACACCGGGATCAGGGGCTGGGGCTGGGAGGCCAGGCCGCGCAGGATGGCTCCCAGGGCCAGGGCCAGAGGCTCGGGCAACCGCTTGCCGCCGAGATTGTAAACCGGGGCCAGGGCGTTGCGCCCGGCGATGCGCTGGGCCTGCTGGTCGCACAGGCGCTTGAAGGGCCCCAGGTCGCCGATATGCCCATTGGCCTGGGCGTCGCTCAGGGACAGGGCCATCTCCACCAGGGCGGCGTTGGCCGGGTCCAGGAGGGCCTCTTCCAGGCGGCCCAGGGACACGCCGGGGCAGGTGGCGGTCCTCTGCCCGGCCAGGGCGTACAGGCTGACCCCGCGCTCGCGCAGGCGCAGCAGTACGTTGCGCTGAGGATGCAGGCGGTTCTGCTTGGCCAGGGCGTCCAGCACCCCGGCGTGCACCGCCTGGGCCATCAGCGCCCCCAGGCGGCTGTGACCGCCGGTGAGGGTGGCCTGGGGGCCAGCGCCCTGGGCCACGATGATGTTGTCGGTGCCGGTGCCCGTTGCCTGATAGGCCAAGGGATTCTTGCTGCTGCGCAGGTCCAGGTCCTGCAGGGCGGCGGTTTTGGCCTCGGTGATGGTCACCAGGGCCCGGGCCATGGCCCGGGGGGTGAGGCTGCGGTTGCTGAGCACCAGGATGTTGATGGTGCCCGGCTCACGGTAAGCCCCGCCCTCGGCCGCGATGCGCAGGGCGTTGTGCATGGCCCCGGCGGTGACCAGGGCGTAGACCTCCAGGCCGTCGCCGGCCCGGCGCTGTACCGACAGGTTGTTCATGTCCGCGCCGGTGAACAGCAGGGCCGAGGTCTGGGGATCGATCTGGAGCGCCTCCACCACCCGGCCCTGCAACTCGGCCAGACCGCCGCCGTGGCCCAGGCCCCAGGCGGGCGGGGGCATGTAGTGGTTGCCGATCAGGCGCACGCCGTCCCGCTGGCCTTCCAGGGTGCTCAGCACCATCATGGGTTCTTTGAAGCCGACCAGAAGGCTGCGGTGGATGAAGTCCTGGATGCGCACCTGGGCCACCTCGGCCCGGCTCACATAGGGCAGGTCGATCGTGACCAGCTTGCGCTCGAGCACCTCCGGCGGGTGGAGCTGGTACTTCTTTTGGGCGAAGTAGTCGACGTAGACCTTGGTGGCCAGCCACTGCACGAACAGGCCCGAGTCCAGCGACACCCGGCAGGTCAGGTCGCAGGGCAGGGCGATGACCTTGCGGTTCTTCACCGCCTCCACCTGGTTCCAGCCCGCGCGCTCGAGGAACTTGCGCGCCGAAGCCGCGTCGCCGCAGGCGTACACCACCTGGGGGTTGAAGGCCCGCCACTGGGCCAGGCTCATCTTCACCGAGCCGCCCTTGGACCCCAGCTTGGGGGGGATGCCCCCGGCGGAGGCGATCAGCTCGTTCTGGAAGGAATCGTCCCCGGCGGTGTAGACAAAGCCGCCTTTGGGGTCCACCCCCATCAGGCGCATGACCCGGCGCTTGTCCTTGGCGGGCAGCAGGGCGACTTTCTTGGCGGCCAGGTCGAAATCGGCCCGCACCTGGTCGCTAAGTTTCTGGGCCTGGGCGGCGCGGCCAAAGATCATGCCCAGGATTTTCAAACGGGCGTATTGGTCGGCCAGGTCACGGGCGTGCAGGCGCACCACCACGACCCCCTTGGCGGCCAGGTCCTTCTCCAGCTTGGCGTGCACCCGGCTGGTAAAGACCATCTGGGGCTTTAGCTTCAGGATGGCCGCCTCACTGGGCGAGAAGAAGCCGCCCACCAGGGCTGCCGGGGGCTCCCCGGCCGGGGTGCGGCTGTACATGGTGTGGCCCTTGACCGTAGCGCCCACGCCCAGGGCGTAGAGGGCGTCGGTCACCTCGGGCACCAGGGACACCACCCGCTGGGGCGGGGCGGCCAGTTGGTGCTGTTGTCCGGCAAAATCGGTGAAAGTGACGGCGGCCAAGGCCTGGGGGCACAGGCCGGTCAGCAGGGCCGCGCAAAGGGCGCAGAGCAAAAACCAGCGGCGGGACATATTACCTCTTTCCCCAGGAGGCAGAAGAAGGGGACAAAAAAACCCAAGCCCAATGGGCCCGGGGTCGCTCCCTTGCTTCCTAACCCCCAAGCACGGCCACCTGAGTGGCCGTTGGCGCCTCACCGTCTTTCGCAGCGTTGGGGGGCGCCGGGGAGCGGGCAGGTCTTCTGGCTTCCGGCTCAGGCCTACCGGCCGCGCCTTCCCAACCCTTGGTCAGTGGCATCGCGGCTTTCGTAACCGGTTACAGCGGCGGGACCGCGACGGATTCGCACCGTCTTCCCTTTACGGCCTTTATGGCCACCTGCTCCTATGATGGCGGAATTCTTACACGCGCCGCATGGGCTGTCAACTGCGGGCCCCTGCTCACGCGGCCACCGCTCGGTGACTCAAAGCCCAGCCACCCTGGGGTTGCAACACCAGGCGGCTGTTTTTCAGCCAGGCCCCGTCGTCGGCCTCGGGGTAGTCGTTGCGCAGCAGAGCCCCCCGGGTTTCTTGGCGGGCCCGGCTGGCGCTGAGCACCGCGCTCAGGAACAATCCGGCGGACTCCAGGTCCCAGCGCAGCCAATCCGGGCGAGGGCCGCTCACCGGTAGGCGGGCCAGTTCCTCCTGCCAGGCGGCCAACTCGCTTTGGCCCAGGGCCATATCCTCTTCCCGGCGCTCGATGCCCGCCCGCTGCCAAGCGATCTCTCTGAGGCGCTGGCGCAGGGCGCGCAGCTCGGCCCCGCCACGTTCGGCGGGCTGGGCGGCCAGGGGCGCGGGCTCTTCTTGCGCCGGCTGGGGCGCCTCCAACTCCCCGGCATAGGCCGCCGCGCCCAGGCCGGTGAGGCGGCCTGACACCACGCACTCGGTGAGGGCGTTGCCCCCCCGGCGGTTGGCCCCGTGCATGCCCCAGAGCATCTCCCCGCAGGCGAACAGGCCGGGTATGTCCGTGCTGCCGTTCGGCCCGGCCTCAACCCCGCCCATACAAAAGTGGGCTCCGGGCATAACCGCCACCGGCTTGTGGCGAAAATCGAAACGCATCTTGTTCAGCATGGCCAGGGGATAGCGCGACCAGTGCTCCTCGGCCACACCGGTAAAGTCCACCCGCACCGGCCCGGCCGCCGCCTCCCGGGCCATGGCCGCGGAGAGGCGGTCGCGCAACTCGATGATGCCCTGGTTTACGTCGGCGATGCCCGAGCGGGCCAAGATGTCCTGGCCCGCCGCGTTTATCAGGCGGGTGCCCTGGGGGTAGCGGGGATAGAGCATTACCTTGGGCAGGCCCGGCTCCACCAGCACCAGGGGATAGAACTGCACGAACTCCATGTCCCACAAGGGCAGCCCGGCCTGGGCGGCCAGGGCGTAGCCTTGGCCCATTATGGCCTTCATGTTGTCGTTGACAGCGTAAACCGCCCCGGCCCCCCCGGCGGCCAGCACCACCGCCTTGGCCGCCACCCGCACCGCCCGGCCCCCGGCGTCCAGGCCTTCCAGTCCGGTGGCCCGGCCTCCGTCCATCACGATGCGGCGCACCTGCACCCCGCCCAGGCGCTCCAGGTTTTTTTCGGTGCGCAGGGAGGCGGCCAGGGTGGCCATGAACCCGGCCCCCCGAAACACGTCCGGCTTGGGGGTGGGGGCCAGGTAATAGTTGGAATAGGGCGCCAGCTCCACCCCCATCTCGGCCAAAAAGGCGAAGGAGGCAGGCACTTCCCGGCCCACTTGCTCCACCCAAGGGAGGCGGTTCAGCCCCCGCCCGGCCCGGATGGTGTCCGCCACATACTCTTCCAGGGGGTACTGGGCAGTGGGGCCGCAGAAGTTGCCGTTGCTCATGGCCGAGTTGCTGCCCAGGCCCATGCCTCCCCGGTCGATGAGCAGCACCTGCGCCCCGGTGCGCGCCGCGGCGGCGGCGGCCAAAACGCCCGCCAACCCGGCTCCGATGATTGCAACTTCTGTCCGCAGCATATTCTTCTCCTTGGGTGTAAGTGCCGAAGCTCAGTTTAAGCTATGGCCATGGCTGGGTAAAGCGGCTGGAGGCGCCTCTAATAGCACCGTAAGAAACAGGGAAATGGGCAATTTTTGTCATAAAAATGATGGGTTAATTGCTCTTGTCTTATGAGTGGTTATAATTAAAATGTAGAAGCAAGAACAATATCAACCTGCCCACGCTCCGGCGTGGTGGGCCTTTGAGAGGTGCGAAATGGCCGTGAGCCAGAAAATATATCGGCTATTCGCTGCGTTGCTTATATTGGGTATGACCTTGGCAGCTCTGCCTGCGAGGGCAGGCAATATCGATCTGGGCACGGCGGGCGAATACAGCCTATTCATTCTTTCCAACCTGACCATTACGGGCAATCAGGAGCCGGGCCGGGTGGCGGTGGGTGGCGATGCCAAGCTGCGCTCCTACACCATCGGCACCAACGTGAGCGACTCCACCGGCAACACCCTGGTGGTGGGCGGCAACGTGTCCTCCAACATCGATCCCGTGGCCACGGGCAACGTGGTGGCCGGTGGAACCGTCAACGTGCCCGGCTGGGTTGATTCCGGCCATATTCAGGAGGGCTCCTCCACCCTGCCGGTGGACTTCGTCTACGAGAGCCAGTACCTGTCCAACCTTTCCAACGAACTGGCCAGCCTGGCCGCCACCGGCCAGAGTTACTCCCAGTACGGCGGCATGTACACCGTGGGCGACGGCACCAGCGAGGTGCAGGTTTTCAACGTATCCGGAAGCGACCTGAGTAACGCCACCTGGTGGCAAAGCCTGTCCAGCATTCCCGACGACGCCTGGATTATCTTGAACGTCTCGGGCACGGACATCGACCTCACCGGCGGCCAGTGGGCCCTGGTGGACTGGTCGGACAAGATCATCTTCAACCTGTACCAGGCCCAGACCCTGGGCATTAACAGCATCACCGTGCAGGGCACCATCCTGGCGCCCTATGCCGATGTGAGCGCCTCCGGGGCCACCGTGGCCGCCAACCTGGTGGCCAAATCCCTCAGTGGGTCCCTGGCCACCTTGGGGCAGGGTTTCTCCACCTATGACGGCGGCGGCGGGGGCGGCGTGACCCCCGGGGCGGCCGCGCCCGAGCCCGGCACCCTGCTGCTTATGGGCAGCGCTTTGTTCGGCACGGCCGGCTGGGTGCGCCGCCGGCGCAAGGCGGCCAAGCCCGCCTAGCCTTTAGCCTTCACACGCTATCAAGCCGGGCCTGTTCCGTGTAAGACGGCGCAGGCCCGGCTTTTGGTTGTGGTCCCCGCAAACACTTTTTCGGCTTACGTTATCGTATAATCTCCGGATTTATTGCGGATGGTATTGTTGTGTTTAATAGATAATAATTATGGTATCCATTTCAACAAGGCTGTTGTTTTCATATCGCTCTGCTTAAATAAGGGCTAATCACCAGTACGTAGATAATAACTATCATCATCCCTATTAAAACTCATAAAAATGACGGTTTACCGTTTAAAAAATGACGGTTTAAATTATTTAAAGGTGTTGTTTGATGGCCAGTTTACAGGTAAGTATTGGTTTCAATAGGCCGGGCCCTCCCCCTAGGCCCTTTTTGTGCTAAATGATGTAACCTCGTGTGCTAAACCATCAGTACAAGCCTGCCTCACCATGCAACCAGTTGAAACTTTAGTTGATTATCTCGTATAATCAAATCGTTGAGATGTGAGGTCGACGATGAACGAGTCACACCAGGCGTTATTGATGGCCATCATGGTTTTCTTCATTTACGCGGCGGCCGGTGCCTTTTGCTACATTTGCATGGCGCGGGTGCGCAGGGAAAAGGAGGAGAATCAATTCAGGTTTTTCAACTCGGTGAAACAAGGCATAACCTATGGGTGGATTCGTGATCTTGATGACATAAAAAAATATGCCTCTTCGTCGTTACGAGTGGAATTGGTGTAGTTGCGATGCCATGATTGGCCGATCCATTTGAGCCTGTAGCTGGAGTTGATCATCATGGATGCCGGCGATCTTTTGGCCCTGGGCCTTGGCTTGCAGCCTCCC
>JAHIQI010000045.1 GCA_018902755.1 Pseudomonadota bacterium | reverse complement strand
GTGGACATGATGGGGCTCCTCCTCGATGAAAATAGCTAACATCAAAGAGGAAAACCTGATTGTCCACTTCATTGCAACTCATCCAGGTACCCAAGATCCGGATGAACCGATTTTAAGTCATGGGCGATACTGGCAGCCGCCTGCCCCATGGCAACCATTCTGGCATGCAGGGCTTGTTCGGCCTTCAGCTTGAGGTCCCGATCCCTAATCCAGCCCAGGATTACCGAGAAAACTATGAAGATAGCCACTTGGGTAAAGTTGCTTACATAGTAGGCGGTGATCTGGCTTGAGGAACGAAAGGCCAGAGGCAGATATACCGCGGCCGTGAAAAGGGAAAAAATAAAGCCGCCTTTCATGCCGAACCAAAAGGCGGCCAACACTATAGGAACGAGATATAGCTCCCTATAAATTAGGTGCTCTATTCCTTTTGCGTGGGGAGTCGAGTAATGCAGAATGCTGATCAGGGTAATAAGTCCCGCTATCAGTAACAGCTTCCGTTTGTTTGGTTTTTTATCAAGGGGGACCATGATTAACGCTCGTCACGGCATGTAAGGCGCGGCCAGTAAAAATGGCATCCTTTTGGGTAGCTCCGATCCAACAAATGAATGCCTTTAACTGGTCAATTAATTTTCCTCAAGGTCTTTTTTCATGCGCAGGTACTGTTCACGGTCGATTTCGCCGGAGGCGTATCTCCGCTTGAGAACCTCCTGAGCACTTTCGCCTCGTCCCATCCCCTGGGAATCACTACTCTTGGTTGCCCATTTGATGCCGTAATAGATGGCCACGATGACCAATATCCAAAAAATGATCATTAAGGATCCCCCCATCCATCCTCCTCCCCACATCATGTGAGGCCCCCAGTAATTACCGGATCCTGCTGTCTGCTGAGCCCAAGAATCCGTAGGGAACCAAAAAGCAATGCCCAACGCAATAACCATCATTTTTTCCATAAACTGACGCATTACCAATACCTCCTCTGGTTTTTGCCACCTGGTTACAAAGCGAGATTTCCCCAGTTACGCTGGTCCCTGAATCGCGGACACTCCTAATGGCAACTGGGGCCGCCCTCGCCGAACTCCTTTTCATTTGCCTTGGCCAGGCGATCCAGAAAACGGCCCCACCAGCCCTTGGGCTTGGCGCAGCAGGGCTCGGCCAGGAACTTGTCCCGGCAGCCTGGGGCGCAGAAAAAATAGAGCTTACCGTCCCGCTCAGTAACCAAGTCGGTCTTGTGGGTATCAACCGGCATCTGGCAGATGGGGCAGGGTTCGGTTCGTTGTATGGTCTGAGACATGTCGCCCTCCTTTTAAGGGGAGGAGATGGCCCGGGCCCGTAGGCCCGGACCATCAGGGAAAGGTTATCGTATCGGATTGACGGTGGTGCCGTCGGGCCTGGCATTGCCACGCCCATAGCCGGGGTTGGGAGCAGTCCCGTAGCCCGGGCCCTGGTCGTAGCCCCGGCCGGCGCCGTTATCATAGCCTTTGTGCTGGCCCCGCTGGTTGGAGCCGTAGCCGGGGTTCATGGCGCCGGGGCCGTTGAAGCCCGAGCCTCCACCCATGTGGTATCCAGGCTGCATGCCCTGACCGCCCCAGCCGTTACCATAACCACCGCCCATGCCGTATCCACCGCCCATGCCGCCGCCCATGGCCATCACGCCAGCGGCAAGGCCCAGGGTGAGGATCGCGGCCAGAATGAATATGCTTGCACTTCTCATGGGAAGCCTCCCTTAAAGTAAAGTATGGTTTGGCTTCTAAGAAATGCACTGTGCATGCCAACTTGCGGTAAAATCAGCTTAACTCACCCATAGCCTACTATAACGGTAGGTTGTTGCCGCTCGATGGAAATTGCTTTCCGCGTTGCCTCCGGCTGGGCGCGAACATATTTCGCACCCTGGCCGGGGGCTGCGGAGTTTTTACACGCGGGGTCTAACGAAGGCCCCAGCCCTTGAGCTGCTTCTTCTGCTCCGGAGTCAACAACTTTTCCACCTGCTCCAAATAGTCAATACCCGCCAGAAAAAGCTCGGCCTTTAGCTCGGCCTGCTGGGTGAATAGCTTCTTGACCTTGGCCGCGTCCACCTTGCCCTGTCCGGCCAAGTTGAGCAGCTCCAGGCGCTGCTGGAACAGCTTGCTCCTGAGCTGGGCCATCTTCTCGAGACGTTGGTAGGCCAAGCCGCGCACCTTTTCCCACTGCTGAGGGCTCAGGTTGAGGTAGGGCAGCATGCGTCCCATGCCCATCATGCCACCGCCATAGCCGCCCATATCCATCATGCCCATGCCGCCGCCGAAGCCGCCGCCCATCATGTGGCCCATCATCATGCCCATCATGCCGCCGCCACCGCCCATGCCACCACCAAAGCCGCCACCATAGCCGCCCATGCCCATCATGCCCATGCCGCCGCCGTAACCGCCGCCGCCCATCATCATCCCGGGGCCGTAACCGCCGCCATAACCCGGCCCCATCATGCCGGGACCGTAGCCTGGGCCGTAACCGGGTTGTTGCGGCTGGCCCTGCTGCTGCGTCTGATAAGGCTGCCTCATCATGCCTTGGCCGCCCATCTGGGCCCAGGCCATGCCGGCCGCCAAGATCAGGGACAACGCCACCATGCAAACCATCAAAAGTTTTTTGGACATATCCGAACCTCCTTGCTTTGGGTCATCAGGAAGCGGCCATGATGAGCCGGGTCCCATCAAATATCGATCTTTAAAAACCTGGCGTTTATAGCCACGATCACCGTGGACAAGGACATGAGCACCGCGCCCATGGCCGGGCTGAGCAACACACCCCAGGAGATCAGCACCCCGGCCGCGAGGGGAATGGCCAGGGCGTTGTATCCGGTGGCCCAGAAAAGGTTCTGGAGCATCTTGCGGTAGGTGGCCCGCGAGAGCTCGATCAGGGCCAGGGCGTCCAGGGGGTTGCTTTTGACCAGCACTATGTCCGCTGTCTCCACCGCCACGTCGGTGCCCGCCCCGATAGCGATACCCACGTCCGCCTGAGCCAGGGCCGGGGCGTCATTGACCCCGTCGCCGGTCATGGCCACCTTCCAGCCCCGGGACTGCACCTCCTTGACCTTGGCCGCCTTTTCCTCGGGCAACACCTCGGCGAAGAAGTCATCCAGGCCCAGCTCGTCGGCCACGGCCTGGGCCACCTTGCGGTTGTCCCCGGTGATCATCATCACCTTGATGCCCATTTCCTTGAGCCGGGCCACAGCTTCTTTGGACTCGGGCCGCACCATGTCGGTGAGGGCCACCGCCCCCACCGGCTGGCCGTCCACCAGCACAAAGGCCAGGGTTGCGCCTTTTTCCTCGGCCGATGACAACTTGCCATCGGGGTAGCTCAAGGACTCTTCCTTAAGGTAGCGTGGGCTGACCACCATGACTTGGTGGCCCTCCACTGTGGCTTGGGCGCCCTTGCCGGGTATGGCCTTGAAATCTTCAGGCTGGGGGTGCCCCTCTGCCGCCTCGGCAATGGCCTGGGCGATGGGGTGTTCGGACTGCGACTCCACCGCGCCGGCCAGGGCCAGCACCCGGTCCTCATCGAACTCCTCGTTGAAGCTCACCACCTGGTCCACCCCGAACTCACCCGTGGTGAGGGTACCGGTCTTGTCGAACATGATGGCCTTGATGTTGCGGGCCTGCTCAAAGGGGGCGCGGTTGCGGATCAGGAATCCGTTGCCCGCCGCCAGGGCGGTGGATACCGCCACCACCAGAGGCACGGCCAGACCCAAAGCATGGGGGCAGGTGATGACCATCACCGTGACGGTACGCTCCAGGGCGAAGGCGAAGTCCACCGCGCTAAAGACCAACCAGGCGGCCAAGGTGAGACCACCCGCGCTTAAGGCGATATAGGTGAGCCACTTGGCCGCGCTGTTGGCCAGGTCCTGGGTGCGGCTTTTGCTCTCCTGGGCCTGCTCCACCAGCTTGATGACCTGGCTAAGGAAAGAGGCCTCGCCGGTCTTCTGTACCTCCACCTTGAGCGAACCCTCGCCGTTAATGGCTCCGCCGATGACCTGGTCGCCGGCCTCTTTCTCCACCGGCTTGGACTCGCCGGTTAACATGGCCTCGTTGATGGAGGAGGCCCCGTCAATGACCTCGCCGTCCACCGGAATCTGCTCGCCCGGCTTGATGAGCACCTTGTCGCCCTGCACCAACTCGCTCACCGGCACCTCGCTGGTGGAGCCGTCCTCGGCCAGCTTGTGCGCCTCCTTGGGCACCAGCTTGGCCAACTCCTCCAGGGCCCGCGAGGCGCCCATGACCGAGCGCATCTCGATCCAGTGGCCCAGCAGCATGATGTCGATCAGGGTGGCCAGCTCCCAAAAGAAGACCTTGCCCTTGAGCCCCAAGGCCACCACCCCGGAGTAGGCGTAGGCCACGGTGATGGCCAGGGCGATGAGGGTCATCATGCCCGGGCTGTCCTGCTTTACCTCGTCCACCAGCCCCTTGAGGAAGGGCCAGCCGCCGTAAAAGAACAAGAAGGAGGCCAGGGCCAGCAGCACGTAGCTGTCACCCGCAAAGCTCAGGACTTGACCCAGGCCAAGAGCGGACTGGATCAGGGGCGACAGAGCCAGGATGGGCATGGTGGCGGACAGGGATACAAAGAATCTTTTGCGAAAGTCCGCCACCATGTGGGCGTGGTGGGAGGCGTGTCCGCCGCCTCCGCCGCCGTGGCCCTGGTGACCCGCGTGTTCGCCGTGGCCTTGATGCCCCCGGTGAGCTTGGTGATCCGAACCGTGTTGTTCAGCTTGGTGGCCGTTGTCGTCGCCATGTTGCATGTGGTCGTGGGAGTTCATTCCCTTGTCCGTCTCGGAATGGATTTGGTCTCTCCTTTACTTCGAGCATCCCCCGGAGGCAAAAAATGAAAAACCACCAGTCGCTTAGTTCGCTTGGCCAGCAGATAATCGGTAATTACCAAGCCTCACTCAAGTTGAGGCTCCTCCAGGGTATGCAAACATCAGAAATAGGTGAGGCTGGTGTAGGCGGGACCGGAGACTCTCAATCACCTTGGTTATAGTATAAATGGATGGCGGAGCTGAAGCAAATCGGCGAAAAGGCGATCTATACGCTGGCCTGTTTCATCACTCGGGTGAAATTCGGTGCTTTGGCCTGCCAACACAAATCGGATTAATCGTAAATATACAAGAGTGTTATTTTTGCTAAGCACACTGTACTGGAGCTGTGCATGGCGCGGTCTAAGCTTACATTAGCAACCTGTGCCCATACTAGTGAGCAGTACGTTGCAACTGGACTGGTTCAGTAACTATCTAGCTAAAAAAATATTAGGGTAATTTAGTCCGCCTCGGCCATACTGACTGATGTAGCCGTTTGTGCTTTGCCTTATGGTCCGATTATAGCCAACCTCAATGAACTCGAAGACGGCCCGGCGTATGTCCTCTCGGGTGGCGAAGCTTAAGTCGTAGGGAAGTGCCATAGTTAAAATTGGACGATGCACTGATTAGCACGCCTCGTCTCCCCCGCGCCAGTTACTTATCCTGCCGCTGCCTAGATTGCAGATATGTGGCCAGGTTGGCCTCGGTGTTGGTGATATTGAGCTTGCGGCGGATGTGCTCCCGGTGACGGTTTATGGTGGCCGGGGATACTCTGCGCATTTGGGCGATCTCCTTGGTGCGGAGGCCGTTTCGGATCATGTTGCAGATGGCCACCTCGGTGGGGGTTAGCGACAGGTAGGCCTGGGAAAGCTCGTTCACAAAAGGTGAGGCGATTTCCTTTAGATTCTCCTGCAACAGCTCCACATAATGTCGTTTACCCCGGGGCAGTTCCATGGCCAGGGCGTGCAGAATGGGCATGATGATCTTGTCCACGTTTATCTGCACGTTACGGCTGATTTCCTGTTTCTCCTCCTCGATTCGTGCCAGCACCGCGCGCAAGGCCGCATTGGTCTCCTTCAAAGCCTCGCGCTCCACAGTGAGCTGACGGTTC
Organism: Pseudomonadota bacterium; assembly: GCA_018902755.1. Taxonomy (GTDB): domain Bacteria; phylum Desulfobacterota; class Desulfarculia; order Desulfarculales; family Desulfarculaceae; genus Desulfoferula. Next base: position 17,558 of record JAHIQI010000045.1, on the reverse strand, counting down.
ATATCCTGCAGCTCGTTCTCGACCGCAATACGCATGGCCGCCCCACCGATGCGCTCGGCCACCGCGTCCAAGAGGATGCGCTCCTCCCTTAAGAAGGGCCCCTCCTCGGCCGGGGGGCATTCCTCCAGATAAAAGATGGCCACCTCCCCCACCGGCTCCTTGTACATTTTTATGGGCGAGGCCTGGCGCCACTGGGTTACCTGGAAGCCCTCGCTCTTGTAGGTGCTCCCTTCAAATTCGATACGGGCGCAGGCGATCTCCGGGTACTGCCAGGAATAGGGCAAGTACTCCACGACATCCTTGAGCAGATCCTCCACCGAATCGGGGTGCCTTTCGGCCAACTGGGAAATGCCGTAAAGGCAGTTCAACTCCTTGATGCGCTCGCGTAACGCGTTCTCGACCTTGGTGTGTTCGGTTTCATTGCTGAAGGGGATGCGCCATAGGCGAGACAGGTTGCCTATCTGATGATGGGCACTGTGGCCAGCCAATCTTTTTGTTGCCATATTAACGCTTTACAATCAATTGCCCTTGCGGGGCCAATAATTAGTCTGTGTAATCCATATGCAATGTATATGCACTACTAGTGCATATATCGTATAGGCATTTATTGGGCAACTTTACTGTATATACTCCCGGACACCATGCCATTTAACCTACCGCCAGTCAAACCAAAACCACTACTCGTTAAATGGGAGTAACCATGCAGCCACAACCGCTGGAAACCCTATTGGAGGGGCGGCGCAGCCAGCCCCATCAGCTAATAGAGGTGTTGCAGGACGTGCAGGCCCAGTACGGATACATCTCCGAGGAGGCCATACGCACCATATCCAAGGAGTTGGGGGTCCCATTGGTGGACGTGTACAGCGTGGTCTCCTTTTACAAGGCCTTCCACCTGAATCCCCGGGGCAAGAACGTGATCACAATGTGCACCGGCACCGCCTGTCATGTGCGCGGGGCCAAGCTCCTGTTGAATCAGGCCATCAGCCAGCTGGGGGTGCAGCCCGGGGACATGACCGACGACAAACTTTTTACCATCGAGCACGTCAACTGCCTGGGAGCCTGCGCCCTGGGTCCGGTGGTCACCGAGAACGGCTCTTCCCATCACCACATGAGCCCGGGCAAGCTGCGCAAGCTCATCGACGCCTTGCGCGCGCGTGATGAAAAGCCGGAGCAGGAGGCCGACCATGCCTGAAATCGCAACCCATGGTGATTTAGCGGCCTACCGAGAGGCCATCCTGGCTCGCCGCCAGAGTCTGAAGGCCACCATCGCAGTCTGCGGGGGCACCGGCTGCCAGGCCAGCGCCTCCCCCAAGGTCATCGCGGCCCTGCTGGAGGCCCTGAAGGCTCGAGGCCTGGGGGATGAGGTACATGTGCGCACCACCGGCTGCCACGGCTTCTGCGAGCAGGGCCCCATAGTGGTCATCGAGCCGGTCAACACCTTCTACTGCCAGGTGGGGGTGGAAGACGCCGCCGAGATTGTGGAAAAGACCATCGGCCAAGGCCAGGTGGTCGAACGCCTCCTCTACACAGACCCGGTGAGCGGCGAGAAGGTACGGACCGAATCCGAAATCCCTTTTTACGTCAAGCAGAAACGTCAACTTCTGTCCCTGAACCGCCGGGTGAGCCCCAAATCCATCGACGACTATATCGCCATCGACGGCTACGCCGCCCTGGCCAAGGCGCTCAACGGCATGGGCGATGGGGCCATTCTTAAGGAGGTGGAGGCCTCGGGACTGCGGGGCCGAGGTGGCGGCGGCTTCCCCACCGGGCGCAAATGGCGGGAGTGCCTAGAGGCCCCGGGCGAGGAGAAGTATGTGATCTGCAATGCCGACGAAGGCGACCCCGGGGCCTATATGGACCGCTGCGTCCTTGAGGGAAACCCCCATCTGGTTATGGAGGGCATGATGCTGGGGGCCCTGGCGGTGGGGGCCAGTAAGGGCTACGTCTACGTGCGCAACGAATACCCCCTGGCGGTGGAGAACATCAAGGCCGCGGTCAACCAGGCTCGGGATAAAGGCCTTCTAGGCAAGGGCATCTTGGGCAGTTCTTTTGACTTCGACATCGATATTGCCCGGGGCGGCGGAGCCTTTGTATGCGGCGAGTCCACCGCGCTGATGGCCTCTCTAGAGGGTCGGGTGGGCGAGCCCCGGGCCAAGGACGTGCATACCGTGGTGGAAGGGATTTGGAACAAGCCCACGGTGCTGAACAACGTTGAGACCTGGGCCAATGTGCCAGCCATCGTGACCAACGGATCGGCCTGGTTCGCGGGCCGGGGCTCTGGCGGCAGCAAGGGCACCAAGATCCTGGCCCTCACAGGCCAGGTGAAGAATACAGGCCTGGTGGAGGTGGAGATGGGGACCACCATCAACACGGTGGTTATGGATATCGGCGGTGGTTCGGCCAGCGGCAAGGCTATCAAGGCGGTGCAAACCGGCGGTCCCTCTGGCGGGTGCCTGCCTGCCGACAAATTCCACCTACCGATTGACTTCGACGCCCTATATGAGGCGGGCTCCATGGTGGGCTCCGGGGGCATGGTGGTGATGGACGCGAACACCTGTATGGTGGACGTGGCCAAATATTTTCTGGCCTTTTTGCAGGACGAATCCTGCGGCAAATGCGTTCCCTGCCGCCTGGGCATAGACCGAATGCTGGAGATCGTAACCCGCATCACCGAGGGGAAAGGCGTTCCGGAAGATATCGAATTGATGGAGGACCTGGCCGAGACCATGAAGGAAACCGCTCTCTGCGGCCTGGGCAAGACCGCCGCCAATCCAGTGCTCTCCACCCTGCAATACTTCCGGGATGAATACGACGCCCACATACTTAACCATAAATGCCCGGCAGGAGCCTGCCAGGCCCTGATCACCTATGTGGTGAACGCCCAAAACTGCAACGGTTGCGGGAAGTGCCGCCTGGCTTGTCCACACCAGGCCATCAGTGGCTCCAAAAAGGAAGTGCACGTCATCGACGACGCCCTTTGCCAGAAGTGCGGCATCTGCAAGAGCGAGTGCAAATTCGATGCGATCCACACGATCTAACGAGGTGAGATAATGATTCAGTATGTCAGCATGAAGATCGACGGGGCCATATTCAAGGTTCCCAAAGGCTCCAGCGTTTTGGATGTGGCCATTGAATACGGCATCTGCATACCGCATCTCTGCCACGTACCCAACATTTCCGATCTGGGGGCCTGCCGCCTATGCATCGTGGAGCATGTGGTAGAAGGCCGCTCCAAGGTGACAACTTCTTGTACCTTGCGGGTTCAAGAGGGCATGGTGATTAAAAGCAACACCCAGAAAATAAAACGTTTACGCAAGAACATTGCCGAGCTTTTGGTGTCCCAGGCCCCCAACTCCAAAGCAATACAGGATATCGCCGTGCGCTGCGGGGTCAAGACGGTGCGCTACCCCTTCCGCAACGACAACTGTGTGCTCTGCGGGCGCTGCGTACGCATTTGCCGTGAGCAATGGCAGGCCAAGGCTATCGGATTCGTTGGCAGGGGCAAGGACAGAAGGGTCAAGTCCCCCTTTGGCGTCAAATCCGAAACCTGCAAAATGTGCGGAAACTGCATAGACCTATGCCCCATGACCATCACCCCCTGCGATGGCCCCATGAAGCCGGGTGAAGAATACCTATGCGGCAAATGCGAATCTCAGCTTATGGAGGCGGAAAGCGCAGTTGACCAATGCATCATGTGTGGCCTGGGTGAAGGCTTCCAGTGCGCCCGTCATTAGAACGTGCGCGGCGGTAACTTACCAATGATGCTCCATGTCCAACAGATGGTGAGCATAAGGGTGTAAGGGGAGTAGTTGATGGGCCAGATAAAAATAATGCCTTGTCTTGACATGAAAAACGGCAGGGTGGTTAAGGGGATTCATTTTGTGAAAATCCGCGATGCCGGGGACCCGGTGGAAAACGCGGCCCTATACCAGTCCGAAGGGGCGGACGAATTGGCCATGCTGGACATCGCGGCTACAGTGGAGGGCCGCAAGACCATGCTGGAGTGGGTGCACCAGGTATCGGCGACCATAGATATTCCGCTGACCATGGGCGGGGGCATCTCTACCGTGGCCGATATTGAGCAGGTGCTCAAGGCCGGAGCCGACAAGGTCTCCATGAACAGCGCGGCGGTGCACAACCCATCCCTGGTTGAAGAAGCGTCCCGGGAGTTCGGTCGGGATGTGATAACCGTGGCAATCGACGCCAAGCGCAACCCCCAGATGCCATCGGGCTTCGAGTTGGTGGTCTCCGGGGGCACCAAGCCGGTGGGCCGGGACGCCATCGAGTGGGCTGGGCGCTGTCAGGACTTGGGTGCCGGGACCCTGCTGCCCACCAGCATGGACGGCGACGGCACCCAGCATGGTTATGACCTGGAGTTCACCAGAGCGGTCGCCGACGCCACCAGTCTGCCAGTGGTGGCCTCCGGCGGAGCCGGCAAACTGGAACACTTCTATGAGGCAGCTACAGAGGGCGGTGCCCAGGTGCTTCTGGCCGCCTCCGTATTCCATTATCGCACTTTCACTATCCGGCAAGTAAAGGAGTACCTCAGAGGGAGGGGCATTGAAGTCAAGATGTAAGGGGAAGAAAGATGCTTTCCCACGCTTGCCAAGAAATCAATTCTACTGGTTTTGAAGCCCTGTTCAGACGCAGGATTGGACGTAACGGCATATTCATCGCCAACAACGGTAAGAATCCAGGCCTCCAATGGTTCAACAGCAGGGTCTTCGGCTACAGTTCTGGCTACAGGTTACTTGGCAAAAAGGGGTAAAAACCGGCCTAACCTGGCGTAATCCGTCCCCCTGGGCTGCCTCTCTCGCCTAAGACACGGGTTCGAGCCCTGTTGATAGCGCCAAATAATATCGAGAGGGCTCGGCCGCAAGGCTGCGCCCTCTTTTTTTCTGCTCTTTTAGCTATGTAAGGAGTAGATAGGCGCTAGCTCACTGGACCGAGACAGGGCGAGGACGCTCGATGGCGTGATGCCGGGGATGGCTCTGATCGAGGTTCTGTGGCTCTTTTTACCTCTGCCATCTGCCCCGCGGCTTATATCTTTACCCGCCCCTCCAATTTTCTCTCGGCAAAATCAGCCCAAAAAATCAGACATTGGCGCCACATTCACCCCATTGGCGACCAATGCCTTGCGTATCGATTGCACCAATTCCAGCGCTGTAGGGGTGTCGCCATGTACGCATAGCGTTTGAGCTTCCAAATCTATAATGGTGCCGTCTGAGGTGATCATCTTTTGTTCAGTCGCCACCCTCAAAGATATCTCAGCCACCTCTGAAGGGTCAGTGACCACAGCGCCAGGCACCCCACGAGGCACCAGCAGCCCCTCCGGAGTATAAGCACGATCGGGAAAAGCCTCAAACGCCACTTTGAGTCCCACCTCATCGGCCACTTTCCGCATCAATTCACCCCTGGCGCCGGCAAAGGCCACGTATATTAGCCGCGGGTTGTAGGAATAAACCGCCTCGGCGATTGCCCGGGCCTGGTGTTGGCGATCCAGGCAATCCAGATAGAGCTTGCCGTGGGGTTTTACGTGGCTAAGCGTTAGGCCGTGAATCCGGCAGAAGGCATCAAGGGCGCCTACTTGGTAAATTACGTAATTTTTAAGTTCATCAGGTGAGCAATCCATGTGGCGGCGTCCAAAGCCGAGCATGTCCGGGTATCCGGGGTGAGCGCCCACACTAACCCCCCGCTCACCGGCCAACTTAACAGTATGGTCCATGACCATTGGGTCTCCGGCGTGCCAACCACAGGCAACGTTGGCCGAGGTGATATGCTCCATCACCTCGCGATCGAAGCCCATGCTATAAGGACCGAAGCTTTCACCCAGATCACAGTTCAGATCAATCACGCTCATTTCGCATCCTTCTTTTCAATTTGTGGCCGCCAGGAATCCAAAGACTGCCAGCGTTGCCTTTCCGCGTGATGCGCTTGTTTAAGCCCCACTCGCCGGAAGCTGATCCGGCTGCCGGGCATGGCCTGGCCCACCTGGTCGATATCGGCGGTGATGATACAGGCGATCTTGGTATAGCCGCCGGTGGTTCCACGCTCTCGGAGCAGCAGCACCGGCTGACCTTGTCCCGGCACCTGCACCGCGCCCAGCGGAGTTGCTTCGCTGACCACTATGGGCCCGAGGGTGTGTTCAATTCGAGGACCCTCCAGCCTATAGCCCATACGGTTGGATTCACTCGTCACCTCGAAAAACGACCCCAAAAAGGTCTCGATGCCTTGTTCGGTAAAGCGCTCCTCGTGCGGGCCGATGATTACCCGCAAAACTCGAGGGCCGTCAGGGGGGAGCAAAAGGCTCTCCGGCAGGGACGTTAGTTCGCGATCAATCTCCGGCTCGGCCATGCAAGAGAGCACATCGCCCTTGGTGAGCGCGCGTCCCGTGAGGCCGCCGAAGCCTGCATAAATGTAAGTGGACCGGCTGCCCAGGACCAAGGGAGCGTCGAATCCGCCGGGCACCGCCAAATAGGCTCGCATGCCGTTGATCCTCCGCTCGAAACTCAGCACCTGGCCGGACTCGGCCCTATATACGCTCCCAGGGGCCAAAGGACGGCCGTCCAACTGGGCGGAGAGGTCGGCCCCGGTCAGAGAAAAGTTGCCCGCTATCTCAAAGCACAGCTTGGGGCCGACCAGAGTTATCTCCAAGGCCGCCGAATTGTCGGGGTTGTTCAACAGACGATTTGCCTGCACCAGCGAGTAGCGATCCATGGCCCCAGCCTCGGCGATACCGAGGCTCTGGTAGCCGAGGCGTCCCAAATCCTGCAAAGAACTCAGCGCGCCGGGGCGCAACACCTTGATGTAAGGGATAGAGACGCTTTCAACCATGGGAAAGAGACTCCACACCGTCGTACAAGGCTGACGCCCGCGCCTCTATAGCCTGATATTGCTGAACACTCACGGCTCTAAACCTTACGCGATCACCCGGCTTGAATAAGGTCAAGTCCGGGTGCTCAAGCTGAAAAAGCTGGACCGGGGTGCGCCCCACGATGCGCATGCCTCCAGGAGTGGCCCGCGGATAAATCACAGTCTGTCCCACACTGATAGCGACCGCGCCCTTGGGGGTGCGCGTCCGCGGCGACTGCATCAGGGGTACGTGCAGTTGCTCCTGCAATGGGCCGATAAAAGGACAGCCCGGAGTAAATCCCAGTTGAAAAACAAAATAAGCTTCCGCGGTGTGCAGACCCACCACTTGATTTTGGTCAAGGCCGGTGTGGTCGCAGATGTAATCCATGTCCGGGGCGTAATCGCCCTCATAGCAAACCGGAATGGTCAAGAGCCTGGGGCTGGCTTCGATTGTTTCCTGTGCGCTGGCTTGCCGTGCCAAATCCTCCAAGCGTCCGGCCAACTCGTCATAGTCAATGGCATCGGGGTCGTAAAGCACCGTCATGGAGGCATAGGTGGGCACCATCTCCAGGAGGCCCGGCAAAGCTTCGGAAGCAATAAGACGGCTCAAGGCCCGCACGGGCTGGTTTACCCTGAGGCTGCGTTCATCGCCAAAGGTGATGCGCAGAGCCCTGTCGCCGGACGGCTTTAAAAGCGGCTTAGGGTAGATCATGGTTAAAAAATTATCCCAGCACCTCGACGACGGCTTTTTTGATCGCCTGGGCCACCCGCAGAATTTGTTCCTCTTCAATAATAAAAGGCGGCGAGACAACCAGAGCATCCCCATGGGTGCCGGCCAAGCCTACCGCTTTGTAAACGATGATGCCTTCATCAAACAAATGCGACCACAGGCGTTCGGTGACCTTCTCGGATCTGGGGAAGGGGGCCAAGGTCTTCTTGTCCGCCACGAACTCCACCCCCCAGAGCATGCCCACGCCGCGCACATCACCCACAAAGGGAGAATCGTCCAGGTGCTCGTGGAGTTTGCCGCCCAGGAATTGTCCCATCCGGTCGGCCCGCTCGACAAGGGCCTCGTCCTCAAGGATTCGCACCGCGGCCAAACCGGCGGCGCAGCCCACCGGATGGTGACTGTAGGTGCCGCCGTGACTGAATGCGCCGAGGCCGCTTTTTAAATCTTGATACAGGGGCTCTCTCACCGCCACGGCCGACAGGGGCAGGCTGCCGCCGGTCAGGCCCTTTCCCATGGTCATCATGTCAGCGGTGACGCCGTAGCGGCCTCCGGCGAACCAAGACCCGGTGCGGCCCATGCCGGTCATCACCTCGTCGAATATCAGCAGCACGCCATGGTGGCTGCAAATTTCCCGCACCAGGGCCAGGTAGCCCTCGGGGGGGGGATAGCTGGCCAGGGTGGCGCCGCTGACCGGCTCTATGAGGAAGGCCGAAACCACCTGTGCGCCCAAGTTCTGGATGGTCTCATCCAGGGCCAAGGCGCAACGCAAACCGCATCCAGGCTGTTTGAGTCCGTAGGAGCAACGCAGGCAATACGGCGGTGGGATATGCACCGCATCGTGCAGCATGGACATGTAGGGCACGCGAAACGCCGGACGCCCGGCCGCGGCCAAGGCACCCATGGTAAGGCCGTGGTAGGAACGCCAACGGGATATCAAGATCGTCTTTTCCGGCCTGCCCTGGGCCTGGTGTATCTGATGGGCCAGCTTTATGGCCGTCTCGTTGGCTTCCGAACCCGAGGTCATGAAATAAACGCGATTCAGATCACCGGGTGTGTGGGCAGCCAATGCCGCGGCCAAGTCTTCGGCCGGCTGGCATGTAAACATCGTGGGATGAGCATAATAAAGCCTGCCGAGCTGCTCGCCCACGGCTTGGGCGATTTCCTTGCGCCCATGGCCGAGGTTTACCACCACGGCGCCACCTGAAGCGTCCAAGTAACGCTTGCCGTCGGCATCGACGATCCACACTCCCTCGCCGGACACCGCCACAGGCAGCGGCGGGTCCAGGCGGCGGGAAAACACCGAACTTTTTCTGCCAGGCATCACATACCCTCTCGCAGAAATGGGCTATGTAAATAGGGCGAGGCCAGGACCACCCTAGTCCTCTGCCAGGTAAACCTTGCGCACCAACTCGCTCTTGGCCATCTCATCAGCTGGGCCCGAGGCCACGATACGGCCGGATTCCAGCAGATGGCAGGTATCCGCCACCTCCAGGGCCAGTTTGGCCTCCTGCTCCACCATCAAAAGAGTAACGCCCAATTCTTGGTTGATGTGCAGCAAGGTGTCGTATATGTCGCGCACCACCAAAGGGGCCAACCCCATTGATATTTCATCGGAGAGAATCAGCTTGGGTTGCGACATCAGGGAGCGTCCCACGGCCAGCATTTGCTGTTCGCCGCCGCTCATGGTGCCTGCCATCTGCTTGCGCCGCTCCGACAGCCGTGGGAACAGATCAAACACCTGCTCCAAAATCCGGCTCTTTTGCACCGTGTCCTTCAGGGTGGTTGCCCCCAACTCCAGGTTTTCCCAAACGGTCATTTTGGGAAAGACCAGCCGGCCCTCGGGCACCTGGCTTACACCCAAGCCCACGATGCGGTGGGCGGCCCATCCGTCGATGCGCTCACCCTGGAACCAAACTTCTCCGGAGCGCACAGGCAGCAAGCCGCTGACGACGTTGACTATGGAACTTTTGCCGGCGCCGTTGGCGCCCAGCAAGGAAACGCGTTGACCCTTCTCCATGGAAAGGCTGACACCGTGCAAAGCCACTGCCGGGCCGTAGCCCGCCACCACTTGCTTGATCTCCAGGAAGGACAATCTCACTCCCCCAGATAGGACTTGATCACTTCGCGGTCCCGTTGAATTTCGCCGGGCGCCCCCTCGGCGATCTTGTTGCCGAAACTAAGCACCACAATGCGGCTGCAAAAATTCATCACTGCCCGCATGTTGTGCTCAATGATGAAGATGGTCATTCCTTGCCGGTTCAAAGAGGCGATGTGGCCCATCACCTGGTCCACCTCCGCCGCGACCAGCCCCGTGAGGGGTTCGTCAAGTATCAGGAGTTTGGGCTTGGGGGCGATGGCCATGCCGATGGCCACCACCTTCTGCAAGCCATACGGCAGGTTGGCGGCCAGTTCTCCGGCCTGTTGCTCCAGCCCCAGCAGGTCGATCACCTCCTGGGCACGCTCTTCTATCGCCTGATCCTTTTCTCGGGCGCTGGAGGTGCCCAGGATGGCCTCGGCCAGCCCCACGCTGGCCATGGTGCGCACCCCCATCATTATGTTTTCGCGAACGCTCAAGTCGAAAAACAAGGTGGAGTGCTGGAAAGTGCGGCTCAGGCCCTCTCTGATGATTCGGTCCGGTCGAAGCCCGGTAATTTGGCGGCCGTCAAATTCCACCCGGCCTTGGCTGGGCCGGTACAAGCCGCTCACCACGTTGACCATGACCGACTTGCCCGCACCGTTAGGCCCTATGAGTCCGAAGAAGTCTCCCTTTTCAATATGGAAGCCGACCCCGGACAGGGCCACCAGGCCGCCAAAGTGTTTGCTGACGTTTTCTACCCGCAGGATGCTCTGGTCAGCCAAGACCCACCTCCTGCTTTTTGGTTTTGCGAGCGAATCGTTTGCGGAGCACTGCCGGCAAGGAGATCATGCCCCCGGGCAGCAGGGTGATGAAGAAAATGATGATCAAGCCGTAGACAACCATGCGCCAATAGCCGGCGGCGAACAAATACTCGTTTAGGCCCGAAAGAATCACCGCTCCCACGATGGGGCCGGTGATGGTGCCCATTCCGCCTATAAGATTGAACATGATGATGTCCAGGGAGGTGAAAAACGTGAAGGTCTCGGGGGAAATGGCCGTAAGGTAACTGGTCATGATGCCGCCGCCGATACCGGTGATAAAGCAGCCCAGCACAAAGATCATCACCTTATATTTGCGTACGTAAAGGCCGCAAAAGGTGACCAGGGTGTCGTTTTGGCCAATGGATTTGGTGATCAGCCCGACCTTGGAGCCCGCGATGCGCCAGACAATCCACAGCACCGCGAAACCATAAACCAAGGCCAGGTAGTAGTATCCGGTCCAGGTCTCGCCGAAAATGGTCAGGCCCTCCGGAGGGGGGATGTTGATAATACCCATCGACCCGCCAAAAGGATGTTCAAAGGAGGTTACTACCGGATGCAACATTTCGGCGAAGGACCAAGTCACCAGCAGAAAAAAGATGCGTTTGAGGTGCACGATAAGATAACCAAGCAGCAAAGCGATCGCCGCAGCCGCCAAAGCTCCGGCCAAGTAGCCCAGCCAAACGACGCTGATCAGGTTGTACTTGGCCACCAGGATGCCGGTGGTGTAGCCGCCGATGGTGATGAAGCCACCTTGGCCAAGGCTCAGTTCGCCGGCCTGCAGCATCATCCAAAGACAGAGCCCGAAACCAACATTAAGAAGAATCTTGATGCAAATGTGGGCGGTCAACTCCCATTTGTCCGGAGCGATAAACTTGACCAACGGTGGTAACAAAGCCAAGGCCACCATAACCGCCAGAGCCTTCAAGTATGGGGCCATTTTGCTATTCATCGCCCATAATCCCGGATGGTTTGAAGATCAGGATGAGGATCACTAGCCCGAAACCCATGAAATGCCCGGCATGATACCCCAACAAGCTGCCCCCGAATGAATCGATGAAGCCCAAAATATAGGCGGCTATGACCGACCCGGTTACGTTGCCCAATCCGCCCAAAATAATGATGATGAAGGCTTTGAGCATGGGGGTGGAGCCACAGGAGGGGTCCACTGAATACAAGGTGCTCACCAGGCCCCCGGCTAGTGCGGCCAGAGTGACTCCCAGCGCAAACCCCTTGGCCATGGCCCGGTCGGCATTGATGCCCATCAGCTCGGCGGCCCGTGGACTTTGCTCCACTGCTCTTAGTTGCCGCCCCAAGGAGGTACGGCCCACCAGCAAGTAAACCCCGGCCATTATGGCTATGGCGATCAGGCCGACCCATAGCTTGTTCGCGGGCAACACCGCGCCACCGGGGAGCTTGATCAGGCCGGTGATAGGGAAGGAGACGGCCTTTTGCTCCGTGCCGAACACCTGCCAGCCGAGGCCCTCCATTAGCATCCACACACCTACGGTGGCCATGTAGCCGGCCAGCCAAATGTGCCGAATGTTGCGAAAGATGCCGCGCTCAAAGGCCGCGCCGATTATTGGAAAAACCAACACCACGGCAAACAGGGCCGCGAAGTAGGGAAGGCCCAGCACCTCGGTGGCGTAATAGGTGGCCATTGCCCCCAGCATGAAGAACACACCATGGGCCATGTTCACCTGGTGCATTATGCCGTAGATCAGGGTCAGCCCTGAAGCCACCAACATATAGATGGACCCCAACACCAGCCCGGTCACTGCCATCTGCATGAACATCTGTGTCGTCACAGGCGTATTACCGTTTCCACTCAAAATCTAAGGGAAGGGCCGGCCGGCGCCATGTCTTCAACCTGGCGCCGGCCGACTGGAGCTTATCAGAGATGTTCCCTATTAAGCCGTTATTACTTGAAGATAACTGGGTTTCCGTCCTTGAGTACGGTTACCGGCAAGGGCGAGGTGTACTGGTTATTGATGCCATAGCCCGGCAGTAGCGGGTTGTCCTTGCCGATGAGTTGCAACTCGCCCAGGAGGCTGACAATCTTCAGGTCCCGCATCACCGCTACGATCTTGTCGGGATCAAGGCTCTGGGCCTTTTCAACCGCGGCGGAAAGATGCATGAAGGCCATGTAGCTTTCCCAGCTGTTGGCGCCGGGGTCCTGGTTGTATAGCTTGCGGTACTCTGCCCAGTACTCCTTGAAGGCCTGGGTGGGCAACTGGTCGGGCGGCCACAGGCGCAGCATGATCACGCCTTCCACGTTCTTCTTGCCGCCGATTTTTACCAGGGGACCCACCTTGGGGGCTCCGGAGAGGTTGGTGACGGTGCCCTTGTAGCCCAGTTCGCGGGCCTGCTTGATCAACAAGGCCAGGCCGGCCGCGGGCCATGCGCCACCCTCGATGTGGTCCGGGTTCTTGGCGAGAACGCGGGTAAGGACGGGGCTGAAGTCGCCGGTATCGATGGGCACGAACTCCTCGGCGACCAAGATGTTGCTCATCTTGTTGACCTTGAGCGCGTTTTTCAGGGTTTTGGCGTCGCTATGGCCCAACACGTTGTCGGCCGTGAGCAGCACCAGCCTCTTGACCCCGAGTTTCTTGTAGATTTTGATGCCCTCGATGGCGATGGTCAGGTCGGCGGAAGGCATGGTCCGAAACAAGTATTTATTGTTGGCGTTGGTAAAGTCGGCTCCACCAGCGATGGCCGCAATGGTCACGATCTTATCTTTGTTGATGAGCGGGATCTGAGGCTTGGTGACCGCGCCCCCCAAGGTGCACATAAATTTGGCTCCTTGGGCCGCGCCGCGTTTAAGGCACGAGACCGCGTCGGCGGGAATATAGCGGTTGTCACACTGGATCTTTTCCCACATGTAGGTTTCGCCGTTGATCTTGATGCCGCCGGCTTTATTGACCTTGTCCACAGCCAAGCCCACGCCGCGATCCTGGGAAAACCCCCAAGAGGCGGCCTTGCCGGAGAAGGGGTTGTTGGAAAGAATTTTCAAGGTTTTTGCCTCGGCAAGCACGTTTCCGGTCATGGCCGGAGACATTATCAACCCGGCGGACAAAGCCACTATGGCTAGCAGCTTTACCGTCATTCCAATGGATTTATACGAAATCCGCATCGCAAAACCTCCTAGTCCTTGGATTTATTGGCCCAAAATTCGGCAATTGCCCATGCACCTAAATTAATTTCCATTTATCGTTGCCAACCAGCCGAGAGCACTTTTTGTCAGCATGTGCACAGAGGTGTCCGGCCTCCCTTGACGAGAAGCCGCAGTGGTCACAACACCACTGCAATCGGGCGGATTGGCGATCCGGTACCGCCCCTGATCTTCAGGGGCAACGCAACGAACAAAAATTTGTATGCCCCTTGGGCGGCCAATTCTTCGAGATTAAGCACTTCCATGATGTGTATGCCGTTTTGGGCAAGCAGAATGCCGTGCACCGGCAATCCCGCAGAAGGCGTCTTTTCCAAGGCAACCGTGTCGCCGCCCACATAGGCCGCGCCACGCTCGACAAGCCAGTGGGCCCCATCCTCCGTGAGACCGGGGGAGCCTTTGACATGAGATATGTACTTGTGAGGGTCTTTGTAGTGTTGAATCCATCCGGTCCTGATAAGGACGGCGTCGCCCTGTCCCACTTCCAGGCCGTTTTGGTCGCAGGCGGATTGCAGGGCCTCTGCCCCTATACCATAGCTGCCCTCAAGGCATTCCACCCCCTCCATCTCGGCTATATCCAACAAAACGCCGGGACAAAAGATCGGCGCCACCTCCTCGATCCCACCCTTTTTCAGGCCCTCATAATCCTGCCAGGGAGTGATGTCCCCTACTCCGAAGACCTTCCCATCGACGCTTATGTGTCCTATGGCGTCAATATGAGTGCCAGTGTGTCCGCCGGTTGAGAAAACGCAATTGGCGGAAGCCAATCCTCCGGCATATGGAAGGTCGCCGTGAACCCGGCCCAAAGAGAAGGTGAAGGGCGGATGGGTTGGAAAGTGAGGCATGCCCACGAAATAATCCATGCCCAGGTCGTATACTTTGGCGCTCTTTACCAGGTCCGCCAACTCACGCCTGTTCATGGTGAGCACTCCTCATCATTGGCGGTCATGCCATGCAAGCGAATTGTGTTCAGTGGCCCGCACGTGTTTTTCCATGGCCACGGCAGCTGTTTCCTGATCGCCTTGGGCCAATCTTTCAATGACCTCGGCGTGCTCTAAGTCAACCTCCGGCAAGCGGCCGGGCCGGGTCATGGCCCGAACGCCCATCCAGTCGATAAGATCGCGGACGTTTTCCAGCGCCCCTACCAAATAGGCGTTGCCGGTCAATGAAGCCATGAAGGAGTGATATTCGCGGTCGCTTTTGATGTAGCCCACGTGATCGTCGGACTCGGTGGCGGCCACGCAGGCATTGTGGATTTCCCAGAGGCATTCTATCTGCCGAGGGTTGATCCGGTCGGCGATTCTACGCATGACAGCGACCTCCAGAACTAGGCGAAATTCATAGAGGTCTTTTATTTCACCAATGGTCAAGGTGCGTATGCTGACACCTTTGCGCGGAATCAAGATGACAAAGCCCCTGTTGGCCAAGTCCAACAGGGCTTCGTGAACGGGAGTCTTGGACATGCCCAGTTGCTTGGCCAGCGCGTGTTCGCTGTAGATGTGGCCGGATTTAAGAGTGTTGCCCATGATGCCCTCCTTGATGGCATCGAAGGCCATCTCCCTGAGGGATGGGGGCGTCTTTATCGCGGAAAGAGTATTGCTTTCGTGGGGGATCATGCCATTTCAGCCTGATATGTTACATGTTACATACTACAGCTAGCATTTTTTAATTGGCCGTGTCAAGATCCTCGCCGTTTAACACCAACAGCGTCACAGGGTGACGCTCGATGCACCCGAAGGCTTGTTGCGGCAAAATTCCCCTCCAAATAGCAGTGTCTCCACTTCGGCTTCTGCGGGGGTTCCGCCGAATTCACCAAGAGCTAGCCCGTTATTTCTAAAGAAATTGTGATAGTTGGTTTTTTCGCGCCAGCAAGATTCTGGCCATGACTAATTAGAGGCTGAGTTGTTTAATAATGTTGGATAACGGCCAACAACGAAAGACCGGAGCCCGAAGGCCCCGGTCTTTGCGCATGCGGGTTTGGTAACGCCTAGAAGTAGTAGCCCACGTTGATGTTGAACAGCGCGGTCCAGTCGGCGTTGGCGTCACCCTCGGCCAGGGCGTTGCTGGGTCCACCCAGCCACACCATGTTCTTGCCCATGACCAGGTCTACGTAGGTGTAGATCGGGCCGGAGGAGATCAGGCAGCCCAAGGTGTTGATGTAGGAGTCGTTCCAGCCGCTCTTTTCCTTCATGCTCATGCTGAAGTCGTTGTAGAACTGCAGGCCGGTGATGGGGCCCCACTCCACCGGGACGTCGTAGCTCAGGTTGCCCACCAGCACCGTGGCCTCGCTGGCCACCTGGTAGGAGCTGGCAAAGGCGCCCAGGAGCACGGTGTCGTCGCTCACGCCGTCGGGGTTGTCCGGGTTGTACTGGTAGCGCACCGCCTCCAACTGCACGCCGAACTGGCCGAACTTGGCGTTGACGTGCGGGCCCACGGCCCAGCGGGTGCCGTTGCCGTCGGTGGTGTTGTTGTAAAGCTGGCCGAACATGCCGCTGAAGCCGACCTCGATGGAGGTCTTGGCCGCGGGCTTGAAGGTGTAGGCCAGGCGCGCGTTGAGGGTGTTGGTCTCCTCGTTCTGCTGGTCGCCTTGGGTGACCACGTCAAAGGAGTAACGCTCAAGCTTGCCCGCGTTGCCCCACTCGGCGTTCTTGAAGAAGGCCAACTGCAGGTCCCAGTCGCCTGGAGTGTACTTCCACTTGCCGCCCATGTCGTAGTCGTCGGCCAGGCCCAGGTAGTAGGGCACGCCGAACCACCAGTTGTGGCTGGCGTAGGGCAGCAGACCGAAGGGCACCTGGGTGATGCCCAACTGGCCCTGGGAATCCTCGCTGAAGTCGTAGCCCACCCAACCGTGGTGGATGACGTTCATGTAGGAGTACCAGCGGTACTGGGCGCTGATGATCAGGTCGTTGTACTTGCCGTCAACGTCCAGGCGGAAGATGTCAAAGGCGCCGTCGCCGCCCTTGCTCTTCTGGGCCTCGTTGAAGCTGGTGTCGCGGTAGTTGAAGCGCAGCGCACCGCCGATTTTTATGTCGGGCTTGTCGGCCTTGGCGGCCACGGTCGTTTTGGTCTCGACCGCCTGCTTGGCCAGCATCTCCTGCTTCTTCTCGCTGGCGGCCAGCTTTTTCTCTAGCTCGTCGACCTTCTTTTTCAGCTGGTCCATCTCGGCCAGCTTGGTTTTAAGGGCTTTGAGCTCCTGCATAAGCATTTTCATGTCTTCGCCATCGTCGGACGAAGCCCACACCGGCGTGGCGGCGGCCACGGCCATGCACAGCAGCAAGCACAAAGCCAAAGTTAGTTTATGCATTGGACCAAGTTGTCTCCTTTTCCCTTGTGTGTTCACGCGGGGCCCGCTTTCCGGCGGGCGGTCCTGCCTGATGCCGGAGGCGGGACTAGCCATCCCCGCGTCCTAAATTGTTAATTGCCGTTGGTTCGGATTTACCTGAACGTCAGGGGGCGCTTTCGGAAGGCCGGAGCGCTTCGAGTCCGCCGCTCACGCAAAATTTCCGATGGATTCGGGTGGCTACTTGGCGGCCTTTCTGGCTTCGGCCAGCCACGTGTTCCATGTGGCCTGGTTCTTGGCGATCCAATCGTCAACGTGGCGCTCGATGTCCTTTTGGGACTTTTGGCCATTGTTCATGAGGGTGTTCTGCTCGTTGATGTCTTCCAGCGGCAGGGTGAACACCTCGAAGAACTTTTTGGCGGCCGGGTTCTTGGCCAGGAATTTCGGTTCATCCGGATCTTGGGTACCTGGATGAGTTGCAATGAAGTGGACAATCAGGTTTTCCTCTTTGATGTTAGCTATTTTCATCGAGGAGGAGCCCCATCATGTCCACTTCATTGAAACTCATCCAGGTACCCAAGATCCGGATGAACCGAAATTCCTGGCCAAGAACCCGGCCGCCAAAAAGTTCT
>JAHIQI010000044.1 GCA_018902755.1 Pseudomonadota bacterium | reverse complement strand
TTTTTCGTCGGGCTGAAGGTTCTTCATCCCCTTCAGCTTGCCCGCTCCGGGCAGCATGGAAAGCAGGCCGTCCAGCGAGCCCATCTTCTTCAGCTGCTGAAGCTGGTCCTTGAAATCGTCCAGGGTGAAGTTGTCGGTGGCCATCTTCTTGGCCAAGGCCTCGGCCTTCTCGGCCTCAAAGGCCTCGCCCGCCTTTTCCACCAGGGTGAGCATGTCTCCCATGCCCAGGATGCGCCCGGCCAGGCGGTCCGGGTGGAAGGCCTCGATGGCGTCCAACTTTTCGCCCACGCCCACCAGCTTGATGGGCACCTGGCTGACCGCGCGGATGGACAGGGCCGCCCCGCCGCGGGCGTCGCCCTCCACCTTGGTGAGCACCACCCCGGTGAGCCCCAACTGCTCGTGAAAGGCCTGGGACACGTTCACCGCGTCCTGGCCGGTCATGGCGTCGGCCACCAGGAGCACCTCTTGGGGGCGCAGGCGGCTCTGGATGCGCTCCAGCTGGGCCATGAGCTCGTGGTCCACGTGCAGGCGGCCCGCGGTGTCCAAAATGATGACGTCGCAGCCGGCCCGGGAGGCCCCGGAAAGCGACTGCACGCATATGTCCACCGGGTCCTGGGCCGGGTTGCTGTCGAACACCGGCACCTGGATCTGGGCCCCCAGCTTCTTGAGCTGCTCGATGGCCGCCGGGCGCTGGGTGTCCGCAGGCACCAGATAGGGGTTGCGGCCCTGCTTTTTGAGCATAAGGGCCAGCTTGCCGCTGGTGGTGGTCTTGCCCGAGCCCTGCAGGCCCACCATCATGAACACGTGGGGGGCCTTGCCGCCCAGGTTCAGTGGTTCGGCCTCGCCGCCCATGAGGGCGCACAGCTCGTCTCGCACGATCTTGATGACCTGCTGGGCCGGGGTGAGGCTCTTCATCACCTCCTGGCCCACGGCGCGGTCCTTGATCTTGGCGATGAACTCCTTGGCGACCTTGTAGTTGACGTCGGCTTCCAACAGGGCCAGGCGCACCTCTCTCAGGGCCTCGGAGATGTTGCTCTCCGAGAGCTTGCCGTGGCCCTTGAGCCTCTTGAAAGTCAGGGCCAGCCGATCGCTGAGGTTGTCAAACATGACTGGAGTTCGCTGCCTCTACAAACGTCTTATGCCGGTCGCTGTCCGCACCAATCCCGCCCCCCTTGCGGCCAAGGCGGGCAAAGTAGCGATTATAGGGTACCGGCCGGTATCCGTCAACCAAAGTACCAAGGTTTTTTAGGCTCTTAGTACCCTCAACGGATAATACCACCCCAAGGTGGTCGGGTTCAATCACCGTATGCGGAAGGCGCTGGGGGCTAGCCTGAAACAGCGGAGCCGGGTATAAAGAATCCATGTCTATAAACCAACTCTTAGCCATTGACATCGGCGGCGGCACCCAGGACGTCCTGCTGTGGCGCGCCAGCCAAAACCTGGAAAACGCGGTCAAGCTGGTCTTGCCCGCCCCCACCCAGGTGGCCGCCGCGCGCATCCGCCGGGCCACGGATCAGGGCCGCCAGGTGTTTTTGCACGGCTGGCTCATGGGCGGCGGCGCGGTGCACCGCGCGGTGGACGCCCACTTGGCCGCCGGGCTCAAGGTTTACGCCACCCCGGCGGCGGCGGCCACCTTTGCCGACGACCCGGCCAGGGTCGAGGCCATGGGGGTGGCCATCTGTGACCAACCGCCCGAGGAGGCCCTGGCCGTGCCCATGGGCGACCTGAACCTGGAGGAGCTGCGCGAGGCCTGCGGGCGCTTCGAGGTGGAGCTGCCCTCCCAACTGGCCCTGGCGGTGTGCGACCACGGCTACAGCCCCGGCTACTCCAACCGCAAGTTCCGCTTCGACCAGTGGCGGGCCTTTTTACAAGCCGGAGGGGATCTGGGCCGCCTGATCTTCGACCAGGCTCCCCCGGACATGACCCGCCTGGCCGCCCTTACCAAGCAGGCCCCCGGCTGCCTGCTCATGGACACCGCCGCCGCGGCCGCCTGGGGGACCCTGGAAGACCCGGAGGTGGCGGCCATGGCCCAGGGCGAGGGCGTTTGCATCGTCAACCTGGGCAACATGCACACCGTGGCCTTTTTGGTGCGCGGCGACAAGGTGCTGGGCATCTACGAGCACCACACCCGATGCCTGGACACCCTGAGCCTGCACCGCCAAGTGGAGGATTTCATCCAAGGCGTCCTGGACGAGGACGAGGTGTTCGCCGGGCACGGCCACGGGGTGGCCCGCCTGCCCCAGGCGCCCAAGGGCCTGCCCCACCCGCCGGTGATCACCGGCCCCCAGCGCCGCATGGCCCATGGGTTGGGCTGGAAGACCGCCGTGCCCCACGGCGACGTGATGCTGAGCGGCTGTTTCGGCCTCCTGGCCGCGGCGCGGAATTGGGCCGGGGAAACCGATTCCTTGCCAGCCGCCTGAGATCAGGCAATAATTGGACCCAGAGAATATCCCAGTTTCGGGGTAGGCAACCATGGGACGGCTATGGCCATGAAGCGCAAATCGGCGGGAAAACTGGCGATGCACTTGCTTTGGGCTTTGGGCTTGGCCGCGGTCCAGGTCATCAACGCCCCGCCCGCCGTGGCCGCCCCCCCCATGGTGCTGGAAGGGGCGGACTGTTACCTGCTGGCCCCCAGCGTGGAGTTGCTGCGGGCCCCCGCCGGGGGTCTCACCTTGGATCAGGTGCGCAACCCTCCCTGGTCAACCCGCTTTCATACAGCCCAGGAAACCCCCACCCTGCGGCTGGGCATCAACCAAAACCCGGTATGGCTGCGCTTCAGGCTCAACGAAATCAGCGGCGTTCCGCCCTACTACCTTGAACTGGACTCTTCCCAGATTCAACACATCGACGCCTACCTGGCCCAGGCCCCGTCCAGGCCGGGCGGCGAGCCGAACTACCGCGAATATTTTACGGGCAGCGGCCGCCCGGTGAGCAGCCGCCCGGTGGCCTTCCGCACCTTTGTCCTGCCCCTGCCGCCGAACATGCCGCCCCAGGAGTACTCCTACCTTCGCCTGGCCAACAGCGGGGCCCTGGTGGTGCGGCCCTATGTCTGGTCCGAGAGCGGCCTGAACAGCCGCCTGAGCACGGACAGCTACTTTTTCGGAATAATTTTCGGGGTGTTGGTGGCCATGCTGCTCACCAACCTGTTCTTCTACACCACCCTGCGGGACCCGGCCTACTTCTATTACGTGGTCTACGTCCTGGGCATTCTCTTTTTTGAGATATCCCTTTACGGGCAATGGGACGTCTGGTTCAAGCTGGCCCCGGACATGAACCAGAGGGTCCCCTGGATCGCGGCGGGCCTGGTGAGCTTCCTGGCCGCGCTGTTCACTCGATCTTTTCTGCGCACCCGCCTGCTGACCCCCAAAGCCGACAAGGTGCTCAAGGCCTTCGCAGGCCTGGGTTTGCTGGAGGTCGGCCTGGGGCTGGCAGGCAGCTACGCCCTGGCCAGCATTACCGCCCACGTGCTGGGCCTGCTTGGGCCGGTGCTGGCCATCTGCATCGGCGTGTTGGCCTGGCGCAAGGGGCAATCCTCGGCCCGCTACTTCCTCTTGGCATGGTCGGTGATGGCCGTGGCCTTGTTCACCCTGGCCCTCAAGGGGCTGGGCCTGCTGCCCCAGGCCATCTCCTCCACCACCACCCTGCCCTTGGCCACGGCCATCGAGTCGGTGCTCTTATCCCTGGCCCTGGCCGACCGGGTGCGCAGCCTGCGCCGCCAGCGGGAGGAGGCCCAGCAGAGCGAGCGGCGCTTCCGGGAAATGAGCCTCACCGACGAGCTGACCCAGCTATACAACAAGCGCTTTTTGGACAGCCGCCTGCAGAGCGAGGTGGACCATGCCATGCGCTCCGCCCAGCCCCTGTCGGTGCTGGTGTTGGACGTGGACCACCTCAAGGAGTTCAACGACACCTACGGCCACGCCGCCGGGGACCTGGTGCTTATCGCCGTGGCCCAGGTGATGCGCCAGAGGTTGCGCATCAGCGACTTCGCCACCCGCACCGGCGGCGACGAGTTCGTGGTGATAATGCCTGAGACCAAGCTGGAGCAGGCCCGCTGGGCCGCCGAGCGCATCCGGGCCGGGCTCTACGAGCACAACTTCCAGCTCAGCCAAGGGCCGGTGGTCCGGGCCACTCTCAGCGTGGGGGCCGCCCAGCACCAGGGCGAGGAGAGCCCGGCGCGCCTGCTGGAGCGGGCCGACCAGGCCATGTACCAGGCTAAGCAGGAAGGCAAGAACCGGGTGCGCGAGGCCACCACGGCTTAGTCCGGGGGCAACCACCTGATTCAATGGGCATGCTGCCAGGCACTTGCCAGACAGGCCCTTCTCGGGATAAATCTGGACCATGACCATGACCACCCAACAGGCCTCCGGGCGCATAGCCGAACTCTCGGCCGAGCTGCGCCGCCTCAACCGCCTCTATTACATCGAGAACCAAAGCGCGGTGGCCGACGCGGAGTACGACCGCATGCTGGCCGAGTTGCAGGAGTTGGAGCGGGACTTCCCCGAGCTGGCCCTGCCCGACTCCCCCACCAAGACCGTGGGCGCGCCGCCGAGGAGCAGCTTCGCGGCGGTGGAGCACTACCAACCCATGCTCAGCCTGGAGTCCAAGGTTGAGTTCGAGGTGGTGGCCGACCTGTTCAAGCGCCTGGAGCAGGCCGGGCGCAAGGACGCGGAGCTTTTGGCCCAACCCAAGATCGACGGCCTTTCCGTGGAGCTGGTCTACCGCCAGGGGCTTTTCAGCATAGGCTCCACCAGGGGCGACGGCGCGGTGGGCGAGGACATCACCCCCAACCTGCGCACCCTGGCCGACATCCCCGCCCACCTGCCCGGCGCGCCGGAGCGGGTGGTGGTGCGCGGCGAGGTCTACATGGACCGGGAGGGCTTTCTGGAGCTCAACCGGGGTCTGGTGGAGCGCGGCGGAGAGGGCTTCGCCAACCCGCGCAACGCGGCGGCGGGCAGCCTGCGCCAGATGGACCCCACGGTCACCGCCACCCGGCCCCTGCGCTTCTTTCCCTTCGAGCTGAGCAACGCCGACGAGTTGGGCATGGCCAGTGACCGGGAGGCCATGGGGCGACTGGTGGATTGGGGCTTTCCCGCCTATCCCGACGACCAGAAGCTGGGCCGGGGCGAGGATTTCATCAAAGAATTCCACGCCGCCTACGACCAGCGCCGCGACGAGCTGATCTTCGAGATCGACGGGGTGGTGATCAAGGTAAACGACCTGCCCCTGCGCCGGGAGATGGGGGCCCGCTCGCGCACTCCCCGCTGGGCCGTGGCCTGGAAGTTCCCGCCCCGCCAGGAACAGACCCAGGTGCGCGACGTGGTGGTGCAGGTGGGCCGCACCGGCAAGCTCACCCCGGTGGCCCTGATGATGCCCGTGGACGTGGGCGGGGTCACGGTGAGCCGGGCCACCCTGCACAACTTCGAGATCGTCAAAAACCTGGACGTGCGAATCGGCGACACGGTGCGCATCGTGCGCGCCGGGGACGTGATCCCCAAGGTGGTTGAGGTGGTGAAAAAGGGGGAGCCCAGGGGAGACCTCTTGGTGCCGCCCGCCAATTGCCCCGTATGCGGCACACCCGTGGAGCAGGCCCAGAAGGTGGTCCGCCACACCAAAAAGGGCACCGAGCGCGAGGTGGGGGCCAATCACATATGCCCCAACCACATCGCCTGTCCGGCCCAGATCAAAGGGGCTTTGCAGCACTACTCCAGCCGGGGGGCCATGGACATAGAGGGCCTGGGCGAAAAGCGGGTGGTGCAGCTCATGGACCAAGGTTTGCTGACCGACCTGCTTTCCCTTTACCGACTGTCCGGGCACCGCGAGGATCTCGAAGGCCTGGAAGGATGGGGCGAGCTGTCCACCGACAACCTGCTAAAGTCCATCGAGGCCACCCGGGGGGCTCCCCTGGCCCGTTTGCTCTGCGCCCTGGGCATCCCCAACGTGGGCGAGGCCACGGCCCGCGACCTTGCCAACGACCTGGGCTCCTACCAGAAGGTCACCCAGGCCACCGAGGATGAGTTGGTGGCGGTGTCCGGGGTGGGGCGAGAAGTGGCGGCAGCCATCATGAAGTTTTTCGGGCGGGAGCAAAGCCGCCACATGGCCGACGCCCTGGCCGCCGAGGTGAGCCCCGCCGAGGTTCAGGGCGCGGGCCGCAAAAAGAACCTGCCCTGGGAGGGCAAGAGCGTGGTGTTCACCGGGGCCCTGGAGGGGCTCAGCCGGGAGGACGCCGCCGAGATGGTGCGCTCCCTGGGCGGCAAGGTAAGCTCCAGCGTAAGCAAAAAGACCAGCATGGTGGTTGCCGGGGCCGATCCCGGCTCCAAGGCGGACAAGGCCCGTGAGCTGGGGGTGGAGATGATCGGCCTCAATGAGTTCCGCCGCCGAGTGGCCCAGGCCGGCGGCATGGCGGCCACGGCCCCGGCCGCGCCCGAGCCGGACGACGGTCCCGGCCCCTTGTTCGCTCTGCGGGAGGAATGATGCAGCAGGTCAGAGCCGTGGCCCTGATAAAGGGCAAGGTGCAGGGGGTCTGGTTTAGGGCCTCCACCCAGCGTGAGGCCCAGGCCCTGGGCCTGGACGGCTACGTGCGCAACTTGCCGCTCAGGCGGGTGGAGGCGGTTTTTCAGGGCCCCAGGGAAGTGGTGGAGCGGGCCTTG
The DNA here is from genome assembly GCA_018902755.1 of Pseudomonadota bacterium. Classification (GTDB taxonomy): domain Bacteria; phylum Desulfobacterota; class Desulfarculia; order Desulfarculales; family Desulfarculaceae; genus Desulfoferula. The sequence goes on along the minus strand of JAHIQI010000044.1, from coordinate 87,304 downwards.
GCCTGGTGCCACCAGGGGCCGCCCAGCGCCGAGGTGCGCGAGGTCAGCGTAAGCTGGCTGGACCCCGACCCCGGCCTCAAGGGGTTTGAGGTCCGCTACTAAAATAGAACGACAACAGCCGGGTGTTTACAAGCGTCCCCAAGGCGGCGATAATGCCCAGTGTCGAGGTTCGCAACCAGGAGAGAAATAATGCACCGATTTAAATGCCGCCCCCGGCTTCTGGCGGCCCTGCTGCTGGTAGGTTTGGCCCTGACCGCCCTGGGCTGTGGTTTCACCCAAACGGTGAGCGACTACTGGCACGACATGATGGACAGCCAGGACACCAACCTGCGTAAGCGGGTGGTGGTGGCGCCCTTCCTCAGCCGCTTGCCGGGCCTGGAGGCCCGGGCCAAGGCCCTGGGCCTGGCCATCAGCCAAAGGGTGGAAAAGCAGGGTGGCATGGTGCTGGTGGAGTTCAAGGATCTGCGCCAGGCCCTTACCCAGGTCAACCCCCGCGTGCAAAACAGCGAGGACCGCATCGTGGCCGCGGCCCGCACCTTGGGGCTGAACACGGTGCTCTCGGGCGCGGTGGTGAACCTGGCCATGCAATACGACAAGACCGGCATCTACGGATTCCGCGAAAACCAGCCCTTCGCGCTCATGGAGCTGGACCTCAAGCTGATCGACGTGGCCACCGGGGTGCTGCTGGCTGAAACCACCCTGACCACCCGCACCGAAATTACCGAGACCGAGGCCAGCAACGTGCGCCTGGGCCAGCCCTTCCCGCCCAAGGTGGTGGACAAGCTGCAAGGCGATCTGGTGGCCCCGGCCATGCGCTGGATCAGCCAGAACATCTCCGCCCAGGCCTGGGTGGGCTTCATCCTGGCCGTGGACGGCAACCGCATCAAGGTCACCGTGGGCCGCGACACCGGCCTCCCTCTGGGGGCGGAGTTGGTGGCCTATGCCCGGGGCGAGGCCATCAAGTCGGGTAGCGGGCGCTCGCTCTACCTGCCCGGCCCGGTGGTGGGCCGCATGAAGCTGGTTAAGTTCGAGGCGCGCACCGCCTGGGCCGAGCCGGTTTCCCTGGCGGCGGATGAAGCCGAAAAGGCCGAAAAAGAGAAGGCCGAAGAGGCGAAGAAAGAGGCGGAAGCCAAGGCAAGGGAAGAGGAGCAGGCCGCCAAGGAAAAGCAGGAAGAGCAGCAGGCCAAGGAAGCCAAGGCGGCGGTAGCCCAGGCGGATGCCAAGCCGGCTACCGGCAGCATGGCCTTCAAGACGGTGCCCAGCGGCAAACCCAAACCCGTGCGTCCCACGGGCAAGCCTGCCCGCGCCAAGCTCACCTTCGAGCCGGGTCAGGTGTTGCGCACCCGCTAGAGGGATAATTTGGCCTGGCGGGCCGAGTCCAGAAGCTGCTTGGCGTGCTGCCGGGCGGTGGACTCGGGCCCTCCCCCGGCCAGCATACGACTTAGTTCATCCAGACGGCCGCCCTCGTCCAGCAAGCTGAGGCGAGTGGCGGTCCGCCCGTCCTTGACCGTTTTCCCCACCGCATAGTGACGATCGGCCCAAGCCGCGATCTGGGGCAAGTGGGTAATGCAGATCACCTGCCCCGCCGTGGCCAGGCTGGCCAACTTCTGCCCCACCGCCGCGCCGGTGGCCCCGCCGATGCCCGCGTCCACCTCGTCGAAGATGAGGGTGGGCGCGCCGTGGCGGCGGGCCACCAGGGTGCGCAGGGCCAGCAGCATGCGCGAAAGCTCCCCGCCGCTGGCTATGCGCTTCAGGGGCCGGAAGCCCTCGCCGGGGTTGGGGGCGATGAGTATCTCCGCCTGCTCCAGGCCGCGCCCGCCCAGGGGACCGGCCCCGGTCTCCAGGGCCGCGCCGCCGGGCTGGTTGAACGAAACCTGCATGCGGCAGGAGGCCAGGCTAAGCTGGGCCAGCTCGGCCTCGGCGGCTTGGGCCAGGCGCGGGGCGGCCTCGCGGCGGGCTTGGCTCAGCTTTTTGGCCAGGGACACCGCCTGGGCCAGGGCCTGCTCCCGCTGAGTTTCCAGCTTTTCCAGGCGCTGCTCGCCGCTGTCCAGGCCCTCCAGCTCCTCCTTGGCCTGGGTCAGGGCTTCCAGAGCCCCGGCCACGTCCCCGCCGTAGCGCCTGGTCAGGCGGCGAATGCCGTGCAGGCGCTCCTCCAGCCACTCCAGGCGGTAGGGGTCGAAGCTGAGGCCCGCCTCGTAGTCGCGCACCTGATGGGCCACGTCCTCCAGGAGATAGAAGGCCTCCTCCAGGCGGGCGGCGGTCTCCTTGAGGCTGGGGTCCAGCTCGGCAAGCTGGGACAGCACCGCCCGGTGGCGGTCCACCGTTTCCAGGGCCGAGCCGTCGGCCGCGTACAGCCCCTGGTGGGCCTGGCGGGCCAGGGCCGCGATCTCCTCGGAGTTGGCCATGAGGTTGCGCTCGGCCTTGAGCGCGGCCTCTTCCTCCGGGTCCAGGCCCGCCGCCTCCAGCTCCTTGACCGTGCGCTCCAGCTCTTGGCGGCGCTGCTCGCGCATCTGAAGGGCGCGGCGATGCTCCTCAATCTTCTGGTCCAGCTCGCGCACCGCGCGCACCGCCTGGCCCACCTCGAGGGTTTGCTCCTCCAGCCCGCCAAAGGCGTCCAGCAGCCAAAGCTGCTCCTCGCTCTTGAGCAGGGCCTGGGAGGCGTGCTGGCCCACCACGCTGACCAGCTCCGGCCCCAGGTCGGCCAACAGCCCCAGGGTGGCCAGGTTGCCGTTTACCTGCACCCGGTTGCGCCCCTCGCGGCTCACCAGGCGGCGCACCACCAGCTCGCCCTCCTCGCCTTCCAGGGCCTCCTCGGCCAGGCGCAGGGCCGGGTCGCTGGCCGGGTCCAAAAGGAACTGGGCCTCCAGCACCGCCTGCTCCGAGCCCGCCCGGATCAGGTCAGAGGCGGCCCGCTGGCCGATGAGCATGCTCACCGCGGCCAAAATGATGGACTTGCCCGCCCCGGTCTCGCCGGTGAGCACGGTCAGCCCCGGCCCCGGTTCCAGCTCCAGGGACTCGATGAGCGCGAAGTTCTTTATGCCCAGGTAGGTAAGCATAGGGCTTAAGATGCCACCCGGCGGGCCGGAGCGCAAGGGCCTGGCCAGCGCACCCGCACCCAGGGCAGCAGGGCCAGGGCCAGGAGGGACAGACCGGCGTGAACCCACCAGGTGTTATGTAGGGCCGCGTCCGAGGCCCCGCCCAGCCAGAACTCGGCCAGCCACATGCCCGCCGGGGAAGACCAGGCCCAATCGGGCCGGGTGGCCCCCAGGCGGCCCGCCTCCACCACGAACCCGCTGAATCCCACCACCACGCCCAAGAGCGGGGCCCACAGGCTCACCCGTCCCGGCCTCTTGCGCCAAAAAGTGAGACGCAGCAAAAAAAGCAGGCCGCAAGCCAGGGTGAACACCGCCCCCAGCCAGTCCATGACCCACGAAAAGTGCAGGTAAGCCGGGCCGCGCAGGAAGGGGAAAAGCCACATGTGGGCTTGCCACAGGGCGCTGCCCAGGGCCATGAGCCACAGGGGCCACCAGGCCATGGCGATGAGACCGGCTCGCAGCGGGGCCTCCGGCCACAGCGGCCCCAGCAGCAGCCAGCGCCTGGCGTCCCAGCCCAGGGGAGACGCCCCCCGCCGCCGAGCCAGGCCCCACAACAAAAGGGCCAGGGCGGCGGCCCCGGCCCCGTAAAACAGCCAGGCCGGACCCGCCCCGAAAAAGGCGCTCCGGCTCGGCTCCAGGTTCATGGCTATTACGCGCCCTCGCCGGACCGCAAAAGGATGCCCTCCACTCTGAGGGCGTCCTCGGGGCGGTCCACCTCGGGCGAGTCGTATTGGGTTATCACGCAGCGCACCTTGTAGCCGTGCTCCAGGGCCCGTAGCTGCTCCAGCTTTTCCACCTGCTCCAGGGTGCCGGTGGGCAGGGCGGCGAAGGCGGCCAGGAACTCCCGGCGGAATACGTAGACCCCCAGGTGCTTGTAATAGGTGGTCTCCTCGCCGTCCCGGGGAAAGGGGATGGGCAGGCGGGAGAAATACAGGGCGTTGCCGTGCACGTCCATGGCGGTCTTGACGTGGTTGGGGTCGGGCACCTCGCCGGGGTCGGTTATGGCCACCACCGGGGTGGACATGCCCAGCCCGGGCTCGGCCAACAGCGGCGCGGCGCACTCCTCCAAAACCGCCGAGGGCAGCAGGGGCTGGTCGCCTTGCACGTTGACCACCAACTCTTCGCCGCCCAGGCCCAGGGACTCCACGGCCAGGGCCACCCGGTCGCTGCCGCTGCGGCAGGAGGCCGGGGTCATGATCACCTTGCCGCCAAAGGCCTCCACCGCCTGGGCCACCCGTTCGTCGTCGGTGGCCACGGCCACGGTCTCAACTCCCTTGGCCCGGGAGGCCCGCTCCATGACATGCTGGATCATGGGCTTGCCCGCGATGGTAACCAGGGGCTTGCCCGGAAAACGGCTGGACCCATAGCGGGCCGGGATGATTACGTGCAGGGCCATGGCGTCTACAGCGCCGCGGCGGCGCGGTTCACCGCCTCGGTGATTTGCTTCAGCTTCGCCTCGTCCCAGCCCAGCATGATCTGCCAGCTCAGGCAGCGGGCCAGGATGGCCGCGGTCTGGGGCAGCGCGGCGGGGTCGTACTCGGCCCGGCCTTCCGGGCGCTCATAGGGCCAGCCGCCCTTGCTGGTGGTGGACCCGGCGTGCAGGTGCTCCCAGTGGGGATAGGCGTGCCAGGTGTTCTTGCCCCAGGGGATGGCCGGGACGCCGTTGTCGGCCAGCAGGGCGGCGAAACGCCCGGCGGCCTCGGGGGTCTCGTGGAACCAGGCCAGGAAGGTGGCCGAGTCGCCGGACTCATCGGGTAGTTGGCGCAGGGTAACGCCGGGCACCCGGGCGATGGCCTCCTTGAGGGCGGCCTTGTTGCGCCGCTGGGTGGCCACCATGCGGTCCAGCTTGGCCAGCTGGGTAACGCCCAGGGCTCCTTGCAGCTCCATCATGCGGAAGTTCATGCCCATGAAGCGGCGGCCTTCGTTGCCCCGGCCCACCGGCTTGTGATCGTGGCCGTGGTCCTGATACTCGCTGGCGTTCTGGTACAGCTCGGGGTCGTTGGTTATGACCATGCCGCCCTCGCCGCAGGTCAGGGTCTTCACCGAGTCGAAGCTGAAGGTGCCCATGGCCCCGAAGGTGCCCAGGTGCTTGCCTTCCAGCCGGGCTCCGGCCGACTGGGCGGTGTCCTCCAAGACCGGGATGCCCGCCTCATCGGCGATGGCCATTATCTCCTTGATGCGGGCCTGGGCCCCCATCATGTGCACCGGCACGATGCAGCGGGTCTTGTCGGTGATCTTTTTCTTGAGGTCCGCGGGGTCCATGCACAGGGTCTCGTCCACCTCGCAGAACACCGGCTTGGCCCCACAGTCCAGGATGGCCTCCCAGGTGGCCACGAAGGTGAACCCCTGGGTGATGACCTCGTCGCCGTAGCCCACGCCCAGGGCGGCCAGGGCCACCTTGAGGGCGGTGCTGCCGCTGGTCACCGCGCAGGCGTGGCCGGCCCCGGTGTAGGCGGCGAACTCCTCCTCGAAACGGCGCACCATGTACACGCCCTGGCGCTGGTCGGCGAACTCGTAGCGGAACAGCACCCCCCGCTGCATAACCTCGTTTACGGCCTCGGTCTCTTCCTTACCCAGCCACTCGAATCCCGGCATAGTTACTTACTCCCTAGACAAAGGCTTCGCGGTAGATGATCTCCAGGTCCTCGGCGCTGACCCGGCGGGGGTTGTTGGCGATGGGCCGGGCCACGGTCATGGCCTTTTGGGCCATGGCGGGCACCGAGTCCTCGGGCACGTCCAGCTGGCGCAGGCTGGTGGGGATGCCCACCTGGGCGCTGAGGTCCGACACCTCCTCCACGCAGGCGGTGGCCGCCTCCATGGTGCTCAGGTCGCCCGGCAGCTCGGCCAGGGCGTAGGCCATGTCCGCGAAGCGCTCGGGGCAGGCCATGAGGTTGTAGCGCAGCACATAGGGCAGCAGCAGGGCGTTGGCCTCGCCGTGGGGGATGTCGTAGAAGGCGCCGAGGGGATAGGCCATGGCGTGCACCGCGCCCACCCCGGCCTGGGCCAGGGCCAGACCGGCCAGGTGGGAGGCCAAAAGCATGCCCTCGCGGGCCACCAGGTTGCCGCCGTGGGCCACGGCCGGGGCCAGGTGCCGGCCGATCAGCTCGATGGCCGCCAGGGCGTTCAGGTCGCTCATGGGCGTGGCCGCCAGGCTGGTGTAGGCCTCCATGGCGTGGGTCAGGGCGTCCATGCCGGTGATGGCGGTGACGTAGGCCGGGCAGCTCACGGTGAGCAGGGGGTCCAGGATGGCCGCGTGGGGGTAGAGCAGGCTGCCGTTGATGCCGCCCTTGAACTTGTCCGAACGCCGGGTGAACACGGCGGTGAAGGTCACCTCGCTGCCGGTGCCCGCAGTGGTGGGCAGGCAGATCACCGGCACGCCCGGCTCCTTAACCAGGCCCAGGCCCACGTAGTCCACGGCTTGGCCGGGATTGGTGATCAACACGCCCGCGGCCTTGGCCAGGTCCAGGGCGCTGCCCCCGCCGATGCCCACCACGGCGGTGGCGCCTTTTTGCTTGCCCAGGGCGGCGGCGGCGTCGGCCTCGGCGGGCTCGGGCTCGCGGGTCAGGTCGCTGAAGACGTCGTAGGCCACGCCCGCGGCGTCCAGGCTGTCCAGGGCGGGTTTAACGGCCTCCAAGCCGGCCAAGGCCGGGTCCAGCACCACCAGGACCTGCTTGGCTCCCAGCAGGGTCAGTTCATCGCCCAAACTGGCCGCCGCGCCCTGGCCGAACACCAGGCGGCGGATGCCTTCATTGGTAAAAATCGCGGGCATGTGTTCATCACCTTTCTTGGAACCGCCCGTGGGCGGAAAAATTCGGATTATTTCAGCCGCCTCCACGGGGCGACCGGCATTACGATGGTAGCACAACCCCACCGGTTGTAAAGGCCGCCAAAGCGCAACTTGACCCGCCATGGTGCCGGTGCTAGCGTGCTCTTAAAGGTTGCCTTTAACTAGGAGAAAGACCAAGTGCGCGAGGACAGGCATAACATCTCAGCCAGCCAAACCGAAGTTCCCAACCTGGGCCAGTCCAAGATCAGCAATCCGGCGGCGGCCATGTGCGGGCCGGACGGCAGCGCCTGCAGGTTCACCACCGACGAGGACCGGGTGTTGGTAAACCCCTACCCCCAGGACATCAAAGGTAAAAAGGTCCCTCCCACCTTCGAGTTGGCCGGGCCTCGCAGCCACATCTACTTCGACCCCACCAAGCTCAAGGCGGCCATCGTCACCTGCGGCGGCATGTGCCCGGGCATCAACTCCCTGGTTCGCTCCATCGTGCTGCAACTTTATTATATCTACGGGGTGCGCAACATCGTGGGGGTGCGTTTCGGCTTGCAGGGCTTCATTCCCCAATTCGGCCACCAGATGATGGACCTCAACCCGGAAGTGGTGCAAAACATCCACGGCCGGGGAGGCTGCTTTTTGGGCATGAGCCGGGGTCCCCAGCCCATGGAAGAAATCGTGGACTCCCTGGAGCGGCAAAACATCGGCCTGCTGTTCATGATCGGCGGCGACGGCACCCTCCGGGCGGGCCAGGCCATTTACCAGGAGATCACCAAGCGCAAGCTCAAGGTTGGGATCATCTGCATCCCCAAGACCATCGACAACGACATCAGCTTCGTGGAGCGCTCCTTCGGCTTCGAGACCGCCGTGGAGGCGGCCACCGGGGCCATCCGGGGGGCCCACAACGAGGCCACCGGCGCGCCCAACGGGGTGGGCCTGGTCAAGCTCATGGGACGCCTCAGCGGCTTCGTGGCCGCCCAGGCCACCCTGGCCCTGGCCGACGTGAACTTCTGCCTGATACCCGAGGTGGAGTTCGACCTGGAGGGCGAGCACGGCCTGCTGGCCCAGTTGGAGAAGCGCCTGGACGACCGGGGGCACGGCGTGGTGCTGGTGGCCGAGGGCGCTGGGCAGAATCTTTTCAAGGGCAAGGACCTGGGTCGCGACCCAAGCGGCAACCCGGTGCTGGGCGACATCGGCATCTATCTCAAGGACCGCATCACCGAGTACTTCCACAAGGCCAAAAAGCCCCTGACCCTCAAGTACATCGATCCCAGCTACCTCATCCGTTCGGTGCCCGCCAGCAGCGACGACCGGGTCTTCACCGGCTTCCTGGGCCACCACGCGGTGCACGCGGGCATGAGCGGGCGCACCGGCATGCTGGTGTCCATATGGGGCAACCACTTCGTGCACGTGCCCATCCCCCTGGCCATAGAACACCGCCGCCGGGTGGACCCCCAGGGCGGCTTGTGGCGCGCGGTGCGCGAGGCCACGGGCCAGCCGTCGCTGCTAAACAGCAACAGCGGCAAATAGTCCGGGCGTCTAGCCGGTTTTTTCGCCCCCGTCTCCGGCGTCCGGCCGGGGCGGGGGCAGATCTTTTTTGTAGACCAGGGTGCGGTAGGGGAAGGGAATCTCCACGCCCTCGGCGTCGAAGCGTTTCTTGACCGCCTCCAGAATCCACCAACGGGCGGCCCAGGCCTCGTCCATGTTGGGGCACCACATCAACAGCCGCAAGCCTATGGAGAAGTCGCCGTGGGAGATCACCCGCACCCAAGGCTGCTCCGGGGCGGTGGAGGCGGGCATGCGGTGGGGGCAGTTCTGGGCCTCTGCCAGGATCAGGCGACGCGCCAGGTCGATTTTGGTGTCGTAGCTCACCCCCATCTCCACCCGGCACAGGATCTTGGGGTCGATGATGGTGTGGTTGGTCAGGGTCATGGAATCGATTTTTTCGTTGGGAATGATGATCCGCTTGTTTTCCCAGGTGCGCACGATGGTGTGTCGCAGGGTGATGTCCTCCACCGTGCCGAACTGGTCGTCCAGGGTCACCTTGTCCCCGATGCGTATGGGCCGGTACACGGCCAGGGAAAAGCCGGCCACCAGGTTGGCCAGGGTGCCCTTGGCCGCGAAGCCCACCACCACGGCGGTGATGCCGGCGCCGGCCACCAGGGTGCCGAACAGGCCCCTGAGCTGGGGGACCAGGCTGGCGTAGATCACCACCGACCCAAGGTAGACCAACACCGTCTTCAGGCGCAGGGTGAAGGCGACCACCGTGGGGTCCACCCGCCTGCCCAGATGGCCCATGACCCAGCCGGAGCGCTTGAGCAGCTGGCCCAGCAGGCGGGAAATCAACGAGGCGGCGATATACAGGACCACGGCCAGGGCGATCATGCCCAGCCCGGTGGAAGGGTCCAGCAGATTTTTAGCCTGGAGCCAATCCCAGTCCAAGGCCGCCTCCCATCTGTGCTTAGTGCTTAAAGGCGCGCTGGCCGGTGAAAACCATGGCCACCGGCGAATCGGCCTGGTTGCAGGCCTCGATGGATTCCCAGTCGCGCAGGCTGCCGCCGGGATGGGCGATGCAACTCACCCCCTCGGCCAGGCCCACGTCCACCCCGTCCCGGAAGGGGAAGAAGGCGTCGGAGATCATGACGGAGCCGGGCAGGCCCCCCTTGTCCGCCTGGGTCTGCTCGTCAATGCCCCTGATCTTGGCCGGGTCCTCGCGGCCCTCGGCCACGGCCAGGGCCAGTTCGTCGTACTTAAGGCCGTGGGACAGCCAGCAGAGCTTGTTGGCGTACTTCACGTAGGCCTTCTGGGCGGCGATGCGGGCCACGCCCACCCGGTCTTGTTCACCGGTGCCGATGCCCACGGTGCAGCCGTCCTTCACGTAGATCACGCTGTTGCTCGTGACCCCCTGCTCCACCGCCCAGCCGAACACCACGTCGTCCAATTCGGACGGGGTGGGCTGGCGGATGGGCTCCACCATCTCGCCCTTGTATTCGCAACGCGCGGGCAGCAGGTCGGCCGGAGTCTTGATGGGGTTGAACGAGGAAGTCTGGAGCACCATGCCCCCGTCCATGAGGCACTTGATGTCCAGGAAGCGGCCGTCGCGCCATTTTTCCAGCTCGGCGATGCGGGGCATGCCCAGGATGCGCAGGTTCTTGGCCTTCTTGAGTATGTCCAAGGCCCCTTCCTCGTAATCCGGCGCGGCCACCACCTCCAGGTACAGATCGTTCATCATCTCGGCGGTGGTCTTGTCCACCGGGCGGTTCAAGACCGCGGCCCCGCCGAAGGCGGCGATGAGGTCGGCCAAAAAGGCCTTCTCATAGGCGGAGGAAATGTCCTCGGCCACGGCGGCCCCGGAGGGGTTGTTGTGCTTCATGATGGCGCAGGCCGGGCGGTCGGTGAGGTAGCGCAGGATGTGCAGGGCCCCGTCCACGTCGGTGAGGTTGGTCTTGCCAGGGTGCTTGCCCGCCTGGAGCATCTGGGCCTCGTCGATGGCGCTGACCAGTCCCATGCCCGGCCCCACCAGCCCCAGCTCGCCCACGGTGAGCCCACCGCCCACCAGCTCGTACAGGGCCGCTTCCTGGCCGGGGTTCTCGCCGTAGCGCAGGCCCTTTTCGATCAGTTCGCCGCCGTCCGCGAGCTTCCAGGTGCGCTTCTTGTAGACCAACTCCTGCCCGCCCAGGTTGATCTTCACCTCTGGCGGGAAATGATCGGCCATGACCGTACGATATTGCGCCTTGATGTCCGCCAACTTTATCTCCTTGCCTGGACGCGCCCGCGTCCGGGTTTATTTCTTGTCCAGTTCCTTGCCCCGGCGGGTGGCCGCCTCTATCACCTTGTAAAGCACGCCGCGCACCCCGCCACGCTCCAACTCGGCCAGCCCGGCGGCGGTGGTGCCGCCGGGGGAGGTCACCCAGTCCTTGAGCACGCCGGGGTGCTCGCCAGTCTTTATGACCATCTGGGCCGCCCCGGCCACGGTGTGGGCGGCCAGGGTCAGGGCGGTCTGGCGGTCCAGCCCCTGGCACACCCCGGCGTCGGCCAGGGCCTCGATCATCACGTAGACATAGGCAGGTCCCGAGCCCGACAGGGCGGTGACCGCGTCCATGAGTTTTTCTTCCACCATGACCACCGGCCCCACCGCGCCGAACACCTCCCGGGCGGTCTCCAGATACTCGGGGGCCAGCTCGGGCGCGGCGCAGATGGCGGTCACCCCCTTGCCCACCAGGGCCGGGGTGTTGGGCATGGCCCTGACCAGGGCCTGGCCCCGGGGCAAGGCGGCGGCCACCGTGGCCAGCTTGAGGCCCGCGGCCAGGGTGATCACCAGGCTGCCGGGTCGAAGGGCCTTGGCCGCGTCCCGGGCCGCCTGGGCCACGTAGGCGGGCTTCACCGCCAGGACCAGCAGGTCCAACTCGCTCAGCTCGGCGGGCGAGGCCACCGTGGCCACCCCCAGGTCGGAGTTCAGTTGCTTGGCCCGCTCGGCGTCGATCTCGGCCACCACCACCTGGGCGGCCTGCACCACCTCGGCGGCCAGCATGCCCTTGAGCAGGGCCCCGCCCATGTTGCCGCAACCGGCCAGGCCTATGCGTCCCTTTAGCGCCATGATTTTCTCCTTGGCGGACCCAACGCGGGCCGCTTTGCCTTCCTACTATATCCCGTGGCCGCGCTGGGCTCCAGGGTCTGTTTACGCGCCGGGGCGGCCCACCCGGTAGCGCCGCCCTCCCCGGCTCCCGCTGGCCGTGGCCAACCCGGCCCTGGTCAGGGCGCTCAGGATGTTCTTGGCCGTGCTGTCGGAGCACTCCAACTCGCCGCGCAGGTCCTGGTTGGCCACCTCCCGGCCTTGACGCGCTGCCAGGAAAGCCGCCAGATCGGCCACCCTGGCGGCGGGGATGCCCTCCACTTCGGCCAGAACCCCTCGCCAGGCCGCCTCGTCGCCGCCGCCCACTACCTCGGGCGGCAGCATCTCCAGGCCTATCTCGAACCCTGGCGAGAGCACCACCAGCCGCTGCAAAAGATGGCGCAGCTCGCGCACGTTGCCCGGCCAGGCATATTGTCTGAGCCGCTCCTTGGTCTCCGGGGCCAGGCGGCGGGTCTTCTTGGCCAAGAACTCGGCCTGGGCCAAAAAATAATCCAGCAGCAGGTCCAAATCCTCGGGCCGTTCCCTTAGCGGCGGCAGGTAAAGCGGCACCACCTGCAAGCGGTAGAGCAGGGCCTGGTTGAACTGGCCCTGGGACGCGGCCTGGGCCAGGTCGCGGTGGGTGGCCGCCACCAGGCGGAAGTCCACCGGCACCTCGCCCCCGCCGCCCACCGGAGCCACCCGGCGGTTTTCCAACACCCGCAGCAGGCGCACCTGCAATTCGGGCGGGGCCTCGCCGATCTCGTCCAAAAACAGGGTGCCTCCCTTGGCCTGGCGAAAATAGCCCGGCCTGGCCGCCTCGGCCCCGGTGAAGGCCCCCTTCTCGTGGCCGAACAGCTCGCTCTCCAGCAGGCTGGGGGGCATGGCCGCGCAGTTCACGGTGACCAGGGGCCCCTCCCGCCGGAGCGAGAGCTGGTGCAGGCGGCGGGCCAGAAGCTCCTTGCCCGTGCCGCTCTCGCCGACCAGCAGCACCGGGAAATCGCTGGCCGCCACCTGGCTGAGATCCTTGAGCACTTGGCGGAAGGCGGGCGAGCGCCCGGCCACCAGTTCCTCCTGGTCCAGGGCGGCCACCACCGGGGAGGCGTTCACTCCCCGATGGGCCAGCTCCACCATTTGCTCCACATCCAGCAGGCGGGGCAAGGCCCCTTCCAAGCGGGCGGCCACGGCGCGCTCCAGCTCGGGCCGGGCCATGAGCCGCTTATGCACCTCCCGGCGCAGAGCCTCGCCTACCTCCTCCGGGCTAAGGCCCCGGCCCCGCAGGGCCAGCACCGCCTCCACCAAATGGCGGGCCAGGCTTTCCAAGGCCCGGCGTCCCGCCGGGTCCAGGCCGGAAGGCGGGGCCGTGGTGGGGGCCCTTTCCATGACCAGGGGGCGGGCGGACACCGTCTCGCCGCCCAGCCACTGGGCCAGGTCCGCGGCGGCGGCCGAAATCACGCGCTCGGATGCTGTCAAAGCTGCCCCTCCACAAGAGTCCCTACTACATACCCCAGGCCCCGTGCTCGGCGCAAGCCGGCGGCACCGGCCTTGCCACCCAGGGGGCCCGATGCTATAAAATCTTATGCAGGCTGAAGAAAACGCCTAACCGGTCCCAGGAGGCCGCCATGATAAAAACCAGGCTCGCCGCGCTGCGCAGACTGCTTAAAAAACAGGGTCTGGACGCCATTTTGGTTACCCTGCCCGCCAACCGGCGCTATCTCAGCGGATTTTCCCCGGACGACGGCCAGTGGGGCGAAAGCTCAGGCGCGCTTTTGATAAGTCAAACCGCGGCCTTGCTCCTCACCGACTTCCGCTACGAGCTAACGGCCCGTTCCCAGGCCGCCTATTTCGAAACCCTGATCTACCACCAGGGCCTAGCCCCGCTCATCGCCATGATCGCCCCGGAGCTGGGCCTAAAGACCCTGGCCTACGAGTCCGAGGCCATGCTGGACTCCTGGCGTCAGCGTCTGGCGCAGCACCTGCCCGGCGTGGCGCTCAAACCCACCCTGGGGCTGGTCTCCAAGCTGCGGGTAAAGAAAAACAGCGCGGAAATCAGGGGCTTGGCTGCCAGCCTGGCCCTCATGGAAAAGGTGCTGGATCAGGCCCTGTCCGAAGAGCTAATAGGCCGCAGCGAGCGGGAGGTGGCCCTTTCCATCGCCCGGGCGGTGGAGGACGCCGGGGCCGAGGGCGTCAGCTTCCCGCCCACCGTGGCCAGCGGCCCCAACGGGGCCGAGCCCCACGCCGAGAGCGGGGAGCGGATAATCCAGCGGGGCGACCCCATCGTTTTCGACGTGGGGGCCAAGCTGAACGGCTACTGCTCGGACATCTCCCGCACCGTGGTGGCCGGGGGCCTGGAGGCGGCAGACGAGCGCTTCGCCAAGGTCTACGGCACCACCCTGGCCGCCAAGAACAAGGCCTACGACGAGATAATGCCTGGCATGACCGGCAACGAGGCCGACGCCATCGCCCGCAAGGTCATAGACGAGGCCGGTTTCGGCTCGCGCTTCGGCCATTCCCTGGGCCATGGGGTGGGCTTGGCCACCCACGAGGACCCAAGGGTGGGCCCCAGGGCCGACGACGTGCTGGGCGTGGGCATGGTCTTCACCATCGAGCCGGGCATCTATTTGCCCGGCTGGGGCGGGGTGCGCCTGGAGGACATGGTGCTGCTCACCGGTGAGGGCTGCATGCGCCTGGGAAAGCTGGACCGCTTTTATGACCTCAGCTAGTCCTCAGGCACTGGCTTTGCACCAGGCGGTGGACCGCTATCTGGCCCATCTGGCCGCCGAGCGGGGCCTGGCCGCCAATTCGGTCAGCTCCTATGCCGAGGACCTGGCCGACCTCACCGATTTCCTGCTCAAGCAGGAAGTAACCTCCTGGGGCCAGGTGGAGCCGCTGCACGTGGTGGCCTTCCTTTCCCAGGCGGCCCAAAACGGCTTGGCCCCCCGCACCAGGGCCCGGCGGCTCTCCGCCGCCCGGGGGCTGGTGGCCTGGCTGCTCAAGCGGGGCGAACTGAGCAAAGACCCCCTGGCCGGTCTGGTGGGGCCGCGTTTGCCCGAAGGCCTGCCCTATTTCCTCAGCCGGGACGAGGTGGGGCGCCTGCTGGACGCCCCGGACCCCTTGAGCGACCTGGGCCGCCGGAACCGGGCCATGCTGGAGCTTATGTACGCCGCCGGGCTCCGGGTGAGCGAGGTGATCAGCCTGGGGGTGGGCGACGTGCAGTTCCAGGTGGGCTGCCTGCTGGTGCACGGCAAGGGGGACAAGGAGCGCCTGGTGCCGGTGCACGAAACGGCGCTCAAGGTGCTCAAGGACTATCTGGAAGGCCCCCGCACCCGCCTGCTCAAGGGCAAGCGCCGCGAGGAGGTGTTTTTGAACAACCGGGGCGACGGCCTGAGCCGCATGGGGCTGTGGAAGATCATCCACAAGCACCTGCAAAAGGCGGGCATAAACGGGCCGGTTACTCCCCACACCCTGCGCCACACCTTTGCCACCCATCTTTTGGAGGGCGGGGCCGATCTCAGGAGCGTGCAACTGATGCTGGGGCACAGCGACATAAGCACCACCCAGGTCTACACTCACGTCACCCGCCAGAGGCTGGTGGAGGTCCACCGCCGCCACCACCCCAGAGGCTAGGAAAGCATGGCCAGCAAACCCGGCAAAAAGCGCTCTCAACGCGACGTGGAAGTGATAACCACCCACATCAACGCCGATTACGACGCCCTGGCTTCCATGCTGGCGGCGGCCAAGCTCTACCCCGAGGCCATGCTGGTCTTGCCCGGCTCCCAGGAGCGCAATTTGCGCAACTTCTTCGTGGACTCGGTATGCTTCCTCTACAACTTCGTCAAGGTCAAGCAGGTGCCCTTCGAGCGGGTGCGCCGCCTTATCGTGGTGGACACCCGCCAGAAGGAGCGCATCGGCCCCCTGGGTCCCCTGGCCGACGACCCCGAGGTGGAGGTGCACGCCTTTGACCACCACCCGGACAGCGGCAACGACGTCAAGGCCTCCTACCAGATCGTGGAGCCGGTGGGCTCCACGGTGACCGTGCTCAGCCAGCTGTTGCGCAACCAGGGCGTGGCCCTGAGCGAGGGCGAGGCCACCCTGCTGGCCCTGGGCATCTACGAGGACACCGGCAGCTTCACCTTCAGCTCCACCACACCGGCCGATTACGGGGCCGCCGCCTGGCTCCTTAGCCAGGGGGCCAACCTCAGCGTGGTCTCCAACCTCATCACCCGCGAGCTCACCGCCGAGGAGGTGGGCCTGCTGAACGACCTGATCAGCGCGGCCGAGACCCTCAACGTGGGCGGGGCCTCGCTGGTGGTGAGCCATGTCAGCCGCGACTTTTACGTGCCCGAGTTCGCGGTGCTGGTGCACAAGTTCATGGACATGGAGAACCTGGACGCCCTGTTCGCCCTGGCCCGCATGGAGGGGCGCATCTACCTGGTGGCCCGCTCGCGCCTGCCCGAGGTGGACGTGGGTGCCATCGCCCAGGCCATGGGCGGCGGGGGCCACCCCACCGCGGCCAGCGCCACCTTGAAGGACATGACCCTGGTGGAGGCGGGCGAGCGCCTGAGGAACGTGCTGCGCTCGGCCATCAACCCCACCATCCTGGCCCAGGACCTGATGACCGCCCCGCCCATCACCGTGCCCGCCGAGACCACCCTCAAGGAGGCGGAGCAGGTGCTCACCCGCTACAACGTCAACGTGTTGCCGGTGTGCCGGGGCAGCGAGGTGAAGGGGATCATCACCCGCCAGACCGTGGAAAAGGCGGTGTACCACGGCCTGGGCGATCTCAGCGTGATGGAGTACATGACCCCCCACTCGGAGGTGATCTCGCCCCAGGCCACCTTGCTGGAGGTGGAGCAGGCGGTGGTGGAGCGCCGCCAGCGCCTGGTGCCGGTGATGCAGGACGGCAAGCTGCTGGGGGTCATCACCCGCACCGACCTCTTGAACACCCTCATCGAGAACCCCCTGATCACCGAGCGCCTGGTGGACCGCGAGGAAGGCCCCCGCACGGTGCGCAACAAGAACATCAAGAGCCTCATGGGCGAGCGCCTGCCCCGGCGGGTGATGTCCATCCTCAAGGAGATGGGCCAGGTGGCCGGCGACCTGGGCTACAAGGCCTACCTGGTGGGCGGCTCGGTGCGCGACCTTTTCCTCAGGCGGGAAAACCTGGACCTGGACGTGGTGGTGGAGGGCGACGGCATCGCCTTTGCCCGCCGCTATGGCGAGCTGCACCCGGAGGTGAAGGTGCGCACCCACAAGAAGTTCAGCACCGCCAATATCATTTTCGAGGCCAGCGGGCTGAGCCTGGACGTGGCCACCGCCCGCCTGGAGTATTACGACTCCCCGGCGGCCCTGCCGGTGGTGGAGCTTTCCAGTCTAAAGCTGGACCTTTACCGCCGCGACTTCACCATCAACACCCTGGCGGTGCAGCTGAACCCGCCCGGCTTCGGCCAACTCATCGACTTCTTCGACGGCCTGCGCGACATAAAGGAAAAGGCGGTGCGGGTGCTGCACAACCTTTCCTTCGTGGAGGACCCCACCCGGGTCTTCCGGGCGGTGCGCTTCGAGCAGCGCTTCGGCTTCCGCATCGGCAAGCTCACCGAGGGCCTGGTCAAGAACGCGGTGAAGATCGACGCCTTCAAGCGCCTGTCCCCCCGGCGTCTGTTCGGCGAGTTCCGCCAAATGCTGGAGGAGGAGCGGGCCGTGGCCTGCTTGCAGCGCCTAAGGGAGCTGAAGCTCCTGTACGTCTTCCATCCCGAGCTTAGGTTGGAGATCAAGGACGAGGAGTTGTTGGAGGACCTGGAAGAGGCCCTGGCCTGGCACCGGCTCTCCTTTCTGGACCAACCGGTGGAGCAGTGGCTGGTATACTACCTGGGCCTTAGCGACCCCTTGGAGCCCGAGGGCCGCCAGGCCCTGGGCCGCCGCCTGGGCATGTCGCGCAAGCAGCGCGACGAGTTGGAAAACGAGAGGGAGCGGGCGCTGAAGGCCATGAACCTTTTGCAGCGCAAGAAACCGTCCGCCTCGGACATATATTTCCTGCTGCACTCCCAGCGGCCCGAGTTCCAGCTCTACATCTTGGCCAAGGCCAACCGCCAATGGGCCAAGAAGGCGGTGAGCCAATACATGCTGTCCCTGGCCCGGGTGCGGCCCGAGTTGGACGGTGACGACTTGAAGGCCCTGGGATACACTCCGGGTCCCTTGTTCAAACGCATCCTGGACCGGCTGACCGCCGCCCGCCTGGACGGGGAGGTGCTCACCAGGGACCAGGAGGAGCGCTTGGTGATGAAAGAATTCAAAAAAACCGGCGGCGAGGCCTGATGGACTGGATTACCAACTTCCTGCTCAAGCTGGTGATGCTGGCCCCGCCCATTCTCATGGCCCTTACCGTGCACGAGGCTTCCCACGCCTTTGTGGCCTGGCTCCGGGGCGACCCCACGGCCAAGCAGAGAAAGCGCATGAGCCTCAACCCGCTCAACCACCTGGACCCGGCGGGAACCCTGGTGTTTTTCGTCACCGCCTGGTTCGGGGCGGGCTTCGGCTGGGCCAAGCCGGTGCCCATCGACGCGCGCCGCCTGCGCGACCCCCGCTGGGACATGGTGTGGATCTCCGCCGCCGGGCCGGTGAGCAACATCCTCTTCGCCCTGATCATCGCCGGGGTCCTGTACCTGCTGGTGCAGGCCGGGGTGTTTTCGGGCTATGCATCCTGGAAGTGGTATTTCGGGCAGATGATGATGGTGGGGGTCACGGTGAACATCATACTGGCCTTCTTCAACCTGATCCCCCTGCCCCCCCTGGACGGCTCGGGCATCCTCACCGGCCTGCTGCCGCCCAAGGCCGCCTGGCGCTACCAACAGCTCAACCGCTACGGGTTCGTCATCCTGCTGGGCTTGATCTTTTTGCCCCGCTGGCTGCCGGGCATGCCCGACCTGATTGGCTATCTGGTTCTATTTCCGGCCCAATCCGTGCTAAACCTACTGTTGCCGTACTAAAAGGTGGTCGCATGGACGTCGCGGTAAAGCTTGAGATATTCGAAGGGCCCCTGGACCTGCTTTTGCACCTCATCCGCAAGAACGAGGTGGACATCTACGACATCCCCGTGGCCCTGATCACCAAGCAGTACCTTAGCTACCTGGACCTGTTGCAAGACATGTCCATCGCCGTGGCCGGGGAATTCCTGGTAATGGCCTCCACCCTGCTGCACATCAAGAGCCGCCAGCTTCTTCCCTCCTACGACTCCTCCGAGGACCAGGAGGAGGAGGACCCCCGCCAGGACCTGGTGGAGCGGCTCAAGGAGCACATGCGCATAAAGGCGGCGGCGGACAAGCTGGGCGAGCGCGACCTGCTGGACCGGGACGTGTTCACCAGGGGCGGCGGCCGCCGGGAGTTGGACAAGGTGCGCTCCGGGGAAGAGGAGGCCATCGAGGCCGGGGTGTTCGACCTCATCGAGGCCTTCCACCGCCTGATGACCCACCGCCACGAGCAGATGGTGCTGGAGATACCCAAGGACCGGGTCTCCCTGGAGGACCGCATCGGGGAGATGCTGGAGGAGCTGCGCATCAAGCAGACCATGACCTTTGAGGAGTTTTTCGCCGAGCAGCGCACCCCGCCCCAACTGGTGGTAACCTTCCTGGCCCTACTGGAACTGACCAGGGTGGGTCTGTTAAGAGTCTATCAGGAGCGCGTGCCTTCGCCCCAGAACGAGCCGACCCAGTGGGGGACCATGCGCATTTACTTCCAGGCCTCGGGTAGGCAAGAGGAGGACGAGGCTTGAGCCGCGATTTGAAAATAATAATCGAGGCCCTGCTGTTCGTTTCGGAAACCCCCTTGAACCTGGCCCAGCTATGCCAGGTGCTGGAGGACAACCAGCGGGACGCGGTCAAGCAGGCTATCGCCGACTTGGAAGAAGAATACAACAAGTCCGAGCGGGCCATGGAGATCGTACAGGTGGCCGGGGGCTGGGTGTTCCGCACTCGCAAGGAAATGGCCTTCTGGCTGCGCAAGCTCAAGAAGCAGCAGGTTACCCGCCTTTCCAAGGCCGCCCTGGAGACCCTGTCGGTGGTGGCCTACAAGCAGCCGGTGCTCAAGGCCGAGATCGAGCGCATCCGCGGGGTGGAGGTGGGCGGCATCCTGCGCACCCTCATGGAAAAGAACCTAGTGCGGGTGGCCGGACGCCAGGACCTGCCGGGGCGTCCCTTGATCTACAGCACCACCCGCCGCTTTTTGGAGGTGTTCGACCTCAAGGACCTTAGCGAGCTGCCCACCCTGGAGGAGTTGGAGAAACTGGCCGGCATCGCCCAGGACACCCCCTCGGACCAGGACGGCGAGCTGCCCTTGGGCGAGCCCCGCTCCCTCAGCCTGGACGACCTGATTCCCGTGGAGGGCGGCCTGCCCCCTCTGCAAGAGGCCGAGGAGGGCGAGGGCGAGGACGACGAGTGGGACGCGGTGCCCGAGGAAGACGGCGAGGCCGCCGAGACCGAGGCGGGCGAGCCGGAGGAGACCCAGACCTCCCCTGGCGAGGAGGAAGGGGACCTCGAGCCAGAGACACCCCAGGGAGACCAGGACGGGGATACCCCGGCGGGCAGGCCGACCGAACAGGCAGCCGACGCCCCCCAGGAAGAAAATAGCGACCCGGAGCCCCAACCGAAACCGGAACCGGAGGCCGAGCCCGAAGCCGAACCCGAGCCGGAGCCGCAAGACGCCGGTGATACGCCGCCCAAAACCGTTCCAGAGCGAGACTGAGGTTTATGCCTAAACTTCGCCTACACAAGATCCTGGCCCAGGCCGGGGTGGCCAGCCGCCGGGCGGCCGAGGATATGATCGCCGCCGGACGAGTGGCGGTGGACGGCAAGGTGATGAACCAGCCGGGCGACTCCGCCGACCCGGCCGCCCAGAAGATCACCATCGACGGCAAGCCCCTGCCCCAGCCGGAGCAGAAGGAATACTGGATGATCCACAAGCCTTCCGGCGTGGTGAGCACGGTGAGCGACCCCCAGGGACGGCGCACGGTGCTCAGCCTGCTGCCCCCGGAGGCGGCGGGCCGCCTCTACCCGGTGGGGCGGCTGGACTACTACAGCGAGGGCCTGTTGCTCATGACCAACGACGGCGAGCTGTTCCAGCGGCTCACCCACCCCAGCCACCAGGTGCCCAAGCGCTATTTGGTGTGGGTGGACGGGCGGCCCGGCCCGGCGGTTTTGCAGCGCCTGCGCACCGGGGTGGAGATCGAGGGCGGCAAGACCGCCCCGGCCAAGGTGGGCATCAAGTCCTCGGGCAAAAACGGCAGCAAGCTGAGCTTTCTGCTCACCGAGGGCAGAAAGCGCGAGATCAGGCGCATGTGCGTGGAGGTGGGCCACCGGGTGCAGCGCCTGGTACGGGTGGGCATCGGCCCCCTGCGCCTGGGCGATCTGCCCCTGGGAGAGGCCCGGCGTCTGCGCAAAAGCGAAATTTTTGCCCTCAGGGAAGCCGCAGGGCTTAAGGACGCTTGCAAACCCAGCGACGATGGTGTACAAAAAACTCCGCACGGCAAAGCCGAGCAAACCGGGGGCCGCAGGCGCAAGCAAAGCCCCCGCCGCATACGAGACTGAAGGCCGGTAACTCAGCGGGAGAGTGCCATCCTCACACGGTGGAAGTCAGGGGTTCAAATCCCCTCCGGCCTACCAAAATAAAAACAGGCGGTTAGCAGAGCATGCTAACCGCCTGTTGTGCTTTTTAGGCCTAACCAAATCCTCACCAATAAGGCCAGGTCAAAGACCACCACGCCCTTGGCCTTTTCCCGCGCCAACCGCCATTTGGTCTTGTCGCTTAACATACATCGTTCTGGCCGTCGAGGTTCACCGTAAGCGGGTCGCCGGGTCCGGTATAGGCGATCTGCTCATAGCCCTGGGCCCAGATCACGAAGCGAATCTTGAAATAATCCAGGCCACTTTCTATTGTTGCAATCTTCCAAGCCGAGGGTCGCGGGTTCGAATCTCGACTCCCACTCCAAGAAGTCAAGGGGGCTAGCCCTTCCCGGCTAGCCCCCTCACCTTTTTAAGTAAGATTTAAAGACAGTTAACCATACGCCCCCAGAACCACCACAACAACAAGGTAGGGCCTAGGCCCTACCTTGTATTAACTTTATATGCTAGAGGCGTGTCGGATTCAGATTTCGTCAATCTTCATCACCGGCAGCCGGGGCCTGAGACTACCGCCGGCTTCTCAGCCTTACTTGTCTTTGGGCATGGAGGTGATGGTGCCGTCCCAGGTGTCCACCTTGCAGGCGGCCATGTCCTCGCCGGTTTCGGGGAACCAGGTCTGGGTGACGCACTTGCTCTCGGTGAAGAAAGCGAAGCCGTCGCGGCCCATGACGTGCAGGTCGCCAAAGAACGACTGTTTGTGGCCGGTGAAGCCGAAGATGCCCAGGGGCACCGGTATGCCCACGTTGACCCCCACCATGCCCGCATCGGTGCGGTGGGCGAACTGCCGGGCGAAGTAGCCGTTCTGGGTGTAGATCACCGAGCCGTTGCCGAAACGGTTGTTGTTCATCAGGGTGATGCCTTCCTCGAAGTCCTCCACCCGCTTGATGCACAGCACCGGGCCGAAAATCTCCTCGCTGCCGCAGGACATATCCTCGGTTACGTGGTCGATGATGGTGGGGCCCACCCAGAAGCCATTTTCGCAGCCTGCCGGAGGCTGGGGGTTCCGGCCGTCCAGGACGATCTCGGCCCCTTCCTGCTCGGCCTTGTCGATCCAGCCGGTAACAAACTGCTTGTGGCCCTCGTTGACCACCGGGCCCATGCCGGTGTCGGGCAGCCAGGCCTTGCCCAGGCTCAGCTCGGAGGCTTCCTTTTTCAAGAGCGCCACCAACTGGTCGGCAATGGCGTTCTCCACCACGATCACCGGCAGGGCCATGCAGCGCTGCCCGGCGCAGCCGGTGAAGGCGTTCATGATGCCTCCGGCGGTGCGCTCCAGCTTGCAGTCCTTTAGCACCAGAGCGTGGTTCTTGGCCTCGCACAGGGCCTGGACCCGCTTGCCGTGGGCCGCGGCGGTGGAGTAGATGTGCAGGCCCACCTTAGTGGAGCCCACGAAGGTGATGCCTTTGATGTCGGGGTGGCGCAGCAGCAGCTCGGCCTGGTCTCGCCCGGCGGTGACCAGGTTGATCACGCCGTCGGGAATGCCCGCCTCCTGCCACATCTCCATGATGCGCATGGCCGACTGGGGCACGAAGCTGGCCACCTTGAGGACCATGCAGTTGCCGGTGGCGATGCAGATGGGGGTCATCCAGCCGTGGGGAATCATGGCCGGGAAGTTCCAGGGCGGGATGCCCGCGAAAACACCCACCGGCTCGCGGTAAAGCGCGGTGTCGTAGCCGGTGGACACCTGCATGAGGGCTTCGCCCTTCATCAGGTGTGGTGCGCCGCAGGCGAACTCCACCACTTCGGTGACCTTGAGGATGTCCCCCATGGCTTCCTGGTACTTCTTGCCCATTTCCTTGGCCAGCAGGATGGTGAGCTCTTCCAGGTTCTCATCCAGCAGGCGCTTCATGTTGTAGAGCACCTGAACCCGCTTGCTCACCGGGGTGGTGGACCACTTGGGGAAGGCCTTCACCGCCGCCTGCACCGCCTCTTCCACCTCGTCGGAGGAGCACTGGGGGGCCAAGGCGATCACCGCGCCGGTGGAGGGGTTGTAGCAGGGCATGTAGGTTTCGGTGGCCGAGGTCTTCCACTGGCCGCCGGAGTGGTACTTGAGCTTGATGGGGCTCTCGCCGCTAACCGGGTCGGCCGGAGTCCCCTGGTCCACGAAAAAATACCGTTCTTGATTATCGGTAGACATGTGCATTTCTCCAGTCGCTGAAAGATTTGGTCGCCAAGGCTACTGCCCGGCATTGCATTTTAATTACGCATGTGATGGCCCCGCTCCACCAGCCGGCTTCGCACGGCCGGCGGGCATGGAGCCAGGCGGGACGAGGTGATCTCACCGGTTGAAGGCGTGCATAATGCCTTCCAACACCGAGCCGCCTATGGCCCGCGCTTTCTCGCTTATGGTGTCCAGATACTCCAACTGGTTCCTGGGGTCCACATCGCCCACCTTCCAGCCTTTTTCCACCCGAATGCCCGGACGGATGAGCCCGCGCAAAACGCCGCCCACCTTTACGCACACCTCTTGATCCGCCACCCGTCCCACGGCCTGACCGGCGGCCACCGCCTGGCCGAAGCTGGCCAGGGGCGTGAAGACGCCAACCGCCGGGGAACGCAGCACCCTCTGGTGGGTGTAGCCCCCGATATCGCCGGGCTGGCCGGTGTTTGCCGCGGCCTGACCCTCATAGATGAGCCGGCCCAGGTTGTGGCCCCGGTTGGTTTCGATCACCAGGTGAGCATCCTGGGGGGCGCTAAAACCGGGGCCCAGGCCGATGGTCAAGGGCGCCATCTCCGGCGCAAGCCCGGTGTTGCGTTTGGCCAGCAGGGCGTCCACGATCACCGCCGGGGCCAGCTCTTGGAGGCAGGCCATCTCCGGGTCCACCAGCACCGGCAGTTCGCCCCGCTTCCAGGCCATCCTGGCCTCGGCCGGGCCGGATACCAGACAAGCGGTGAGCCCCTCCACTTGCTTGCGGCCGTCATAGACAGCCTCGCAGAAACTAACCGCCCGGCGCACCGCCAGGGGCTCGGCGATCTCGGTCATCACCACCTGCAGTCCAGCCCGGCTCAGGCGGTGGGCCACTCCGCTGGCCATTTCGCCGGCTCCCCGGATCAGCACCCGGAGATTAGCGAGGTTGCTGTATGCAATGCTCACGCACGACATCCTAGGCGCTTGCCCGCGCAGCGGCCCATCGCCGCCGCGCCACGGAAAGCACTGAGCCTAATTGAACACCTCCGGGTTGAGGCAGTTGGGCGGCACCTTGCCCTCGATGAGGCAGGCACGCAGGTTGTCGTAGTCCAACATGCCCATGGCGGTACGGGTTTCGATGGAGGCGCTGCCGATGTGGGGCAAGAGCACCACCGAGGGATTGGCCACCAGGTCGGGGTGTATGGCCGGCTCGTCCTCGAACACGTCCAGCCCGGCTCCCGCGATCTGGCCGCTCTTGATGGCCGCGGCCAGGGCGGCCTCGTCGATGACCTCGCCCCGGGCGGTGTTGATGACATAGGCCGTGGGCTTCATCAGGGCGAACTCATCGGTGCTCAGCAGGTGCCTGGTTTCCGGGGTCAGGGGCACGTGCATGGAAATAAAGTCCGATTCCTTGAGCAGCGTTTCCCGATCCACGCAGGTGGCTCCCACCTTCTGCTTCAGTTCCGGCGGGCAGGGATGGGAGTCGTGATAGAGAATCTTCATGTCAAACCCGGCCGCCCGCTTGGCTACCGCGTAACCCACTCGCCCGAAGCCCAT
Organism: Pseudomonadota bacterium; assembly: GCA_018902755.1. Classification (GTDB taxonomy): domain Bacteria; phylum Desulfobacterota; class Desulfarculia; order Desulfarculales; family Desulfarculaceae; genus Desulfoferula. The sequence continues at coordinate 62,469 of JAHIQI010000044.1, read as the reverse complement.
AAGGCCCAAGGTCTTATGGTGCACATCGGTGCCCAAAAACAGCAGGGGGGCCCAACCCTCGTATTTGCCGGCCCGGGTGTAGGCGTCGCTCTCGCACAGGCGGCGGGAGGTGGCCAGCAGCAGGGCCATGGTCAGATCGGCGGTGGTGTCGGTGAGCACCCCGGGGGTGTTGGTCACCGCCACCTTGTGGGCGGTGCAGGCAGCCACGTCGACGTTGTTGTAGCCGACGGCGTAGTTGGCCATGATCTTGAGCTGGGGCCCGGCCGCGTCCAGCACCTCGTCGTCGATGCGGTCAGTCAACAGGGAAACCACCCCATCCTTGCCGGCCACCCCGGCCAAGAGCTCCTCGCGGGTCAGAACCCGGTCGTTGGGATTGCACTCCACCTCAAAGGCCCCTTCCAGGGCCTGCATGGCCCCCTCGGGCAGGCGGCGGCACACGAAGATCTTAGGTTGCATCGTCAAGTCTCCTTGGGGGTTCTCTGTTTGCTACAACTGAGCCCAGGCCAGGTTCATGACCCGCTGCGCGTTGGCGATCACCAACTCGGGGTCCTGGCCCTCCATTGGCTTGATCTCAAAGCTGACCATGGGGCGCTTGGCGCCGTCCAAAAAGCCTATGTCCCTCAGCACCCGCAAAAACTCCAGCACCTCGGGAACATCGTTGACCGAGCCGGGGGTGCCGAATATGGGGTGGTAGTCTCCGTAGGCGGGCATGCCCTTTACCGTCACCGCGTTGCCGATGTGGGCGGCCATGAGGTGTCCGGCCACCGGCTCCAGGGCCTGCTGGGGCGTCTCGCCCAGCAGGGGGATGTGGCTCAGGTCCACCAGCAGCCCGAAATTACCGTGTTTGGCCTTGACCATCTCGGCCACCCGGGCGGCCAGGGGGGCCGGTCCCAGCAGGCAGCACTTGTCCACCGCGCAGTCGAACACCTCGGCGATGACCGGCGGGCCGCCCCGCTGGGCCGAATAGGCGCAGAGCCGTCCCAGGGACGCGGCCAGGGCCTCCAGGGCCTCCTCCCGCCCCTCCTCTCCCGGGTCCTTGCCAGAAAGCACCACGAAGCTCTCTGCGTCCATGTAGATGGCTTCGTCCAGCAGCTCCTCCAGGCGGGCCACCGCGGCCAGGCGCTCGTCCTCGTCCAGGGAGTTGATGTTCAGGCCGTTGCCCAGAATGGGGGGATGGGCCCCGAAGCCCACCGCCAGCTTGGCCAGGCGGCAGACCTCGCGCACCTTTTCCCGCTCAGCAGGATCGGCGATGTGGGTGATCTCGATGGCCGTGAAAAAAGGGTCCCGCCCGATGCGGGCCGCGGTCTGGGCCCAAGGGCCCGCGCCGCCCCCCAACTGGGGATAGGCCATGAAATGCACGATTCCCATTTTAATATAGGCGTCCATGCTCGTTTGCATAGGGCTGACTCCCAATTAAGCCGGCGCGTCGATGGGCCGGAAGATGAGCACCACGGCCATTACCACGTAGACCATTGCGTCCGCGGCCGAAGACACCAGATAGGCCGCGGTAAGCGAGTGGACCATGCCCAGGGTGAAGGCGGCGATGGCCGTGCCCCGGAGGTTGCCCATCCCCCCCACGATGACCACCGCGAAGCAAAGGATGATGATCTCGAAGCCCATGTAGGGATCCAGGGTGGACAAGGGGGCGTATAGCACCCCGCCCAGGGCGGCCAGGGCGCTGCCAATGACGAACACGATGGCGAAATAGCGCTCCACCTTGATCCCCAGGCTGCGCACCGCCTCGCGGTCTTGCAGGCCGGCCACCACGATTTTTCCCACAAGGGTCTTTTTGAAAAACAGGCTCAGGCCTAAAAAGACCAACACCGACAGGGCGATGATGATGACCCGGAAGGCCGGCATTTGCAGGCCGCCGAAGTACCACAGCTCGCCCACCGGATCGCTGATGGGCAGGGGGCTGGCCCCGAAAAACCATTTGAGGGCGTCGGCCCCGATCAAGAGCACCGCATAGGTGGCGATGATGGCGTAGTCGATGCTCTGGCCGTAGAGCCGCCTGATGATGAAGCGCTCTATGAGATAGGCCAGGGGAATGGAGACCGCCACGGCCGCCAAGGCGCCCACCAGGAAATTGGCCCCCAGCAGGGTGGCAACGCTGTACAGAGCGTAGGCCCCCACCGCGTAGATCAGCCCGTGGGCGAAGTTGACTATGCCCATGGCCCCAAAGGTCAGGGACAGACCGATGGAGATGATATAGAGGATGCCCCCTATGGTCAGGCCGTAAAGTATGGACTGGATGAAGTTAATCATGGCTTGCTGCCTCGTCTTTGTCCTTCGGCGCCGTGGCTACAACTTTCGCGCATATCCCCAAATCCCCTTGCGGAACCAGAATGCAAAGGCCAACAGCGCCACGCCCAGGAACATTTCCCAGCGGACGATGTAGGAAGCCAGGTAGTTGCTGATGGTCATGAAGGCGGTGCCGCCCACCACCGCGCCCAGCACACTGCCCGCCCCGCCCATCAGCGCCGCGAAGATGACCTCAACGTTGCGGCTGGGCGCCATGAGGCTGGTGTTGCAGTAGGCCAAGTTAAGGCTGGTCAGGGCGCCGGAGAAGCCCACGATGGCTCCGGAGATGATGAAGGTAACGTACTTGTACATGTAGGTGTTGTAGCCCAGGAACTTGACCCGGGTTTCGTTCTCTTTGATGGACTTGAGCAGGATGCCGTAGGGCGAGCGCACCAAGCGCACCACCAGAAGGACCACCAGCAAAAGGGCCGCCAAACAGAAGTAGAAGCGGAAGGTGCGGTCGCTGAAGTTGATGAAGCCGTAGCTTTTGAAAAACAGGCTCAGGCCGTCCTCGCCGCCGGTCCAGGTGTGCAGAGGGCTCAACACCAGGTAGGCCCCCACCTCGTTGAGGGCCAGGTTCAACAAGGCGAAGGCGGCGTGTGAGGTCTTGACCACCACCAGCCCCAAGATGGCGGCCAGGCCCGCCCCCACCAGGACGCCCACCAATAGGGACAGGAACGGGTCGGGGTAGACGTGATAGGCGAACATGCCGCAGCCGTAGGCCCCGGCCCCCAGGTAGAGCATGTGGCCGAAGCTTAGTTGACCCATGTGGCCGTAGAGCAGGTCAAATCCTATGACGAAGATGCAGAAGATGATGAAGTCGGTGATCTTGGGCAGGCTGGTGGAATAGCCGAAGATCAGAAACGACACCGCGATCAGGGCCAGGGTCAGGGCCGGATATTTCTCAACCTTGCTGAACATACGCATTCCCCTGGTTGGCTACAGCTCGTCTTCGTAGGCGGCCGGGTTGGCGATGATCTCAGGATCGGTGATCTCCCGGGAGAAAACCCCCTCCTTCATCACGTAGACCCGGTCGGCCAGGCGCGAGACGGTGGCCAGGTTCTGCTCCACCACCACCATGGTGATCTTGGATTTCATGGCGGCCAGGATGTTGATGATCTCGCCGATGATGATGGCGGCCAGGCCTTCGGTGGGCTCGTCGATCAAAAGCAACTTGGGGTCGCCGATGAGCGCCCGCCCGATCAAGAGGATCTGGCGCTCCCCGCCGGAGAGGCCCTTGGCCTTGGCGTCCAGGAGCTTTTGCATCTTGGGATGGATGGCCACCACCTTGGCGATGGCCTGATCCAGACTCTCGTGGCTGGGATAGGCGGCCAGCTCGATGTTTTCACGCACCGTAAGCTCGCCGAAGACCCGCTTGTCCTGGTAGACGTACTTGAGCCCCGACAGGGCCACCTGCTCCAGGGGCTGGCCGTCGATGCGCTTACCCTGGAAATTAACCGACCCCGCCGCCGGCTTCATGAAACCGCCGATGGTTTTCAGCAGGGTGGTCTTGCCCGCGCCGTTGCGGCCCACCACGCACACCAGTTCCCCCTGATTCAGATGCATGGACACATCGTGCAGGACCTGGGCGTGGCCGTAGCGGACGTCGAGATTGTCGACGCTCAGTAACATACCATGTCTTCCTTGCCCCAGTAGCACGCCTTGACCTTGGCGTCGCAGATGACTTCCTGGGGGTTGCCGTTGCACACCAGGGCCCCTTCGTTGATGACGCACAGGCTTTCCACCAGGTCCATCAACTTGGAGATCTTGTGCTCGATGATGACGATGGTGAACTTGCCCTTGATCTTCTTGATGACTTCCGAGATGTGGGCGATGTCCACCAGGCTCAGGCCGGCGAAGGGCTCGTCCAAGAGCAGGATCTTGGGGTTCAGCGACAGGGCGATGGCTATTTCCAGCTCCCGCTTTTCGCCGTAGCCCATGTCGGCGGTCAGGGTGTCGGCCTTGCCGGCGATACCCAGAGTCTCCAGGGCCTCCCCGCACTCCCGCTCCAAGCCCTTGTAGTGCACGTTCTTAAAAAAGAAGCGCAGCTTGGAGTCGTAATCGGGGCCCTGGCGCACCCTGGCCAGCATCATGTTCTCCATCACGGTCATGGAGTCGAAGACGCTGACCAACTGAAAGGTGCGGGCGATGCCCAGCATGACCCTCTGGTAGGAGGGCAACACGGTCACGTCGCGGCCCCGGAAATAAACCTGCCCCTGGCTGGGCTTGAAATATCCGGTCAACAGGTTGAAGAAGGTGGACTTGCCGGCGCCGTTGGGGCCGATGATGCCCGCAGTCTCGCCTTCGGCGACTTCATAGGTGATGTCGTCCACCGCCACCAATCCGTCAAAGCGCTTGGTGACACCGCTGGTTGCCAGTATGGGCTCGCCCATGATTCCTCATCCGGCTCGTTGGTAAACGGGGGGGCGGAAAGCCCGCCCCCCCGGGTTGGGATGCTTCGGCCTAGTAGCCTTCGGTCTTGAGGGAGGGCAGGTAGTCGTCGCCGGTGTAGGCTCCGATGACCTTGACCAGGTCCCACTTGCCCTTGCGCTCGGCCGCGCTCTTACCCACGACCACGAAAGCGCCGTATTTGAACACCGGTTGGTGGTCGATGCGCCAGGTGCCCGGGCCCTTCATGGTGGGGAAGGTGGGCTTGGCCATAATGGCTGCGGCGATCTTCATGGGGTCGGTGCTCTGGGCCTGGGTGATGCCGCGGATAAGCTCCTTGCAACCCACGTAGGCCATGCCGGCGTAGGGGTCCGGCGGCTCGCCGTAGACCTTGGTGTACTTGTCCACGAAGGCCTTGCCCTCGGCCACGACTGCGGGATCGGCGAAGCCTTCCAGGTTCCAGTACCAGCTCATCAGGCTGTAGACGCCTTCCAGGGCCTCGGCGGGGACGCCGCTGCCGAAGACGTTGGTCATCCAGTTGAACCAGATCTTGGTGCTCTTGTTCAGGCCCAGCTCGTGAGCTTGCTTGAGCACCTGAATGGCGCCGGTGCCCCACTGGGCCATCATGCAGATGTCCGGCTTGGCCTGGGCGATCTTCTGGATGTAGGGGGTGTAGTCGGCGGTCTTGACCGGGGCCTCGTCGTAGATCACGGTGACGCCGTACTTGTCAAAGGCCGCCTTGGCGCCCATGTACTGGTCGCGGCCAAAGGAGTAGGCCGGGGCCAGGAAGTAGACCTTCTTCAGCTTAAGCTTGGTGGCGATGTAGGCCGCCCCGGAGTAGCCGATGGAGTAGGCGGTGCCGTGGATGCCGAAGGTGGTCGGGGCCAGCTTGCCCTTTTCGAACATGTCCATGGGGGCCACGCAGGCGCTGATGTAGGGGATGGGCATGTTCATGACCTGGTTGTTGAGCGCCTTGGCGATGCCCGCGAAGGTGGAGCCCACGATGCCCACGACCTTATCCTCGTTGCGCAGCTCCTTGAAGCGCCGGACCGCCACGTCGCCCTTGGTCTCGTCGTCCTTGACCACGGCCACTACGGGGACCTTCTTGCCGTTCAGCATTACGCCGCCGGCTGCGTTGACCTCGTCGATGGCCATCTGGGCGCCTTTCATCTGCACCGGACCGATGGGCGATGCGGGGCCGGTGAGGCCGAACATCAGGCCGATCTTTATCTTGTCCGGAGCCGCCGCCGTCCCGATGCCGGGCACGGCCAGCAGCAGGCTGAAGGCCGCCAGGCAGGTGGCAAGAATCATCCATTTGCGTCTCATACTATCCCTCCCTTAGGATACTGGTTCACGGTCAAGACTCTGGTTTCTCAGGCGGCGCGTTTACGCCGTTTTTGCTATGGCCCTGGCCGGTCCTAGGCCTGGGGCGGCCCGCCGGCCTCGCGAATGGCCCAGAAGACCTTCTCCGGATCGGCCGGCAAACGGCTCACCCGGCCTCCGGATGCATGGGCGATGGCGTTCAGGATGGCCGGAGTGGCCGGGATGTTGGGCATCTCGCCGATGCCCTTGGCCCCGTAGGGCCCCATCTCGTTGGGCACTTCAAGAATCAAGGGCTGGATATCTGGGACATCGAGCATGGTGGGGATGAGGTAGCCTTGTAGGCTGGGATTCTGGGTCACCCCATGATCCAGAACCACCTCTTCCATCAGGGCGTAGCCCAGGCCCATGGCCACCCCGCCCTCGATCTGACCCTCCAGGGCCTTGGGGTTGATGGCCTTGCCCACGTCGAAGGCGGCCACGTAGTCCTCCAGGGCCACCTCGCCGGTCTCCACGTCAACCACCAACTGCACCATGTGGGTGGAGTAGGTGTAAACGTGGTAGGGGCTGCCCTGGCCGGTGTGGCCGTCCAGGCTGGGCGGGGGTGGAGTCCACCAGCCCTGGCCGATCATGCGCTTGCCCGAGGCCATGGTCCGGGCGGCCACCGCCGCGAAACCCAGGCTCTTGCCCGGGTTCTCGCGGTCGTAGATCTTGCGGCCCCGGGCCTCCAGGCGCTCGGTGGGCACCATAAGCATCATGGAGGCGGTGTCCAGGAGCGACTCCTTCACCTGGCGGGCGGCCAGAATGATGGCGTTGCCCATCAGGGTGGTGGAGCGGCTGCCCACGGTGGGTCCGGACTCGGGCACCAGGTCGGTGTCCGGCTGCACAATGCGCACGTCCCCCGGCTCGATGCCCAACTCCTCGGCGCAGATTTGGGGCAGCACGGTGAAGGCGCCTTGGCCCATCTCGGTAATTCCCGAGTAAAGCAGCACCGAGCCGTCCTCGTGCACGTGCACCGCCGCGCCGCAGCCGTCGCCGTTGGTGCCGATGCTGGTGCGGTACCAGCCCATGGCCACGCCCACTCCCCGGCGCTTGGTCTTGGCTTGGTCCACCCAGCCGCACTCGGCCAAACGGCGGTCCCAGTCGAAGCGCTCGGCGCATGCTTCCAGGGTCTCCCGGAGGCCCACGCTCTGGTTCAGCACCTGGCCGGTGGCCGTGGCCGAGCCAAGCTTGAAGGCGTTCTTGCGGCGGATGTCCACCGCGCTGATACCCAACTCGGCGGCCAACTCGTCCATCATCTGCTCATGGGCGATGTGCACCTGGGGCGCGCCGAAGCCGCGCATGGCCCCGCCGTAGGGATGGTTGGTGTAGACCAGGTAGGCGTCCACCTTGACGTTGGGTATCTCATAGGGGCCGGGCATCATGACCATGGCGTGCACGTGAGAACCGCCGGCCGGTGGGATCTTGGGCCCCAGGGAAGCATAAGCCCCCTGCTCGTCGTAGATCACCCCCTGGAAAGCGGTGAGGGTCCCGTCCTTCTTGGCCCCTACCTTTAGCTCCATAATCATGGGGTGGCGCTTGGCGGTCTGGATGGTGATCTCCTCGCGCTCCAGGCTTATCTTCACCGGGCGGCCGGTGTGCCAGGCCAATACCGCCGCGCGGCAGCCGATGTCGATGGGCGAGTCTTCCTTGCCCCCGAAGCCGCCGCCCATGTGGATCTGGCGCACCCGCACCTGGTTGATGGGGATGCCCAGCACCGGGGCCACGTTGCGCCGAGTGGTGAAGGGAGCCTGCATGGGGCCTTCCACCAGCATCACCCCATCGGGCTGAAGCCTGGCCATGGTGGTGTCCGGCTCCAGGTAGGCGTGCTCCAGGAAGGGCACCTGATAGGTGCGCTCCAGGATCACGTCGGCCTCGGCGAAGCCAGCGTCCACGTCGCCTTTGACCATCTTGTCGTCGGAGAGCAGGTTGCCGCTCTCGTGAATCTTGGGCGCTCCCTCGGCCATGGCGTCGCGGGGATCGAACAGCGCGGGCAGGGGCTCGTAATCCACCTCGATGAGCTTCAAGGCCTCATGGGCGATCTTTTCGCTCTCCGCGGCCACCAGGGCGACGCCGTCGCCGATGAAGCGAACCTTGTCGCCGCAGATGACCGGCTGGTCGGGGATGATGGCCCCGAAGCCGTTGCGGCCGGGCACGTCCTCGGCGGTGAGCACCGCCACCACGCCCTCCAGTTCCTTGGCCTTCTTGGTGTTGATGGACTTGATAAGCGCGTGGGGGTGGGGGCTGCGCAGAATCTTGCCGTAGAGGAAGCCCTCGTCCGGATAGTCGGCCCCGTACTTGAGCTTGCCGGTGACCTTGAGGGGGTCGTCGCGGCGGGCCACCGAGGTGCCGGCAACGGTCAGGCTTTTGCCGGCTGTCTTTATCAGGTGCTCCAGGCCGGTGCGCGCCTTGGTCAGCACTTGGGTCTTGTTCTTGTCCTGCATCTTGTCTTGCATTGCGACCTTCCCCTAGTAGGGTGTGCGGCGGCCTAGGCCCGGGCCTTGGCCGCGGCCTTGACAGCCTGCACGATCTTGCGGTAGCCGGTGCAGCGGCAAAGCACCCCGGAAAGGGCTTGGCGAATCTCGCCCTCGTCCGGGTCGGGGTTTTGTTTCAAGAGGGCGGTGGCGGTCAGGATCATGCCCGGAGTGCAGAAACCGCACTGGGAAGCGCCTTCGCCCATGAAGGCCTCTTGCAGGACCTCGAGGCTGCCGTCGGCCTTTTCCAGGCCCTCGATGGTGGTGATCTCGCGCCCCTGGACCTTCAGGGCCGGCATCAGGCAGGAGTTCATGGGCGTGCCGTCCACCAGGATGGTGCAGGCCCCGCACTCGCCTTCGCGGCAGCCGGCCTTGGTGCCGGTAAGGCCCAGGTCTTCGCGCAACAGGTCCACCATCAGGGTGTCAGGGGCCACGTTCAGGGTGAGGGCCCGGCCGTTGAGCTTGAAAGAAAGCTCCATAGTGCTCATGAGTTTCTCCCTATCCAATGGTGCAGCCGGCCTGGGTCAGGGCGGCGGCCAGGCCTCGGCGCACGAACACCTTGACCATCTCGGTGCGGTAGTCGCAGGAGCCCCGCAGGAGACTATCGCGGGGGGTGCATTGGGCGGTGGCGGTTTCCGCCGCCTGGGCCAGGGTCTCGGGGGTGGCCGGCTTGCCCGCCACGAACTGCTCCGCGGAGCGCTCCCGGAAGGGCACCGGGGCCACGGGACCCAGGGCGATGGCCGCCGACTGGATGCTGCGGCCGTCCTGGCCGGCGGTGGCCACCACCGCGCAGACCAGCATGGGCAGGGTCATGGCCTTGCGCTTACCCAGGCGTAAATAGGCCGAGCCCTGCTTGGCGCCCAAGGCCTTGAAGCGGATTGAGGTGAGGATTTCGCGGCTGCTGTCCAGGACAGTTTTGCCCACGCCCTGGAAGAACTCGCTCAAGGGCACCACCCGCAGGCCCTCGGCGGAGGCGATGGTCACCTCGGCGTCCAGGGCCAACAGCGGCACCGAGGCGTCCGCCGCCGGCTGGCCGCTGACCAGGTTGCCGGCCAGGGTGGCCACGTTGCGGATCTGGGGAGAGCCCACCCATCCGCAGCCGGTGGCCAGAAGCCCGGCCTTGTCTTGGATCAAGGGGGAGGCGGCGGCCTGGGCGTGGGTCACCCCGCCGCCGATGAGGATATCCGCTCCGTCGCTCTCGATGGCGTTCATGTCCGGCAAGCGGGAGACGTCCACCAGAGCCGAGACCGCAAGCTTGCGGCTGCGCAGCTCCGGGATGACATCGGTGCCCCCGGCGATGACTCTGGCCCGGCCCCCATGGGCGGCCAGCATGTCCAGGGCCTGGGGCAGGCTGGTGGGCACCAGATAATCGGCCACCTCCAGCTTGCTGTACCAATGCAGCTTTTCAAAGGGTAATGCCATAATCCAAATCCTTTTAAACGGCCCCGAGCCTTAGGCCGAAATTAGCGGCGCTCTCATGAAGAGGCCACGGCGCCAGCCTGATATCCACAGCTCTTGCGTACGATTAGTTTCGGCTCCATGACTACCTGGAGAGGCTTGCCGTAGCCCCTCTTCCGGTTAATCATGTCGATGAGCCGCTCCGCCCCCAAGCGGCCCATTTCGTGGGCCTGCACGTCGATAGTGGTCAGGCTCACGGTTTGCAGGGAGGTGTAGGCCGCGTTATTGAAGCCCACCAAGGCGATGTCTTCGGGAACCCGCAGGCCGCTGTCCAGGATGGCTTCGTAGGCGCCCATGGCCATGTCGTCGTTGCAGGCGTAAATGGCGGTGGGCATCTCCTTTTCCGAAAGTCCCTTGAACATGGCCAAGGTTGACAAGTAGGCGGGTTCCTTGGAAAAGTTCCCCGGAATTATCAATTTTTCGTTGACGGGAATACGGTGCTCTTTCATGGCGTCAATAGCGCCATCCAGCCGTCCGCTGCCCGTGGTGGTCCAAGAATGGCCCTTCAAGATGGCGATGCGCTTGTGGCCCAGTTTGATGAGGTGCTCGGCCGCGAGGTAGCCTCCCTTGAAGCTGTCCTCCATGGCGTAGTTGAGATTGGCCAGCCCCGGCACCCGGCGCAGCACCGAAACCAGGGGCACCTGGTCCTCCACCAACAGGCGGATGCCCGGGCTCTCCAGCAAAGCCGAGGAGACCAAAAACCCATCCACGCCCCGGGCCCGGGCGCTGGCCAACTCCTTGGTCTCCAGGTCGGGGTCGTCAAAGGTGGAAACCATGTTCATGGAATAGCCGCGATCCTTGAGGACCTCTTCCACCCCGGCGGCGATCTCCATGAACAGGGCGTTGCGGGTCTGGAGGATGGTCACGGCGATTATGTCGGTGTGCTGTTTGGCCAGGGAGCGGGCCAATAGGTTGGGGGTATAATTTAGCTCTTTTGCTATCCGAAGAATGCGGTACCTGGTTTCCTTGCCGATGCCCTTTTTGTTGTTAAGCACCAGGGAGACGGTGGAAGCGGACACCTCGGCGATGCGCGCTATGTCCTTGATCGTCACCTGTTTTGCCTTTTTGGGCATTGATCCAACCTAACGGGCAGACATAATTGGTAAAACCTGGCATCTTGGCCAGGAGGGCCTGACCGGGTCCGTCAGGCCTTCAATTAAACCGGTCTATCTAAAGCGGTTTATTAAATCGTTTTACTAAATCGATTTAGTAGCATTTCGGGCGGCGTGGCGTCAACCGTTATTTCGCATTCCGATATCATTTCGCCATTTCAATCGGGTTTGCCGCACGGGGACATGGCTTGGTAGGTATTTGCGGCAAGGTCAATGCCTGGGCCCATCCATAGGCCGGCGGTATGCCCGGAGCTGACCTGGTCGACCCTGCATTGCTTAGGCGTTACTTACTGTAATTGTTGCTAAACTTATCCGAGATGACTGCGGCACCGGCTCGCGGTGGCGGGGATGGTGCAAATTTCCTTGGCCCGTCTCCGGCGCGAGGGGCCGGGTCGTCCTGGGCTGCGTCCCCAGTTTCGTGCCGTTAGGCGATCCCGGTGCTGGTAGCCGGTGCCTTGCGATTTATTCAAAACGCGAATTATTGGGGATGCCGCACCATGTGGCCCATGCCGGTCCGGCTCCAGGCTGTGCAACAGGCGGCGGCGACCAGCCTCGGTAAAGCCCCGGAGGTTGATCGCCGCCGCGTTGAGGCACTAGTGGCGCGTTTGTCGCACCTACTCCAGTCCGGCGGACTCCCGCAGTATCCGGGCCAGGGCCGACACGTCCTCGTCGCCATAACCGTGCACAAGCAAGCTGTTCTCAAACTGGGACACCATGGCGGCCACGGGCATGGCCACGCCGATTTCAGACGCGGCTTCCAGGGCGATGCGCAAATCCTTTTGGTGCAAGCGAACCCGGAAGCCCAGGGGATAGGTGTTGTCGATCATGTTGTCGGCCCGGTTGGACAGGACCCATGAGGCGGCCGCCCCCCCGCTTATGGCCTGCACCACTTTTTTAACGTCAAGGCCCGCCTTCAAGCCCAGGGCGATGCCTTCCCCAGTGGCGAAGTAATAGCCCGCCAAAATAACCTGATTGATGGCCTTAGTCATTTGCCCCGCACCGATGGGCCCCACGTGGGTGATTGACTTGCCCATGGCCTGGAAGGCCGGCATCACCTTTTCCACCACGGCCTCGTCTCCGCCCACCATGATGGCCAGGGTGCCATTCACCGCGCCCTCCGAGCCGCCGGAAACGGGGGCGTCGATCATGGCGATTCCCTTTTCCGCCAAGGCGGCGGCAAAGCTCCGGGTGGCGGCCGGGCTGATGGTGGACATGTCCGCCACCACGGTCCCAGGTTTTGCCCCCTCGATCACACCGTTCGGCCCCAGAAGGATATGCTCAACGTCGGGGGTGTCGGACACGCACAGAAACACCACCTCCGCCCCGGAGGCGGCCTCACGGGGAGAAGCAGCGCGGACGGCGCCCATGGCGGCCAGCGGCTCCTCCCTCTCGCGGCTACGATTGTAAACGGTCACTTGGTGCCCGGCCTTCAACAAATTGGCCGCCATGGGCCCACCCATGGTCCCCATTCCTAGAAATGCAAGTTTCATCTATGCTCCCTCGCTTCTGCCGGTTTTTAGGGCGACTGCGGTTCGCGGAAAATCTAGGTGCAAGCTTAGCAAGGTTCGTGATAGCCGCAAGGTTATAGATCGGCCTCTTCTAACGTTATCCCTGCATTTAGGTCCATTTGTAGTGAGGTGCTACCCGTTTTGTGCCCAAGTCCTGGGAGGCTGCTGTTGGTCAGCGTCCTGAAACGCCTGACCCCGGCGATGATCAGCGCGGTCACCTTGGCGGTGTTCGCGGCAATGCTCCTTTTGGGACTGGCCTTTTACAAACACCCCGAACCCGCCCCCGCCATCACGGCGAGGACGGGCCCTGCTTGGCGCGGAGTCTTGCTTGCGGCTCACTGCTCCAGGGCGTCGGCCAAAAGCTTCTTCAAGCGGTCCAGGCTCACCGGCACTCCCATCAGGGGGATGCCCATCCAGTCCGAGTAGTCCAGGATCTCCTCGGGCTTCTCGTTGAGGTACTCCTCGCACAGGCCCACCCCGTCCAGCACCCTGGCCCCACCGGTGTGGCGAGGGAAGTTCTCGTTGGCGATGCCCTGGTCCCAGCCTTCAAAGACCTTGTGGCGGTACTTCACCCAGCCGGGGGTCATCCACCACACCTTCTCGCCCGCGGCCAACTCGTCGCGCTCGGCCTCCGAGGCCACCATGTCCATGCAGTGAGTGGCCTGAACCCGCACCACCTTGAGGCCCAGCTCCTCGATTACCTTGGCCATGGTGCGGGTGGGCTCGGCCGCGTTTACATAGCAATACTTGCCGCCGTACACCACGATCACCCGCTCATAGTCCTGGGCGGCCCTCTGCACCGCCTCGTTGAGTTGGCGCTCCAGCTCGGGGCAGTTCTGGTGCAGGCCGGGGGTGGTGTAGATGATCTTGCCCGCGTTGAGCCAGCCCTCGGCCTTTAGGTGATTAAGCTCTGGGCTCAGGGTGCCGCAGGCCACGATGGCCGCATTGCTGAAATCAGGGTTGGCCATGATTTTCTCCAGTCATGGTTGCGCGGTTTAGTCGGGGCGTCTCAGGTAAGGTCCCGGGCCAGCAACTCGCTGACCTCCAGGACTTCCAGGGAGTCGTCCAGGCCCTCGGTCTTGCGGCTGTCCTCCAACAGGGAGATGCAGTAGGGGCAAGAGGTGGCCAGCACCTCGGCTCCGGCCTGGGCCGCTTCCCGCACCCTGAGCACGCTGAAGCGCTGCTCCTGGGGAGTCTCCATCCACACCCGGCCCCCCCCGCCGCCGCAGCATAGGGAAAACGCCTCCTCCCGCGCCATGGGCACCACCTCGGCTCCGGCGGATTGCAAAAGCTCACGGGGCTCGGAAAAGACGTTGCTGTGGCGGCCCAGATAGCAGGGGTCGTGGAAGGCCACCTTGCGGCCATCCGTGCCCGAGAGCTTCAGCTTGCCCTCGGCGGCCAGATGAGCCAAGAGCTGGCTGGAGTGCACCACCTCGTACTCGCCGCCCAGTTCGGGGTATTCGCTCACAAAGGTCTTGAGGCAGTGGGGGCTGGTGGTGATGATCTTCTTGACCCCCTCGCGGTTGAACAGCGCGATGTTGGACTGGGCCAGTTTCTGGAACAGCTCCTCGTCGCCGCTCTTGCGCATGCTCTCGCCGCAGCAGCTCTCCTCCTGGCCGATGATCCCGTAGGAAACTCCGGCCGCGTCCAAGAGCTTCACCAGGCTGCGGGCGATATTTTGGCTGCGCTGGTCGTAGCAGGAGGTGCAGCACACGAACAAGAGATACTCGGTATCCGGGCCGTACTTGGGCACATTGAGCCCCTTGGCCCAGGCCAGGCGGTCTTCCCGCTTGCCGGACCAGGGGTTGCCGTTGGCGTGGCAGGAGCCGCTGGCCGCCTTGAGGGTCTCGGGCCGGATGCCCGCCTCGCTCACCATGGAGCGCATGGCCCGCATGATGCCGATGATGTCCACCTCGCGGGGGCAGTTGATCACGCACTTGCCGCAGGTGGTGCAGCCGAAGAGCACCTCGTCGGACTCGTAGCCCTCCAGGCCGAGCTGTCCCATGCGGATCATCTGGCGGGCGAAAAAGGGGCTCTCCACTTCCCGCCAAGGGCAGACCGAGGCGCACAAGCCGCACTGCATGCAGGCGTTCAAGTCCTCGCCGCCGTATAGCCGGATGGCCTCGTTTACTTCCAGAAAGGGGAATTCCGCCATGAGGGCTCCTCCACGCGCTTTGCTCGTCTCTAGTAAACCAGGGTGGCGTTGGCCGAGAGAATCTCCTGGGTGAGCTTGGCCGCGGCCATTAGCTCGGAGCCCTCGATGAGGTCGGCCTCGTCGATCTTGCGCTCGCGGATGCAGGGCACGCAGACCATGAGACGCCCGCCCTGCTCCAGGAAGCTCTTGACCAGGTCTTTCAAGGGCGGCAGGCCGGCGGCGAATACGTGGTTCAGGCAGTCGCCCTTGGCCAGGGTCACCGCCGGGCCTTGCAGGGCCACCACCGCCTCCACCTCCATGGCCAACGCCGCGTTGGCCAGCACGAAGGGCAAGGTGGCTTTCTCCGGGTTTTCGCCGCCGTTGGTGGAGATGTAGACGATCTTTTCGGTTTTCTCAGACATGGTATGAAGCCTTTCTATTGTGTTTCGTTTGAGCGCCGTCGCGTGTCAGCAGGCGGCGGAATCCTGGGGAACCAGTTCATAGGTGAAGTAGTCGCCGCTCTTGGCGGCCTCCATCACCATGCCGTATTTGCGCATGGCCGCCAGGTACCACAGGGCCTCTTTAGGCGGCATACCCAGATCCTGGGCCACCTCCAGGGTAGTGGCCGGGCCCTGGGCCAGGCGCTCTTTGATGCGGCCCAGGTCCTTCTTTTGTTGATTGGCCAGGGCCGCGTTGACCTTGATGGCCTCCTTGCGCTCCTGCTTGAGCCGCTTCAGGGCCTCTTTGCGTTCGGTGTCTTGCATGCTCACGCTCCTTGGCGCAGGGCCTGGGCCACGATGGCGTCCACCATGGCCTCGTATTGGCCCAGGGTCCAACCGGACAGCTCGATGGCCCCTTGCTCGCAGGCGGCCACGCACACCCCGCAGCCCATGCACAGGGCGGGATTGACCCGGGCCCTCTTGCTGGCCGGGGTGTCGACCATTTCGATGGCCTCGTCAGCCAGGCAGGCCTGAACACAGGCCCCGCTGCCCACGCACTTGCTCTCGTCTACCTCGGCCACGAATGGGTCCAGCTCCACGAAACCGGCGCTCAGTATGGCCCCGGCCTTGGCCGCCGCCGCGCCAGCCGCGTTAGCCGCCTCGGCGGTGTCCATGGGGGCCTGGCAGGCCCCGGCCAGGTAGATGCCCGCGGCGGGCAGCTCCACCGGGCGCAGCTTGGGGTGCACCTCCAGCAGGAAGCGGTCCGCGCCCACCGGCAGCTTCATCTTTTCCACCAGGGCCTGGTTGTCCCGGGGCTCCATGCCCACGGCCAAGACCACCAGGTCCACCCCGATGGCCAGCTCCTGTCCGGCCAAAAGCTTGTCCGGCACGGTCACGGTCAGGGCGCTGTCCTCGCCGCCCTGGGTCACCACCGGCGGGGCCTCGGGCGTAAAGCGGGCGAAGATCACCCCGGACCGCCCGGCGTTCAGGTAGTAGTCTTCGTGCCCCCGGCCATAGGTGCGGATGTCGCGGTACAGCTCGAACACGTTGGTCTCGGGGAATTTCTCGCGCAGCTCGCAGGCCGCCTGCAGGGTGGCGGTGCAGCACACCCGGGAGCAGTGCTGGTTCAGCTTGCCGTCCGGCCCCGGTTGGTGAACCCCCGGAATCTGGCGGCTGCCCACGCAGTGGATCAAGGCCAGATTGTTTATGGTCTTGCCGTTCACCACCAATTGCTCGCCGGTGGCCGACTCGTCGGCCATGAGCCGGATCAGCTCGGGCAGGGTGATCACCTCGGGCATCTGGCCGTAGCCGTACTCGCCCATGGGAGGGGTGTAGTGCTCAAAGCCGGTAGCCAAGACAATGGCTCCGCTAACCAGGGCCACCTCCTCGGCCTCGCCGGGCCCCGGCCCGGCGGCCACTCCCACGCAGGGCACGAAGGTGCCGGGCTGGGCGTCCTTGACCAGGGCCAGGCGCTCCAGGTCCGCGCCGCTGGGCGCGGTGCGCCGGATCTTTATTTTGAAGCTGCCCACGTAGCCCGAGTACTCGCTCAGCTCGGCGCAGGTGTAGACGGTGATGCGCTGGTCTGCCAGCACCTGGGCGGCCAGTGCGCTGAGCACCTCCCCGGCGGCCTCGCCGCTGGGGAAGGTCTTGTCCAGTTGGGCCACCTGCCCGCCCAGGAAGGGGCTTTTTTCCACCAAGGCCACCCGGAGGCCCTGGGCGGCCAGGTCGCGGGCGGCGCTCATGCCCGCCACCCCGCCGCCCAGCACCGTGGCGTGGGCCTCGGCTTCCACCCGGATGGGCTCCAGGGCCTCCAGCTCGCCCGCCTTGCCCACCGCGGCGGCCACCAGGGCGGTGGCCTTGCCCGTGGCGCCGGGGCCGTGATGCACCCAGGAAACCTGCTCGCGGATGTTGGCGTGCTCGTAGAGATAGGGATTCATACCGGCCAGGGCGATGGCCCCCCGGAAGGTGGTCTCGTGCAGGGCCGGGGCGCAGGAGGCCACCACGATGCGGTTGACCTTGCCCGAGGTGATGTCCTCGATGATCAACTCCTGGCCCGGGTCGGAGCACATGAAGCTGTTGTCCCGGGCCACGGTCACGTTGGCCAGACCGCCTGCCTGCTCCACCACCGAGGCCACGTCCACGTGGTCGGAGATGTTGCCTCCGCAGTGACAGACGTAGACCCCGATCTTGGGCGGCTCCTGGCCGTTGTTTAGCTTGCTCATACTCATCTCTCCTTGGCTCAGGCCGCCTGGCCGCCGCGCCGGGCCGCCAGATACTTGGCCGCGCCCATGGCCGCCGCGCCCGCCTCGGCGATGCTGTCCACGATGTCCTTGGGCCCGGCCGCCGCGCCGCAGGTGAACACCCCCTCCATATCGGTGAGGGTGGGGGCCAGCTTGGGCTGGGGCACCTTGAGGAAGCCGTCGGTGGCCGAGCTAACCGGCACTATCTCCTCGGGGGCAAAAGCGGGCAGCATGGCCAGGGACAGCACCACCAAGTCGTGCTCACGGGTCTTGGCGCCGGAGCCGCCCTCCTGGTCCTCGTAGCGCAGCACCACCGAGCCACCCTGGTTGTTGCCCGCGATTATGGGCTTGGCCTTGACGAACTCCACGCCCATGGCCTTGGCGTTGTTGTAAAACTGCTCGTAGTTTTTGCCGAAGGCCCGGATGTCCATGTAATAGATGGTCAGGTCGGCCAGGGGCAGCGCGCCCGAAAGCAGCATGGCCTGCTTGATGGCGTACATGCAGCACACCCGTGAGCAATAGGGCTTGCCCAGTTGCAGATCGCGGCTGCCCGCGCACTGGATAAAGGCGATGGACTCGGGCTCCTTGCCGTCCCCGGGCCGCAGCGCCCGCATGTAGGGGCCGTGCGGGGCCAGCAGGCGCTCCATCTGCAAGGAAGAGATCACGTTGTCCCCCAAACCGGGGTTGCCGTAGGCCCGGGCCGGAAAGTCGGTCATCAGCTCGAAGCCGGTGGCCAGCACCATGGTGTCGGCCTCGATGACGAACTCCTGTTCCACCTGAAGCTGATCCACCGCGCCGGTGGGGCATACCTGGGAGCACTTGCCACACATCATGCAGTGCTCGCGGTCGATGAGGGCCAGTTGGGGGATGGCGTTGGAAAAGGGGATGTAGATGGCCTTGCGGGCGGTGAAGCCGCCCTGCTCCTGGTCGGGCACCATCACCGGGCACTCGTACTCGCACTGGCGGCAACCGATGCACTTGGCCGGGTCCACGTAGCGGGGCATTTGGGCCACGCGCGCACGCACCTGGCCGTCCACCCGCTGGGCCTCTTCCAGGCGGCACATGGTGAACAGGGTGATGTTGGGGTGGTGAGCCGCCGCCGCCATCTTGGAGGTGGTGATGCAACTGGCGCAGTCCAGGGTGGGGAACACCTTGGACAGGCGGATCATCTTGCCGCCGATGGTGGCGCCCTGTTCCACCACGGCCACCCGGTAACCGGCGTCGGCCAGGTCCAGGGCCGCGGCCAGCCCGGCTATACCGCCGCCCAGCACCAGGCTGTCGAATTTTTGGGTGTCGCCGTTTGGCATCTCAACTTACCTTTCCGGCGGATCAGGCCGCCCGCGCCTCGCTGCCCGGGGCTCCCAGTTCGGCCACCACCTGGTTCATCAGATTCACCTCTTTGATAAAGGCGCGGTTGCAAACCGTGCAGATCGCGGTCGGGCGCAGCCGCCTGATGTCCAGGCCCTGCTTTTTCATCAAGGCGTAGATGCCGTTGACCCGCTTGGCCAGGGCCGGATAGGCTCCCTCATAGGGGCACTCCACTCCGCAGGACATGATGATGATGCCGCCGACGCCCTTGGCAAAGCAGTCCAGATAGAACTTCTCGGGGAACAGGGCCGGAGTGGGGGTGCGGATGATGTAGGTGTTGTCTGGGTAGTTCTGGTGGGCCTGGCCCACCGAGTTGGCTCCGGGATAGGAGCAGTCCTCGGTGGCCAGGATCAGGATGGGATATTTTCCGGCGCACGCGTCCATGGCATTACTTCTGGCGGCGAACGAAGATGCGTTCGTAACCGTCGGCTTCGGCGTGGCCCAGATACGCGTGGCCTACCTTGGTGGCCCAGATGGGGATGTCGTCCTTGGTGCCGGGGTCGTTGGAGAGTATCTCGAGGACCTCGCCCACCATCACGCTAGCGATGGCTTTTTTGGCCTCGAGCAAGGGGCCGGGGCAGGCGCTGCCGCGGGCGTCCACGCTGGAAGCGGCGTCGGGAACTTGGCTGAGCAACTGAGACATGATCTTCCTCCTAAGACTTAGGTATCGAATTGACCTTTGGTTCCCCATCGCCGCGCCGCACGTACAGGCGAAGGCCTTGGCCGCTGTCGCGGGTGGCCATCAGGGCGTTGCCCCGCTGGTGCAGGATGCGCGGGAGGTCTATGGCCAACTGGGGATCGCTGATGCTCACCTCCAGCACCTGCCCCGGCTCCAGCTCTTCCACCGCCCGCTCGGCGCAGAGAATCGACCAGGCGGCGCTCAGGCCCCTAGTGTCTATGCGGGCGGTTACGGGGAAGTTGTCTTCGGCTTTGGGCATGGGCCAAACCTCCATGGGTTGGCCCTTGGTAGAGCAAGAGCGGTGCCAAAAACGGCGCAACGCTTTTTATTCATTAGGTACGGCAAGTTGCCTATTTATTGCCTTGGACGGCGTTTATCCTGGTTTACCCAAATCGCAACGAATGTTAAGATTTCTATTAACAAACGTTGCCAGCCTGAACGAGGAGAGCCATGCCCGAAAACCACGGCCAGGACGAGTACAACCAGTATTGGCGCACGGTGATAAACACCATGCAGGACGGGCTGATGGTGGTGGACCCCAGCGGCCTCATCGTCAGCGTGAACCCCGCCTTTGAGCAACTCACCGGCTACAGATCCTCCGAGCTAGTGGGCAGCCCCTGCACCCTGCTGGAGTGCGACTCCTGCAGCTATCCCCACGACTCCCAGGGCGTGCTGCAATGCGACCTGTTCAAGAAGGGGGCCATCCAGCGCTGCCGCTGCACCCTGCGCAAAAAGGACGGCTCTCCCCTGTACGTGCTCAAGAACGCGGCGCTGATCCAGGGGCAAAAAGGCGAGGCCATGGGCGGGGTGGAGACCCTCACCGACCTCAGCGAGGCGGTGGCCCGGGAGCGGGAGCTGGTCAGCCTGCGCCGCCAGATGGGCATGGACGAGGTGTTCCAGGGCATGGTGGGGCGCTCCCCGGCCATGCTGCGCCTGTTCAACCTCATCGAGAGCGCAGCCGACTCCGATGCCCCGGTGCTCATCACCGGCGAGAGCGGCACGGGCAAGGAGATGGTGGCCGAGGCCCTGCACCGTCTGGGGCGGCGCAAGGAAGGCCCGCTGATCAAGGTGAACTGCGCCTCGCTCAACGAGAACGTCCTGGAAAGCGAGCTGTTCGGCCACGTGAAGGGGGCCTTCACCGGGGCCGACGCCAACCGCATGGGCCGCTTCGAGGCGGCCAAGGGCGGCGACTTCCTCCTGGACGAGGTGGGCGACCTGCCCCCCGCCACCCAGGTGAAGCTCCTCAGGGTGCTCCAAGAAAAGGTCGTCGAGCGGGTGGGCGACATAAGGCCCATCCCCGTGGATGTGCGCATCATCGCGGCCACCCACCGCGACCTGAAGGAATTGGTGGCCCAGGGCCTCTTCAGGGAGGACCTCTACTACCGCGTGGCCGTGGTGCCCATCCGCACCCCGGCCCTGCGCGAACGCCGCCAGGACGTGCCCCTGTTGGTCGAAGCTTTCCTCAAGCGCATCCTTGAGCGTAGCGGCAAGGATATCTCGGGGGTGGACCGGGCGGCCATGGACCTGATGCTGGCCTACCACTGGCCGGGCAACGTGCGCGAGCTTATCAACGCCCTGGAATACGCGGTGGTGCTCTGCCCCGGCGGCATGATAGAGCCGGGCCACCTGCCCGAGACCCTCCGCCACGGCGACGCCCAGGCCGCGCCCCTAGGCGGTCAGGCCGCCCCCCAGCCCGCCGCCAGACAGGACGAGCGGGAGCGCATCATCCAGGCCCTGCAACAGACCGGCGGCCGCCGGGAAGAGGCGGCCCGCTTGCTGGGCATCAGCCGGGTGACCCTCTGGAAAAAAATGAAGGCCTATGAGATCCAGATCCAGAACAAGATTTGGTGAGGGCCTGAGCCTTTTCGTGGGTTCATCCAGAGGCGACAGGCGTAAGAGTTGAGCCTGTCCCCTACCCCGTAAAATTTAGGCCATAAACACCAACCCATCCGGGCTGGTGTCTATGGCCCGCTGGAAAGCCGACTCGGGCGTTTTCGGCGGAGAGAGGCGCCTACTAGTAGGCGGATTCCGCCGAAACGCTGCGCAGCACCGGAGTCTCATATTCATCGGTGCGCATATCGATCAACGCCGGTCCCTGGGGATCGCTCTCCTTTGCCAAGGCCTCTCTCAGTTCGTCCAAGGTGTTTACCGTATAGCCGCGGGCTCCGAATCCCCGGGACACGGTGGCGAAGTCGATGTGGTTGAAGTCCGAGGAAATGTAGTTGTCGCCGTAGCGGGCCAGTTGCACGTGCTTGATCCAGCCCAGCGCGTTGTTGTTGAACAGGCAGGTGATCACCGGCAGCTTCAGGCGCACCATGACCTCCATCTCCTGATTGGAAAAGGCATAGCCGCCGTCACCGGCAAATAGAAGCACCCGCTTGGCATGGGGGCGGGCTAGGGCCGCGCCCACCGCCGCCGGAGCCCCCCAGCCCAGCCCGGCCAGGCCGCGCGGGGCCAAGTAGTAGCGCCCGGCCTCTTTTAGGCGCAGATAGGCCGCGGCCCAGCCCGAGGGCAGGCTGGCGTCGCACACCACCATATCGCCGGGCTGCATGGCCTCATCGATGAGCCGGGTGACCGCCTGGGCCTTGAGGGGCTCGCCGAGGACTTGGGGACGCAAGGTCATTTCGTCATACCACTGGCGGCCCTTTTGGCGCAGGGCCTCCAGGTCCCACTGGTAGGCGAGGCTGTCGCCATCCAAGGCGGCCAGCAGGCCGGCCAAACCCAAACGGGCGTCGCCCACCAGGGCGATGCTGTCCGGGAAGTTGCGCCCGATCTCCTCGGGGTCGATGTCCAGGTGGATGGTGGTCACCCCGTAGGCCGGGCAGTCGTAGCCGAAGGTGGCCAACTGGCCCGCCTTGCAGCCGATGAAAAACACCAGGTCCGCCTGCCGCACTACCACATTGGCGTTGGGGTTGCCCATGGTGCCGGCCACCCCGAACACCTGGGGGTCTGTCTCGGCCATGACCCCCTTGCCGGTGATGGTGGTGACCAGCGGAGCGCCCAGCTTGCGGGCCAGGGCGGCCACTTCCTTGAGGGCCCCGGAGGAATGCACCCCGCCGCCCGCCAGCAGCACCGACTTTTTGGCCTTGCTCAGGGCCTGGCGGGCCGCCTGAATCTGGGAGGGGTCGGGCGCGCTGCGGTGGCGCGGGTATTGGGCGCTGGGGCGCACCCGCCGCTGCCACTGGAAATCCAAGTCACCCACGTCGTCGGGCATGGCGATCACCACCGGGCCGGGACGGCCGCTCACCGCCACCCGGATGGCCTGGTCGACGACGTTCTCCAGAGCGGAGGGCTGGCTCAGGGTCACCTGCCATTTGCTCACCGGCTTGAACATCTCCAACTGCTCCATGGCCTGGGACAGGACAAGTTCCTGGCCATGCCCAGCACCCATCCCCAGGGCTGGCTGCTGCTCCTGCTGCTCTACCCCATCCTGGCCGCCTACCCCCAGGAGGTGGTGTTCCGGGGATTCTTCTTCCAACGCTACCGCCCCCTGTTCCCGGATCCGAGGGTGATGATCCTGGCCAGCGGGGTGAGCTTCGGCCTAGCCCATGTTTTTTACG
Source organism: Pseudomonadota bacterium (assembly GCA_018902755.1). Lineage (GTDB taxonomy): Bacteria > Desulfobacterota > Desulfarculia > Desulfarculales > Desulfarculaceae > Desulfoferula. The sequence continues at coordinate 39,448 of JAHIQI010000044.1, read as the reverse complement.
GCAACTGGGTGGCCCCGGTAATCGCGGGCCTGGGTGGGTTGCTCTTCGGCTACCGCTACCTGCGCTCCAAGTCCCTGGTGGCGGTGGGCATGGAGCACGGCCTGTGGGGCAACCTGCTCTACACCCTGGGCCTTGGCTGGTTCTTCTACAGCGGCTGTATCTCCTAGCGCCGCCGCTTCCGCACTAATACACCCCTCGCTGTCCCGGCGGGCTTAAAAGAACCGCGTGACGCCTACAACGCGGTATAACGCTCCCCGGCGCGCCCCCCCGCACAGCCAGGGAGTGTCAGGCAAGGCGGCGGCGAGCGCAGACCGCAGGCGTATTCTTATATACGCCGAGGACCGAGTGACGCCGACAACGCAGCCATGCGGCGGCTGGCTGTGCCGGCCGCCTAGGGCTTGGTGCATTTATATGCCCTGCCTATGGCCATGGCCCTGCGGTTGCCCTGATATTCCTTGAGCACCACGTAGTTTGCCCCCATGTTTCCGGCCCGCTGGAGCATGTCGTCGCGGGCGGTGATGCGGGCCAGGGGAGCGTTGCCGGTCTTGGATGCCTCACCGTAGCCGGTCACCTCGCCCATCAGGTGGCAGCCCACCACCTCCGCAGCACTAACCAGGGTGGCGGGCGCGGTAACCTCGGTGCTGAATATCTTCTTAGCGGCGGAGTTGCCACAGGCGGCCAAGGCCGCCAGGGCGCTCAACGCTAAGATCAGAATCCACGTTTTGCGCGTCATCATTGTTTTCCATTGCTAATTAAGTTATCTATGACTAATTAAATAATCCCCCAACAAGGCGCGCGACGCAAGGCCCAAAGCTTTTTCGGCTTTGGGCCTTGCGGTTTTAAGGTCGGCTAGAAGGCTACCGCCAGTTGGGTGGTAACCAAGTCGCGTTCGTCGTCGTTGGCGTAGTCGCCGCGCAGGTACTCCAGGCTGAGCGCGGTGTCGGGCAGAAGGTTCCAGGAGACGGTGAAGCCGTACTGACGCTCGGGCTCGAAATCGCCCAGGTCGCCGCTGCCCTCATAGCGCACGGCAAAGGTCCAGTCCTCTATGGGCATGAAGGCCAATTCCAGGTTATAGGCATAGGGCTTGGCCTTGCTGTCTATAAAGGAAAGCTCGCCCGCCTGGAAGTCGTCCAGGGCGGTGATGTATTCGCCGTTGAACACCATCCATTTGTATTGCACGTTGAGCATGAACGACAGCCCACCCACCAGGTCTTGCACCGTCTCGCCCACCACCTCGTCACCTAGGTTGCCGCCCGCGATGTTGTTGGTGTAAGCCACCCCGGCGTTGATGTCCAGGCCGTCGGCCAGGGCGTTTTCCTTCGCGTCGAACTGGGCCCGCACATAATAGGTGTTGATGGTGTTGTCCGGGGAATCGCTGCTTTGGTGCACCGTGGAATTGTAGGTGCCCACCCCCACGTTGAACCAATCCTGGGCCCAGCCGATCTCCACCGCGCTGGCCTGGGTTTCAAAGGTGTTCTGGGTGATGGGGTCGCTGACCATGTAGGTCTCGAACAGGCCGATGGCCGGGTACATGCGCCCGCCCAGGAAGTAGAAGGGCATGTCCTCGGTCTGGCCCACCAGGATGAAGGCCTCGTCGATGTTGATGGGGTCGGTGTCGCCCTGCTCATAGAGCAGATGCAAAAGGCCCTTGGTGTACTTGTTGATGGCGGCCTCGAAGAATATTTCGGCCGTGGCCAGAGTGAAGTCGCTGTCGGTGACCGACTCGCCGTTCTTGGGTTTCTTGTTGGAGTAGGAGCCTTCCAGTTCAATGGCCCCGTAGATCTTAAGCCGCTTGCCCGCCTCGCTCAACAGCCCCTCGGGCTGCTTGTCCTTGGTCTTGGCCACCTGCTGGGACATCTTCAGGGAGCGCCCCGAGGTGGCGTAGGCCTCGGCGGCAGCCTTTTGCGCGTCCTGGGCCGATTTCTGGGCCTCGGCCAGTTTGCCTTCCAGGTCGGACACCCGCTGTTTCAGGGCCCGCAGCTCCTGCAAAATTGCCTCCTGGGTCGGGTCGGCCGCCTGGGCCGGGGGCGGCCCCAGCAGCAACAGACACAACGCCAGCAAGGCGATGTTGCCTACAACTCCTTTCATCACTTGTCTCCTTTTGAAGGTGTTCCCGCTCGCGCCCGAATTCGGCGCAAAGCTCCCCTAGCCGGGCCCGAAAGCCCGGATCACAAAGGCGCAAATTTTTGCGGAGTCCCTAGGGTAGGTCCTTCAGGAGTCCCCCCTCCAAGCGAACGATATTGTGGCAGGTGCGTTCGAGCAGGCCCAGGTCGTGGGAGACCATGGCCCAGGACAGGTTGGATTCATCCAACACTCTTTCCATGACCGCCGCCCGCTCCGAGTCCAAGCCGGTGCTGGGCTCGTCCAGGAGCAGGGCCTTGGGTTGCATGGCCAAAACCGTGGCCAGGGAGATGAGGCGCTTCTCCCCGCCGGAAAGCTGATAGGTGAGCCTGTGGCCGTAGTCGCCCAGGCCCAGACTGTTCAGGGTGCCCTCCACCAGGCGCTGCACCTCCTGGCGGCCCTTGCCCAGATTCAGGGGACCGAAAGCCACGTCCTCGGCCACGGTGAGGCAGAACAGCTGGTCGTCCGGGTCTTGGAACAGATAGCCCAACTCCCGGCGCAGGGCGCGGAAGTCCTTCTCTCCCTGGCACAGGCCGCCCTTGGCGTAGATCCTGCCCTGTTGGGGGTGCAGCAGGCCCAGGCATATTTGGAACAGGGTGGACTTGCCCGCCCCGTTGGGGCCCAGGATGCCCAGGCGCTGGCCCTCGGACAGGGCGAAGTCCATGCCCTGGAAAACCGGCGGCCTGCCCGAGTAGGCAAAGCTCACGCCCTCCAGACGAATCAGTTCCATGAAATCCCGCTCCATTGCAAAAGGGCCAGCACCAGCAGCACCAGTCCCGAGACAAGGCAAAAGCCGGTGTCCGCCCGCCGCCAGGAAAAGTGGTCCAGCAGCCAGAAGGTCCCCCCGAAGCCCCGGCAGAGCATGGCCTGGTACACCCGCTCCGAGCGGTCCAGGCTGCGCACCAGGAGGATGCCCGTAAGCTGGGCGTAGGTCTTGTAGGTGTGCAGGTTGCTGCCGGGCTGGAAGCCGCGCACCTGCATGGCCTGGCGCAGGCGCTGGTACTCCTGGCGCATCACGTGCAGGTAGCGGTAGAAAAGCAAAAACATGGTGACCAGCTTGGAGGGCACCTTGAGGTGAGCCAGGGCGTGAAAGATGTCGTTGACCGGGCTGCTGCCCAACAGGGCCAAGAGGGCCAGAAAGATGGCGTTGGCCTTGAGGGTGACCAGCAGGGCCAGGGACAGGCCGTCGGGGTTGTAGGCCAGGCTCAGGTCCCAGGCGCCTTGGCCCAAGCTGAGCTGCCAGGGCAGGAACAACCACAGGAAGGCGGTGAACAGGTTTACCGCCACCAAACGGCTTAGGAACACCTTCCAGCCCAACCGGGCCCAGGCCACCAAGCCCAGGCCCAAGAGCACCCCCAGGGCGGCCATGAGCGGAGAGTAGGCCAGGGCCATGAGCAGGCTGTAGGCGAACACCACCACCAGCTTGGCCCGGGGGTCCAGGCGGCCCACCGGCCCCACGGCCAGGGCGTTGTCCAGGGTGGGCGCGGGCTCCACCCGGACTGCGGCCTGGGCGGCCGCCTGGGAGGCGGCTTCGCTCACTTAGGGGCTCCCGCCATTTTGCGGGCCTTCATATACGCGGCCAGGCCCAGCAGGCCCACGATCCAGCCCAAGCCGCCCACAATGTCCTTGAGGCTCACCTCGTTGGAGCGCAGGGCCATCTCGGCCAACTGGGCCCGCAAGGGGGCCACCGCCTGCTCCACCGCCTTTTTTATCTGGGGGCCAAGGTCCTGGCCGGCCGCCACGGCCTGGGCAACGGGCTTGGCGGCCGTGGGGGCCGCGGAGGCTGGGGCCGCCTTGGCGGCGGTCGCGGCCACGCCCAGGTCCGCCGCGCTCAGTTTATAGGTGGCCCGGTGACCGGCCCCGGCGCTGAGCACCAGGGTCAGGGGTGGCTTGGCCTGGGGCAAAGGCAGGGAGAAGGCTCCCTCCGGGCTGGTCTTGGCCTCGGCCAACACCTTGCCCCCGGCGTCCAGCACCTGCACCTGCTGGTTGCTGACCTTGCCGCCGCCGGGCATGTAGCCCTCTCCCTTGATTTGGCCGTCCTCCACATAGGCGTAAACGCTGATGCGGTGGGCCTGGGCCGCGCCCGCCAGGGCCAGGATCAGGGCGAATAAAACCGCCGATATAGTCAAACGCATAATTGCCTCACTCCACCCTGGGCCTCATGCCCAACAGCTCCGGCTTGACCTTTCTAAGAAACATCACCGCCACGGCGGTGATAAGGCCTTCCAGGATCATGCCGGGGAAATTGGCCGCCACGATGGCCCAGGCCGCGCCCAGGAAGGCCTCGCCGCTGAAATAGAGGCTGAGCCCGGTGAGCACGGCGGAGAAGAAAATGGCACAAAATCCCGCCGCAAAGGCGGCGACCACCGGGGCCGTCTTGCCGTCCCGGCGCAGCAAGGGGGCGAAGAGGTAATAGCCCAGCACCGCGGGCAGGGCCATGGTGGCGGTGTTGACCCCCAGCACGGTGAGCCCGCCGAACTGGAACAGCACCGCCTGCAGAACCAGCCCCACGAACAGGGCGGGAAAGGCCGCCCAGCCCAAAATGAGTCCCACCAGGCCGTTGAGCACCAGGTGAATCGAGGAAGGCCCCACCGGCAGGTGAATCAGGCTGGCCACGAAAAACACCGCCGACAAAAGGGCCACCCGCGGCAGCTTGTCGTAGTCGATGCTCCTAAGTCCCAGGGCCAGGCCGGCGGCGCTGATTACCGCGCCACCGGCCAGGACCGGCCCGGAGAGAACTCCTTCGGAGATGTGCACCTTCTAGTTGCCCTTTTCCGAGGACAGGGCGGGGTGGGCGTATATCCAGATCACGCCGCCAAGTTCCACGTCCTTGTCCTTACCTTGGTGTTTGATCTTGTAATCTTCCGCCGTGTGCAGAGCCGCGAAGCCCCACCATCCCGGCCAGGGGATGCTCCAGTTGAACACCCCGTTGGCGTCGGTCTTGACCAGTTGGGTGACATAGGCCCCGGCCGGTGCCTTAAGTTTACCGCCCACATTGTAGAACTCCACCTCCACCTCGCCGCCAGCCAGGGGCTTGCCCTTGTAGAGCACCTGGCCGCAGAAGTTGTTGCCCGCGTAGACGCCGAAGGGTTTGCTCAGCGGCACGATCTCCATGGGCAGGCCCACCGGGGCATCCCAGCCCTCCTCGGCCTCCAGGGCGTCAACCACGGTCTTGGTGTAGTGGATGATGAAGCAGTCCTCGCTGGGCTCCCAGTAGGGCTGGGGAGTCATGTAGAAAATGTAGTCGCCCGGCGACTTGACCCGGTACTGGGTCTGCCAGGTGGTGAAGCCCTCCACCTTCTTTTCCTTGAGCGCGGGCAGCAGGTCGGTTTTCTTGCCCTTGGCCATCACCCCGGCCTCCTTGGGCTTGACCATGTTCATCCCCTGGCCCTCCATGGGGTGCCAGAAGCGGAAGTCCAGGTTGATTACGCCGGGACGCGCCATGAGGTTGCTCTCGGGGATCACCATACCGAAGTGGGCCAGCGCGGGAGTGGCCAGCAGCAGGCAAAGCGACAAAACCGCCATCACAATTCGCCCAAACATTCTCATGCTCCTTTGAGTGAAAGGTGGTTCCGGTGGCCTCATTTTACATGATGGGCCCGGCCGGCCCTTGCTGCGGATGGCGCAACAAAAAACCCGGCCGACCCACGTTCCGTAGGCCACCGGGTTTTCTTAACCCAATCTTGTTGCGGAGTACCGTTTTGCTCCAAAGAGGCTTCTGCCTCGCGAGATGTCGATGCTCGGTAGCGATACCCGCTAAGTTGATCTGATAGCCCACCCCGGCGCGCCTGTCAAACTTTTTTTGGAACAGGCCCGTCGCGGCGGGGAACGCCGGAAGTTTTCAGAAGCGAAAAATTACCCGCCACGCTCACGCAACCGGCTCGTTTTGAAAGATTTTTTTAGGCTTGGATGACGCTGGGGCTGAACCCGCACGACCGAGAACGGTATACTAGGGCCGGTCCCGAGCCCACGGCTGATTAGAAGGAGGAGGTAATGCTCTGCGACAACCCGGCTGACTTGCAACTACCCCCCATGCTCAAAATCCGCCAGCTATTCGACATCCCCCCGGCCATAGAACCGGTCCCGGCTCTGGAGCGCGAGTTCGCGGCCCTCAAGGACGGCCTGAGCCTGCCGCCGGGGGCCAAGGTGGCGGTGGGGGTGGGCAGCCGGGGCATCAGCAACCTGGCCACGGTGGTGGCCGGGGTGGTGCGGTGCCTGCGCTCCCTGGGAGCCGATCCCTTCATCATTCCGGCCATGGGCTCCCACGGTGGGGCCACGGCCCAGGGGCAGATCGAGGTGCTGGGCCACCGGGGGGTCACCGAAGAGACCTGCGGCGCTCCCATCCGGGCCACCATGGAGGTGGTCTCCCTGGGCGAAACCTCCTGCGGCATCCCCCTGTTCGTCAACCGCCTGGCCCATGAGGCCGACGGCCTGGTGCTGATCAACCGCATCAAACCCCACACCAATTTCATCGGCCCCACCGAGTCGGGCATCCTCAAGATGATGAGCATCGGCCTGGGCAACCAGGCGGGCGCGGAGTATTACCACCGCCTGAGCCTGGTGCGCCCCCAATACGACATCCTCTCCACCGCCGGTCGCGAGGCCATGGGCCGCAGCCGCTTCTTGTTCGGGGTGGCCCTGGTGGAGAACCAGAACCACCAGCTCTGCAAGTTGCGCCTGGCCGGGCCGGAGCGCATGGAGCAGGTGGAGACCGAGTTGATGGGCCTGGCCCGGGCCATCCTGCCCCGCCTGCCCATGGAGCAGGTGGATCTGCTAATCGTGGAGGAGATGGGCAAGGAAATATCGGGCATGGGCATCGACCCCAACGTGGTGGGCCGCGACGTGGCCGCCTACGGGGCCAGGCGCGAAATCCCCAAGATTGCCCGCATCCACGTGCGCCGCCTGAGCGCGCACACCGCGGGCAGCGCGGTGGGCATCGGCCAGGCCGACTCCACCCTGCACGGCCTGGTGAATGAGATCGACCAGCAGGCCACCATCATCAACTGCCTCACCGCCTGCACCCCCGAGGCGGGCATGATCCCCCCCACCTATGACACCGACCTGGACGCGGTGGCCGCCGCCCTGATGACCATCAGGCCCTACACCCTGGAGGACCTGGGCATCGTGTACATCAAGAACACCCTGGAGTTGGAAGAGCTCTACGTTTCCCACGCCTACCGCGCGGCCCTTGCCGCCGACCCCAAGATCGAGATTGCCCCCGAGCCCTGGGCCCTAAACTTCGACCAGGGAATGCTCAGAAGCCCCTTTTAGATCGCCAAAAAAAACGGCGCGCCGCCCAGGCCGGGCGGCGCGCCGTTGATTCTCGAGCCGCGAGGCTAAAAGGCGCTGGAGTAGATCTGCTCCACGTCGGCCTCGGTGAGGTCCCTGGGGTTGGGCACGAACAGCCGGGCCTGGGCCATGCCGCCCTTGACCAGCTTGGGCAGGTCGTCGCGGCTGACGCCGTAGTCGGTGAGCCGCGCCGAGAGGTTCACCGCCTCCATGAGCGAATACACCGCCTCCACCGACAGGGCGGCGGCCTCGTAAGGCGACAGGCCCGTGATGTCCTCGCCCATGGCCTCGGCGATGCCAGCGAACTTCTCCAGGTTGCCGCTCAGGTTGAAGGCCATGACATGGGGCAGCATGATGGCGTTGGAGCGGCCGTGGGCCATGTGGTACTCGGTGCCCAGGACGTAGGCCAGGCCGTGCACCGCGCCCAGGCCGCCGCTGGCAAAGGCCGAGCCGGAGAGGTTGGCCGCCAGCAGCATGTTGTAGCGGGGCAGCAGGTTTCCGCCCTTGGCATAGGCCTGGGGCAGATGGCGGGCGATCATGGCGATGGCCTGCAGGGAGAGGATATCCGAGTAGGGGGTGGCGTTCACCGAGACGTGGGTCTCGATGGCGTGCACCAGGGCGTCCAGGCCGGTGTCCGCGGTCACCGAGGGGGGCACGGACAGGGTCAGCTCCGGGTCCAGTATGGACACGTCGGGCAGCAGGTAGTCGCTGAAGACCACCTTTTTGGTGTTGTCGGATTCGTCGGTGAGCACCATGACCCGGGTGGCCTCGCTGCCGGTGCCCGCCGTGGTCGGCACCAACATCAGCGGGGTGCCCTTTTTGGGCAGCATGTCCATGCCCACGTACTCCAGCACCGATCCCGGATTAGCGGCCAGGTTGGACACTATCTTGGCCGAGTCCAGGGAGCTGCCGCCGCCCAGGCCCAGGCACAGGTCGTAGCCGCCCTTGCGGAACACCTCGGCGCACTGGTCGATGACCCGCGCCGGAGGCTCGGGCAAGATGCCGTCGAACACCCCCACCTCCAGGCCCGCCGCGCTCAGCGAGTCCCGCACCGTGTCGGCCAGGCCCGCTTTCATCACCCCCGCGTCGGTAACCACCATAACCTTCTTGGCCCCCAGTTTCTTGGCTTCCGGCCCCGCCTGGGCGATGGCCCCCTTGGCCAGCAGGGTCTTTTTGCTTGCCAGAAAAGTGCTCAGTTTGTCCGGTTCATAAAAAGTCGTTTTCACGCTCAGCTCCTTGCTACGCCGAATCTCTTGTTGAGCCACTCGGAGACGCTTCCCACGATCCCCTTGGGCAGGAAGATTATCATCACCAAAAGTACCACACCGAAAATGATCTCCGACACCCCCAGGAATCCGGTGTCGAAGCTGATTCGGAAGTACTCCTCCAATGACACCATTATGGCGCTTCCGGCCAGCGGGCCAAAGATATTAAACATGCCCCCCAGGATGGCCTTGAAGCAGGTGGACAGCGACACCCCCACCCCGCTGATGGTGCCGGGGTTGATGTAGGTGACGTACTGGGCATAGAGCACCCCGCCCATGGCGGTGAGCCCCGCGCTGAGCAGGGTGATGCCCATCTTGAAGCGGATGATGCTCACGCCCATGGACGAGGCGGCCAGCTCCGACTCCTCGATGGCGGTGAGGGCCAGGCGCATGCGGCTCTTGTCGATGAGCCGCCAGATGTACAGGGCCAAGAGCAAGAAGGCGAAGATGATGTAGTAAAAGTAGCGCTTGTCGTCGAACTGGAAACTGGCCCAGCCCACCGAGGCCTTGAGGGTACAGCCCAGGGAGCCTCCGGTCACCTCGCGGCAGGCCACGATGGCCAGGCTGACCACCTCGGCCATGGCCAGGGTGACCAGGGCGAAGTAGTCGCCGATGAGCCCGAAGCGGAAGCAGGCGTAGCCCAGGATGGAGGCCACCAGCACCGCCGCGCCCACCCCGGCCAGCATGCCCAGCCAGGGGGAGACCCCGTAGTAGTTGAAAAGCATCACCGGGATATAGGCCCCGATGCCCAGGAACACCCCGTGGCCCAGGGACACCAGGCCGAAGCGGGCCATGTAGGCCCAGGCGGTGGAGACGAAGGCCCACAGCAGGATCAGGGTGCCGATGTGCACCATGTATTCCGAGGTGGCCAGCAGGGGCGCCAGCGCGATGATCAGGAGCACCCCGGCGGTTACGATCTTGGAGGTCGTGCTGTTTCGTTTCATGATCATGCCTTTGCCCCCAAGATGCCCTGGGGCCTGACCATCATCATCAGGATGAACATCACCAGGGCCAGGATGTCGGCCACCTCGGTGGAGGTGAGCACCGCGGTTATGGAGGTGACCACCCCGATGATGAAGGCGCTGATGAAGCCGCCCATGAGATTGCCCATGCCGCCGAACACCACGATCACGAAGGCCATGAGGGTGAAGCTGGCCCCGAAGTGGGGATGCACCGTGTAGATGGGTATGAAGAAGGCGGCCACCACTCCGGTGAGCGCGCCGCCCGCGGCCAGGGTGATGTAGTAGATGACCTTGGGGTTGATGCCCATGCCCTTGGCGATCTCCACGTCCTGGGCCACCGAGCGGATGGCCAGGCCGAAGTAGGTCTTGTGCAGGAACAGGTAGAGGATGCCCAGGGTGGCGATGGCTCCCAAAAAGGCCAGCAGGTAAGAGCTGCGGATGAAGATGTCGCCGAACTGGATGATGGGCATGCTGATGGGGATGCCCCGGTAGTCGGCGCCCCAGATCACCTGGGCCAGGTTTTCCAAGACGATGATCAGGCTGGCCAGGGCCAGGAGCTGATTGAGGCGCGGCGCATTGAGAAGCGGGTTGATGATGAGCAGCTGCACCAGCATGCCCAGCAGGCCCATGACCACTATGCCCGCGCCCATGGCCACCAGAAGGGGCATGTGCCAGGCGGTGTGGAAATAGTATATGAAGTAGAAACCCAGCATCACGAACTGGCCGTAGGCCATGTGGATGATCTTGACCACTCCGAAGATCAGGTTCAGCCCGAAGGCCAGCAAGGCCAAGACCCCGCCCAGCAGGATGCCGTTGATAAAGGCCATCAACAATTCTTCAAGCATAACTACAACCCCAGATATGCGGTTTTGATGTAGGGGTTTTTATCGAAGCTGTCCCGGTCGCCCTCATAGACCAGCTTGCCCGACTCCACCAGATAGGCGTAGTCGGCCACCTTCAGGGCCTTGTTGGCGTTCTGCTCCACCAACAGGATGGCGTAGCCTTCTTTCTTCATCTGTTGGATGAAGTCGAAGACCATGTTCACCACCAGGGGAGCCAGGCCCAGGGACGGCTCGTCGAGCATGATCAACTTGGGGCAGGACATCAGGCTGCGGGCGATGGCCAGCATCTGGCGCTCCCCGCCGCTCAAGGAGCCTGCCGCCTGCCTCTTGCGGTCGGAGAGGATGGGGAACAGGGAGAATATCTGCTCCATCTGGCGCTGGGCGTTGGGGCGCGCCACTGGGTTGTAGGAACCCACGCGCAGGTTGTCCTGCACCGAAAGCTCCGGGAAGACCCGGCCGCCCTCGGGCACCATGGAGATGCCCCGCTCCACAACCTTGTGCGGGGCCAGCCCGCTGATCTCCTCGTCCTGGAACTTGATGCTTCCGGTGCGGGCCTTTTGCAGGCCCAGGATGGTTTTCAAAAGGGTGCTCTTGCCCGCCCCGTTGGGCCCCACCACGATGACGGTCTGTCCCTTTTCCACCTTGAGGGAGACTCCCTCCAGGGCCTGGAACTCGCCGTAATAGGTGTCGATAGCGTCTACAGTGAGCATGTCGTTAACTTCCGTGTCACTCTACGCCCAGATAAGCCTCGACCACCTGCTTGTCGTTGGACACGCTGTCGGGGTCGCCGTCGGCTATCAACAGGCCATGGTTAAGCACAATCACCCTCTCCACCAGCTTCATGAGCACGTGCATGATGTGCTCCACCCAGATGATGGTCACCCCCAACTCGGCCCGGGCCTTGGTGAGGATGGCGGATGCATCCTTGAGCTCGTCCTTGTTGAGGCCGCTCAGCACCTCGTCGGCCAAGAGAATCTTGGGTTGGGTGGCCAGGGCCCGGGCCATCTCCAGCTTGCGCAGGTCGCCGGCGGTCATCTTCTCCGGAAAGGAGTCCGGGTCCAGGTTCAGGCCCACGAAATCCAGCATCTTTATGGCGTCTTTTTTAATGCGCTCTTCGTGATATTTGCGTTTGCCGCCCCGGCCGAACAAAACCCCTAGCATCACGTTCTCAGCCACGGTCAGGCTCTTGATGGGCTGCGGTATTTGAAAGGTGCGGGCGATTCCGGCATGGCAGATGGCGTTGGGGGTGAGGCCGCTGATGGTTTTGCCCTCGTAGACCACCTCGCCGCGCGTGGGCCCCAGCGCGCCGGAAATAACATTGAACATGGTGGTTTTGCCCGAACCGTTGGGGCCGATGAGCCCCACGAAGCTGCCCTCCTCTATGCGGAAGGAAACATCGTGCAAGGCCATGACCCCGCCAAAGCTTTTGCTTATATTTTGGATGTTAAGCATGACTCTCCCCGAGCCGCTCCCGGTGGCTCCCCACTCCCTGAATCAGGGCGCGTTGGGCTCAAGTTGGGAGTTGGGGGGGAAGGCCCCCCCAACTCCGGACGTCTTACTTCTCGGCGAAGGGGCTGCCGGCGGGCAGCGGAATCACCGGGGTTACGGTCTGCAGGGCGGCCGGCCAGGCGATGCCCAGCTTGCCGTTGATGGACTGCACCACCACGGGGTAGGAGCGCAGGTTCTGGCCGGACAGGGGGGAGCCCGGCTGGGCGAACTTCACGCCGTAGCCGCAGGGAGTGCCGCCCTCGGGGATGTCGATATCCAGGGAGGCCTTGCGGATGGACTCAGGGCTCAGGTCGCCGTACTTCTTGAGCGCCAGGGGAGCCACGTCGTTGAGCAGAATCCAGGTGTGGCCGAAGCCCTGGGTGGCGTGGGTGGGCGGGTCGCTGACCTTGAACTTTTCCTCATAGCGCTTGAGGAACTCGCCGATGAGCTCGCCGGTGCCCTTGACCAGTTTCTTGCGGTCCAGCATCTGGGCCGGGGCCGGGTCCACGTTGAAGCAGTAGTTCATCAAATCGCCGCCGGCCGCCTCGGCCAGCTTGGGCATGTTGGCGTGGCCCGCGCCGTGACCCTCGATGGCCTTGGTCTTGAGGCCCAGCTCACGAGCCTGGCGGAAGAACAGCACCACGTCCGGGAAGTAGCCGGTGTGCAGGATTGCGTCGGGCTTGGTGCGCTTGAGCTTCAGGATCAGCGAGGACATGTCCTTGGTCTTGTGGGAGTAGGCCTCGTTGAGTACCACCTTCATGCCGAACTTGTCGGCCATGGCCTTGTTGGCGCTGGACACCGAGGTGCCGTAGGGGCCGTCCTCGTGGATAATGGCCACTTTGAGGTCCTTGGCGCTTTTCACGCCGAACTTGGCGAAGTTGTCATTAAGCAGCTTGACGGTGCTCTGGCCCCACTGGGAGCCCATGGGCTGCACGCGGAACACGTACTTCAGGTTGCGGTCCTTGACCACCTTGTCGGAGATTGCGATTATCACCCAGAAGATCTTCTTGTTCTTGTCGGCCATGGGCGCCAGGGGGACCGCTATGCCGCTGGAGAACACGCCCAAAACCACGGGCACCTTCTCCACGGTCATCAGGCGCTGGCCCTCGCGGATGGCCACGTCCGGGTTGCTCTGGGCGTCGGCCACCACGGGCACCACCTTGTACTTACCGGCGATGCCGCCCCGGGCGTTGATCATATCCACGGCCACCATGGTGCCCCGATAGCCCGCCAGGGCTCCGGCCGGGGCAAAGGGCCCGGTCAGGGAAAACAGCACCCCGAGTTTGAAGTCCTTGTCCGCCGCGGCCGCCGGGGCGGCCATCCCCACCACCGCCACCGCCAGGATCGCCAATAACGCAATTAACTTTTTCATCTACCAGTCCTCCCTCCTTAAGTAATGGGACCATTCGTATTCGGCCAAGATGTCCGGCCTTTCCTAATTTCCCCAGGGAAAGGCCCTTCACCAAAATCCTCGTTAAACTCAGGCCCTCGCGACTTGATGCAGGAACGAGATGACCTCCCTGTTGAAGCGGCCGGACATCTCCATGAAAAAACAATGCCTCCCCTGCGGGTACATCATCAGGGAAGAGTCCGGGATCAGCCCGGCCAGGATCAGCGAGTTCTCCGCCGGAATCAGGCCGTCGTCGGAGCCGGTGGCGATCAGGGTGGGCGGAGACAGGCCCGGCAAGCGGGAGGCCGAGGAAAAGCCCTGCAAGGCCAGAATCTGCCGCTTGAAGGCGAACATCGGCTGCTGATCCTCCAGGGCCATTTGGATAAAGCTCTCCACCTCCGCGGTTTTTTCGCGCAGGTAGCGGTCGGAGAAATAAATGCGCAGGTTGCGCCGAAGGATCTCCTCGGGGCTCATGCCCGCGGGGTCGGCGTACCACTGCATTATGTGCTCCGGCGCGGTCAGGGCCTCGGCCCCTCCGCAGGTGGTGCAGCCCAGGACCAGGCCGCGCACCCGTTGAGGAAAACTAAGAGCCAGCTCCTGGGCGATGCACCCGCCCATGGAGACCCCCAGCACATGGGCCGATTCCAGGCCCAGGGCGTCCAAAAGGCCCACGGTGTCCTCGGCCATGCCCGCTATGCTGTAGGGTTCGTCGGGCTTGCCGCTTTTGCCGGCGCCGCGGTTGTCCATGAGAATCACCGTGAAGTGCTTGGCAAACTCCGGAGTTTGGCGGTGAAACCAGGTGTGGTCGCGCCTAAGGCCCATGAGCATCAACAAGGGATGCCCCTCCCCCAGGGTCTCGTAATACAACTCAATGTCACGAAGCCGCACAAAGGGCATCAGCACACCCGTTTCATCCGGTTGGTCCCACAGGCTCATGCCCATGAAGGCGCACGAAACAAACTCGCTGTGCATAGAGCAATTGCCGTGCCAAGAATTTAAGACAACTCGTCAACGCATATCATTGATTTAATTAGTAAATTAATTAGTAAACATTATCAGGGAAAATTCACTCGCAATTTTGCAATTAAAGCCACGCGCCTTTGGGGTGTTTTTGCTTTTTATCTATTGCTATGGACTAACCTTTTGCATTTTAATAGAGCCCGCTCGCAATAACGCGACCTAACCGCAATTTTGCGAGTAGATCAGACAAAGGCACAGCGGTCATAATTTTAGGAGATTGTTTTGCCGCCCGAAGAAATTCAAAGCCACGGGGATCAGTTCAAATGGCTGGTGGCCCTTAACTCCACCCACAATGGCATCCTCATAGTGAACGTCCAGGGGACGGTGTTGCTTTACAACCAGGCCGCCCACCGCATCTTTCGCAACGAAAACCCACACCCGGTGGGCAAGCACCTGAGCCAGGTGCGCCCCGAGGCCTGGGCCGACATACGCGGGATATTGCGCACCGGCAAGCCCCAGGTGGGGGTGCGCATCGAATTGCCCCAGGCCACCATCATCGCCAACCGCAACCCCATCCTCCAAGACGGCAAGATAATCGGGGTCATCAGCGTATTCCAGGACATCTCCGACTACGAGGCCATCATCTCCCAGTTGCGCGGCTACCAGGAGCTTTACCGGGAGTTGGAGGCGGTGTTCGAATCCTCCTTTGACGGCCTGTTCGTGGTCAACGGCGAGGGCAACACCGTGCGCCTGAACAGCGCCTACGAACGCATCAGCGGCCTGAGCCGGGACAAGATCGTGGGCCGCCATGTCTCCGAGCTGGTGCGCGACAAGATCATCGACCGCTCGGTGACCATGCAGGTGCGCAAGCGCCGCGCCCCGGTGACCATCATGCAAAAGATCCAGGGCGACCGGAACATGATGGTCACCGGCACCCCGGTGTTCGACGAGGACGGCGAGATCACCCTGGTGGTGATCAACGTGCGCGACCTCACAGTGCTCAACCAGCTCAAGGCCAGCCTGGAGGAGACCCGCAAGCTGGAGAGCCTGTACCACCAGTCGCTGACCGAGCAGATAAACCTGGACCACGCCCTGGAGCGCATGGTCATCCGCAGCGAAGCCATGAAGAACGTATTGCTCAAGGCGGTGAAGGCGGCCAACGTGGACAACTCCATGCTGCTGTGCGGCGAGTCCGGGGTGGGCAAGAGCATGCTGGCCCGCATCATCCACGAGATGAGCCGCCGCCGCATCAAGCCCTTTGTAAAGATCAACTGCGGGGCCATCCCCGAGTCGCTCATGGAAAGCGAGCTGTTCGGCTACGAGGCCGGCGCCTTCACCGGGGCCTTGCCCCAGGGCAAGGCCGGGCTCTTCGAGACCGCCGACCAGGGCACCATCTTTTTGGACGAGGTGGCCGAGTTGACCCCATCCATGCAGGTGAAACTTCTGGAGGTGATGGACGAAAACCGCTTCACCCGCATAGGGGCCACCCGGCCCAAGACGGTGGACGTGCGGGTCATCGCCGCCACCAACCGCGACCTCAAGGCCATGATGGAAAAGGGGAGCTTCCGCGAGGACCTTTATTATCGCCTCAACGTCATCTCCATCGACATCCCTCCCCTGCGCTCCCGCCGGGAGGACATTCCCGCCCTGGCCCGCCAGATAGTGCAAAACCATTGCGAGCAGCACAACCTGAATAAGAAGCTCAGCCCCGAGGTGATGGACGCGCTGGCCAAATACGCCTACCCCGGCAACATACGCGAGTTCAAAAACCTGCTGGAATCCATGATGGTCATGAGTGAAGGGGAATCCATATCCCTGGCCGACGCGCCCGGCGAGTTGCGCCAAGGCCCCCGCTCGCAGCGCGATCCCTTGTCCGAGGAAACCGGTTTCAAGCAGGCGGTGCGTGAGTTCGAGCGCAACCTGATCCAAAACGCGGTGGGCCGCTACGGCTCGGTGGCCGACGCCGCCCAGGCCTTGGGAGTGCATCCGGCCACCTTTTGGCGCAAGCTGGCCGCGGACAAGGGCCCGGCGGAACACTAGAGTTTCCGGCATGGGAACAGATAGGCCCAAAGCCTTTTCCTGCCCGCAGCCATGATTGCGAACCAATCTACCCGGCCCGAGCGCCCGCCCAAATCCAACTGAGGCAAACCGCCCTAAAGCAACCATCCCCTCTCCCGTGACCGGGAGGGGGGATGTTCTTGGCGCGCCTGGGTGGGGGCCGACTAGCTTAGGCCATCGTCGTTGCCCTGGTACACCCGCACGCTGTTGCGCCCGTCCTGCTTGGCTCGATAAAGGGCTAGGTCCGCCGCCTTATAGAGTTCTTCCATCTGGTCCATGCCCGGCTCCAACGCCGCCACTCCCAGACTGATGGTGATGCGCACCTGATGGTGACCCACCGTAACGGCTTGGGTCTCGACCGCCGTTCTTAGGCGCTCGGCCGTTTTGCCGGCGTCCTGCAAGCTGGATTCAGGCAGGATAAAGGCGAACTCCTCTCCGCCCACCCGGGCGAACAGATCAAAGGAGCGGACCTTTTCCAATCCGATGCGGGCCAGTTCGCGCAGGACCTGGTCCCCCACGTCGTGGCCGAAGGTGTCGTTGACCTTCTTGAACTTGTCCACGTCCATCATGATAACGGCCAAATCCGTGCTATAGCGCTTGGCGCGCTGGAGTTCGCTGCCCGCCACCTGCCAGAAGCGCCGCCGGTTGGCCAGGCCGGTGAGGGCGTCGGTGGAAGCCAAGGTGCGTAGCCGTTCCTCGCTCTCGCGCAGAGCTGCTTCCGCCTGCTTGCGGCGCTCTATTTCTTGCTGGGCCTGAGTCAGCTCCTCTTTAATCTGGGCGAACTGCCTGAGGATGGCCAGCACCGGGCGCTGGGTTATCTGGGTGCCCCAACGGTGGTTTTGCCATGAGAGATAGGCCCACAAAATGGGCGCGGCGAAACAGGAGACGATGAGGCGGCTCAGGGCGGTGCCCTGGATGATGGAGAGCCACTGGCCGGTGCCCGCGAAGGCCCCGGTGGCGAACAACAATACGTCCAGCCACATCACCCCCAGCAGGGCGAGAAAGGCCCGGATGCCCATGGGGATCCGCTGGAAGCGGTTGTTCAAATACTCCCAGGCGATGGCCAGGAAAACCAGGTCCATGAAGGTGGCGAACACCGAGGCGATGTTTATGCGCAGACTCGGCGAGGGCACATAACCCAGGGCGGGCACCCCGCTCAGCTTCATCTGGAAGTTGAGCACCAGGGCGATCAGGGGCACCATGATGGAAACCCCGATCACCGTGGAGATGATGATGCGCGTGGCCCTGAGGCCGTCGAAGACGTAGACCACGAATACGCCCAGAAGCAGGGAGGTGTAGAACACGGTGGAGCCCACCACAAAGGTGACGCCCCCCAGGTGGACGGCGATTCCCGCGTCGGTGACCCAGGACATGACGGCGGTTACCCCACCGACCAGAGCATAGTAGTGGGCCAAACCGAAGCGGTGGCGCAAGGAGTGGGTGCCCAGCACCATTAGGTAAACCACCACCGCCTCGGCCATCAAGATGACTATTTCATAGTTCAAAGATCACCGTGCGCCAGGGGATTCCCCTATTTCTGGCCTTGGGCGTCGGCAATAGTCACTACCGGTTCAATTTGCCGGAGCGTTCACCAAAGCCGGGCAGGGTCTGTTAAGCAAAGCCTACAAGGACGCGGAAGCCGGGCAAAATCACGGTTATTTGTATCATAGGAATAGTCACTAATCCACATTCGCCCCCACTAAAAGCCTATGCTTTTGGCTGCGCCGCACCCGGCGCTCAGCGCACCAGGGCCTGGCGCAGTTCCCCGGCCAGGCGGCTCGCCGCCTCCACCGCCGCCTGGGGCGAGTCGGCCTGGTGCACCTGGCGCACCAGGGCGCTGCCCACCACCACGCCGTCGGCCACCGGGGCCAGGGCCTTGGCCTGGGCCGGGGTGGCCACCCCGAAGCCCACCGCCACCGGCAACGAGGATCGGGCCCGCACCTTCTGCATGGCCGCCAGGCGCTCGGGAGGCAGCTCCAGCTCGGTGCCGGTCACTCCGTCCATGGACACGTAGTACAGGAAGCCGCCGCCCACCGCCAAGATGCGGTCCAGGCGCTCCATGGGGGTGCCGGGCGCGGCCATGAACACCGGGTCCAGGCCGTGGGTTTGGCAGGCATCCAGCCATTCGCCCGCCTCCTCGGGGGGCAGGTCGGGGATGATGACCCCGCTCACCCCGGAGCCCGAGGCCCGCTTAGCGAACTCTTCGTAGCCCATGGCCAGCACGGGGTTGACGTAGGTCATGGCCACCAGGGCGGCCTGGGTCTTGGCCGCGGCCCGCTCCATGGTGGCGAGCACCTTGGCCGGGGTGGCCCCGGCCTCCAGGGCCCTCTGGCTGGAGAGCTGGATGGTGGGGCCGTCGGCCAGGGGGTCGGAGAACGGCAGGCCCACCTCGATCACCTCGGAGCCCAACTCGTCCAGGGCGGTGATCAACTCCAGACAGGTGTCGGCGTTGGGAAAGCCGCCGGTGACGTAGGGCACGAACGCGGCCCGGCCCTGTTCGGCCGCGGCGGCGAATTTTTCGCGTATGACGGGCTTCATTTCTGCTTCTCCAAATAGGCGGCCACTTGGGACACGTCCTTGTCGCCCCGGCCGGATAGGCACACCAGAATAATGTCGTCGGGGGCGTAGCGGGGGGCCAGGTCCTTGAGATGGGCCAAGGCGTGTGAGCTTTCCAGGGCGGGGATGATACCCTCGTAGCGGGCCAGGTCAATGAAGGCCTTGACCGCCGCCTTGTCGTCCACCGTGGCGTAGGTGGCCCGCTCTATGTCCTTGAGGTAGCTGTGCTCCGGCCCCACGCCGGGGTAGTCCAGGCCCGCGGCCATGGAGTAGGCCTCGATGATCTGGCCGTCGGGGTCTTGCAGCAGATACAGGCTGGAGCCGTGCAGCACGCCGGGACGCCCGGCGGTGAGGCTGGCCGAGTGCTCGCCGCTCTCCAGGCCGTGGCCCGCCGCCTCCACCCCGATGAGATCCACCGGGTCGTTGAGCAGGGGGTGGAACAGGCCGATGGCGTTGCTGCCCGCGCCCACGCAGGCCACCGCCGCCTTGGGCAACTTGCCCTCGCGCTCCAAGAGCTGGGCCCTGGCCTCCTTGCCGATCACCGACTGGAAGCCGCGCACCAGCATGGGATAGGGATGGGGGCCCACCACCGAGCCGATGATGTAGTGAGTGTCCCCCACGTTGGTCACCCAGTCGCGGATGGCCTGGGTGGTGGCGTCCTTCAGCGAGCAGCTCCCGCTGGTAACCGGCTCCACCGTGGCCCCCAGCATCTGCATGCGGGTGACGTTGAGCGCCTGGCGCTCCATGTCCAGGGTGCCCATGTAGACCATGCACTTCAGGCCCATGAGGGCGGCCACCGTGGCCGTGGCCACGCCGTGCTGCCCGGCCCCGGTCTCGGCGATGATGCGCTTCTTGCCCATGCGCTTGGCCAGAAGCACCTGGCCCAGGGCGTTGTTGATCTTGTGAGCCCCGGTGTGGGTGAGGTCCTCGCGCTTTAAGAAAATGCGCCCCCCGCCCAGGGCCTTGCTCAGGTTCTTGGCCTCGTACAGGGGAGTGGGCCGCCCGGCGTAGTTGGCCAGGAGGTCCTCCAGCTCCTCGCTGAAGGCCGGGTCCTGCTGGGCGGTAAGGTAAGCCGCGTGCAGCTCTTCCAGGGCGGGCATGAGATTTTCGGGCACAAAGCGCCCGCCGTAGGGGCCGAAATGCCCCAGCTCGTCGGGCAGGACCTTAGCCCCGCCGGACTTGGGCGATGAAGCTTGCGATGCGCTCATGGTCTTTGACGCCTTTCTGTTTTTCCACGCCGCTGGAAACATCCACGGCAAAGGGTTGAACTTGTTTTATGGCCCGGCTCACGTTGTCCGGGGTCAGGCCCCCGGCCAGGATGATTGGCCGCTGCCGGGCGACGGCTTGGGCCAGGCTCCAGTCGAAGCTCTGGCCCGTGCCTCCCACGGCCTGGGGATGGTAGGTGTCCAGCAGCAAGGGGCAGCCGGGATAGGCCGCCGCGTCGGGAATCCGCTCCACGGACACCCTGAGAGCCTTGATTACCCGGCGGCCCAAGGCGGCGGCATAATCTTCATTCTCGTCGCCGTGCAGCTGCACCCAGTCCAGGCCGCAGAAACGGCGCAGCTCGCTCACCTCCACCGGGGTGGCGTCCACGAACACCCCCACCGTGTTGACCAGGGGAGGCAGCGCCGCGATGATGGCCCGCGCCTGCTCGGGGCTCACCTGGCGGGGGCTGGGGGCCAGCACGAAGCCCAGGGCGTCGGCCCCCATACGGCAGGCGGCCAACGCGTCGTCCAAGTTGGTGATGCCGCATATTTTGATCCTGGGGATCACGGTGCCTCCACCAGGGCTCGCAGGGTCGCGGTTGGGTCCGGGGCCAGCATCAGGCTGGTGCCCACCAAGAAGGCGTCCAGCCCGGCGGCCTTGAGTTCCCTCACCTGCTCCGGGCGGCTCACCCCGCTCTCGGCCACCACGGTTACCGTGGCCGGGATGAGCTTGCACAGCTCACGGCTGGTGTCCAGGCTGACCTTCAGGGACTTGAGGTCGCGGTTGTTGATGCCCACCAGGGGCGGGTCCAGGGCCAGCACCGGCTCCAGCTCCGCCGCCTTGTGCACCTCCAGAAGCACCTCCAGGCCCAGGCCCTTGGCTAGGTGATACAGCTCGGCCAACTCCGCGTCTTCCAGGGCGGCGGCGATGAGCAGCACCGCATCCGCCCCGGCGGCCCGCGCTTGGTAGACCTGGGCCGGGTCTATGATGAAGTCTTTGCGCAGGGCCGGCATGGGCACCGCCAGGCGGGCGGCGGCCAGGTCCTCCAATGAGCCGCCGAAAAACGGCATATCCGTGAGCACCGACAAGGCAGCCGCGCCTCCCGCCTGGTAAGCCTTGGCCCTGGTCGGGACATCCTCGCCGGGGGCCAGGTCACCCCGGGAGGGCGAACGCCGCTTTATCTCCGCGATCACCGCGATGCCCTGCGCTTGGCGCAGGGCAGCCAGGAAGGGGCGGGCCGGGGGCGCGGCCTCGGCCTCCCGGCGCAGCTCGGCCAGGGGACGCGCCGCCTTGAGCGCGGCCACCTCCTCTCGCTTGACCCCCAGAATGCGGGCCAGCACGCCCAGATCGGAAGACCCCATCCTAGGCCTCCGCCGCCTTGAGGCGCAGGCCCTTGGCAAAGGAGATGAGGTCCTCCAGCTTGCCCAGGGCCGCCCCGGAGTCGATGAGCTGGGCAGCCAGGGCCACGCCCTGGGCCATGTCCGGGGCCTTGTCCGCGGCCACCAGGGCCGCCGCCGCGTTCATGAGCACCATGTCGCGCTTGGGGCCTTTCTGGCCGGAGAGCACGTCCAGGGTGTGAGCGCGGCACTGCTCCACCGAGCCGCCCAGCACCTCCGCCAGGTCCGCCCGGGTGAGGCCCACCTCTTCGGGAGTGACCTCCAGCATGGTCACCTCGCCGTCCTTGAGGCGGGCCATCATGGTGGTGCCGGTGATGGTGATCTCGTCCAGGCCGCCCTCGCCGTGCACCACAAAGGCGCTGGTGGCCCCCAGACGGCCCAGCACGTGGGCCAGGGGCTCCACCAGCTTGGGGTCGTACACCCCCACCACCAACACCGAGGCCCCGGCGGGGTTGGTCAGGGGGCCCAGCAGGTTGAAGATGGTGCGCTGGCCGATCTCCCGGCGGGGTCCGATGGCGTGTTTCATGGCCCCGTGCAGGGTCGGCGCGAACAAGAAGCCCACCCCCACCTCGTCCACGCACAGGGCGATCTGCTCGGCGTCCAGGTCCAGGGGCACCCCCAGGCTCTCCAAGAGGTCGGCCGCCCCGCAGGAGCTGCTCACCGCCCGGTTGCCGTGCTTGGCCACCTTGAGCCCCGCGGCCGCGGCCACGAAGGCGGTGGTGGTGGACACGTTGAAGGTGCCCGCCCCGTCGCCGCCGGTGCCCACGATGTCCACCAGCACCCCGTCGTCCGCCGCCGAGGCGCAGGCCACCGGGGTGGCCTTGGCCCGCATCACCTGGGCGGCCCCGCTGATCTCCTCCAGGCTCTCGCCCTTCATGCGCAGGGCGATCAAGAGGGCCCCGATCTGGGCCGGGGTGGCCTTGCCTTCCATGATCTGGTCCATGGCCCCGATCATTTCCTGCTCGCTCAGGTCGCTTCCGCTCACCGCCTTGGCAATGGCCTCCTGGATCATGGCTGTTTTCTCCTACCGCTAAAAAAACTGAAACCGCGGACTCCACTCTCGGGA
Source organism: Pseudomonadota bacterium (assembly GCA_018902755.1). Taxonomy (GTDB): domain Bacteria; phylum Desulfobacterota; class Desulfarculia; order Desulfarculales; family Desulfarculaceae; genus Desulfoferula. The sequence goes on along the minus strand of JAHIQI010000044.1, from coordinate 16,848 downwards.
GTCCGCGGTTGTTCGGCCCGGCGCCAGGATGGCGGGTTAGGGCAAAACGGACTCCCGGCCCGTGCCGCGCCACCGCCACCAATAAAAACTTTGCTTGTCCTGCCGCTCTGATTTCATCTTTCGCCTTCGCCTAAATAAAGAACCGGGGCCGTGAACCTTCTTTTGGTCCACGGCCCCGGTGATTGCCTGCTTTAGCTGGGGTTGCCTAACGCTTGGGCGCGGGTGGACCACTCCTATACCAGTTCCGCCACCAATAACGCCACGCAGTGTTAAACATCCCCAAATCTCCCTTGAATTTCTGTATACAAAAATTACCCCCAAAAGCTGCTCGGGTCAAGCACAGAGTGCGGATCGGCTATTTTTTATGAACGCCCCCACCTCTTCCATGGTGCTCACCAGGGCCCCCCGGTCCTTGCCCTCCAGGGCCGTTACCATGGAGCCCAGGCCTTGCAACAGGGTGCGGACCGCATCCAGGCCGCCGGGGTTGTTCAGGGCCAGGTCAGCGTAAAGCTCGGCGGGCTGCACGCTTTGGCGGGCCAGGAGGGACAGCAGCTCGCGGAACCAGGGGCCGGAGATGTCGCCGTCTTCTTCGGGGCTGTAGCCCATCTTCATCAGGCTCCAGCCAAAGGCGTAGAGCAGCAGGTGCCGCATGGTTTGCACCTGGGCCATGAGCTGGTCGTGGCGCTCCGGGGCCATGACCACCGGCCGGGCCCCCTGGTTGCGCAAAAAGCGCTTGAGCCAGGTGAGCCAGCGCCGTCCCCGGCCCTCGCTGAGAAACACCACCTGGTCTTTTAGGGAGTCCGCGCCGGGGCCGAACAGGGGATGGGCTCCCACCACCTCGCCCCGGGCGTGGGCCAACATGCTGGCCAGGGGCACCTGCTTGAGCGAGGAGATATCCACCACCACGCCCTCGGGGTCGGTGTGGGGGCCGATCTGCTCCATCACCCTTTCCACCGCATCCACCGGCACCGCCAGAATGATCATCTGGCAAGAGGCCACCCACTGGGGAGTGGCGGGTTCGCTCCTGACGTCGGCGGTGAGCAAGCGGCCCACCGCCGGCTCCAGCAAGCGGCGCAGCCAGGCGCCCATGCGGCCCTGGGCCCCGATGATGCCTACGGTGAGCCCGGCGGCGGAGCCGGAATGGCCAGGCCAGGTAAAGCCGCCAAAATCATCCTCCGAGTTCATGATTGCATCTCCCCTACCGGAAACGAGCCCAACACCCTGAGACGCTCCACTTGGCTTTCCAGGGCCGCCAGAGCCTTGGCCACCCCCGGGTCCTCCCGGTGTCCGTGCAGGTCCACGAAGAAGGCGTACTCCCAGGGACGATCCTTGGTGGGGCGGCTCTCGATGCGGCTGAGGTTCACCCCCATCTCGGCCAACTCGCCCAGGGCCTGGTACAGCGAGCCGGGGCGGTGGGCGGTGAGGAACACGATGGAAGTCTTGTCCTGGCCGCAGGGAGGCACCTCCTGGGTGCCGATCACCAAAAAGCGGGTGGTGTTGTAGGAGTAGTCCTGAATGCCTTCGGCCAGCACCTTGAGGCAATGGTGCCGGGCCGCGGACACTGCTCCGATGGCGGCGGAGCCGGGGGTGTCGGCGGCCTGGCGGGCGGCGGCGGCGGTGCTGGTGGACTCGGCCACCCGGGCCTGGGGCAGGTTGCGGCTCAGCCAACCCCGGCACTGGGCCAGGGCCTGGGGATGGGAGTAGACCGTGGTGATGGCGGCCAGGTCTTCCTCGCGAGACATGAGCACGTGGCTGATGGGGGTGTAGACCTCGCCGCAGACCTTGAGGCGGGTGGTCATGAACTGGTCCAGGGAAGCGCCCACCGCGCCTTCGCCGGAGTTTTCCACCGGCACCAGGCCCACCTGGCAGCGGCCCCCCTCGACCTCGCGAAACACCTCGGCGATGCTGCTCTGGGGGGTCAGGCGGCAGGAGTTCCCGAAGTGCTGCACCGCGGCCTGGTGGCTATAGGTAAACTCCGGTCCCAGGAAAGCCACTTTGAGCGGCTGCTGCACCGAACGGCAGGCGGAGATCACCTCACGGAAGACGTTGAGCAAGTAACGGTCCGGCAGGGGGCCGTGGTTGCCCTTGGTCAGATTGTCCAGCAGGTCGCACTCGCGCTCGGGCACGAACACTGCCAACCCGGCGGCCTGCTTCAGGCGGCCGATATCCATGGCCAGGCGGGCCCGCTGGTTCAACAGGGCCATCAATTCGCGGTCCACCTGGTCGATCTCGTCGCGCAGGGCCGCTATGGCCTCCTGGGACGGGTTGGCTTCGGGCGCGGTTTGGCTGGGCATGGTGTTCATGGCGGTGTTCCTTTAGCAGGCCAGCCAGCCCTGGCGCAGGGCGGTCATGGCTTTGAGTTCGCTCATCATGTCTTTGAATTCAGCGGGGGTCAGGGACTGGTCCCCATCGCACAGGGCCTTGTCCGGGGTGCAGTGCATCTCCACCATTATTCCGTCGGCGCCCACGGCCAGGGAGGCTCGGGCCAGCGGCTTCACGTAGCGGCGGTTGCCCACCGCGTGGCTAGGGTCCACCACCACCGGCAAATGGGTCTGCTCCTTGAGCACGCACACCGCGCTGAGGTCCAGGGTGTTGCGGGTGGCGGTCTCGAAGGTGCGGATGCCCCGCTCGCACAGGATCACCTGGTCGTTGCCCCCGGCCAGGATGTACTCGGCGGCCATGAGGAACTCCTTGATGGTGGTCATCAGGCCGCGTTTCATGAGGATGGGCTTGCGGAGTTGGCCCAGCTTGCGCAACAGGGAGAAGTTCTGCACGTTGCGCGCGCCCACCTGGATCACGTCGGCGTACGCGGCCACCAGCTCTATGTCGCTGGTGTCCATGACCTCGGTGACCACCGGCAGGCCGGTGAGGCGGCGCGCCTGGGCCAAGAGCTCCAGGCCTTCCTGGCCCAAGCCCTGGAAGCTGTAGGGAGAGGTGCGCGGCTTGTAGGCCCCGCCCCGGAGGATGGCCGCGCCGTAGCGCTGGGCCCAACGGGCGGTGCAGAGCATCTGCTCGGGGTTCTCCACCGAGCAGGGCCCGGCGATCACCGTGAAGCTGCCGCCGCCCACGCTCACCGCCCCGGCGTGAACCACGGTGTCCTCGGATTTAGCCTCGCGGCTTACCAGCAGCGCCTGGGGTTTGAGCTTTTGGGCCACCACCCCAGCGGTCACCGCCTCTACCGCCTCTATTTTTTCCATCTTGCTTGCCAATGCCATCTTTCATCGTCCTTTTTTTGCCTGAGCCTACTTTTCTGCCGCCCCGCCTGCCCCAAACGTAAAAAAGGCCATGGGCGACTTTCTCAGTCTGCCCATGGCCTTGGTTGCTTGCTTGGTTTAGCCTAGTTCGGCGTTAACCCTCCCCAGCCCTTGGGCAGACGGCGGTAAAATAATAAAAATAAAAAAAGACGCCGGAGCTAAATCGCCCCTGGCCGTCCAAATTTATTTTCGCGCTGCCCGTCATTTTTTCTCTAGGTTCCTTACCAGTCCCCTTTGGACCGAGCTGGGTTATGCAAAGTAAACGCCCACAGGCCAGGCTTGTCAAGGGCAAAAAAACTCCGGCCCGCCAAAGGCCCTATTGTTCATCGCCCTGTAACATGGCGAACCAATGCAGGGCCAGGGCGTAGGAGCGCCAACCGAAACCGGCCACCGATCCGGCGCAGGCCCCGGACAAATAAGAGTGATGGCGGAACTCCTCCCGGGCGGCGGGCTGGCTCAGATGCACCTCCACCACCGGCACCCCGCAGCAGAGCACCGCATCGCGAATGGCCACGCTGGTGTGGGTGTAGCCCCCGGCGTTGAGCATTACCCCGGCGTACTCCGGGGACGCCTCTTGCAGGATGTCCACCAGCTCGCCTTCGTGGTTGGACTGGGCGAATCCCAGCTCCAGGCCCAGCACCTGGGCCAATTCACCCATGTGCCGGTTGATCTGATCCAGGGTCAGGCTGCCGTAATGCTCGGCCTCGCGGCGGCCCAGCATGTTCAGGTTGGGTCCGTTGAGCAGCAAAATCTTCATGCCTCGCTCCTTGCCTGGGCTTTTTGCATGAGCCAGGCGTCGGCCAGCACCAGGGCGGCCATGGCCTCGGCCACCGGGGCGATGCGCCCGCACAGGCAGGGGTCGTGCCGCCCGGTGATGTTTATCTGAACCGCCTCGCCCGCCAGATTTTGGGTGCGCTGGGTTTGGGATATGGAGGGCGTGGGCTTGATGGCCAAACGCAGCACCAGGGGCATGCCGTTGCTGATGCCGCCCAGGACGCCCCCGGCGTGGTTGGACAAAAAGCCGTCCGCGTCCATCTGGTCGTTGTTGGCCGAGCCCCGGCGGGCGGCCACGGCGAAGCCGTCGCCTATCTCCACCCCCTTGACCGCGCCGATGGAAAACATAGCCCCGCCCAGGCGGGCGTCCAGCTTGCCGAACACCGGGTCGCCCAGCCCGGCGGGCGCTCCGGTTATCACCAACTCCAGCACCCCGCCCACCGAGTCGCCCGCCGAGCGGGCGGCCATGACCTGGTCCACCATGGCCTGGGCCTTGTCGGGGTCGGCGGCGCGCAGGGGATGCTCGCGGGCAAAGGCCGGGTCGATGGCCTCGGCCTTCACCGGCCCCACCTGGATGGTGTAGGCCGCGATCTCCACGCCCAGGGGCTCCAGCAGAGCCCGGGCCACCGCACCGGCGGCCACCCGCCCCACGGTCTCGCGCCCCGAGGAGCGCCCCCCGCCCGGCTGGGGCGGCAGGCCGTATTTGCGCCAAAAGGTGTAGTCCGCGTGGCCGGGGCGGAACTTGTCGGCCAGGGCTGAGTAATCCTTGGAGCGGGCGTCGGTGTTGCGCACCAGCAGGGCGATGGGGCTGCCCAGGGTGCGGCCCTCGGCCACGCCCGAAAGTATCTCCACCTGGTCGGCCTCCTGGCGGGCCGAGGCCAAGGGCGTAGTGCCTGGGCGGCGGCGGTCCAGCTCGGCCTGGATGGCCTGGCGCTCCAGGGCGATGCCTGCCGGAACGCCCTCCACCACCACCCCCACGGCCGGGCCGTGGGACTCGCCAAAGGTGGCCACCTTGAGGATCTCGCCGCTGAAGCTTCCCATCTTAAACCTCTCGGGCCTGGGCCAGGGCCGTGGCCAGTTCGGCGGGGGTCACGTCGTCCACCACCACCGGAGCGCCCACTTCTTTTAAAAGCACGAAACGCACCTTGCCCTTGATGTTCTTTTTATCGTCCAGCATGATCTCCCAGGCCTCGTCGGCCGGGGCCCAGGCCAGATCAGCGGGTAGCAGGGGCTTGACCGTACGGAAGATCGATTCGGCCTGGTCCCGCGCCAGCAGCCCGCGCTGGGCGGACAGGGCGGCGGCCACCAGCATGCCCCCGGCAACGGACTGGCCGTGCCCCAGGCGGTAGCGGTGCCACCCCTCCAGGGCGTGGCCGTAGGTATGCCCAAAGTTCAGTATGGCCCTTCGCCCGCCCTCGCGGAAGTCCTGGCCCACCACCCCGGCCTTGGCCCGCACCGAGCGGCGCACCACCTGGGCCAGGCCCAGCACCTCGCCATTCAGCAGCAGATCCATATCTTCCTGGCACAGGCGAGCCAACTCGGGGTCGGCCACCAGGCCGGTCTTGTAGGCCTCGGCCAGGCCCTCCACCCGCTGGGACTTGGGCAGGGTGGCCAGGGCTTGCAGGTCCAACAGCACCATGCGCGGCTGGGTGAAGCAGCCCACCTGGTTCTTGGCCGTGCCCAGGTTAACCGCCGCCTTGCCCCCCACCGCCGCGTCCACGCAGCCCAACAGGGTGGTGGAGGCCAGCAGGAAATCAATGCCCCGCTTGTAGGTGGCGGCGATAAAGGCCCCCAGATCGGTCATCACCCCGCCGCCCAGGGCCAGGAGCATGTCCCCGCGCTCTATGCGCGCGGCCAGCATCTGCTGGTACACCCCCTCGGCGGTCTTAAGGCTCTTGCTGTTCTCGCCCGGCGGCAGGGTTATGAGCAGATCGTCGCCCAGCACCCGGCGGTAGCGCTCGCCGTGCAGGGCGGCCACCTTGCGATCGGTCAGCAGCACCACCCGGCGGCCCTTGACCACCTCGCTGAGGGCGGCGGCCGCCTCCCAGGAGCTGTGCACCAGGCACAGCTTGCCCTCCAGCTCCAGGGGGAACTCCTCCACCCCCAGCAGCCCGGCGGCCACGGTCTGGGCCGCCTGCTCGGCGTCCAGGTGGTCCACCTCCACCTTGAGGTCGCAGTCGGCGTAGGCCTCTTGCCGGGCCTGGAACAGGCGCTCCACCGCGTCGGCGTCCTGCCACATGGGGCGGGTGGACACCTCGTGCGGCCCCAGGCGCAGGCGGCATGTGTCCAGGCAGGCGTCCAGATGCACGATGCGTCCGCTCTCATGCATGAGCTTGCGGTTGGCCTGGCTCACCGCCGCCCCGCCGCCGGTGTCCACCACCAGGCCCTTTTCACCGGCCAGCTTAGCCAGCTCATTGCTCTCCATCTGACGGAAGGCATCCTCGCCCTTTTGGGCGAAGACCTCGGGGATGGGCTTGCGCGCCCGGCGCACGATGCGCTGGTCCAGGCTCACCAAACGGCGGCCCAGGGCCTGGGCCAAAAGGCGGCCCACGGTGCTCTTGCCCGCGCCCATGAAGCCGGTGAGGTAGATGTTGCCGGTCATGCCGCGCCCTCCAAGGCGGCCAGGAAGCGGGCCCCGGCCACCGGCCTGCCGGTCCAGCGGGTGAAGCTCAGGGCCGCCTGATGGGCCAGCATTACCAGGCCGTCGCTGAAGCGGGCCCCGTGGGCCTGGGCCAGCGCGGCCCAGAAATTGTCGCTGCGTCCGTAGTTGATGTCCATTACCTGCTCCAAGCGGGACGCGTTGAGGGACTGCGCCCAGGCGGCCAGCTCCGGCGATTCCTTCGGACTGGAAGCGGCGGCCGCGTTGACTAACAGACAAGCCTCGGCGGCGGCCTGCGCGGCCTGTTCCATGTCGATGGCCTCGCCGCCCAGCTCGGCGCACAGGGCCTGGGCCTGGGCGGGCCGCCGGGCTGCCACCCACAGGGGCGCGGACCCCAACCGGGCCATAGCCAGCACCACCGAACGGGCCGCGCCGCCCGCGCCCACCACCAATGCGGGACGCCCCTGGGCCGCGTAGCCTGTTTCGGTCAGGGCCTGGGCAAAGCCGGGGCAGTCGGTGTTGCCGCCTTGCAGACGCTCACCCTTTACCACGATGGTGTTCACCGCGCCCAGGGTGGCCGCCTCCTCGTCCAGGCGGTCTATAAAGGGCAGGACCGCCTGCTTGTGGGGCACGGTCACGTTGATGCCGGTGAAGCACCTATCGGCAAGCCCAGCCAGAAACGCGCCCAACTGGTCCGCCTCCACCGGGATGGCATCGTAGCTGCCCTCCAGTCCCTCCTGGCGCAGCACCGCGTTGTGCATGCGCGGCGACAGCGAGTGCGCCACCCGCTGGTCGCCTATCACCGCCAGACGAATCACTGTTTGAGGGCCTCCAAGTCGCGGTAAAAGTCGGGATAGGATACCCCGGCGCAGGCCGCGTCCGCCACCTCCAGGGTTTGCCCGCAGAGCACCCCGGCCATGGCCAGGGTCATGGCGATCCGGTGGTCCCCGTATGAATCGTAGCTCCCTTGGGGCTTCAAGGGCGTGGGACCTTCGATGAAAAGGTCGTCGCCCTCTTCCCACAAACGCGCGCCCAAAGCTCCCAACTGGGTGATGATGGCCGCGATGCGGTCCGACTCCTTGATGCGCAGCTCGTTTATGGAGCGCATCACCGTGACGCCTCTGGCCTGGGTGGCGGCCAGGGCCAGGATGGGCACCTCGTCCACCAGCAGGGGGATTTCTTCGGGCAAAACCTCTGTGGCGATGAGCTCCGGAGTGTAGGCGGCGCTCACTCGGCCCCAGGGCTCGGGATCTCTGCCCTCCTCGATCACCTGTAGCTTGGCCCCCATGCGCTGAAGCACGGTGATGAGTCCCACCCGGCCGGGGTTGAGGCCCACCCCCAAGGTGGTCACCTGGCTACCCGGTGTAATCAGTGCGCCGGTCAGCATAAAAGCGGCGGCGGACACGTCGCCCGGCACCCTGAGAGTCTCTGGCAGGCGAATCTCCGAGGGCCGCACCCGCCAGCCTCCCTCGGCCGGGGCGATGTCCGCGCCCATGGCCTTAAGCAGGCGCTCGGTGTGGTCGCGGCTGAGGTGCGGCTCCACCACCACCGTCTCGCCCTTGGCCCGCAACCCTGCCAGCAGCAGGGCGCTCTTGAGCTGGGCGCTGGCCACGGCCAGCTCGTGGCGCTGGCCGACAAGCTCCGCGCCCTCGATGGTCACCGGCGGGCGGCCGTCGGTTGTGCTCACCTTGGCCCCCATGCGGGTGAGCGGGTCGGCCACCCGGCCCATGGGCCGCCGCCGCAGGGAGGCGTCGCCGTCCAGGGTGAAGCGGCCCGGCCGCCCGGCCAGGAAGCCCATGAGCAGGCGCATGGTGGTGCCCGAGTTGCCGCAGTCCACCTCCGTGCTGACCAGCTTGCCGCCCGCGCCGCGCAGAACCACCTCTTCGCCCCGGCGCTCCACCTTGCCGCCAAGGCGGCTCACCGCTTCCAGGGTGCTGGCGCAGTCGGCGCAGGGCGAGAAATTGCTCACCCGGCAGGAGCCCGTGGCCAACAGGGAGAACAGCCCCGCCCGGTGGGAGATGGACTTGTCCCCCGGCGGAGTCACCGATCCCCTGAGGCTCACTCCCCCATCTCCCGCACCTGGCGCCCCACTGCCGCCGCCACCCGGCGCAGATCGGCCATCATCTCGCTGAACTGCTCGGGCCGAAGGCTCTGGCGGCCGTCGCTAAGGGCCGTTTCAGGCGTGGGGTGCACCTCCACCAGGATGCCGTCGGCCCCGGCGGCCACCGCGGCCAGGGCCAGAGCGGGCACCAGCTCCCGCTTGCCCGCCGCGTGGCTGGGGTCCACCACCACCGGCAGATGGGTGTACTGCTTGAGCAGCGGCACGGCGCTCAGATCCAGGGTGTTGCGGGTTTCGGTCTCAAAGGTCCGGATGCCCCGCTCGCAGAGCATCACCTGCCAGTTGCCCCGGGCCACGATGTATTCGGCCGAAAGCAACAGCTCCTTGATGCTGGCCATCATGCCGCGTTTTAAGAGCACCGGGCGGTCGGTCTCGCCCACCGCCTCCAGCAGGGCGAAGTTCTGCATGTTGCGGGTGCCGATCTGCAAGACATCGGCGTAGCGGGCCACCAGCTCCACCTCCGAGGCGGTGAGCACCTCGGTGATGATGGGCAGGCCGGTTATCTCGCGGGCCTCGGCCATGATCTTGAGGCCCTCCTCGCCCATGCCCCGGAAGGAGTAGGGGCTGGTGCGGGGTTTGAAGGCCCCGCCCCGGAGCGCCCCGGCCCCGGCCCGGTATAGCAGGTCGGCGGTCTCCAGGAAATTTTCCCGGCTCTCCACCGCGCATGGCCCGGCGGCCACCAGCACCTCGGGGCCTCCCACGGTCATGGAGCCCAGCTGCACCTGGGTGGTTTCGGGCTTGAAGCTCTTGGACACCAGCTTCCAGGATTTCTCGAAGTTGGTGATCTCCTCCACCCCACTGAGCCCGCCCACTTCCTGGCTGAGGCGCTCGGCCTGGGCGGGGCTGATCTCCTCCACCACCCCCAGGACCACGCGGGGGTCCGGGGAGATGATGCGCGGCTCCAGGCCCGCCCGGCGTAAAACCGAGATTACCCGCGCCACGTCGCCCTTGGGGCAGTTTGGCTGCATGGTGATGACCATGACGTCTCTCCCTTACACCTGGGCCGGGGCCGTTTGGTCGGCCGGATTGCGGTGATGTCCGTTGGCCTGGGTCTCGCCCAGGTGCTGGCGCAAAAAGTTCTGGAACAGGGTCATGCCCTGGGCGGTGGCGATGGACTCGGGGTGGAACTGCACCCCCTCCACCGGCAGGTCGCGGTGCCTCAGGCCCATGACCTCGCCCTCCATGGTGTAGGCCGAGATCATCAGAGGCGCGCTCACGCTGGCCTCGGGCACCACCAGGGAGTGGTAGCGGCAGGCCACGAAGGGGTTGCGCAGGCCCTTGAACAGGCCCTTGCCGTCGTGGAACACCTCGCTGACCTTGCCGTGCATGGGTTTGCCCGAGCACACCACCTGGGCCCCGAAGACCTGGGCGATGGCCTGGTGCCCCAGGCATACCCCCAGGATGGGGAATTGGCCCGCGTAGCGCTCGATGGCCGCGCAGGTGATGCCCGAGGTCTCGGGGCGGCCAGGCCCCGGCGAGATGATCATGGCCTCGGGCTCGTACTCCTGAATGGCCTCCACCTCTATGGTGTCGTTGCGGAACACCTTGAGCTCGCAGCCCAGGCTGCCCAGGGCCTGCACGATGTTGTAGGTGAAGGAGTCGTAGTTATCGATTACCACGATCATGCCAAACCCTCCGAGGCCAGCTTCAGGGCGGCGAGGCCCTGCGCGGCTTTGTGGCAGATTTCCTCGTATTCCATGGCCGGGTCGCTGTCGGCCACGATGCCCGCCCCGGCTTGCAGGGTGTAGCGGCCCTGGTCGAACTGCATCATGCGTATGCCGATGCAGGTGTCCATGTACTGGCCGGGGCCGAAGCAGCCCACCGCACCGCCGTAGGGGCCACGGGCCACGCCTTCCAGCTCGTTGATGATCTCCATGGCCCGAACCTTGGGCGCGCCGGAGAGGGTGCCCGCCGGGAAGGAGGCCTGAAAGGCGTCCCACACCGAAAGCTCGGGGTCCACCTGGCCCACCACCTGGGAGACGATGTGCATCACGTGGCTGTAGCGCTCCACGGTCATGTAGGGGGCCACCTGCACCGTGCCGTAGCGGCTTACACGTCCGGCGTCGTTGCGGGCCAGGTCCACCAGCATCACGTGCTCGGCCCGCTCCTTGGGCGAGCCCATCATCTCCCGCTCCAGGGCCAGGTCCTCCTCGGGGTCGGCCGAGCGGCCCTTGGTCCCGGCGATGGGCCTCAGGTAAACCATGCCGTCCTTGACCTTGACCAGGGTCTCCGGCGAGGAGCCGGCCAGGGAAAAGCCGGGGTACTTCAGGAAGAACATGTAGGGCGAGGGGCTCTTGACCCGGAGCCAGCGGTACACGGCCAGGGGGTCGATGTCGGTCTCGCCGGTGAAGCGGGCCGAGGGCACCACCTGGAAGATATCGCCGGCCATGATGTATTCCTTGGCCTTTTCCACCGCGGCCATGAAGGGCTCCTTGGCCGGGGGGTTGACCTGGAAACTGCCGGGCGGGGACACCAGGCGGGCCGGGCGGTGCAGCCGGTCCACGATCTCGGCCAGCTTGGCCCGGCCCCGCTCGGGGCCGTCGGCCAGGGCCACCAGGATCAGGCGGCGGTGCAGATGGTCGAACACCGCGAAGCTGGCCGGGAAGCAGAGCCAGGCCACCGGCAGGCGGTGGGGCTCCACCGGGGGCAGGCGCTCCACCAGGCGCACCGCCTCGTAGCCCACGTAGCCCATGAACGAGCCCACGAAGGGCAGCGCGGGCAGCCCCTCCACCTTGAGGGCGTCGCTAAGCTCCTGGGCCGCCGCGAAAAACTCGCTTTCGGGGCGCTGTTGTTCCTGGCCGCCGTGCTCCACCAAGGTTTGGCCGTGCTCCAGGCGCAGGGAGCTGATGGGCTCCCAGGCCACGATGGAGTAGCGGCCCACCGAGTCCACCCCCTCCCCGCTCTCGAACAAAAAGGAGGTCTCCTCCCCCTGGCACAGCTTCACATAGGCGGACACCGGGGTGTCGGCGTCGGCCAAAAGCTCCTTGGTGTAGGCTTGCAAGCTTCCCATGTTCATCCTTCGCGGCAAAAGAAAAACCCACCGTCGTTGTGACGGTGGGCTCGCTGTTCGGCTTGGGAGTTTAAGGACCTAGGCTGGTTTCCTCCCGGCGGAGCGCACCGTCATGGGTGAACGCCACCAATAAAACCAGACACCAAACACAGGGCCGAAGGCGACATCCGCCATGGGGCGGGCGCTCTTGCCATCCTGGTTTGGTTGGGTCTTTTGCATTTCGTATACAACTCCCGTGTTGTTGTCAGTATCGCCCCTCACCGGTTTTTGTCAAGGCCAAAAATTTTCGACTACCGTCCGACTGCATCCGCCTCGTTGGAGTACCCCCGCTTTTCCCAGAAGCCCTTTTGGGCTTCGGAGGTCAGTTCCAGGCGCACCACCCACTTGGCCCACTTGTAGCCCAGCTTGCCCGGAGCCACCAGTTGGAAGGGCCAGCCCCGGGTGGCGTCCAGGGACAAGCCGTTGATTTTATAACCCAACAGCACCTTGTCTCCGCGCAGGTACTTGAGAGGCAGGCCGGTGGAATAGCCTTCGGCGGTGTGGAACATCACCCAGGTGGCCTCGGGCTTGGGCTGGGCCATAGCCAGCAGATCGCCCAGGCGCACCCCCTGGTAAAGCAGGGTCTCGGTCCAGCCCTCCACGCAGGGCATATCCACCGCTTGTTTGACCGAAGGCATGTCCAGAACCTGCTGGTAGGTCAGGCTGAGGGGCTTTTGCACCAACCCGTCCACCTTGAGGCGGTAGGTCTCCGGGTTCACCTTTTGGGGCCCGCGGATGGAGTTGTCGTAGGTGCGGTGATAGGGGCTGAGTTTCACCCCGTCGTAGGTCTTGATCTCGTCCCCAGCCGCCGCCGGGGCGCAGGTCAGCGCCGCCATGAGCAGGGCAATGCAAGCCGCTTTGGGCATAAACAAACCCTCCCTTTTAGAAAGGAACCACTATTAAAAGGTTAAGGCTTGCTTTTAGGCGGGTCAAGGAAACGAAGGCTTATTCCTTGGGGTCGGAGTCGGTGAACTCTTCCTCTTCGGCGGCCCGGCGTTCGGCCTTTTTCTTTTCCGTGGCCACCACCATCCAGATGGATATCTCGTAGAGAATGATCAGCGGCACGGCCATCATGACCTGGGTGACCACGTCGGGCGGGGTGAACAAGGCCCCGGCCACGAACATGATGAGAATGGCGTACTTGCGGTTTTTCTTGAGGCCCTTGGAGGAAACCACGCCGATGCGGCCCAGGAAAACCAGCACTAGGGGCATCTCGAAGATGACCCCGAAGGCGAAGAGCAGGGTGGCGCTGAAGCTCAGGTAGGACTTGAGGCTGAGCATGGGCACGATGTCGTCGGTGGCGAAGCTCATGAAGAACTGGAAGGCGTAGGGGAACACCATGGTGTAGCAGAACACCGCTCCCACGATGAACAGCACCGAGGACACCAGCACGAAGGGCCACACCGCCTTGCGCTCATGGTCGTAGAGGCCCGGCGCGATGAAACGCCAGAACTGGTGGAAAATCACCGGGCAAGCCACCACGATGGCCGCCAGCAGGGCTATCTTCAGGTAGGTGAAAAAGGCCTCGGCCGGGGCGGTGTAGATGAGCTTGGCCCCGGCGGGCATGGCCGCCTTTAGCGGCTGGGCCAGGCCCTGGTACAGCTCTTCCTTGAATATGTAGGTGCCCAGGAAGCAGACCCCCACCGCGATGGCCGAACGCACCAGGCAGGAGCGCAACTCCTCCAAGTGGCTCAGGAAAGGCATGCGCGAGCCGTCGTCATCCTCGGACGGCTCGTGGCGCTCTTCTTCCGGCTCCGGCGGCGCGGTTCCCTGGGTCTTTTCCTGATCCGACATCTAGGATTCTTTGCGGCTTGCTTCGGGGTTGGCTTGGGGATCGGAGCCCTGGCTTTTCGCCGGAGGCTTTTCGCCGTCCGCCGGTTTGGCCTCGGCCTTGGCTTCGGGCTGGGCCACCTCCACCGTGGCCTGCTCTTTGGGGTCATCGGTCTGCTGCTTGATCTCTTTCATCAAGGCGTCGCGGCCAGAGAGGTCCAAAGTGGGCTCCTTGGCCTCCACCAGGGGGTTCACGTCGTCCAGCAGCTTGCGGGGGTTTACTTCGTCCAGGGTGTCGCGGAAGGATTTGTTCAGGCTTTTGAGGTCCTGATAGGTCTCGTGCTCGGAGAATTCTTCCTTTATCTCGTCGGCAGCCTTACGGAATTGGCTGAGGCCCTTGCCCAGGCCCTTGGCCATATCCGGCAGCTTTTTGGGGCCCACCACGATGAGCGCGACCACCAAAATTATCAATAGCTCGGGCATGCCGATGCCGAACATGCAACCCTCCTATAATTCTGCCGAAGTCTACTTTGGGGGCTGGGCAGTGTCAAGGGCGGCCAAAAAGGAGGCCAGGCGCTTGGCGGTTGCCTGATCCAGCCCACCCAGCTCTTGCAGCTCTTTTTCCCCGGCTTTTTTCACCGCGGCCAAGGAGCCAAAGATCTTGAGCAGGCGGGAGCGCTTCTTGGGGCCGATGCCGTTCACCTCCTCGAGTATAGACCGGGTCAGGGCCTTTTTGCGCAGCAATCGATGATAGCTGACCGCGAAACGGTGGGCCTCGTCCCTGAGGCGCATGACCAAGAGCAGGGCCGGGTCGCCGGCCTTGAGGTTCACCGGGTTCTTGCGCTGGGGCAGGTAGATGCGGTCCGGCTCGCCGGGGGCGCGGCCCTTGGCGATGGAGGCCAGGGCCGGGGCGTGCTCGGGCGCGGCCTGGGCCAGGGCCTGCACCGCCATGGAGAGCTGTCCCTTGCCGCCGTCCAGGATCAGCAGGTCCGGCGGCGGGTCGTCCCCGCTCAGGCGGCGGGCCAATACGTGGGCCATGGACGCGTAGTCGTCGCCCCCGCCCTCGCCGCCCAGCACCTTGTAGCGGCGGTAGGCGCTCTTTTCCGCCGCTCCCTCGCGCATGGCCGACAGCCCGGCCACGGTGAGGCTGCCCCCCAGGTGGGAGATATCCAGGCACTCCATGGTCTGGGGCGCTTCGGCCAGGCCCAGCTTCTTGGCCAGGCGCTCCAGGGCCGCGGCCGGGCCGGGGCCTTCGTGGCGGGGCTGGGCCGCGTTGAGCTGGGCCATGTCCATGAGCTTGCGCTTCTCGCCCCGCAGGGGCAGGCGCAGCTCCACCTTGCGCCCGGCCTTTTCGCCCAGCACCTCGGCCACCAGGGAGGGGTCGGCGGGCATCTGGGAAACCAGCACCAACGGCGGCGGGGCGTGCAGCTCGTACAGGGCCAACAGGGCCTGGGACATGGTCTCGCCCGGCTCCTGGGCCGCCCGGCTCAGATCATGCACCCGGCTGCCCACCACCTGACCGCCGCGCACCCGCACCTGGGCCAGGCGCATGCCGTCCTCGGCCTGGTGCAGGGCCACCACGTCTATATCCTCCTCCTGGGGGGCCGACACCCGCTGGCGCTCCAGGGTGCGGGTCAGGGCCTGCCAGCGGTCGCGCAACAGGGCCGCCTCCTCGAAGCGCTCGGAGGCAGCCGCCTTTTCCATCTCCCCTTGCAGCCGCCGGGCCAGCTCCTCGCCCTGGCCCGCGAAAAAGGCCTGCATCTGCTTGACCAGCAGGGCGTAGTCCTCCCGGCTGATCTTGTCCGCGCAGGGGGCCGGGCAGCGGCCGGTCTCAAAGTCAAGGCAGGGCCGGGCCCGGTTGCGCAGGGTGTGGTCCGAGCAACGGCGCAGGGGGAAGATGCGTTGCAGCAGGTACATGGTTTGCCGCGCCGCCCCGGCGCTGCCGAAAGGCCCGTAGTACTGCGCCCCGTCGCTTAGCTTTGGCCGTCGCACCAGGGACAAACGGGGGAAGTCGTGCTCCAGGCTCAGGCGGAAGTAAGGGTAGGACTTGTCGTCCCTGAGGTCGGCGTTGTAGCGGGGCCGGTGCTTTTTGATCAGGGTGCTTTCCAGCAGAAGGGCTTCCTTCTCGCTGGCGGTGATCACGAAATCCACTTTGGCCACCTGCCCCACCATGGTGGCCACCTTGTTGGCGTACCAGGTGGGGCCGGAGGTGGGGCGGGTGTAGGAGGTGAGCCGGTTCTTGAGGCGCTTGGCCTTGCCCACGTAGATCACCCGGCCCCGGGCGTCCTTCATTAGGTACACGCCGGGGTTCAGGGGCACGTGGGCCAGGGCCTGCTTTATGACCTCGGCGCCACGGGGCTGTGCCTCTGGAGGAAGTTTTGACAATTTCTTACGCTTAGCAAATCTGCCGGATCGGCGACGCAACATTACTACTTACGGTCTGAAAACCCCAGCCTAAGTTATAAAAGCTTTGCGCGCACTGTGGGATATCATTCTCCCGAGGCTTGTTTAAGTAAGAAATTCATAGGCGAAGTAGTTGTGGGCACATTACCTACCTTAAGTGCAGAATAGCCGGTATTTTGAGGCACAAAGATACAAGAAGCCGCTTGGTTAAGGATAATATCGGTGTTTGCCGAATCTGCGGCAGCCTTAACAATTGCTTCGTAAGTAACAAGAGCATTTTGCCTATGTTTGTTAATCACCGCGTTGTGTTTTTGTGAAAAATAATTCTTTGCGCAAAAGTATAATGCAAATGTCAAAACACCAAAAACTAATATTTTCCCTACCGTCAACTGTACAGTCGCATAAAGGCCGGAAGGTGGCGGAAGAATGTAGGCTGAAGCAAGCGCCCCGCTTGCAAACAAAAATAAAACAATCGCTGCTCCTACTGTAAGCTTAAACCACCACGCCGCCCCTTCTTCATTAACCTTCGCTTCCTCTTTGAAATATATCGCTTGCTGCGTAACACCCTGCTCTGCTGCGATATTTTTTATTTTCGCTAAAACCTCATCTGCTTCTATAGTTTTAGCTGCCAAACTTTTTTCGATATCGTCAGCTCTATCCTTAATTTGCTGTAAAGCAGAACGAGCCTTTACATCCAACTCTTCGAAGTCTGTTGCTTTGTGCATGGAGTACGAAATCAAGCCTCTTCGTCGTTACGAGTGGAATTGGTGTAGTTGCGATGCCATGATTGGCCGATCCATTTGAGCCTGTAGCTGGAGTTGATCATCATGGATGCCGGCGATCTTTTGGCCCTGGGCCTTGGCTTGCAGCCTCCCTGGAG
>JAHIQI010000043.1 GCA_018902755.1 Pseudomonadota bacterium | reverse complement strand
GGCCCCGGCCTCCTTGGGGTGATTTTTCAGACGTTCAGATTCGTCTTAGAAGACGAAGCGGAACTGCACGCCCAGCAGCCACTCGTTGCCCATGTCGCTGCCGGTCTGGGGGTTGTCGCCGTACTTGTAGTACGAGAACTCGGGGTGGATACCGAAGTTCTTGGTGAACTGGTAAGGCACCGCGACGAAGGCGCCCCAACGGGTGATCTCGTCGTTGGTGGCCCAGGTGTCGTTGGACCAGTTCTCGTAGCCAGCGCCAGCAGTGATCATCAGCTTGCCGATTTGGTATTCGCCGGCGAGCACGGCACCCATGACGGTGGTGTCTTCGACGTTGGAACCGTTCAGGACCGGGCCGGTCCAGGCGGTGCTGTAGAAGGGAATCTCAGTCGCGAAGTTTTTGCCCCAGTGTCCCTGGAACTTCAGGGTGAAGGCACCGGCGGTGAACTTCACGGGCAGCACGATGGCCAGGGTGTCCCAGGACTCGTCGGAAGCGCCCGCGCCGGCCTCATAGTCGTGCTTGACGCACAGGATGCCGGGGTGGGTCATGAAAGCGCCGTACTTGAACATGAAGGTCAAGCTCATGCGGGGCAGAATGAAGGTGGTGTCCACGTTGGTGGCGCCAGCCCAGGTGCCCTTGTTGCGGGGCTCTTCCAGGGCGAACTGCACGCCCCAGTTGTCGGTATTGTAGGTGAACTGCACCTGCGGTACACGATGGGGCCACAGGAAGCCCCAGCCGAACAGCAACAGGTGGGAGTTCTCGTTCAGGCCGACGTACTGACGCACGTGGTAGGCCAAGGAACCGAACCAGTTGTCGGTCTGGCCGGCCAGGATGCGGCATTTGCCTACGCGCCAGTAACCGTACGCATAACGCAGGCTGACGGTGGCGGAGGGCTGCAGGCTGGCGAGACCCAGCTCGATACGGCCACCCACGTTTTTGTCCACGCTGTAGAAGCGGGCGCGCAGGTAGCTGTGGCCAGGCATGTTGACGAACCAAGAGCCGACATCGTTGCCGCTGTTGGTCATTTCGCCGCTTCTGCTCTGCCAGCCGATGTCGGTCAGCATACGAGCAGCCATATCAAAGGTGTAAGTCGACGGGCTGACCGCCATCGCCGGTACGGACATGGCGAAGATCGCCATCACCGCCACGGCAATAATAAGCAGTTTTTTCATGAGAATCCTTTTCTCCTTTCCTGATGGAACACCGGAGGCGTCTTACGGCGCCCAGGCTTTCTGCCTGTGCCTGACGCTCCGATTACCCTTTGCCGGTGCAGGTTCACCCCGGACCTCGTCTGGCAAAGGACCCAGTCTAACCAGTCTAAAGCAAGGGCATAATGAGGTTGTGGCTCCCTAGCCGAAGCCACAGCCCTGAGCCTCTGCTCGACCTTGTAGGAGAAAATAGCAAGCCATCCGCTGGTTTGTCAAGCGATTTGTGTTGTTTTTCGCGGGCCTAGCTGAGGTGTCACTTGCGGGGAGAACCCTCGGCGACGGTGGGTCGGCGCAGGTGCTTGTGTGCTAGTGCCCACAATACCCGCATTATTATGTACATGGGGATGAAGGCGGTGGCGTAGCTCATGCCCAACTGGGTGCCCGGAAAGGGCACGCTGACCTGCCCGAAGCGCCATTGCAGCCAGGCCATGGCCACGAAGGCGGGCCACAGGGAGGAGCTGCCCATGGCCAGCTGCAGGAAGAAACTTTTGCCGAAGGATTCGTTGGCCTGGTTGTTGAAGCCTTTGTAGGCTAGCCGGTCCCCGGCCTTGAGCGCCTCCCAGGACCTGGTCTGGCCTTGGCTCATCTGCTCCAGTTGGCGCTCCAGGTGGGCTCGGTTGATGCGCTTGACCAGGGCCAGGGTGGCCTCGCCCAGGATGGTGCACCACAGGCACAGCACCGCCGAGCCCAGCCACCAGCCGATGACCGGGTCGCTCAGCCAGCGGTAGGGGGCGATCAAAAAGGGGTCGGCTTGCGCCAGCAGCCAGTAGACCGGGTCCATGCTTCCTCGCGGTGGGAGGTTTCGGCAGCAAGAGTATACCCAAAAAGACGGGGCGGCCGCGAGGGCCGCCCCGGAGGAGCCAGGAAAAGCGCTCCCTAGAAGGGAGGCACGATGCTGTAGCCCAGGAAGCCCTTGGTGGTGTAGCGCAGGCCCACGTAGAAGGCCAGGATGATGAAGATGATCTTGAGCCACTTCTCGGGGATGTACTTGGAGGTGCGCGGGCCGATCATGGAGCCGATGAAGATGCCGATGAGCTCGGCTCCGATGAGGCCCCAGGACACCACCACGCCCTTGCCCACCATGTAGGAGAAGATGCTCACGATCATGCCCACCAACACCGCCAGGGCGCTGGTGCCCGCCACCAGGAACATGGGCAGGCCCGCCACCGAGGTG
The DNA here is from genome assembly GCA_018902755.1 of Pseudomonadota bacterium. GTDB lineage: Bacteria > Desulfobacterota > Desulfarculia > Desulfarculales > Desulfarculaceae > Desulfoferula. The sequence goes on along the minus strand of JAHIQI010000043.1, from coordinate 91,344 downwards.
AGGAAGGGCACGAACAAGAAGCCGCCGCCGACGCCCAGGAAGGAGGCGATGGCCGCGATGACCAGGCCGCCCAGCATGGGGATGAAGGCCCGGAACTTGAACTCCACCCCGAAGAAGGTGAAGCGGATGGTGCCCATGAAGAAGGTTAGCACCATGCCCGCCAGGGCCAGCACGTAGGCCACCACCATGGTGGAGCCCACCAGGTTGAACCAAAGCCCGCTGGCCACCACGCAGGCCAGGGCCAGCCACATCAGGCCCTGCTTGCCCTCGACGATCTTCACGCCCTTGTCGCTGGTGTCGCCTTCCTTGGTGCTATTTTCAAAGGCCGCCGCCGCCGCCTTGGCCGCCTTCTTGGAGGCCTGGCCCTTGGGGGTCATCTCATAGATGAGGAAGCAGGCCAGCACGAACACCAACAGGCCGAAGTAGCCGATATAGGCCTTCAGGGAGACCTTGCCCGCGGTCAGCTCGGGGATGAGCCAGGAGCCGGCCACCCCGCCCACGGCCAGACAGGCGCCCAAGGGCAGGACCAGGCGGCCCATTTTGTAGTAGTTGAAGCTGGAGATGAGGGCCGACAGCCCCACCAGCCACTGGTTGGACACCCGGATGGAGTCGGTGACCAGCTTGTTGACCGGGTTGCCCTTGCCGTAGCTGCTGGCGTAGTCGCCCAGGCCGAAGATGGTGATGTGGCCCACGCCGGCCATGATGCCGCCGAAGGCGCCCACCGTGGAGAAAATCCAGCCCACCCACACGGCCCACAGAAGGCCCCACACGTAGTGGGCCGCCGGTGCGCCGGGGATGCCCAAAAAGCCGGGCTCGGGGCCGCGTTTGGCCACACCGGCGGCCACGGCTTTTTTGGTTTTGTCAGCGAATTTGGGATCGGCCAGGCTCTTCTTGATGGCCGCCTGGAGTTTGGCCGGCATGTCCTTGCTGACGATGGAGGCCTGCTCCTGCCCGGCAGGGGCTACGGCGGTTTTTTGGGCCAGGGACCCGGTGGTGGCCACCGCGGTCATCAGGCCCAGAATCATAATGCTCAGAGTTGCCAACCAAAGCTTGCGCATTTTCGCCTCCCCGGGCCCGTGGCCCCGATTTGGATTTGGGAAGGCCGGGCCGCTTTCCAACTTGGACGCCCCAAGCGCGGCTCGGTCATTGTTTTCAATAATTAACACATCCTTCGTTTATGCATCAAGTGCACAAGCGGATTGTCACATCATTGCTGCCGCTATGCGGGGGAGGGTTGGGTCAGCTCGCGGTCCAGGTGGGCGCACAGGGCGTCATGGGCCTGGCTCATGGTGGGGGCGTGGCCGCCGCTCTCCCGGTCCAGACTGGTGGTTGCCGCATCCAGGCCGCAAGCCTTTATGTATCCGAAATAATTGAGGTTGGTGCTAACGTTCATGGCCAGGCCGTGCATGGTCACGCCGTTGCGCACCGCCAGGCCGATGGCGGCCAGCTTGCGACCGGCCACCCAGGCTCCGGGCCGCTCCGGGTCGCCGCAGGCCTTGACCCCGAAATCCGCCGCCGCGTCGCACACCGCCTGGGTGATGCCCTCCACCAGGCGTCGCACCCCCAGGCCCCGGCGCATGAGCGCCACCACCAGGTAGACCACGGCCTGACCCGGGCCGTGGTAGGTCACCTGGCCGCCGCGCTCCACGTTGAACACGCTGAGCCCCTTGGCGGCCAACTCCTCGTCGTTCAGGAGGATATGGCCGGGTTCGGCATGGCGGCCCAGGGTGAGCACGTGGGGGTGCTCACAACAGATCAACATGTCCCTCCCCTTGCCCTGGGCCCGGGCCGCGTGCAGGCGGCGCATGCGCTCCAGAGCTTGGGGATAGGGGATCAGCCCCCAGTTGATTCTTTTGAAAGGTTCGCTTGCCATGGCGAAACATGGTATCCCTCTCGCCGCCCATCGGCAAGAGGGTATCTCGCTCCCCCGGCGGAGCAGGGGGATTACAGGTATAGGTATAATAAATCAAGGTAGATACGATTGTCTTTTGCGCGGCGTGGAGAGGAAGTTTTTTTCAAAGGCCTTCCCCTCGGGTACAATTGCCCCATGGAAATACAAGGCATCATCTTCGATTTCGACGGCACCCTGGCCGAGCTGAACCTGGACTTCGGGCTCATGGCCCAGCGGGTGGAGGAGTTGGCCCGGGTCGAGGGCTTTTCCGGCCCCTGGCCCGCTGGCTACCTGTTGGAAGTGGTCAAGCTGGTCAGCGACCGCATGGGCGACGGCTTCGCCGGGCGGGCCGAGCTGGTCATCGAGGCGGTGGAGCTGGAGGCCGCCGGGCGGGGGCGCTTGTTCCCCTTCACCCGGCCCCTGTTGGCCCAGGGCCGCGAACGGGGCCTGAGCCTGGGCGTGGTCAGCCGCAACTGCGGCGCGGCTATCCGCCACCTCTTGCCCGAGGCGGACGCGCTAAACGCCTTCCTGCCCCGTGAGCGGGCCCCCAGGCCCAAGCCCCACCCGGATCAGCTCTGGGACGCCTGCCGCCAGATGGGCCTGGAGCCCGGCCAGGCGGCCATGGTGGGCGATCACCCCACGGACATGCAGGCCGCCGTGGCCGCCGGGTGCGTCGCCGTTGGCGTCACCAGCGGGCGGGTGGACGAGGCGGGGCTCAGGGAAGCCGGGGCGACCGTGGTGTTGCCGGATGCGGGGGAGGTGTTGGGGGCGCTGGGAAGAAGGTTTTGAAAAAGGGGTAGGGGGCTGATTTGTGTCATATTGTCGTTAGGTTCTCCCCGTCCCGCCGAGTGGAGGCGGCCCTAACTTTGCCCAGCGCAAAACAAGACCGGCCTTCCAAGGACTTTCTTTTTATCTCTGTCTCTTAATTATTCTTTGATTATCGGGAGGCTGCTCCTGCCCGGCACAGCCAGGCGTCGGCAGGCAAGGCATCCGTCGAGCGACAGCCGGAGGCGTAGCTGAAACTACATCGAGGCTGGAGCGACGCCGGTAACGCAGCATGCTGGCGTCTGGCGAAGCCGGCCTACCTCCGGCAGACCGGATCAGCTACGCTCTTTTGCAACTCGTCCAACTCCTCGACGTTGAACATCCCCGCCCCGTCCACCGCCTCGGTGTTCCAGGCCGTGCCGGGGTTCATGGCCTGCAAGGTCCAGCTCATGCACCCCTCCACCGCCCGGGCCATGCGCCCCAGCTCTTCCGGGCCGTGCCAGGAAGGACAGATGGTGGAGCGGAACTCATGAGCCACCCCGCAGCTCTTGAGGTAGGCCAGGGTGTCGGCCACCTTGTCCACCTCGATGGCCCGGCCGCAACTGCGGCGGTAGGCCAGGGGCTCCAGCGGCGCCTTCACGTCCATGGCCACCATGTCCACCAGGCCCGCCTCCACCACCCGCTTGACCACATCCGGCCGATAACCGTTGGTGTCCAGCTTCACCTTGAAGCCGGTCTCATGGATCTGCCCCAGCAGCTCTTCCAAGCCCGGATGCAGGGTGGGCTCGCCGCCGGAGATAACCACCCCGTCGATCCAGCCCACGAAGGGCCTGAGCCGGTCCAAGACGCTGTCCAGCGGGAAAGTCATCAGGCTGTCCGGGTCTGAGACCAGGGTGAAGTTGTGGCAATAGGGGCAGGCGAAGTTGCAGCCCGGCAAAAACAGAACCGCCGAGATCAGCCCCCGCCAGTCCAGAAAGCTGGTCTCGATAAAGCCCTTGATCACCGGCGGCTCGGGCGCGCGGGCCGCGGCCGCGCTGTCAGGCATGGGCCATGGTCTTGAGGTACGACTTGATCTTGATCGCCCCGCTGATGTGGCTGGAGTCGTCCAGCACCAGAATGGGCAGCTCCTTTTCGGCTACTTCCACCAACTCGTGCCAGGCCAGATGCGCCAACGCCGCCGGGTCCTCGGGGCTCAGCACGTCAACGGCGATGCCCAAGGAAGCCATGTCGAACTTGCCGGTGATGTAGTGGCACTTCTCACAACCAGGTTTGGTGAATAGAGTCATACGTCAGACCCTCCTATTAGGGTTAGGGCTTGCATGGGGGAGCCCTTTTTTGCAAAAAAGGCCTCCCCCAAACCCCCTCCCAAAAAACTCCGCGAAATTTCCCCGCGCTGGCTCAGGCCTGCGGCCTGGCCGGCACGCGGGAAAATTTCCCTGCGAGTTGGGCGGTGGCTTGAAGTCGCCTTCATTAACCATCCTTTGCGGGGGGCGGGGGGCAAGAAGCTCTCCCCAGCCTGTCCCAAACTAACTAACCGGCCTTGGCCTCGTCCTGCGGCGGGGCGCTGAAAAATCCCTGGTTGCGCCAGCGGTCCCGCAGCTCGCCCAGCTTGCCCTTGTTCCAGGAGGAGACGCGGGTGAAGTAGCCGGTGATGCGGGTGATGTGGTCCATCTGGTCGCTGCCGCAGGAGGGGCAGGTGTCCAACAGACCCCGGTGGTTCTGCTGGCAGGTTTTGCAGCAGGAGAACTCGGGGCTGAAGGCCACCTGGTCGTTCTTGGTCTCGCGGAAGATCTTTATGACGAAGTTGGCCAGGGACTCCTTGGAGGGGCGCTGCTCGCCCAGCCACACGTGGGTAATGGCTCCGGCCTCGATCAGGGGATGGAAGCGCCCTTCCAGCTTGACCCTCTCAATGGGGTTGGTGTGGGAGGCCACGTTGAACAGGGTGGAGTTGGTGTAATACACCTCGCCGGTGAACAGGTCGCCCTTGACCGCGTGCTTGGCTTTGTCGGCAAAGTGCTTGAGGTCCAGCTTGGCGAAGCGGTAGGCGGTGGACTCGGCCGGGGTCTGCTCCAGCACGAAGCGCATGCCCTCGCGCTCGGCGTATTCGTCGCACAGGTATTTCATCTGGGCGATGATCTTCAGGCCGAACTTCATGGCCTCCTCGGACTCGTGCAGTTCCTGGCCCATGTGCTCGATCACCATCTCGTTGAGCCCCACCATGCCGATGAGGTAGGTGACCCGGTGCATCCTGAGGTAGGGCGTGCCGTCCAGCTCCATGGCCAGCAGAGCCAGGGGGCCCTGGTTGCCGAAGCTGAGTAGGCGCTCGATGAACTTTTTCTTTTGCAGATGGGCCTGGGCCGCCAGGCGCACCCGCTGGCGCAGGATCTGGAACAGCTTGGTGTCGTCGCCCGCCGCCTCGTAGGCGATGCGCGGCAGGTTGATGGTCACGTTCTGCAGGGCGCTGTAGCGCATCTTCCAGGGGGTCTTGGCGTCGTCTATGTCGCTCTTTTCCAGCTTGAAGGAAAGGCGGCAGCACTCGGAGATCTTGGCGGTCTCGCCCCGGTCGAAGACGAAGTAGGTGTTGCCCTTGTCCGCGGCCACGTCGCAGATGTGGTGCAGGAAGTCCATGTGGCCTTCGGTCTGGAAGAACTTCTCGGTGATGTGCACCAACGGCTTGGGGAAGAAGAAGGGGCGGCCCGCGCCGTCGCCTTCCTTGTAGACCTCGAAGAGCTTCCACACGAAGCGCTGGGCCTCTTTCTCGTACTCGGCGTAGGTTTTGCCGGTGTATTCGCCGTTGGGGCCGATGGCCGGCACGTCCTCGAAGTGCTTGGGGACTTCCCAGTACAGGTTGATGTCGGTGAATATGGCCTGGCCTCCCCGGGCCACCGCCTGCTGGCTGAACTCGAAGATGAGTATCTGGGCCAGCTGCTTCACCGCCTTGTCGCTCAGGCCTTCCAGGTAGGGCGCGAAGAACAGGTTCACCGCGTCCCAGCCGATGGCCCCGGCGAAGTTGGACTGCAGGGCGGCCGCGAACTTGACCATGTGGGCCAGGAGCACCTCGGGGTGCTTGGCCGGTTTGGCCAAGGCCAGGCTGGCCGGCAGGTTCAGGCCGTATTTCTTGATGTATTCCAGGCTCTGGCCCGAGCAGTAGGGCCGGTCCACGAAGCCCAGGTCGTGCAGGTGCAGGTCGCCGCGCATGTGGGCGTCGCCCACCTCCTGGCTGAACACGCTGATCAGGGCGTATTCCTTCTTGATGTTCTCGGCCAGGGTGAGGTTGGTGGCCTCGGGCCCGTGGGGAACGTTGGCGTTCTCCTTGTTGGGCAGGCGCAGCATATTGTCCACGTCGTACAGCGGCACGCCCAAACGGGTGTGCCTGAGGCGCTCGTGCTCCAGGCCCCGTTCGATGAGCTTGGTGTTGACCAACTCACGAATCAGGGGGGCGGTGACCATCTTGATGCCCGCCTTGGAAATCTGCTGCTCCACCTCGGTGGAGATTTCCTTGGCGGTGATGTCGTCAAGCTGGGTCTCCCGGATCAGGGCCTCCTCTATGCGCGCCCGGTCCCAGGAGTCCATCTCCTCGGCGCTGGTGCGCACAAAAAGGGCCATGTCAGTGGTTTCGGAGCTGAGGATGGGATCCTTTTTGCTGCCTTCCACTACCTTGAGCTCGGCCATCTATTTTCTCCTGCCGTCAGGGGCCACTGTTACCTAGCGGACCACCCGGAAGTGGGGTTTGCCGAAGGAGATGCCCGGTGCTATCCTGGTCACATCCTTCGCCTGCATATCGTCCATTGGGCCCGCTTCGGGGGTCGGTCGGCGGTTTCCAGTTTTTTCACCTGTTTGCATCACCGAGTCCCTCCCGAAATTCAGCGACTCCCAAAGGCCGCCTCGCACCCGCTATGTTGTACGGCCCTTATCTTGACCCACAAGATATGGTGGAGTCAACCCTCAATTTGGATTTTTAGCAAAAGATCAGTAACCACTACCAATAGACATGTAACTCATTGCCATTACTAATAACATGCCAATTATCCCCAAGCGGGTCTGGCTTACAATTATGTAAAGCTTGTTCCTGAAGCGCTGGCGGGTTATAAGGGTTTGTAATTCCTAGCTTTGGCTCCGGGCATGCCCGCTGGGGCCAAAGAATCGGCCCTGGCCGGGTTTGGGGCCGTGAAGCCGGAGAAACATGCGCCTGATGCACCTACATGAGCGTCTTTCCGCCCGGGGCGGGGCGGAGCGCCACCTCATCAGCCTGCTCAAGCACCAGCAGGGGCGCTGCCAGACCCTGCTGGCGGTGGGTTTCGACGACGGCTCGCTGCCCGAGGGCGAGCGCCGGTCCGTCGGCCCCTGGCTCAGGGTGAAGGGCCTGGCCCGCCGGGGCCTGCACCAGCGGGGGGAGGGGGCCGCCCGCCGCCGCCTGGCTCAGGCCATTGAGGGCTTCGCCCCCGATCTCATCCACGTGCACAACCTCATGGACCCGGCCCTCCTGGACCTGGCCGCCGCCGGCGCCCCCACGGTGATGACCGTGCAGGACCACCGCCTGTTCTGCCCCGGCCGGGGAAAGCTGACCCCAGACGGCCGCCCCTGCGCCGAGCCCTTGGGAGAGTCATGCCTGGCCTGCTTCGACCAGCCCGACTACGGGCGGCGCATGCTGGCCCTGACCCGCCGCCGTCTGGACGCCCTGGGGGGCATGGCCCAGGTGCTGGTGCTCAGCCGCTACATGGCCCGAGAGCTGGCCCTGACGGGAGTTGACCCGGAGCGCATCCGCGTCCTGCCCCCTCCGGTGGACCTGCCGCCCGCCGCGCCGGGCCGGGGACGGGGCTACCACCTGCTGGCCGGTCGCCTGGTGGGGCGCAAGGGGGTGGCCCAGGCCTTGGAGGCCGCAAAGTTGCTCAAGCATCCCGTGCCCTTGCGCATAGCGGGCGACGGCCCCCTAGCCGGAGAATTGGCCCAGGCGGCCCAGGCTTCGGGCGCCAGGCTGCACTTTGAAGGCTGGGCCGATCGTGCTAGGATGAGCCGTCTTTTGTCCGGCGCGCTCAGCCTGTGGCTGCCCAGCCTGTGGGCCGAGCCCTGGGGCATCGTGGGCCTGGAGGCCTTGGCCCAGGGCACCCCGGTGGTGGGGGCCGATGTGGGCGGGGTGGCCGAGTGGCTGCGCCCCGGCGAGCACGGCCATCTGGTGCCGCCCGGCGACGCCCCGGCCCTGGCCCGGGCGGCCGCCGCCCTGGCCGCCGATCCCGATGGGGCCCGGCGCATGGGGCGGGCGGGGCGGGCCTGGGTGGCCCGGCATATGAAGCGGGAAGATTTGATGGAGCGTTTGGGGGAAATCTACCAACAAGTTTTGGACCGGGAGGCGGCGTGAGCCAGCCGGACACCTTTGGGGCCGACCCCTCGGTGCGGGCCATGCGCCGGGTCTTCGCGGCCGTCGAGGCGGCCCAGGCCGAGCTTTTGGCCCGGCTGGGCGTCTCTGCCCTGGACCCGGAGCTGCGCGCCTGGCGGGAAGGGGCCCTGCGTTTGTTCCAGGCCGCCTGGCCCCGGGCCGCCGCCCAGGGGCTGGTGAGAGGGCCGGAGCAGGCCGCCCGGCTCTATCTCCTGGCCCTGGGCCGGGCCCTGGCTTCGGCGGGCCGCCCAGTGCCGCCCGGCGAGTTGCCCGTGGACCCGGACCTGGAGCGGGTGCTGGGGGAGGTGGCCCGGTGATCCGCCACCGCCTGTTCGGCCGCTGCCGCATCTACCACGACCCGGTCAGCCCGGTGCTGCGCGCCCCGGCCCAGATCGGCTGGGACGCCTGGTTCCGGAACATCGACCTGGTCACCCCCCGCCGCCTCAAGGGCCCCGAGCTGCTGCGCCGCACCAAGGGCTGGTGGACCGTGGACCCCGGCGAGATCCAGCCGGTGGTGGAGCGCTTCGGACGCCTGGTGGTGGGCGAGGGCGGCGAGCTGATGATTGAGTTCCAGGGGCCGGAGCAGGCCCAGGCCCTGAAAAGTGCGCTGAAGGAAAGTTTTGGGGACCAGGTGCTTCTGTCCCCCTGAGGCTTAGCATGAACCAGCCGCGAATGGTTTTTGAGCAGGACCAGGATGGAGTGTGGGTGGCCTTTTGTCCCGGACTGCCCGGCTGCATCAGCCAGGGAGCCACCCAGGAGGAGGCCCGCGCCAACCTGGCCGAGGCGGTGGAGGCCTTTCGTGAGTGCCTGGAGCTAAGGGGCGAGAAGCTGGCCGACTGCCTGGGCCTGGAGCAAGGCTCATGAACGGCTGGCCGGTGGTCTCGGGGCGCGAGGTCATCAAGGCCCTGGCCGGGGTGGGCTACGAGCCCAGCCACCAAAAGGGCAGCCACGTGGTGCTCAGGCGCGCCCGCCCGCCCCACCGCAGGCTCACCGTGCCCGAACACCATGAGATAGCCAAGGGGACCCTGGCGGCCATAGCCAGGGAGACCGGCCTGGGCCCGGACAGGCTCAAGCACCTGCTGGCCACGGTCTAAAATGGCCCGCGCCGGGAGTGCTTGGGGATATAATTGAAATTAGAAAGTCCCTTATCCATACAGGAGGCTGAGATGGTGGAATGCAAGCCGGCCCAAAATGGCGGCGATAAGGAACTGGAGCAGATGCGCGACCGCGTGGCCGAGGCCGCGGCCCGTTTGTATGAAAAAAAGGGCCGCTCGGCCACGGTAGAGGAAATCGCCGCGGCCTCGGGCCTCAGCGTGCCGGTGGCCTACCAGTTCGTGAAGAAGCCCGCCGACATCATGCTGCTGATCATGGAGCGGTTGCAGGCCAAGTTCTGCAAGGGGGTAATGACCAGCGTGGTGGAGGGAGCCCCGGCCCTGGACCGCCTGCTGGAGGCCATAACCCAGTTCTACCGGGTGGTGGAGAGCGACGCGGCCAAGGTGACCCTGGTTTATCGCGACTCGCTCACCCTGGACAGGGAGGGCCGCAAGCGCATCATGCAACTGGAGATCGACGTGGTGGAGGTGTTCAAGGCCATCCTGGACGACGGCGTGGCCTCCGGCGAGTTCCGGGTGATGGACACCGACCTGGCCGCCTACGATATCGTAATGGCCGGGCATAGCTGGGCCCTGAAGCGTTGGCACTTCAAGAAGCGGGAGCTCAGCTTCGAAAAGTTCCTCACTCGCCAGCAAGACCTGTTTGCGGCCATGGTCAGGGCGTAGTTGTCACTTTACAAGCATATAGTCTGCTGCCTGGACTTCAGCGATCAGGCCCTGGAGGCCTTTGACACCGCCCTGGGTTTGGCCAGGGACAACCAGTCCCGCCTGACCCTGCTGCACGTGGTGCACTCGGGCGCCCCGGTGGTGCCCGGCGAAAAGCCCCGGGCCGCCCGCCGCCTGAGCAAAGAGGAGCTCAAGGAGCGCCTGGGCAAACAGATGCAGGAAAGCTACGTGGGGCGCAGCGGCGGCTACCCGGTGGAGGTGCGCCTCAGGCGGGGCCTGCCCAGCATCGAGATATTGGACGAGCTAAACGAGTTCGGGGCCGACCTGGTGGTCATGGGGGCCGAGGGCCTCAGCGGGGTGGGCCTGGTGCTTTTGGGCTCCACGGCCGAGCGGGTGAGCCGTCGGGCCTCCTGCGCCTGCCTCATCGTGCGACGGCCGGTGAGCCGGTAGACGACACAGCCAAGGCTTCTAACGAAGGCGGCCCCACGGGGCCGCCTTTTTTTGAGTGAGCATAAATACCCACGCGCTGGGTGGATTATTCTTGACGGCCTGTCCCGGGGCTGCTAGCGGTGAAAGCAGGAACCCGCACCAGTTTGGAGGCGGCCATGCTGCTCGAAAGTTGGACCAAGCGCATTTTTCGCCCGGAGTGCAACCCCGGCTTCCAGTCGGTGCACTGCATTGCCCATCTGGACCAGGACGTTGGTGAGGCCCTGCCTTATCTCAATGCCCAGCTGGGGGGCTTTTCCTACCAGACCGACCCTCCGGCGGTGACCTTCCGGGTCCACGGCAAGCTCATCACCGTGCACAACGACCACATCGCCATCAACGCCCTGGCCGACGAGGCCGAGGCGGACAAGATTCTGGCCTGGTTGCAGAGGGAGATAAACCAGGTTTGGGAGGACCGCGCCGAGATAGAGCCCTCCACCAAGTCCGCGCCCCAGCCCAAGCCCCTGGAGGTGCTGAAGCTGTTGCCCAACCAGGCCGGTTGCCGCCGCTGCGGCCAGCCCACCTGCCTGGTGTTCGCCACCCTGGCGGTGCAGGGGGCGGTGGGGGCGGGGGACTGCCCCGAGTTGCAGCCCGGCCCGCGCCAGGCGTTGGAAAGCTATCTGGGGGAGTTTGCCCTGGACTGGTGAACCGGCGGCCCTAAATTTTCCCGCCTAAAAAACCACGGTGATGGTCCCGGGCTCCTCGGCCTTCACCTCGCCGATAACCGCGCCGTTGATGCCGCGCTGGGCCAGCATGGCCATGGCGGTGTCCACCTGGTCCGGGTCCAGGCCCATGAGCATGCCCCCGGAGGTCTGAGCGTCGGCCAACAGATCCATGACGATCTCCTGGGCCGGGCCCTGGGTGCGCACCTTGGAGGCGCAGAAATCCTTGTTGGCGTGGCTGCCCAAGGGCACCAGGCCCATGGAGGCCATGTCCTTGGCCTCGGGGATAATAGGCACCGCATCGGCCTGGATCACCACCCCCACGCCCGATCCCTGGGCCAGCTCCAGGGCGTGGCCCATTAGCCCGAAGCCGGTGATGTCCGTGGCCGCGCTCACCCCGCAGGCGGCCATGACCTCGGCCGCCGGGGCGTTCAGCGCGGTCATCACCGCCACCGCCTGCTGCAGCGCCTGGGGCGAGGCCAGTCCGGCCTTGAGCGCCGTGGCGATCACCCCAGTGCCCAGGGGCTTGGTGAGCACCAAGACTTGCCCGGCCCTGAGCCCCGCGTTGGTCACGATTTTCTGAGGGTGCACCACCCCGGTGACGCTGAGCCCGTATTTCAGCTCCGGGTCTTCCACCGAGTGGCCTCCGGCCAAGACCGCGCCCGCCTCGTGCACCGCGTCCATGCCCCCGCGCAGAATCTCGCGGAAGGTCTCCACCGGCAGGTCCTTGACCGGGAAGCAGCAGATGTTCATGGCGGTCAGAGGCCGCCCGCCCATGGCGTACACGTCGCTCAGGGCGTTGACCGCCGCGATGCGCCCAAACAGGTAGGGGTCGTTGACGATGGGGGTGAAGAAGTCCAGGGTCTGGATCAGGGCGATCTCGTCGGTGAGACGGAACACTCCAGCGTCGTCGGCGGTGCCCAGGCCCACCAACAAATCAGGATGGCTCTCCAGGGGCAGTCCCTGGAGTATGTTGGCCAGGTCGCCCGGACCTATCTTGGCCGCTCAACCGGCGGCGCGGGCTTTTTCGGCCAGTTTGATGTCGGAGCCCATGGCTTGGCTTCCTTGTGGGTGCGGTGGTTCAGCGGCGCAGGGTGGCCCTTAGGCGGTCGGGATTGGTCAGCAGCGCCAGGGCCTCCAGGGGCCCGGTGGTCACCACGTCGGCCGCCATCAGGGCCTGGGGGGCGGCTCCCTCCGGGCCCAGCACCGCGATGCCCAGGGCCGCGGCGGCGAGCATCAGAGCGTCGTTGGCCCCGTTGCCCAGGGCGGCCACCCGCCCGGCCCCCAGCCCTTCAACTATAGCCTGTTTTTGCTCGCCTTCACGGCCGGAATCGATGCGGGCCACCTTGACCAGAGGCCCGAAGAGTTGGTGGGCGGTGCCGAAGGTGTCGGCGGTGACCAGATGGCAGGCCAGGCGGGCGGACAGAACCTCCACCGTCTGGGCCACGCCGGGCAGCAGGACTCCGTCCAGGGCCAGGGTGCCGTTGAGGTCCAGCACCAGGTGCTCCAGTTCCAGGCTGCGCCATCCCGGCACCTCCAGGCTGATGGCCACCGGGCTACTCCTCTTCCAGGCCGGCCATGCACAGGGACATGAAGGCCTGGGAGGCCGGGGAGTGGGTGCGCTTCTTGCGGGTGACCAGGTAAAACTGGCGCTTGAGCTGGATGCCGTTCAGCCCCACCTCCACCACCTTGCCCGCCTCCAGCTCCTCCACCATGGCCCGGCGGCTGAGAAAGCCCAGGCCCACCTGGGAGCGCACCGAGTTGAGCACGGCCATGGTGGAGCCCATCTGGGCCACGATGTTCATGTCCGCGGGGTCCACCCCCGCCTTTTTCAGGGCCTTGGAGAGGAACATGCGGGTGCCGCTGCCCGGCTCCCGGAACACCACCGGCACCCTTTTCAGCTCCGCCGTGTCCAGAGAGTCGCCGAAGTGATGACCGGGCCAACCGGCCAGGGCCAGCTCGTCCTCCATGAGCGGGCTGTAGGCCAGGCGCTCCTCCTCCACCACCGCGCCCACCACCCCGGCCTCCAGCTCGCCGGAGAGCACCGCCTCGGCCACCTGACGGGTGTCGCCGATGTGCAGGGTGATACGCACCTCGGGGTGCAGCAGGCGGAAACGGCCGATGAAGCTGGGCAATACGTATTGGCCGGGGATGGTGGAGCCGCCCACCACCAGGTCGCCCCGCAGGCGGCCCAAAAAGGCGTCCACCGAATGCTGGGCGTCTTCCACCCGCATCAGGATGTCCCGGGCGTGCACATAGAGCAGCTCGGCGGCCTTGGTGGGCAATATCTCCCGGCCCAGGCGGTCGAAAAGCTGCACGCCCAGTTCCTCTTCCAGGCTTTTGATGTGCCCGCTCACCGTGGGCTGGCTCAGGTAAACTTCTTCGGCCGCGCGGGAAAAGCTACGTTTTTCGTATACTTTAGCAAAAACTTGTAAACGCCTGAGGTCCATGAGGCCTACCCTTTAGTATTGGAAATATCTTGGGCAGATATAGGTTTGGCCAAGGATAGCAGCCCTGAAGAGGGGGGTCAAGCAGGGTGTGACCCCTCAACTTGGGCGACCGGATGCCGGCCCGCCATGGGCGCGGTCCGGGCAGGGGAGCGGGAAGGTTCAGCTTGGCGGAACGGGGCCTTAGAGGCGGCCCCCCCGGGAGCGGAGTATGGACCAGACCAGCCACAGGCCGATGACCCCGCTGATCACGTAGCCCACCACCCCCAGGGCGGGCAGGCCGAAGATCTTGGGCTCCACCCCGGTGGTGATGATCATGGAACTGCCCACGATGAGCGCGGCCACGATGAGCCCCACCGTGACCCGGCTGGCCCCCTCTTGCAGGGCCTTGGTCAGGGGAACCAGGCCCTCGTGCTGCAGTTGCAGGGACAGCTCGCCCTTTTCCAGCTGGCTGACCAGGTTTTCCAGCCGCCGGGGCAGGTTTTGGATCAGGTGCAAGGCGTCGCCCAGATGGATCAGCAGCCTCTTGGCCATGGCGTCGGGCCGCCAGCGCTCCAGGTACAGCCGCCACACGAAGGGCCGGGCCGCCTCCACGGGCCGGAACTCGGGGTCCAGGGCCCGGGCCACCCCCTCCATCTCCAGCAGGGCCTTGTCGGCCAGGGCGTATTGCATGGGCACCCGCAGGCGGTGCTGGCGCATGATCTCCATCATTTCCAAAATCAGCTTGGCGGTCTCCACCGGCTCGCCCTGGGTGTTGACCATCTCCAACAGCTCGGCCACGTCCCGTTCCAGGGTGGGGTCGTCATAGCTGCGCGGCACCACCTTCATGTCCATCCAGGCCTTTATCACCGCCTTGGCGTCGCGCTGCAGGGTGGCCATAAGAAGGTCGCAGAGCAGATAGCGGTCGTCGTCGGTCAGGCGGCCGGCCAGGCCCCAGTCCAAAACCGCCAGCATGGGCCGCCCCTGGCCGTCGCGGGTCACCAGCAGGTTGCCCTGGTGGGGGTCGCCGTGGAAAAAGCCCCTGAGCAGCACCTGTTCCATCATCAGGCGCACCAAGTCCCGGCCGAGCCGCTTGCCTTCCTCGGGGCTGATGTCGGCCTTGCCCGGCGGGTCGCCGGTGACCAGTTCCATGACCAGAAGGCCGGGGCGGGTCAGGTCCAGGTGGGGCTGGGGGATCATCACCCCACTGTCCGGCGAGAGCTGGGCCTGGGCGGTGCGCATGTGGCGCGCCTCCAGGCTGAAGTCCAGTTCCTGGAACAGGGAGCGCTCCATCTCCTTGACCAGGGCGGGCAGGTCGTAGGGGGCCGCGGCCTCCAGCTCCTTGTCCGCCAGCTTGGCCAGGATCATGAGCAGCTCCATGTCCGCCTCGATGGTGCGCATGATGCCAGGCTTGCGCACCTTCACCGCCACTTCGCGGCCGTCGTCGGCCCGCACCGCGCGGTGCACCTGGGCCAGTGAGGCGCTGGCCAGGCACTTCTCGTCGAACTGGCTGAACACCTCGGACATGGGACGGCCCAGGGAGCTTTCCACCTGGGACTTCACCTCTGCGAAGACAATGGGGGTCACCTGGTCCCTGAGCTTGGAGAGTTCCAGGATGAACTCCTTGGGCAACAGGTCCGGCCGCTGGGAGAGCAGCTGGCCCAGCTTGACGAAGGTGGGCCCCATCTGTTCGGCGACCATGCGCAACCTGGCGTAGACGCTGTAGCGGCCGGCCAGCTTTTCCCCGCCGCTGCGGGCCCCGGTGCCCTTGGAGCTGGGCAGGCCCAGGCGGTCCACCAGATCGGCGAAGCCGTGGCGCACCAAGACCATGGCCAGCTCGGTGACCCGGCCCAGGTTGCGGATGGTGTCGAGCATGGGCTAGGACTCTGGCGGCGGAGTGGCGGCCTTGAGCGCGGCCAGCTCTTTTTCCAACTCGGCCACCCGGCCGCGCAACTCCTCCATCTCTTCCTTGGAGGCCAGGTTGAGGTTCAGGGCCGTCTCGCGGGCCGCCTCAGTGAGCTTGTCGCCCATGGCCTGGGCCTGGCGCCTGGATTCGGCCACCACCTCCTCGGCCATTTTTTCGGCCTCGGCCGCGCTCAGCTCGCCTTTTTCCACCGCCTGCTGCATCAGGCGCATGGCCTTTTCTTTGGTCAGCACCGCCGCCCCCAGACCCGCCAGCATAAGATTTTTCATAGTTTCAAGCATGTTATGCTCCTTGACTTTGGGCTCCGGGCGGCAGGAGAGCGCTTGACGCCCCTGGGCCGGTGCCGATATGGTTAATCAATGGGAAGAATGGCCGGCACCCCCATTTTGAACAACTTCGCGATCCCGCGCCATCTTCCTACTAAGGTTCATCCTAAATGTCCCATCTTGAGGTGTCAATTTTGACTGCGCCCGGCCTTAAGGGATGCGGAGTCTAGGTGGGGAGCGCTTTAAACAAATGGTCCCAAGGGGTTTCGGTGGGCGCCAAGCTGGCCGCCGCCCTGATCCTGGTGGCCTTGGTCTCCTCCCTGGTGATCACCGGGGTGCAGCGGTGGTATGTCCGCCATTCCGCCGAGACTTACGCCAAAGCCCATCTCAAATCCCACCTGAAGCAAATCGTGGACTTGGTGGAGCGCAACCAGGTCAACCACTCCGACCCGGTGGAGGCCCTGCGCCGCTTCAAGATCGATCAGCTTTCCGCCGCCCACGGGATGCACGACCTGCTCATTTTCGGAATCAATCCCCAGGGAGGGCTGGTGGCGCCTCCCATCGGCGACCAAAGCATGTTGCCGCCCCAGGAGATTCTCAGGCACATGGCCAGCTCCGCCTGGGGCGTGCTCAGCCTTACCGACAATAACGGCCGGCCCATGGCCGTGGCCTACGACCGGGTTGCCAGCGGCGAATTGATCCTGGCGGTGGCCTCCTACCAAGAGCCTCTGTCGGGCGTGGAAGATCATACCCTGTGGCCCGCCTCCTTGCTTACCGCCCTGCTGGTGGCCGCCATCGTGGCCCTCACCGCGATGTTTTGGGGCCGCTGGTACCTCAGCCGGCCCCTGCGCCTGCTCACCCAGGAGGCGGAAAAGGCGGCCCAGGAACTGGTGCCTCCGGAGGCCTTGCGGCGCTCCGACGAGCTGGGAAGGCTTTCGGCGGCCCTGGCCAGCCTGACCACCTCCGCCCGGGACATGGTGCAAAAGGCCCAGGAGGAGAAGGCCCGTTTTAAGCGCCTGTTCAGCCAGACCAAGGACGGGGCCTTCATCGTGGACCAGGAAGGCCTTTTGGAAGACGCCAATTCGGCCTTTATGAGCATGGTCGGCGCGGAGCGGCGCGAGGATCTGCTGGGGCGAAACAACTCGGACGTGCTTTTCGCCGATTCCGAGGAAATGCAGCTTTACTTGAACTCCTTGCAGGCCCAAGGCTATGTGCAGGATTTTCCCGCCACCATGAGACGCCTGAACGGCCCGACCTTCGAGGCGCTCATCACCGCCACCTGGGCCGGGCAGGGCCTGGCCCGCTTCGGCCTGGTGCGCGACGTCACCCAACTGCGCCACGACCAGATGGCCCTGCACGAGAGCGAGGCCCGCTACCGCCGCCTGGTGGACAACGCCCCGGACATCATCTACCGCTGGTCCTTGGAGCATGAACGCTTCGAGTACGTCAGCTCCGCGGTGGAGCAGATAACCGGTTACAGCGTGCGGCGCATCTTGCGCGACGATCCCCCCCTGCTCAAGGTCATCCACCCCAAGCACCGCGACCGGGTTATGGCCCACTGGCGGCGGGTCGTCCGGGGGAGGGGCCCGGCGGTGAGCGAGCAGGAGTTCATGATCCTGGACGCCAGGGGCCGCACCCGCTGGCTACGGGAAAAGTCCATCCTGGTGCGCGACGAGTTGGATAAGCCCCTGGCCATGGAGGGCATCGCCACCGACATAACCGAGCGCAAGCTTTTGGAGCAGGAGCTAACGCGCGGCCAGCAGATGGTGGAGAACACCCTGCAGGGCCTGCCCATCGCGGTGATGGTGCTGGACCAGGAGCACAAGGTGGTGCACTGGAACCGGGCCATGGAGCGCCTCACCGGCTTCAACGCCGAGGAGATGGTGGGCACCAACCACCAATGGGAGCCTTTTTACCTGAGCAAACGTCCGGTGTTGGCCGATCTGGTGCTGGACGACCTGTCCCTGGAGGGCAACCTGGAGCGGGTGCTCAAGAGCAACGGCGAGCTGTCCATGAAAAAGTCCACCCTGGTGGACGGCGGCCTGGAGGGGGAGGGCTTCTACCCCACCGTGAAGCCCAACGGCCGCCAGCTCTACTTCCTGGCCGCGCCCATCCGCGACCCGGAGGGCAGGATCGTGCGGGCGGTGGAGACCCTGGTGGACCTTTCTGACAAGCGCCGCCTGGAGCAGGAGCTCAGGCGCCTTTCGGTCACCGACAGCCTCACCGGCCTGTACAACCAGCGCTTCTTCTACGCCACCCTGTCCCGGGAGATGCAGACCGTCCAGCGCTACGGCCACTCCTTTTCCATCCTCATGGCCGACATCGACTTTTTCAAGTCCTACAACGACCGCTTCGGCCATCTGGCCGGGGACCAGGCCCTGGTGAAGTTTTCCCAGGCCCTGCAACGCTGCGTGCGGGGCATGGACCTGGCCTGCCGTTACGGCGGGGAGGAGTTCGCGGTGCTCTTGCCGCGCACGGCCATGAGCGAGGCCCTGGCCGTGGCCGAGCGCCTGCGGGCCGAGGTGGCCCGCCTGGACTTCACGCCCGAGGGCCAAGGCGGCGGCGATGGGGAGGCCGACAGAGGGGTCAACCTGACGGTGAGCGTGGGGGTGGCCACCCTGGGGCCCGGCGAGGAGTCCCAGGGCGTGGTGCGCCGGGCTGACGACGCCCTCTATGCGGCCAAGCAGGCGGGCCGCAACCTGGTGGCCGCGGACCTGAGGCAGGGCCGCATCCAGGTTTTGCCCAGGGGAACCCAGGCTCTCAGTTCAGGGTATGAGAGCCATCCAGTATCTTAGCGAATCACCAGCTTAAAATTTGCCCGGCCCGGCGCGCCGGTCACCAACATGGTGGCCTGCTTTTCGCCGGGTGCCAGGAAGGGCTTGCCCTTGGGGCCGTTGATGGGGAACTTGACCAGATACAACTGGCTCCAGGGGCCCCAGAAGGGGTAGATGGCCTCGTGGATGGCGGTGCGCTTTTTGATCTTGCGCACGTCCACCGGCTCGACGCGCTCACCCTTGGCGTTGATCAGGTACACCCGCCAGTTGGCCTCCTGGTCGTCCAGGTTGTTCCACTTCTTGTCGGGCACGAACACGCTGGCCAGGATGGTGTTGTACTGGTCATACTCCGCGCGCTGGTCGGCCAAGTCCTTGGCTTTTTGCTCCGGGGTCCAGGCGAAGGCCTCGGCCCGGCGGTCCACCCAGGCGGCGCGCACCTCCCAGTTGGCGGGCACCACGTCGGCCAGCATCTCGGTGGCCGCGCCGTGGTGGATGGAGCCCTTGACCAGGTACTTTTCCAGGACCTTGCCGAAAGCCACGTCGGCCGGACGGGGCCGGGGGTCGTACTCATGGTAGGCATCCTTGACCGAGGAACAACCCACCATCGCCATGAGGGCCAGGGCCAGGATCACCGCCGCCGTACGCGCCGCTAGCATGGGTCTTTTCTCCTTCGCCGAAAAAATCATTCCCAGGCGCTAAGGCTAGTCCTTGCCCAGGATCTGCTCGAAAATATAGTCGACCTGCTTTAAGTGGGCCTTGGGGTCGAACAGGCCGTCCAGTATCTCGCCGGTCTTTTCGCCCAGGGCGCCGCTCACCTCGGGGTCGTTTTCCAACCGCTCCCGGAAGCTGCCGCCCTCGGCCCAGGTGGCCATGGCGTGCTGCTGCACCAGGCGGTAGGCGTCCTCGCGGCTGATGCCGCTCTGGGCCAGGGCCAGGAGCACCTGCTGGGAGTGGATCAGCCCGCCGGTGAGGTTCAGGTTGCGCTGCATGTTCTCCGGGTACACCGTGAGGCGCTCGATCATGCCCGCCATGCGGTGCAGGCTGTAGTGGGTCAGGGTGTCCGCGTCCGGGCCGATGGTGCGCTCCACCGAGGAGTGGCTTATGTCGCGCTCGTGCCACAGGGCCATGTTTTCCAACGCCGCCAGGGCGTAGCCGCGCAGCAGGCGCACCTGGCCCGAGAGGTTCTCGCTGCCGATGGGGTTGCGCTTGTGGGGCATGGCGCTGGAGCCCTTCTGGCCCTTGGCGAAGGCCTCCTCGGCCTCCAGCACCTCGGTGCGCTGCATGTGGCGGATCTCCACGGCCAGGCGCTCGATGCTGCCGCCGATGATGGCCAGGGTGCAGAAGTACTCGGCCAGGCCGTCGCGGGACACCACCTGGGTGGAGGCCACCGCCGGAGTCAGCCCCAAATCGGCCATGACCATCGTTTCCACCTCTGGGGTCACGTTGGCGTAGGTGCCCACCGCGCCGCTTATCTTGCCCCGGGCGGCCGCGTCGATGGCCCGCTCCAGGCGTTCGCGGTCCCGGGCGAACTCGGCGTAGAAACCCACCAGCTTGAGCCCGAAGGTCACGGGCTCGGCGTGGATGCCGTGGGAGCGGCCCATCTGCAGGGTGTACTTGTGCTCCAGGGCGCGGGTCTTTAGCGCGGCCAACAGGCGGTCCAGGGCGGCCAGGATCAGCTCGCCGGACTCTTTGATAAGCAGGGCGTAGGCCGTGTCCAAAACGTCGCTGGAGGTGAGCCCCAGGTGGATGTAGCGGCTGGAGGGCCCCACGTGCTCGGCCACGTTGGTAAGAAAGGCGATGACGTCGTGGCGGGTCTCGGCCTCGATCTCCTCCACCCGGGCCACCTCGAAGGCGGCCTTGGCCTCTATCTCGGCCAGGGCCTCGCCGGGGATGCGCCCCAGCTTGTTCCAGGCCCGGCAGGCAGCCAATTCCACGTCCAGCCACTTGGCGTAGCGGTTCTCATCGGTCCAGATTTGGCCCATTTCGGGCAGGGTGTAACGCGCGATCATTACTCTGACCTTTTCTTCGTTGTCGTGGGCCCCCCGGATTCAAGTTCATCCTACGGCCATATGCCCCGGCAGTCAATGCAACCGGGACGCTTGACCCGGCCTCACCGGGGACTTAGCTTGGGAAGGTACGCTCATAATCAGGAGGACCATTTTGCCCCCATCAAGCCCCTCTCCAGGCGATCTGTTTGTTTTAGCCGTCGTATGGGCCGCCTGGTGCGGGCTGCACAGCCTGCTCCTGGAGCGCCGCTTGCGGGCATTTTTGGAGCGGCTCACCCACCTGAGCATACCCCAATACCGTCTGGCCTACTCGGTTTTATCCCTGATGAGCATCTACCCGGTGCTCAAGTATTCCAGCTACCTGGGGGCCATCTTCCCCGTTTGGCTGCCCGGCGCCTGGGTGGGCTTGCAGCTGGCCGTCTGGGCGGCGGCGGTGGGCCTGCTCATGTGGGCCTCCTGGGATTTCTCCCAGGGCGGCTTCGACCTGGCGGGCATGAAGGCCGCCTTTGACAAGACTCCCGAGCGCCACCGCCTGATCACCGCCGGGGCCTACGCCCACATGCGCCACCCCATGCACGTGGCCGCTTTTTTGGTGGTGTGGTGCCGGGCCCTGCACGGCTGGCCGGACGTGATCATCTCCCTTATTCTCAGCGTATACATAGCCCTGGGCACCTGGCACGAGGAGGCCCGCCTGCGCCACCAGTTCGGCGAGAAGTACCGCGAGTACGCCGGGCGGGTGGGTTTGATGCCGTCTTTCAAATAATAGGTGCGCCATGTCCGATCCCTATGTCCACGGCTACACTCCCCGCGAGGCCCAGCGCCTGGGCGATCAGGCGGGCACCCTGGCCGAGCTGCTGCATGAGGGCACCCGCTACCCGGCCGGGGCCAAGATCCTGGAAGCGGGCTGCGGCATAGGGGCTCAGACCCGTTTTCTGGTGGAGATGAGCCCCCAGGCCCAATTCACCTGCCTGGACATCTCGCCCGAGTCCCTGGCCCAGGCCGAGGCCCAGGCCGCCGAGCAGGGCTGGGAAAACCTGGTGTTCGTGCGGGGCGACCTGTACGAGCCCCCCTTCGCCCCGGCCAGCTTCGACCATCTGTTCGTGTGCTTCGTCCTGGAGCACCTCACCCGGCCGGTGGAGGCCCTGGCCGGGCTGGCCCGCCTGGTAAAGCCCGGCGGCAGCGTCACGGTGATCGAGGGCGACCACGGCTCCTGCTACTTCCACCCCGACGGCGAGTTGGCCCGCCGGGCCTGGCAATGCCTCATCGACTGCCAGGCCGCCCTGGGGGGAGACTCGCTCATCGGGCGCAGGGTTTACCCCCTCATGGTCCAGGCGGGCGTCAAGGATGTGCGGGTGAGCCCCCGGGCGGTGTATTGCGACGACTCCCGCCCCGTCTGGGTGGAGGGCTTTGTGCGCCGCACCATCATCCCCATGGTCGAGGGAGTGCGCGAGCAGGCCCTGGAAAAGGGCATGATGCGCCCCGAGGAATGGGACCAGGGCATAGACCAGCTTCACCGGACCGCCGCGCCCGAGGGCAGCTTTCTCTACACCTTTTTCAAGGGGGTGGGGCGGGCGGCCGGCTCTCTGTGAACGGGCCGCAGTCTTCCCCGGGAAGCGGCCTGAAACACCGCTCATGGCCCGGTCTTTGGGCTCCCTGGGATGCGCCGGAAAACTTGCGCCCATGCCTTGCAGCTACTAATATGATGACGTAGCTGTGTTATTTGGAACTAATATTTATCGCGGGCGGATTTGTCCGCCGGTGAGGGGTGCGTAATGAAAATCAAAAGACTGGCGCATATCGGCGTGGCGGTAAAAGACGTGGACGAGGCGCAAAAGGTCTACACCGAGATGCTACCCTTGAAGGTTGATTCCAGCGACGCGGTGGGCGAGCTGCGCACCGGTTTCATCCCGGTGGGCGAGACCTCCATTGAGTTGGTGATGAGCACCACCCCCGACGGGGTGATGAGCAAATATATCGATAAAAAAGGCGAGGGGATCCACCACCTGGCATTCGAGGTGGATGACATTGACCAGGCCGTGGCCGAGCTCAAGGCCAAGGGCGTGCCCTTGACCAGCGAGGAGGCCCGGCCCGGAGCCCACGGCAGCCGGGTGGTGTTCTTGCACCCCAAGGCCACCCGGGGGGTTCTGATCGAGCTGGTGGAGTACCCCCAAGGCCACTAACCAGCGGTTCTCTTGGAGACCAAGACATGTGGGAATACACGGACAAGGTTAAAAAGTACTTCACCGAGCCGGTCAACGTGGGCGAGATACCCGACGCCGACGGAGTGGGCGAGGTGGGCAGCCTGGCCTGCGGCGACGCCCTGAAGCTCACCTTCAAGCTGGACGAGCAGGGGCGCATCGCCGATGCCAAGTTCCAGACCTTTGGCTGCGCCAGCGCCATCGCCTCCAGCAGCGCGCTGACCGAGATGGTCAAGGGCATGACCCTGGAGGAGGCCGAGAAGCTCACCAACAAGGACATCGCCGAGTTCCTGGGCGGCTTGCCCAAGGAGAAGATGCACTGCTCGGTGATGGGCGAGGAAGCCCTGCAAGCGGCCATCCGCAACTACAAGGGCCTGGAGCCGCTGCCCAGCGAAGAGGGCGAGGTGGTGTGCCAGTGCTTCGGGGTCACGGACAAGGAAATCGAGAAGGTGGCCCTGAATAACGACCTGCACACGGTGGAGGAGATCACCAACTTCACCAAGGCGGGCGGCGGCTGCGGCGAGTGCCAGGACAAGATCCAGGCCGTGCTGGACCGCCTGTGGGACACCGCGCCCCAGCAGCCGGTGGAGGTGAAGCCTCCGGCGGCCAAGAAGAAGAAGCTCACCAACATCCAGAAGATGAAGCTCATCGAGGAGACCCTGGAGCGCGAGGTGCGCCCGGCGCTCAAAGCCGACGGCGGCGACATCGAGCTCATCGACATCGATGGCGACAAGGTGTTGGTGTCCCTTAGGGGCCGCTGCTCCTCCTGCGCGGCCAGCCAGGCCACCCTGGGCCAGTTCGTGCAGAGCAAGCTCCGCGAGTTCGTCAGCGAGGACCTGGTGGTGGAGGAGGTGAAGCCGTGAGCGGCGAACGCGTAGTCTATATGGACAACAACGCCACCACCCAGGCGGCGCCCGAGGTGGTGGCGGCCATGCTGCCCTTCTTCGGGGAGTACTACGGCAACCCCAGCTCCATGCACAACTTCGGCGGCCAGGTTGGCGCCAAGGTGGACACGGCCCGTGGCCAGGTGGCCCAGCTTTTGGGCGCCTCTCCCGAGGAGATCGTGTTCACCTCCTGCGGCACCGAGAGCGACAACACGGCGCTCAACAGCGCCTTGGCCAGCCAGCCGGGCAAACGCCACATCGTCACCACCCGGGTGGAGCACCCGGCGGTCTTAAACACCTGCCAGGGCCTGGCCGCCCAGGGCTATGAGATCACCTTCCTCAAGGTGGACCGCCAGGGCAACCTGGACCTGGAGGCAGTGGCCGAGGCCATCCGCGAGGACACCGCCCTGGTCAGCGTGATGTGGGCCAACAACGAGACCGGGGTGATCTTCCCGGTGCCCGAGATCGCTGAAATATGCGCGGCCAAGGGTGTGCTGTTCCACACCGACGCGGTGCAGGCCGTGGGCAAGGTGCCCATCGATCTGGACAACACCGCCATCAGCATGCTGGCCCTGTCCGGCCACAAGCTGCACGCCCCCAAGGGCGTCGGGGTGCTCTACATCAAGAAGGGCACCCCCTTCGTGCCCTTCATCAAGGGCGGGCACCAGGAGCACGGCCGCCGGGCCGGCACCGAGAACGTGCCCTACATCATCGGAATGGGCAAGGCCGCCGAGCTGGCCCGCACCCGCATGGACGAGGAAAACACCAAGGTCAAGGCCTTGCGCGATCGCCTGGAAACCGGCCTTCTGGAGATCGAGGCCACCATGGTCAACGGCGACCCGGATCGCCGCCTGCCCAACACCACCTCGGTGAGCTTCGAGTACGTGGAGGGCGAGTCCATCCTGCTGCACCTGTCCTCCCAGGGCATCTGCGCCAGCAGCGGCAGCGCCTGCACCTCCGGCTCCCTGGAGCCCAGCCACGTGCTCAGGGCCATGGGCGTGCCTTTCACCGCGGCCCACGGCTCCATCCGCTTCTCGCTGAGCGTGTACAACACCGAGGCCGACGTGGACCACATTTTGGCCAACATGCCGGGGATCATCGAGCGCCTTCGGGCCATGAGCCCCTTCTGGGCCAAGTACCAGAAGACCCAGTGCAACACGCCGGGATACGTGGAGCCCTAACCCTCCCGTCACCAAAAGGTGGGGGAGGCGTTGGCCTCGCGAATCCAGGCAGTGTTAATATTATGACAAGCCGTCGCGGCCGCCGGACAGGGGGATAACCCCCCACCGGCGGCCAAAGACTTTGATGGATATAAAACTCACTTCGAGACCGGAGCG
Organism: Pseudomonadota bacterium; assembly: GCA_018902755.1. GTDB lineage: Bacteria > Desulfobacterota > Desulfarculia > Desulfarculales > Desulfarculaceae > Desulfoferula. Next base: position 66,573 of record JAHIQI010000043.1, on the reverse strand, counting down.
CAGCCGCCCATGCCGCCCTTTGGCCTCGGGCGACAGCCAGGTTGGGCTCCTCACGTGAATCAGCAATACAGCAATCGTTTGTCCGTCTCCACGGTGTGGGCCAAGGCCCGCTCCCTGGAGGCCGCACCCCACGGCCCCGGCCCCGAGGCGGCGGCCATCCTGGCCGTGCTGGACCAGCTGGATCTGGACTTGGTGGAGCTGGAATACCGCCTCACCGGCGAGGTGATCGAGCGCCTGCTGCCCGAGTTCAAGGCGCGCGGCTGGCGGGTGTCCAGTCTGCACAACTTCGCCCCCCTGCCGGTGGGGGTGCCCCGCAACAAGGCCAGCGGCGACCTGTTCAACCTGGCCGCCCCGGACCGCGAGGAGCGCGAGCGGGCGGTGGAGTACACCCTACGCACCATGGAGCTGGCCAGCGACCAGGAGGCCGAGGCGGTGGTGCTGCACCTGGGCGAGGTGAGCGAGGTGGCGGAAAAAGGGGTTATCCGCCGTGGGGCCGACGCCGGGGCCATGATCCCGGAGCTGGCGGCCCATTTGGAAAAGCGGGCGCTCTACGCCCCGCGCCATATGGACGCGGTGAGCTTTTCCCTGGAGCGCCTGGCCGAGCGGGCCGCGCCCCTGGGGGTGGCCCTGGGCCTGGAAAACCGCTACCACGCCTATCAGATACCATCATTGCCCGAGCTGACCATTTTGCTGGAGCGCTTCGCGGGCGCGCCCCTGGGCCTGTGGTACGACTGCGGCCATGCCTGGGTGCAGGAGCGGGCGGGCATGGAGCCCGCCTCCCAGTGGCTGGACACCCTGGGCGCCGGCCTGGTGGGCTGCCATCTGCACGACGCCAAGGGCCACGACGACCATCAGGCCCCCGGCGCGGGCAAGATGGACTGGCCAGCCCTGACGGCGGCCCTGGCCCACGCCCCGCTCAAGGTGCTGGAGGTGGCCAGTGGGGCCGAGGCGGGGCAGATGCGCGAAGGGGCGGCCATGCTGGCCGAGCTGTTCGCCCAGGCAAAGCGCCGGGAGCGCAAGGAGGCATCGGCATGAAGACGGCGATAGTTGTGGTGGACATGGTCAAGGACAACCTGGAGACCAGCCAGCACGGGGGCATTGCCGAGCGGGGCAAATCCATCGTGCCCATGGTCAACCGCCTCACCGCCGGGGCTAGGGCCAAGGGCTGGCCGGTGATCTTCGCCACGGACAGCTTTCTGCCGGGGGACTACCTTTTTCGCGGCCGCATGAAGGACCACAGCCTCAGGGGCACTGAGGGGGCCGAGATCAGCAGCCTTCTGGAGCAAGAGCCGGAGGATACCTGGCTGCCCAAGCGGCGCATGAGCGCCTTTTTCAAGACCGACCTGGACCAGACCCTCCGGCTTTGGGGGGTGGAGCGGGTGGCCGCCTGTGGCCTGATGACCCCCTACTGCGTGCTGACCACCGCCCTGGACGCGGTGTGCAACGATTTTTACGCGGTGATCGTGGAGGACGCCTGCACCGCCACCAGCGACCAGGCTCACGCCGATTGCCTGAACCTCTACCGCAAGAGCCCGCTGAGGCCCCTGTTCACCGTGCAGACGGTGGATGACCTGCTGGCGGACTGATCCCTGCCCAAGGGAAGCGCCATGTTCGATGACCTTCAAGAGATGAACTGCCGCCCCACCCCCTGGGAGCGCTACACCGCCGACCAGCTCTGGACCGACCCCTGGGTGTCGTCGCAGATGCTGGCCTATCACCTGGACGGCTCCAACGCCATCGCCTCGCGGGGCAGCGAGTTCATCGGGCGGGCGACGGGCTGGATGACCGGGCGCTTCGGCCTGGGGCCGGGCAAGCGGGTGGCCGACTTCGGCTGCGGGCCGGGGCTCTACGCCCAGGGCCTGGCCAAAAGCGGCGCGGCGGTCACCGGCGTGGACTTCTCGCCGCGCTCCATCGCCTACGCCCAGGAGCAGGCCACGGCCCAGGGCCTGAACATCGACTACCGCTGCCAGAACTATCTGGAGTGCGAGGGCGAGGCGGTTTACGACCTGATCACCCTGATCTACTGCGACCTCTGCGCCCTGAGCCCGGCGCAGCGGGCCAGGCTGCTCAAGATTTTTCGCGGCCTGCTGCGGCCCGGCGGCGCATTGCTGCTGGACGTATTTTCCCTGGCCCGCTTCCGGGGCTTGGCCGAATCAACGGGCTACGAGTTCTGCCCCGGCGATGGCTTCTGGGCCCAGGAGCCCCACTACGTCTTCCAGAACTCCTTCAAGTACGAGCCGGAATATCTAGCCCTGGACCGCTACACCATCGTGTTGCCCCAAGAGCGCCGGGAGATTTTCAACTGGCTCCAGCACTTCACCCCCGAGTACCTCGCCAGCGAGCTGGTCGCCGGGGGCTTCGAGCGGGTGGAGACCCTGGGCAGCGTGGCCGGTGATGCCTACGACCCGGAGGCAGATGACTTCGCCATGGTGCTCACCGCCGCCTAGGCCTATTTTTGCGCATAAAAAAGCCCCCGCCCGATGCCAGGCGGGGGCTTCATGTTTTTTAGAGCGGACTACTTGGAGTAGTCGTACCAGCCCTTGCCGCTCTTGCGGCCCAGGTTGCCCGAGCGCACCTGGTTTTTCATGTTGGTGGGCACTTCCCACTTCAGCTCTTTGTTCAGCTCTTGGGCGAAGTAGTCGGCCACGAACTTGCAGATGTCGATGCCGGTGAAGTCCATGATCTCAAAGGGGCCCATGGGGTAGTTCAGACCCAATTTGACCGCCTTGTCGATGTCCTCGCGGGAGGCCACGCCCTCTTGCAGCATGCGGGCCGCCTCCACCATGTGGGGGATCATCAGGCGGTTGACGATGAAGCCGGGGCTGTCCACCTTGACCTCCACCGTCTCCTTGCCCATCTTCTGGGCCAGGGCGCTGGTCACGGCCACGGTCTCGTCGCTGGTGGCGTAGCCCCTGATGATCTCGCACAGGCGCATGATCTGGGCGGGGTTGAAGAAGTGCATGCCCACCACCTTGTCCTGGCGCTTGGTGGCCGAGGCGATGAGGGTCACACTCATGGAACTGGTGTTGGTGGCCAGGATGACCTCGGGGCGGCAGACCTCGTCCAGTTGGCCGTAGACGCTTTTCTTAAGGTCCAGGTCCTCGATCACCGCTTCGATGATGAAGTCCGCCGGGGCCAGATCGGCCATGTCGGTGGTGCCGGTGATGCGGCCCATCACCTCGGCCTTCTGCTCGGGGCTCACCTTGCCCCGCTCCACCCCCTTGGACAGGAATTTGTCGATGGCTTTCAGCCCGCGCTCGACGAACTCGTCCTTGATGTCGCGCATGATCACCTGGGCGCCGCTCTGGGCGGCCAGTTGAGCAATGCCGTTGCCCATGGTCCCCGCGCCGACTACACCAATCGTCTTGATTTCGCTCATGTTACCTCCTCATAACCTATTCGCGGACGAAAGCGCAAACAATAGGCATGGCCCAGGGCTACAAGACCCCAGAGCCCCAAAGGCCCGCCTAATCCTTGGTGTCGCGGTATATCTTAGCGAATTGAGCGTGGATGTCCAGAAAGGCTTGCAGCACCTGCGGATCGAACCAATGGGGCTTCAAGCGGTCGTCACCCTTCAGGATGATGTCGAAGGCCTCTTCGTGGGTGTAGGTGGGTTTGTAGTGGCGCACGCTCCTGAGGGCGTCGTAGACGTCGGCCATCATGCAGATGCGCCCGGACAGGGGGATCTCCTCCCCGGTCAGCCCCCTGGGGTAGCCGCTGCCGTCCCAATGCTCGTGGTGGCTCAGCGCCACCTCCCGGGCCATGGCCAGGCGGGGGTGGTCCCCCAGGATGCGCACCCCGTAGGTGGTGTGGTGCTTCACCTCCTCCCACTCGGCGGCGGTGAGCGGGCCGGGTTTGCGCAGGATGTCCGGATGCACGTGCAGCTTGCCCACGTCGTGCATCTGGGCCGAGTAGCCCAGGGTGACCACCCAGTCCTCGGGCTGGCCCAGGGCCCTGGCCAGGGCCTCGGCGTAGCGCTTCACCCTGGTGATGTGGTTGGCCGTGTCCTCGTCGTGGGACTCCGCCGCCCGGGCCAGGGACTCGATGGTGTAGAAAAAGGCGTTTTCCACTTCCCGCATCTGGCTGCTGATGGTCTTGAGAAAGAAGTGGATGGTGGCCACCATGGCCGAGAGCACCTGGGCCTCGTAGTCGCCCACCGCCTTGGGGGTGTCCAGGCTTAAGACCGCCACCGATCCGGAAAAAAAGGCCACCGTATTGTCCTTGGGCGGCGGCTCCTCCATGAGGGACCACAGCGAGGCGTCCACCACCCGGCGGTAACACTCGTCGTCGCGGTTGCAGAAGAACTTCTCCTGGCCCTCGAACATGGGCTCAACCGCCTCGTTGGTCAGGCGGGAGCCCAGCAGATAGCGGGAGATGTGATTTTCCCGTCGCTCATAGCGCCAGGCCTCCCATACCCCGCTCTCGCGCTTATTTAAGAGGATCACCCGCTCGGGGCGGTTGTGGGGGTTGGCCCCATCGCCCAGGAGAAACTCCATGAGTCCGCCCAGGCTCTGGTAAGGGTCGAAACCGTAGGGGTCGAAGCGCCGGAGCAGGGTATTGGTGTAGGAGGCGATGTCGGCCAGGCGGTGGTAGGCCCCTTCCAGCTCGTCGTTGAGCTCCTTCACCCGGAGCAGGCTGCGGGAGCGGGTGAGCAGCTCGGCGGAGTTGACCGGCTTGCTGAGGAAGTCGTCGGCCCCGGCGTCCAGGCCCTTGAGCTTGTTGTTCAGGGCCCCCATGCCGGTGACCATGATCACCGGTATGCGTTGGGTGTGCTCCCCGTCCTTGATGCGCCTACAGACCTCGTAACCGTCCAGGCCGGGCATCATCACGTCCAGTAAAATAAGATCCGGAAGCTCCTTTTCCGCCAGATTCAGAGCCTCCAAGCCGTTGTGGGCCTTGATCACCTGGGCGCCGTGCTGGCGGTAGAGGTCCTCCATGAGCAGGAGGTTTTCCTGTTCGTCGTCGACTATGAGAACCCGGCTGTTTTGCATAGTATGCCGCTGCGCTTGGTGGGCCGAAGCGCCTTGAAGGTGGGTGGGCAGGAAATATTGTTATCATATTAGGTGTTTTCGCATAGTGGGTCAAAGAAAAAACCGGTGGCCCTCGGCGAGGGGCTCCCAGCGCCGATGGTCCGCGTTGACAGCACCCTGGCAGTTTGTTAAGTTCTTGGAAGTAGAAGCGCACGGAGGAAAATCATAATGAATTTTCGTATAGTTACAGCAGTGGCCCTTGCCGTGCTGTTGGTTGCGGCCACCGCCGCGGCCCAAGAAACCCTTTATGTGACCGATCAGCTTCGGATCACGGTGCGCTCCGGCCCCAGCACCGGCAACAAAGTCATCGCCATGGCCGAGACCGGCGACAAGATGACCCTGTTGGGCTCCAAGCCCGACGGCTGGTCCCTGGTGCGCTTGCCCGACGGCAAGGAAGGCTGGGCCCTGACCCGCTTCCTGCAAAAGGAGCGGCCCGCCAAACTGCGCTTGGCCGAGTTGGACCCAACCAACAAGGACCAGGCACGCCGCCTGGAGCAGATGCACGAGGAAAACCAGAGCCTGAGCAAGAACCTCAGGGAGGCCGAGGCCAAGCTGGCCGAATTGCAGACCCGCTATGAAAAGCTGTCGGCCGACGCGTCCGACGTTATGGCCCTCAAGGCCCGCCACCAAAAGCTGCAAGCCCAGTTCGACGCCCAGAGCAAGCAGAACACCGAGCTGGTGGTGGAAAACAAGTCGATGAAGTTTTCCAGTAACCTCAAATGGTTCCTGGCCGGGGCCGGAGTGCTCATCGTTGGATGGCTCATGGGTCTGGCCCTGCACCGGCGCAAAAAACGCTGGAACGCTTCCCTATATTAGGCCGGACATTTCATGAAGGCTGGGCGGCAACGAACGATTAGAACGATTAGTTAGTATTTATGCGGTCCTTATGAAAAATACTTTCGCTCCAACGAGGCGGGGTGCGTACCCGGCTCCGGCACAGCCAGCCGCCGGCAGGCAAGGCGTCTCGCAACCGAGGGCCGCAGGCGTAGCCAAGGCTACGTTGAGGCCCGAGCGCAGCCAGCAACGCGGCATGCCGTTGGCTGGCGCAGCCGGACGCACCGCCTTCACGAAATTTCCGGGCTAGGCCGGCCCTTGCGGCGCGGACTATGCACGGCGGTTATGGCCCTTATGGTGGGCCTGGCCGTCGTGGCCTTTGCCGGTGGCCAAGCCCCGCCGGTGGCCTCCGTGGTCCTGCTCTCGCCCGCCGAGGCGGCTCCCGCCTTGGGTCGCCCTCCCTTGAACGCCCCGGCCTTGGAGGCCTGGGGCTTCGTGCGCGGCGAGGCGGACGGCTACCTGGCGGTGTCCCTGGGACCAAAGGGCAGGGCGGTCGGCGGCCGCTGGCTGGCCCGGCGGGACCAGCGCGGCTGGCCGGTGCTGTGGCTGTTTGAGCCGCGGGGAATGCCCGGCCCCTGGTGGGTGGCCGAGCAGGCCGTCCTGGGCCCGGAGGCTCCCCAGGTGGGCGGCCGGGGCAGGGTGGGGCTCATAGCCCTGGCCAAGCTCCCGGCCAAGGACGCGGCCCTGGTCTCCGGGCCGGTCCCCCTGCACGCGGGGCGCCTGGCCCGCCTGCGGGCGGCCAACCTGCCGCCGGAGCTCAAGCGCCGCCTGGCCGCGGGCCGTCTGCAAAAGGGCGACAACCTCTGGTGGGCCGAACTGGCCTGGGGCAAGCCCCAGCGTTCCTTCATGGTCAACTACATCAACGACGAGCAGCACTACGTATATCTCACCCCCGGCGGCCCGGTGCTGCTGCGCTTTGTGGGCGGGCGTCTGCAAGAGGCTCCCCCCTCGCCCACCCCATAGGGGTCGGAAGTTGCAAACCCCCCGACTCACCGATAAAATTCCCCTCAACTGATCCGAAGCAATCAAGCCATCATCGAGGATAGATCCAGTGCCGGTCGATCCCTTCTCACCAGAGCTTTACCGCAACAACCTGGACGTGGTGTCCATGGTTTCGCCGGAGGTCGCCGAGTGGCTGGAGCGCAGCGGCGCCGGTGCCGGCGCGCCGGTGACGGGTCCGCTGTCCGGTGAGAACGAGGGGCTCAGCCGTTTGCACCCCCGGCCGGGGGGCATAACCCTGGTGGTGGGCGGCGGGCTCCTGGACGAAGTGGCTCTGCTCGTGGAGCGCATGCCCGCCGGGCACCAGGTTTTCTGCCTGCAACCCAGGGCCGAGCTTTTGGCCGCCGCCCTGGGCCGCCACGACCTGGCCCTGCCCCTGGGCCGGGAGGAACTGGTGCTGCTGGCTCCCTCCGAGGGCGACCTGGAAGAGGCGCTCAGCCGCAACCCCCAGCTCAGCCTCACCGGCCAGATGGAGATGGTGCACCTGCACGCGGGCTCGGAATCCGAGGCCGCCACGGCCCGGGCCCGGCTCTACCGGGTGCTGGGCCACGCCCTTAGGGCGCGGGACCTGGCCCTGGACTGGGAGATGCAATCCGGGGCCAACCTGGTGGCCAACCTGGTGCACGCGGTTTTCGCGGCCCAGGCCCCGGCTCTGCCCGGCTCGCTAATCGGGCGCCCGGCGGTGCTGGCCCTGGAAGGCCCTTCCCTGCCCGAGGCCTTGGAGCTTTTGGCGGGCAACCTGGGAGGGGCGGTGTTTTTCTGCTCCGACCGGGCCTTGCCCCGGGTGGCCGAGGCGGGCATCGTGCCCAGCGGGGTGGGCCTGGCCGGACCGGCCCTGGGTCCCCTGTTCGCCTACAGCCATCCCATGTTGGCCCGCACCCCCCTCATCGCCGAGGAGGTGGCCCACGCCCCCACCATCCGCGCCCACCCCGGGCCAATTTTTTTGTGTTTGGGCCCTCGGGGCACCGCTCTGGGGCCGCTGGCTCCCCTGGCAGAGGCCCTCAGCCCCCAGCAGCACACCCTGGGCCGTTTGGCCGAGGTGGCCCTGGTGGCCGGGTGCTACCCCCTGATCCTGGTGGGCGCGGACCTTATGGACCCCCGGGGCGAGCTGATGATGCCGGACATGGACCGCGGCACGGTGAAGGCCACCCTGCACCAGGCGGCCGGGGCTTGCGCCCTGGGCCGGGTGCTGGCCCGTCAGGGGGTGTCGGCCATCAACACCAGCCGCCACGGCCTGGGCCTGCCGGGCACCACCTACGCCCCCTTGGAGGAGATGCTGCCCATGCTGGGCGGGCCGGGCCAGCCGGTGCAGGCGGCCCTGCTGCGCCAGGAGCGCTGGCTCAGCGCCGACGCCCTGGAGCACTACGCCAGGGGCCTGAACCGGGCCTCCACCGCGGCCACCCGGCTGTGGCAAAGGGCGGCGGCACCCCTGGCCGACTACCAGGAGCTGTGCAGCCAGCGGGCCGGGGACTGGCTCTACGCCGCCGAGGCCCTGTTCCTGGCCCTGGCCGAGCAGGCCGCCGCCGACTCCATGCTGGCCGCTTTTTTGGACGGCTGCCTGGTGCGCTCCTTCCGGCGGCGTCACCATCTTATGTGCCAATCCCACGTACACAATGTGGGCATCGGCGAGTGCTGCGATCAGCTCAGGCTGTGCCTGGCCGAGCTGGAGGGCCGGGCCGGGGAGTTGGCCGCCGGGCTTAGGCGCACCGCCGAGGAAATGAACACCCTGGCCCAGGCGCGGCGCGACAACGACACCGCCGTCCTGCAACGCTTCGCCAAATCCACCGGACATCAAGAGGCAATTCTGACGTGAGTGAAATACTGAACCCCTTGCTTTGGCCGGCCCTGGTCAAGGTGCTGGTCATCTTTGTCCTGGTGGTGTCCACCAGCCGCTTCAAGATCAACCTGGGCATTTGCCTGGCCGGCGGTGGCCTCATCTTGGGCCTGTGGATGCGCCAAGGGTCCATCCAGGTTGCCACCGAGGCGGTGGAGGCGGTGTTCTCGCCGGTGAGCCTGCGCCTGGCCCTGGCCGTGGCCTTCATGCTGGTCTTGAGCAGCCTGATGAAGGAAGGCGGCCAACTGGAGCGCATCGTGGCCAGCTTCAGCCGCCTGGTGCGTTCGCCCAAGGCGGCGGCGGCGGTGATGCCCGCCATCATCGGCCTGTTGCCCATGCCCGGCGGGGCCCTGTTCTCCGCGCCCATGGTGGAGGCCTCCTGTCAGGCCGGGCCCCAGGGAAGCGCCAGCGGCCAGCTTTTGGCGGCGGTCAACTACTGGTTCCGCCACCACGGCGAGTACTGGTGGCCCATGTACCCCGGCTTCATCCTGGCGGTGTCGCTGTTGGGCGTGGACACCCTGGCCTTCATGCTGGTCATGCTGCCCCTGGCCATGGTGCACATCGCCGGGGGCATCTGGTTTCTGCTGCGCCGCTTGCCCGAGCCCAAGGCCCGGGAAGACCAGGGGGTGGGCTCGGTGGCCGAGTTCATCAAGGAGTGCGCCCCCATCCTGGTGATGATCGGGGTGGTGGTGGTGGTTTCGGCCCTGGGGGCCCTGTGGGGCAAGGGCGGACCGCCCTGGCCCGACGGCACCGCGCTCATCGCGGGCCTGGCCGGGGCGCTCATCGCCGCGGCGGTGGCCAACCGCATCGGCCTGGGCAGGGTGCTGGCCACCTTCGGCCGCCGGGAAGTGCTGGCCATGATGGGGCTCATCGCCGGGATCATGGTGTTCCAGGGGCTGATGAAAGCCTCGGGCGCGGTGGGCGAGATCGAGCACGAGATGAACGCCTACGGCATCCCCGCCCTGGCCATGATCTGCCTGCTGCCCTTTGTCAGCGGCCTGGTCACCGGCATCGCGGTGGGCTACGTGGCCGCCAGCCTGCCGGTGGTGGTGCCTTTGATCAGCGGCATGAGCGGCATGGAATACCTGGCCCACGGCGGTCTGGCCTTTGTGTGCGGCTTTTTCGGCATGATGCTCTCTCCCCTGCATTTGTGCTTTTTGCTGTCGCGCGACTACTTCAAATGCACCCTGACCTCCTGCTATCCTTATCTCTACGGCCCCCTGGCGGTGAACACCGTGGGATTGGTCCTTTGGTATTTGATTCTGAGGTAATCTAAAAAAGGAGCGGCCAATGAGCCCCAAGCAGTGGAAGCCCGAGGATGTATCGCGTTTGGCCCACGGCTTCTGGGCTTCGGCCACCCTGCACGCGGCGGTGGGCACCGGCGTGGCCGCGCGTTTGGCTAAAAAGGGCCCGGCCACGGCCGAGGCGCTGGCCTCCGAGCTGGGCCTGGACCCAAGGGCCACCCGGATGCTGGTAATCGCCATGCACGCCCTGGAACTGGCGGTGAAGCAGGGCGAGGCCTACGCCCTGGCTCCCGGCCTGGAAACCCTGCTGGACCCCGACGCCCCCCGCAGCCTCAACAACATGGTCATGCACATGGCCGACCTCATGCCGGTGTGGTCCCATCTGGCCGAGAGCGTCCGCTCCGGCAAGCCGGTGGAGATGCCCGAGAAAAAGGACTCCAACGGCGAGCCCGCCGGGCGGGCCCACTTCTACCGGGCCATGCGCGACATCGCCCGCCAGCAGGCCACAGGCACCGCCGCCCGTCTGGGCCTGGCCTCGGGCCAGAGCCTGTTGGACCTGGCGGGAGGCCCCGGCGTCTACGGCCTCACCTTTGCCGACGAGACCCCCGGATTAAGCGCCACAGTGTTCGACCTGCCCGGTGCCAAGCCTTATTTCCAGGAAGAGGCGGCCCTGCACCCGCGCGGCGGCGAGGTGCGCTTCATCGCCGGGGACTACCAGAAAAACGACCTGGGCGGTCCCTACGACGTGGTGTGGCTCAGCCAGGTGCTGCACGGCGAGGGGCCCCAGGAGTGCCGCGAGCTGATCGCCAAGGCGGCCTCGGTCCTGAAGCCCGGCGGGGCGCTGTGGGTGCAGGAGTTCGTGGTGGACACCGAGGAGCCCAAGCATCCCTGGCCCGCCCTTTTCTCCCTGAACATGCTGGTGAACACCGAGGAGGGCCAGGGTTACACCGCGGCCGACATCTGCGGTTTCATGGAAAACGCCGGGTTGACCGGATGCAGCTACGAAGGCCCCACGAGGGAGGGCTCGCCCGCGTCTCTGGTCAAAGGGCGTATGCCCTAACCAGTCCTCTACTGCCACGTAGCCGGCTTCGCCAGGCCCCACATGGCTGCGTTGTCGGCGTCGTTCGGTCCTCGGCGTAGGTATACTACGCCTGCCCCTCGTTCGCCTGCCGCCTTGCCCTGCGGCGCCTGGCTGTGCCGGTGGGCTCACTAACTAACCCACCGGCCCCCTAACCAGGCTCAGGCCACTCACCGGACGCCAATGCTTTCCTGCAAAACTCTTGACGCGAGAAGGCGAAGCTTTGTTTACAAAGCCTATGGGTCAAAGTATTTTTTATCGGGATTTACTATGTACCGAGACAAAAAAGGATGGCGTTTGCGCCAGGGGAGAGGAGGGGGCTTCTAGACCGTGACCACCTTGCCCGCCACCTGCAGGGAGGTGACGATGTCGAGCATATTGGTGGTATCGCCCACCTTCTTCTGCTCCAGCAGGCCGTAGAAGTCCAGGCAGGTGCCGCAGACCAGGATGCTCACTCCGCTGTCCACCAGCTCTTGCAGGGCGGGCAGGCTCTCGGAGCCTTCGCAGCAGAGCTTGACCCCGGAGTTGAGGAACAGAATCCGCCACAGGGACGGCCCCATCTCCTTGAGGGTGAGCAGGAAGTTCTTCATCAGGCCCGCGCCCAGCTTGTCGTCGCCGCGCCCCAGGGTGTCCGAGCGCACGAAGACCAGCACTCGGGCATCCTCCGGGGAGCAGGTGTAGATGTCCGGCGGCGGGGCCTGGACGGCCTTGCCGGGGTCGCGGCGGCCGCTGATGACAAAGTCGCCGCCCTGGGCGGCCACCTCGGCCTCATAGCCCTGGGACTGCAAAAAGCGCTGCACGTTCTGGCCGGCGGCCTGGTTGTCCACCAGGACCTGAACCGTCTCCGGGACCTCTTTTTCCAACAGGTCCTTGGTCCGCATCACTGGCTGCGGACAAGCCAATCCCTTGCAATCGAGCATGCGTCTTCCCTCGTTTAGGGCTTGCGATAAAACTCGATGGTGCTGGCCAGGCCCTCGTCCAGGGGCGTGGTGGCCTTCCAGCCGATGACCTTGGCAATGCGCTCCACCTTGGGGATGCGCCGGGGGATGTCCTCGTAGGAGGGGCCGAACACCTCCAGGTGAGGCTTGAAGACCAGCTCGTTTTTAAAGCCGCCCACCCGCTTCATGGCCTGGGCCAGCTCCAGAATGGAGGTCTCCACGTTGCTGCCCACGTTGAAGCACTGGCCCAGGGCGGCGTCGTTGAGCGAGAGCTCCACCACCGCCTCGGCGGTGTCCTCGATGTAGGTGAAGCAGCGGGTCTGCTTGCCGTCGCCGTGGATCACCACCGGCTCGCCGCTCAGGAAGCGCTCCAGGAAGATGGGGATCACCCGGCCCTGGCCCAGGTCGTCGCAGCGGGGGCCGTACACGTTGAAGAAGCGCATGATGACGAAGGGCAGCTTTTCCTGCTGGCCGTAGGCGTAGAGGTAGTGCTCCACCAAGGCCTTGCCGGTGGAGTAGCACCAGCGGTTGATGGAGGGCGGCCCCAGCACCCGGTCGGCCTCTTCGTCCCAAGGCACGTTGGGGTTGCGGCCCAACACCTCGCTGGTGGAGGCGAAGACGAACTTCTTGCCGCCACGGGCCGCGGCCTCCAGCAGATGCAGAGTGCCCTTGAGGTTCACGTTGAGCACGTTAAGTGGCTCGGTGACGTAGCGCTTGGGATCGGCGATGGCCGCCAGGTGGATGACGATATCCGTCCGGCCCACCAGATGCTCCACCACGTCTTTGGAAAGCACCGAGTCCTGCACGAACTTGAAGCGCCCGGAATCGAACAGGTGCTCAACCTTGCGGGAGGGCCCGTTGTCCAGGGCGGTTACCTCGTGGCCCCGTTGCACCATCACTTCGCAGATATATGATCCAATGGAGCCGGCTCCGCCAGTTATCAATACTCGCGCCATGCTATAAGCTCCTATAGCTCGTCCAACCAAAGGTGGAAGGTGAAATCTCCGGCCAGGGGACGCGCCCCCAGGCGGCTCCAGGCGCGGATCACCGCGCGCTGGCTGAATTTGGTGCGCACCTTTGCCGAGGATGCGCCTTGCCCGGCCAACCAGGCCAGGCCGTGGGCCAAAAGCATATTATACAGCCCCAGGCCCCGCTTATCCGGCGATACCGCGTTTAAGGCCACCCATCCCGGTTCCCCGCCCTTGGCCCGCTTCAGGGTGATGAAGCCAACCGGCTTGTCGCCCTCGGCCAAGGTGAGCACCATGTCCGCCTGCTGTCCGCTCAGGCTGTTGGCCATCCAGCGGCCGTAAAGCTCGCCGCAGGCGTGGCGCAGGCGAGGGTCCAGGGCGAAACGGTCGGCGTAGGCCTCCAGGTCGCAAAAGGCATTGGCGGCCAGGGCAATGAGGGCCGGGGCGTCGCCCTCGGCGGCCGGGCGCACCAGGAAACCCTCGGGCGCGGCCGGGGCCACTAGGCCCTGGGCCAACTCGGCCTCCCAGACCACGCTGGCGTCCACCAGCTTGGCTCCGGCGGCCTCCAAGGCCTGGGCGGCCAGGAAGTCCTTTTCCGCCACCCGGGCGAAAAGCCCGGCCAGGCCCGCCCTGCGGGCGTCATCGGCCAGGCGCTTCATGAAGACCGCGCCCCGCTCCAGGGAGCCGGGCTCGGGCCAGGGGGCGCGGTGCAGCAGGGCGCTCACCTGGCCCAGGGACAGGCCGAACACCTCGCTGTCAAAGGCCAGGGGATGCCAAGCGGCCAGCCAGGACCAATCCCGGTCGGCCAGCACCCGGTGCTCCGGGCCCGGCGGCCATCCCTGGCCCCAAGGCGCGTCCTGGGCCAAAGCCAGGGCCTCGGGACGTTGGGCGGCCTGTTTTCCGCTAAGCTCCACGAACTCCATGGCTGCGGGCTCCCCAAGAAAAGGCTAATCTACCCCAGGGGTTCGGGCCGGTCAAGGCAAGCCGGAGGGCGATACTGCTACAATAAAAGCACATCATCGCTGGAGAGGGAACCATGGATGCGGATCAAGCATTGCGCGCGCAAGTGGAGCGTTTGTTGCGGGAGCGGGGGGCGGCGGCCTGGGGCGTGGCCGACCTCGCCGGGCTGGTGCCCGCCAGGCTGGGTGATTACCCCCGGGCGGTTTCCCTGGCCCTGGCCATGGACCCCGAGGTGATGGCCTCCATCCGACAGGGGCCCAACCAGACCTACACCGAGCTTTACGAGTCCACCAACCGACGTCTGGACCGCATCTGCGCCGAGGTGCAGGATTTCCTGCGCGGCGAGGGGTGCGGGGCCTGGGCGGTGCCCTCCTCGGTGCGTAGCGATCCGGTTAACATCCGGGGCGACTTCCCTCACAAGACCGCGGCCACCCGCGGTGGCCTGGGCTGGGTGGGGAAGAACTGCCAGCTCATCAACCGCCGCCTGGGGCCCTGGCTGCGCCTGGGCACGGTGCTCACCGACGCCCCGCTGGCCCCGGACCAGCCGGTGGAAAAGAGCTATTGCGGGACCTGCACCGACTGCCTGGAGGCCTGCCCGGCCGGGGCCCTGAAGGGCGGCGTCTGGCGGCTCGGCCTGGAGCGGGAAAAGATCCTGGACCCCCTGGCCTGCGATACTTTCAAAAAGACCCACTACAAACATTTCCACGATGGCCACATCTGCGGCATTTGCAGCTCGGCCTGTCCGTGGGGGCAAAAGACCCTGCGCCGCTAGCCCGGCTGCGCCAGCCACCGGCATACGGCGTTACTGGCTTCGCTCCGGCCTCGATGTAGCTTTGCTACGCCTCCGGCCCTCGCTCGCCGGATGCCTTGTCTGCCGACGGCTGGCTGCGCCGGGACCGGCTCGGGTGCTTCAAGATCAGGATTCTATCGGCACTAGTTCGTAGGCAACTGGCTTTGCTGGTTGGCGCAGCCGGGCTAGCGACAATAGGCCTCGCAGTGGAAACCGGAGTAGGCGGCGTAGACCCTGGCCGCCTGGGTGATCTCGTGGGGAGTGGGCTCCTGGGGCGGGCGCTGGGCCAGCATCCGGGCCAGCTGCTCCGGGGCGGGGATGGCCGCCAAGCCCGTGGCCAGCACCCGGCCGTCCACGGTTTCCAGAAGCTCGGCGTCGTCGCCGTTGGTGACCACGGTCAGGGGCACCAGGGTGGGGGCGATGATTCGGGCGGTGGCCACGGCCTCTTTCTCCCTGGTGACCAGGGAGCCTCGGGCGCAGCGGAGTAGCAGGGCGGGGCGGCCTTCGCTGTTGACCAGCAGATCGGCCAGCACGCGCAAAGAGTTTTGCTCCGGGCCCAGGGTCCGGGTGGCGTCCACGCTGATGTCTTGGGGGAAATAGCCAATAGCCAGCAGACGGGCCTCGGTGGCTTGGCGCACCGGCTCGTCATCGCTGGCTGACAGGGGTTTGCCGGTTATGAGATCGACTGAACTCACGGCGCCCTGCCCGGCATTAAATCGGCAAGCGGGTTTCCGCGCACAGAAAACCTTGGCCCGCTGATTTCAGCTGGGGCCATAAACGCCCGATCCGCCGTCCAGCGGAAGGGGCAAACTCCGCCTTTTGGGCGCGAAGCTTCGAACCCGCAAGAAAAGCTGGCATCTCCGGTCCCGGCGCCGGGGGCGTCCCGGCCGGATAGCCTGAAGTGGCGTTGCCGCCTAGTGGATAGCTTACTTCTTCTTGGGATTAAGAAGCAGCTTCACCGCCGAGCTCGGCTTGAAGACCATGCGCTTGCTGGCCTTGATCTTGATGGGCTCACCCGTGGCCGGGTTCACACCCTTGCGCGCCTTGCTCTTCTTCTGCTGGAAGGTACCCAGCCCGGCTACCCGGAACGGGCGTCCCACCTTCACCTCTTTGACGGCGAAATCGACGATGGATTCCAGGGCCTTTTTGGCGGCGACTTTGGAAATTGCGGCGTCCTTGGCGATCTTGTCGATCATGTCCGCCTTGGTGGCAGGTTTCTTAGCCATGCCTCCTCCTCGGTCCTTTGAGGTTTGTCCTTATCCCCAATCGCCTTTCCACTTTGGAAAGGCGCCCTTGCCTTTTAGGCCAGTGGCGTTAAGAGCGCTCTCGGCCCCGTTTTCGGCGGACTGGGGAGACACCATGCTGGTTGCCGCCGTAAAACTGCACGCCAACGCGTACTTAAAGCAAATGCAGAATAGCACCACGAATTATCGGGCGTCAATATGCATTGTTGTAAAAATGTCCTATCTTCGAGGCCATGCTTCCCTAGCGTTGTGCCGGTAAAAGATTTTCATGCGCTCTTAACGGCAGAGCTGTTCCCTTGTGTCCCAAAACATGCCCCCACCCACCCATCCCCACCACCGCTGGGCAGCCGCCGAGGAGCCCTTTGGGGCCGCTTTTAAGCCCTCCTGGGGCTGCTTTGATTTCACCCCGTGAATTGGGGGCCAAACACCCGCCGCCCTGGGGCGGGCTGGTCATGGGCCGGGCCTTGGGATGGCTGCTTCAGAGCCCCTTTACCGCTAGGCGAAAAGTCAGATTTTTCTTGTTTGTTTCTTGACATGCGCCCGTTTGCTTGGGTAATGTGGTCACAAGTGGGTAATGGTGGGGAAACGTGGGTAACTCCCCTCCGAAGGAGCCAAGGTGTTTACGGGTTGGTCGGCACACAATATCGACGCCAAGGGCAGGGTGGCAGTCCCCGCCCGCTTCCGCGACGTGCTCAAGGAAAAGCACGGCGACGAGCGGGTTGTGGTGACCACCAGCGACCGCTGCCTGGTGGCCTACCCCTACGAGGAATGGCGGGTCATAGCCGACAAGATCGGCCGCCAGTCCCAGGTAGACCCCCGCGTGCTGGCCTTTCGCCGCTACTTTATCAGCGGCGCCACCGAATGCACCCTGGACAAGCAGGGCCGCGTTCTTATACCTCCTCCCCTGCGCGAGTTGGCCGACCTGGACGGCCAGGTGATGCTGGTGGGCATGCAGAGCAACTTCGAGCTCTGGAACAAGGACCGCTGGTACGAGGAACGGGCCCGCATCCAAGATAATTTCGGCGACCTCAGCAGCTTCATGGCTGAGCTGGGGATCTAGGCCATGGACCAACACCATCGGCCGGTAATGCTGGCCGAGGTGGTGGAGGTCCTGGCTCCGCGGCCGGGGGGGCTGTATGTGGACGGCACCCTGGGCGCGGGCGGACACGCCGCTTCGGTACTCACGGCCAGCGAGCCGGGCGGGCGCTTGCTGGGTCTGGACCGAGACCCACGGGCCCTGGAGCTGGCCGGGCGGCGGCTCAAAAAATTCAGCGGGCGGATAAAGCTGGTGCAGGCAACCTTCGACAACATGGAGCGGGAGCTGAAGACTCTGGGCGAAGGCCTGGCCGACGGGGTGCTCCTGGACCTGGGCCTAAGCTCCATGCAGCTCGACGAAGACGGCCGGGGCTTTTCCTTCCGCCGCGACGAACCCCTGGACATGCGCATGGGCGCGGAAGGCCCCAGCGCCGCCGAGCTGGTGGCCACCCTGGACGAGGCCGGGCTGGCACGAGCGTTCCAGCGTCTGGGCGAGGAGCCCCTGGCCAAGCGCATCGCCCGGACCATCGTGAAGGCGCGCGCCGAGGAGCCCATCGCCACCACCGGCCGTCTGGCCGCGGTGGTGGAGCAGGCCATGCCCATGGCCGAGCGCCGCAAGCGCCGCCTGCACCCGGCCACCCAGGTGTTCCAGGCGCTACGCCTGGCGGTGAACGATGAGCTGGGCATGCTGGAGCGCTTCCTGGGGCAGGCCCCCCGCCTAATGAAGCCCGGCGGCCGCCTGGCCATCCTGAGCTATCACAGCCTGGAGGACCGGCGGGTGAAAAAGGCCATGGCCGCCTGGGCCAACCCCTGCACTTGCCCGCCGGACCTGCCCATGTGCGCCTGCGGCCGCAAGCCGCTGTTCAAGCAGGTGGGCAAGCTGGGCCGCCCCGGCGAAGAGGAAGTGGCCGCCAACCCCAGGGCCCGCTCGGCCCGCCTGAGGGCGGCACAGCGCACGGAGGCGGTGGCATGAACGTTAGCGTGCGAGCCGCCAACCGCCGCCCGGCCATGCAGCGCACCGGCGCGGTCATCAACCTGCGCCAGGGCCTCGTCGTGCTGTGCCTCATCACCGGCTGCGCCTTGTTCTACCTCTACACCGGGGTCAAGGGCCTGAGCATCTCCTACCAGATCAGCCAGGCCCGCCAAAACCAGGTGGAGCTGGTGGAGATGGGCCGCCGCCTCCGGGTGGAGCTCAACAACCTGCGCTCTCCCGAGCGCCTTGAGCGGGCCGGGGCCCGCCTGGGCCTGGCTCCGGCCTCGCCGGAGAGGGTGAGGGTGCTGCCGTGAGCCCTCGCCAACCCAAGGATTTCCGCCGCTGGGTGCGGGTGCGCCTGTGGGTGCTGGGCGGGGTGTTCGTGGCCGTCTTCGCCCTGCTGGCCGGCCGCGCGGCGGACCTGCAAATCTTCGAGCGCCAGTTCCTGACCCAGAAGGCCCAGCGGGAGATCGTGCGCGAGGTGGAGATCGCCCCTCAGCGGGGCATCATCTACGACCGCAACCAGGTGGAGCTGGCGTTGAGCCTGGAGACGGACAGCGTCTACGCCCGGCCGGTGGCGGTGAAAGACCCCAGCGACGAGGGCCTGCGCCTGGCCAAGGCCCTGGGCACCGACGCCAAGCCGGTAATCCGCCGCCTCACCGGCAAGCGCCACTTCGTGTGGCTGGAGCGCCGGGTGGACCCGGAGCAGGCCCATGCGGTCAAGGCCCTGGAGCTTTCCTCCGTGGGGCTGATCAAGGAGCCGCGCCGCTTTTATCCCTACACCGACCTGGCCTGCCATCTGCTGGGCTTCGCCGGGCTGGACGCCAAGGGCCTGGAGGGCCTGGAGCGCGAGTACGACAAGGTGCTCCGGGGCAAGGGCCACACCGTGACCAGGGCCCGCGACGCCCTGGGGCGCACCTTCCTGCTCACCGGCGGCGGCTCCGGGCGCATCACCCAGGGGCGCGACCTCATCCTGACCATCGACAAGTCGCTGCAATACCAGGTCGAGAAAATCCTGGCCTCGGCGGTGAAGCGCTGGAAGGCGGCCGGAGGCCAGGCGGTGATCCTCAGCCCGGTCACCGGCGAGATTCTGGCCATGGCCTCGCTGCCCGCCTTCAACCCCAACGTGTACCAGGACTACCCCCGGGACACCTACCGCAACCGCTGCGTCACCGACCCCTACGAGCCGGGCAGCACCTTCAAGCTGTTCATGGCCGCCGCCGCCCTGGATTCGGGCCGCATCACCATGGACCAGCGCTTCGACTGCGAACAAGGCTCCTGGCAGATGGGCGGCCGGACCATCCACGACACCCACCCCTACGGCAAGCTGAACCTGGGCGAGATCGTCAAGTTCTCCTCCAACATCGGCGCGGCCAAGGTGGCCATCGACCTGGGACCCAAGCGGCTCTACACCACCCTCAAGGCTTTCGGCTTCGGCCAGTCCACCGGGGTGGACCTGCCCGGCGAGTCCCGGGGCATCCTGCGCCCGGTGCTGGGCCTCAAGCCCCTGGAGCTGGCCAACATCGCCTTTGGCCAGGGGGTGGCCATCACCCCCCTGCAACTGGCCGCCGCGGTGGGGGCCATCGCCAACGGCGGCGTGTTGATGAAGCCCTACGTGGTCAAGGCGGTGGTGGACGGCTCGGGCACCCTGGTATCGGAAACCCAGCCCCAGGCGGTGCGCCGGGTGCTGGGCGCCGCCGAGGCCCGCCTGCTGGGCGAGATGATGCAGATGGTCACCGAGCACGGCGGCACCGGGGCGAACATCCAGGTTCCGCCCTTCAAGGTGGCGGGCAAGACCGGCACCGCCCAGAAGGTGAAACCCGAGGGCGGCTACTCCCAAAGCGAGTACATGTCCAGCTTCGTGGGCTACCTGCCCGCCGACGATCCCCAGGCGGTGATCCTGGTGGTGATCGACACCCCCCACGGCCGCCACTACGGGGGCACCGTGGCCGGGCCCGCCTGGGTGGCCATGGCCCAGGCCGCTCTGAAGACCCTGGGAGTGCACCGGGCTCCCCTGAGCCCGCCGCTGCTCAAGGCCAAGGCGCCCGCCGCCCCGCTGGTGCGCCCCGCCTCGGCCCCGGAGGCGGCCCAGACCGTGGCCAAGGGCCTGGTGCCGGACCTTACCGGCCTGACTTTGCGCCAGGTGCTGGCCCTGGCCGGAAGCCGCCGCCTGGCGGTGACCGCCACCGGCTGGGGCCGGGTGAGCTCCCAGACCCCAGCCCCCGGCACTCCGCTCAAGCAGGTGCAGGGGCTCCAGATCCGTTTGACTCCGCCCAGCCGGGGAGGCGCGTGATGCGGCTCTCTGATCTGATACAAGGCCTGGAAGTGCAGGCGGTGCACGGCGGCGAGCTGCCCCGTGACGAGGTGCGCGGCCTGGTCTACGATTCGCGCCTGGTGGGGCCGGGGGCCGTTTTCGCCGCCCTGGCCGGGGTGGCCTCCGACGGCCACGCCTATTTGGAGATGGCCGCGGGCAAGGGAGCTTTGGCCGCCCTGGTCCAGCGCCCGGCAGAACTTCCCCTGGTGCAGATACAGGTACCGGACACCCGCCTGGCCCTGTCCATGATGGCCGACCGCTTCTACGGCAGGCCCAGCCGCCACCTGACCCTGGTGGGGATCACCGGCACCAACGGCAAGACCACGGTGAGCTACCTCGTGGAGGCCCTCTTGTCCCGGCGCGGCCCGGCCGGGCTGGTGGGCACCGTGGAGCAACGCTACCCCGGCAAGCGCCGGGCCTCGTCCATGACCACTCCCGAGTCGGTGGAGTTGCAAGCGGCCCTGGCCGAGATGTACGCCGCCGGGGTCAAGGGTGTGGCCATGGAGGTGAGCAGCCACGCCCTGGACCAGCACCGGGTGTCGGGCTGCCGCTTCGACGCGGCGGTGTTCACCAACCTGTCGCGGGACCACCTGGACTACCACGGGGACATGGACTCCTACTTTCAGGCCAAGCGCCGCCTGTTCAACCAGCTCCTGCCCCAGTCCAAGCGGAAGGGCAAGGATCCGGCGGCGGTGATCTGCGCCGACGACCCCAAGGGCTCCCACCTGGCGGGCGAGGCCACCGGCCTGCATCTGCGCACCCTGACCTACGGCTTTTCCCCGGCGTCCCGGGTGCGCGGCGTCTCGCCCCAGATGAGCCTGGGCGGCGGCCGCTGCCAGGTTGACTGGCCCGCAGGCTCCTTTGAGATGTCCACTCCCCTGGTGGGCCCCTACAATTTGCAAAACGCCCTGGCCGCCACGGCGGTGGGCCTGGCCCTGGACTTCGAGCCCGAGGAGATTCAGCGGGCCCTGGACTCGGTGCCCGGCGTGCCTGGCCGTTTGCAGCGGGTGCCCGGCGCGCCCGGCGACCCCAGCGTGTTCGTGGACTACGCCCACAGCGACCAAGCCCTGGCCAGCGTGCTGGCCGCGCTACGGCCTCTCACCCCCGGACGGCTCATCTGCGTGTTCGGCGCGGGCGGGGACCGCGACCAGGGCAAGCGCCCGCTGATGGGCCAGGCGGTGGGCATCGGGGCCGACCTGGCGGTCTTGACCAGCGACAACCCCCGCTCCGAGGACCCCCTGGCCATCATGGCCATGGTGGAGCCGGGGCTAAAGGCCGCTGGGGCCCGCAAGGTGGGCGACCTGGACACCGATGGCCCGACTTTTGTGAGCGAGACCAGCCGGGCCGCGGCCATCGCCCTGGCCATCGAGGCCGCCGGGCCCGATGACGTGGTGCTGGTCGCGGGCAAGGGGCACGAGAATTACCAGATCGTGGGGGCCCAGCGGCTGCACTTCGACGATTGCGAGCAGGCGGCCCTGGCTTTGGCCCGGCGCGGCGGCAAGGAGGCGGGCCATGCCGGTGCTTGACGCCGCCATGGTGCTCCAGGCCACCGGCGCCCAGGCGCGGGGCGAGTGCCCGGTGCTGCCCTTCACCGGGGTGAGCACCGACACCCGCACTCTCCAGGCGGGCGAGCTGTTCGTGGCCCTGAGCGGCCCCAACTTCGACGGCAACGACTTTTTGGACCGGGCCTTCGCAGCCGGGGCCAGCGCCGCCCTGGTGCGCCGGGGGGCCCCCTCGCCCCAGGGGAACGGACACTGCCTGCTGGAGGTGGACGACACCCTCATAGCCCTGGGCGATTTGGCCGCGGCCTGGCGGCGCGAGCACAGCGCCCTGGTGGCGGCCATCACCGGGAGCAACGGCAAGACCACCACCAAGGAGATGCTGGCGGCCATCCTGAGCGGGCGGCACCAGGTCTTGGCCACCAAGGGCAACCTGAACAACCTTATCGGCCTTCCCCTGACCCTGCTGGGCCTTCGGGAGATGCACACCGCCTGCGTGGTGGAGATGGGCATGAATGCGCCCGGCGAGATAGCACGCCTCACCCAGATCGCCGCCCCCGAGGCCGGAGTGATCACCAACGTGGGCCTGGCCCACATCGGCATGCTGGGCTCCATGGAGGCCATCGCGGTGGCCAAGGGCGAGCTGTTCGACGGCCTGAACCCGGCGGCCACGGCGGTGGTCAATTTGGACGACCCCCACTTGGCCCCTTACGCGGCCAGCCTGCCCTGCCGGGTGGTGAGCTTCGGCATCGATTCCATGGCCGAGGTGCGGGCCGGGGAGATCACCCCCCAGGGGGCGCGGCAGAGCTTCGTATTGGACCTGGCCGGGGAGAAGACGCTGGTGCGCCTGCCCGCGCCGGGACGCCACAACGTGATGAACGCCCTGGCCGCCGCGGCCACGGCCTGGTCCCTGGGGCAAGGGGCGGACGCGGTGGTGGCCGGGCTGGAGGCCTTCAGCACAGTGCCCGGACGCCTGGCCCTCACCGGAGCCCCCGGCGGCCCGGCGGTGGTGGACGACACCTACAACGCCAACCCGGTCTCGGTGGCCAGCGGCCTTAGCGCCGCCGTGGCCATGGCCCAGGGGCGGCCCCTGGTGCTGGTGTTGGGCGACATGAAGGAGTTGGGCGAGCGCGCCGCCGAGCTGCACCGGCAAACCGGTTTGCTGGCGGCCAAAGCCGGGTGCCGCCTGGTGTTGGCCCTGGGCGAAAACGCCGAGGACGTGGCCCAGGGAGCCCGCGAGGGCGGCCTGTCCCCGCATCAGACCTTGAGCTTCGCGGCCATGGATGAGCTTCTGGAGGAGATTACGCAACTGTTGGACGCCCGGGACCTGGTCCTGGTCAAAGGTTCCCGCTCCATGGGCATGGAGCGGGTGGTGGCCCGCTTGGGCGGCGAGACGGGAGGGGCGCACTAATGCTGTACCACCTCCTATATCCCCTGGCCGACTACTTCGGGGCCCTGAACGTATTCCGCTACATCACCTTCCGCACCATCTACGCGGCGGTGACTGCCCTGATGCTGGCCTGGCTCATGGGCCCCTGGGTGATCCACAAGCTGCAAGAGTTGCAGGTGGGCCAGTACATCCGCGAGCTGGGGCCCCAGAGCCACAAGGCAAAGGCGGGGACCCCCACCATGGGCGGGGTGCTGATCCTGTTCGCCATGACCGTCTCCCTGCTCTTGTGGGGCGACCTGGGCAACTTCTACCTTTGGGTGGCCATGGGGGTGACCTTATGCTACGGCCTGATCGGGTTCATGGACGACTACCTGAAAAAGGTGAGCAAGACCAACGAGGGCGGCCTGAGGGCGCGCAGCAAGTTCCTGATGCTGGCCCTGGTCGCCTTGGCGGCGGCCCTGGCCCTGTACCTGCACCCCGGCTACAGCACCAAGCTTTCCGTGCCCTTTTTCAAGCTGGTCCTGCCGGACCTGGGCTGGGGTTACATCCCCCTGGCCATGTTCATCCTGGTGGGGACCGCCAACGCGGTTAACCTCACCGACGGGCTGGACGGCCTGGCCGCAGGCCCGGTGCTCATCGCGGCGGGCACCTACCTGATTTTGAGCTACGTCACCGGCAACGTGAAGGCCGCCAACTACCTGCAAATCTTCTATGTGCAGGGGGCGGGCGAACTGGCCGTGTTCTGCGGCGCGGTGGTGGGCGCGGTGATGGGCTTCCTTTGGTACAACGCCTATCCCGCCCAGATATTCATGGGCGACACCGGCTCCCTGTCCCTGGGCGGGGCCCTGGGAGTCACCGCGGTGTGCACCAAACACGAAATACTGCTGGCCCTGGTGGGCGGGTTGTTCGTGGTGGAGGCGCTCAGCGTCATTTTGCAGGTGGGCTTTTTCAAGATGAGCGGGGGCAAGCGCATCTTCCGCATGGCCCCCCTGCACCATCACTTCGAGCTAAAAGGCTGGGCCGAGCCCAAGGTGATAGTGCGTTTCTGGATCATAGCCGTGGTGCTGGCCCTGGTTGCGGTCAGCACCCTGAAGCTGAGGTGACGGTGGAGCTCAAGGGCAAAAAGGTCCTGGTGGTGGGCCTGGGCGTGAGCGGAAGGGCGGTGGCCTTGCTGTGCCTGTCCCAAGGCGCGCAGGTGCGGGCCACCGACCGCAGCCCCGCCCCGCCGAAGGCCGACGAGCTGGCCGCGGCCGGGGTGAGCCTGTCCCTGGGCGGCCACCGCGACGCGGACTTCGCCTGGGCCGAGCTCATCGTGCTCAGCCCCGGCGTGGACCACCGCCTGCCCGAGATCGAGGCGGCCCGCGCCACCGGAGCCCGGGTGATCGGCGAGTTGGAGCTGGGCTGGCGCCATACCAAGTGCCCCACGGTGATGATCACCGGCACCAACGGCAAGAGCACCGTGACCACACTGGTGGGCGACATCCTGGCCCAGGCCGGGTTCAAGACCCTGGTGGGCGGCAACCTGGGGCGGCCGGTCTGCGACATGGCTCCCGAGAGCCACGAGGCCGACTGGCTGGTCGCCGAGGTCAGCTCTTTCCAAACCGACACCATGGACAGGCTGCGGCCCAGGGTGGGGGTGGTGCTCAACATCACCCCGGACCACCAGGACCGCTATCCGGATTTCGAGGCCTACGCCGACAGCAAGATAAGCCTTTTCCAGAATCAGGCCGACGACGACGTGGCGGTGCTCTGCGACGACGATCCCGAGGTCTGGTCGCGGCGCACGGCGGCCCCGGCCCAGGTGTGGGGCTATGGCGCGGACGGCCACCAGCGCCCCGGCGGCTGGCTGGAGGGCGACGAGCTGGTGTTGGACGCGGGCCAAGAGCCCCTGCGGGTCAAGCTCCCCGCCGGGCGCCTATCCATCGGCTTCAACCGGCTAAACTGCCTGGCCGCCTGCCTGGCCGCCCTGGCTTGCGGGGCTGACGCCCCGGCCATGGAGCGCGCCATGGCCGCCTACCAGATGCTGGGCCACCGCCTGGCCCTGGTGGGACAAAAGGGCGGGGTGAGCTTCTTTGACGACAGCAAGGGCACCAACGTGGGCGCGGTGGCCGCCGCCCTGGGAGCCCTGGACATGCCGGTGGTGCTTCTTTTGGGCGGGCGGGACAAGGACGGGCGCTTCGCCGACCTGGGGCCGCTGCTCAAAAAGCGCGCCGCGCGGGTGATCTGCTTCGGCGAGGCCGGGCCCAAGATTCAGGCCCAGATAAAGGATTTCGCCCCCAGCGAGACGGCCCCGGATCTGGCCACGGCGGTGAAGGCGGCGGCGGGGGCGGCGGCTCCCGGCCAGGCGGTGCTCCTGAGCCCCGGCTGCGCCAGCTTCGACGCCTACACGGGCTATGCCCAGCGGGGCGAGCATTTTCAAGCGTTGGTTCGGGAGGTGATGCATGGCTGAGGCAGTGCTGAGCGCCCCCAAATCCACATCCACGGGCCAGGCCGTCTCCCGGGTGGGAGACCCCTGGCTGCTGTTGGCCGCCCTGGCCCTGGCCGGGGTGGGCCTGGTGATGGTCTATTCGGCGGGCAGCGCCCTGGCCGTGCAGCGCCACAGCGACGGGGCCTACTTCTTCAAGGCCCAACTGCTGCACGTCACGGCTGGCATAGTGGTCATGGGCTTCCTGGCCCTGGTGGACTACCGCCGCCTGGCCCGCTTCACCTACCCGGTGCTGCTGGGAGTGCTGGCCGCTCTGCTGCTGGTGCTCATCCCCGGGGTGGGCCACGAGGCGGGCGGCGCGGTGCGCTGGCTGCGCCTGGGCCCCTTCTCCCTGCAACCGGCGGAGATGGCCAAGCTGGCCCTGGTGCTCTACCTGGCCTACTCCCTGTCGCGCCACCAGGAGCAGATCAAGACCTTCAGCCGGGGGCTGTTGCCCCACCTGGGGGTGACCTTCCTGCTTATCCTGCCCGTGGCCGCCGAGCCGGACCTGGGCATGAGCGTGATCCTGTTCAGCCTGGCCTGCCTCATGCTTTTCGTGGCAGGTGCCCGCCTCAGCTACCTGCTGGGCCTGCTGGCCATGGCCTCGCCCCTGGTGTGGGTGATGGTGGTGCACTACCCCTGGCGGCTCAAGCGCATCCTGGCCTTCCTGGACCCCTGGCAAGACGCCGGAGGGGCGGGTTTCCAGATCATCCACAGCTTCTACGCCCTGGGTTCGGGCGGGCTGTGGGGCGCCGGGCTCAGCGCGGGCAAACAGAAGCTCTTTTATCTGCCAGAGCCCCACACCGACTTCATATTCAGCGTGCTGGGCGAGGAGCTGGGCCTGTGGGGAGTGCTCCTGGTGCTGGGCCTGTTTTTGCTGCTGGTGATCCGGGGAGTGAAGATCGCCCTGGAGGCGCGGGAGCTTTTCGGCACCTACCTGGCCATGGGCTCCACCCTGATTATCGGGCTGCAGGCCTTCATCAACGCCGGGGTGGTCATGGGGCTGTTGCCCACCAAGGGCCTGACCATGCCCTTCATCAGCTACGGCGGCAGCTCCCTGTTGGTCAACTTCGCCTGCGTGGGCATCTTGCTCAGCGTGGCCGCGGGCAGCGGGAGGAAAGCTTGAGCGCCACGGTGCTCATAGCCGGTGGCGGCACCGGCGGCCATTTGTTCCCCGGCATGGCCGTGGCCGGCCAGATGCTGCGGGAGCGTCCCGGCCTGTCCCTGGCCTTTGTCAACGCCGGGCGGCCCCTGGAGAGCCGGGTGCTGGCCCAGGCGGGCTACGGACAAGAGGTGCTGCCCGCCAAGGCCTTCCGGGGCAAGGGCATGCTCTCGCGCCTGGCCGCCCTGGCCGTGGTGCCCGGCGCGGTGATCAAGGCCGTGGGCCTGATCCGCCGCCGCCGCCCCGGCCTGGTGCTGGCCGTGGGGGGCTACGCGGCCCTGCCCTTGGGCCTGGCCGCCTGGTTGTGCCGGGTGCCCCTGGCGGTGCAGGAACAGAACGCCCTGCCGGGGCTGACCAACCGCGTCCTGGGCAAGGTGGCCACGGTGGCTTTCGTGGCCTTCGCCGCCGCGAGCAAGCACTTCCCCTCGGGCAAGAGCGAGTTTTGCGGCAACCCGGTGCGCCAGGAGCTCTTGGAGCAGGCCGGGCAGACCGAACGCGAGGACCCGGCCCAGCGCTTCACCGTGCTGGTGCTGGGCGGCAGCCAAGGGGCCCGCAGCCTGAACCAGGCGGTGACCGGGGCCCTGGAGCTTTTGAGCGAACGCAAGGGACGCATGTTCTTCATTCACCAGACCGGCGAGTCGGATGCCGAATGGGTGCGCCAGGCCTACCAAGATGCGGGCTTCGCCGCCGAGGTGGCTCCCTTCTTCGAGCAGGTGGGGCTGTGCTACGGCCGGGCCCACCTGGTGCTGTGCCGCTCCGGGGCGGGGACGGTGACCGAGGGTTTGGCCACGGGACGGGCCATGATCTGCGTGCCCTATCCCTACGCGGCGGGCGATCACCAGCGCCTCAATGCCCAGGCCCTGGTGGATGCCGGGGCGGCCCGGCTGATCCCCGACGCCGAGCTGAATGCCGAGACGGCGGCCCGCGCCATCGCCGAATTGATGGACCACGCCGACCAGCGCCTGGCCATGGAGCAGAGCGCCCGCCAAATGGCCCGGCCCCAGGCGGCCAGGGACATCGCCGGGCGCTGCCTGGAACTCATGAAGGAGGCGGCCTGATGTACCACAAGCACCAGCGCATCCACTTCGTGGGCATCGGGGGCATCGGCATGAGCGGCATCGCCGAGGTGCTCCTCAACCTGGGCCACCAGGTGAGCGGCAGCGATCTCAAGGAGAGCGACACCACCCGCCGCCTGGCCAAGCTGGGGGCTAGGGTGGAAGTGGGTCACCACCGCGATCATGTGGAGGGGGCCGACGTGGTGGTGGTCTCCTCGGCGGTGCACGAGGACAACCCCGAGGTGCAGGGCGCCCGCGAGCGTCTGATCCCGGTGATCCCCCGGGCCGAGATGCTGGCCGAGCTTATGCGCCTCAAGTACGGCGTGGCCGTGGCCGGGGCCCACGGCAAGACCACCTGCACCTCCCTGGTGGCCACTCTGCTCGCCGCCGGCGACCTGGACCCCACCGTGGTGGTGGGCGGCAAGGTGGGGGCCCTGGGCAGCAACGCCCGCCTGGGCTCGGGAGAGTTCCTGGTGGCCGAGGCCGACGAGAGCGACGGCTCCTTCACCCGGCTGAGCCCGGTGGTGGTGGTGGTCACCAACGTGGACCGCGAGCACATGGAGCACTACGGCTCGGACCAGGCCCTGGACGAGGCCTTCGTGGAGTTCATCAACAAGGTGCCTTTCTACGGCGCGGCGGTGCTGTGCCTGGACGACGCGCGCCTCACCGGGCTCATCCCCCGGGTCAACAAGCGCACCATCACCTACGGGCTATCCTCCCAGGCCGACATCCAGGCCCGGGACCCGCGCCCCGCCGGTATGGGCACCCAGTTCACCCTGTACGTGCGCGGCGAGGCCGCCGGTCAGGTGGAGCTGCCCCTGCCGGGGCGGCACAACGTGCAAAACTCCCTGGCCGCCCTGGCCGTGGCCCTGGAGCTGGGCGTGGACCTGGAGGCGGCCAAGCAGGCCCTGGCCAATTTCCAGGGCGTGGGGCGGCGCTTCGAGGCCAAGGGCACCGGACCCGGCGGCTGCCTGGTGGTGGACGACTACGGCCATCACCCCACCGAGATCAAGGCCACCCTGGCCGCCGCTCGCGAGTGCTGGCCGGAGCGTCGTCTGGTGGTGGCCTTCCAGCCCCACCGCTACAGCCGCCTGCGCGACCTTTTCGAGGAGTTCACCACCTCCTTCTACGGGGCGGACGAGCTTCTGGTGTTGGATATCTACGCCGCCGGGGAAGCGGAAGACCCCTCGGTGAGCGCCGAGGGCTTGGCCGAGGCCATCCGGGCCCACGGCCACCGCTCGGTGGAGTACGTGGGCAGCCGCCAGGACGCGGCGGCCAAGCTGGCCCGGCTGCTGGGGCCCACGGACGTGCTTTTAACTCTGGGCGCGGGCGACGTGTGGCGCCTGGGCGAGGAACTGGTGGAGAGCCATGCCGATTGAGCTTAAAGAGCTGATTCAGGCCCGGCTGGGCTCCAGGGCCCGCTTCGACGAGCCCATGAGCCGCCACACCACCTGGGGCGTGGGCGGTCCGGCCTGGTGCCTGGTCCGGGTGAACAGCGTGGCCGAGGCCTCCTGGCTGGTCACCGTCTGCGGCGAGGCCGGGGTGGTCTACAAGCCCCTGGGCCGAGGCTCCAATCTCCTGGTGGGCGACGCGGGCTTCCCCGGCGTGATGATCCGCCTGGGCGGCGAGCTGGGCAAGCTGGCCCTGGAGGGCAACACCCTCTTGGCCGGGGGCGGGGCTCCCCTGCCCGGCGCGGTGCGCCTGGCCGCCCGCCGGGGCCTGGCCGGGTTGGAGTGGGCCGCGGGCATACCCGCCAGCCTGGGCGGAGCGGTGGCCACCAACGCCGGGGCCCACGGCGGCGACATGGCCGAGCTGACCTCGGCGGTGAGCCTGCTTCTGCCCAGCGGTCAGGTCGTCGAAGCGGCGGGCAAGGACTTACCCTCGGGCTACCGCCGACGGGTGCTGCCCGCTGGGGCCATGGTTTTGGACACCCGCCTGGGCCTGAAGGCCACCATGCCCGCCGAGGTGGAGCGCCGCCGCAAGGCCCTGCTGGAGCTGCGCCGTTTGCGCCAGCCCCTGGCCGCGCGCACTGCGGGCAGCGTTTTTAAGAACCCGCCGGGCGACCACGCGGGGCGGCTCATCGAGGCCGCCGGGCTCAAGGGCCTGGCCGTGGGCGGGGCGGTCATCAGCCGGGTGCACGCCAATTTCATCGAGAACCGGGGCGGGGCCAGCGCGGCCGACATCCTGAGCCTTATCAACACGGTGGTGCTCAAGGTCATGGACGCCTTCAGCGTGCGCCTGGAGCCCGAGGTGGAGGTGGTCGGTGTTTAAACGCCGCCCAAATAACAGGCGTCCCCGCCAGGACGGCCGCGCCAAGCCGATGAAGGCCAGCCTGGCCGCCCAGCGGGTGGCCAAGCGCGCCCCGGCGGTGAAGGAGGCCAAGCCTCTGCCCGCCGCGGCCAAGGGCTTGGCCCGCCGGGTGGTGCTGGCCGGGTGCCTGTTCCTGCTGGTGAGCGCGGCTCTCCTCACCGGCTGGGGGATTCTGAGCACCAGCCGGGCCCTGGCCGTGCAGCGGGCCGTGGTGCAGGGCACCGGCCATCTCAGCCGCCTGGACATCCTAAGCGCGGCCGAGGTGGGCAGCGACAGCAACCTGTTGGCCCTGCCGGTGGGCAAGATCGCGGCGCGGGTGCGGGCCATCCCCTGGGTGGAGCAGGCCGAGGTGAGCCGCCGCCTGCCGGACACGGTGGTGATACGGGTCACCGAGCGCCGCCCCATGCTAATGGCCCTGGTGGAAGGCCGCCTGTTCTACCTGGACGAGAACCTGAGGCCCATCTCGGTGCACCGGCGGCGGGCCCTGCCCGACATGCCGGTGATAACCGGCCTCAGCCGGGCCGACCTGGCCCAGCCCGACGACGAGGTGCTGAGCCTGGTGGAGGCGGTCAAACAGCTTTTGGCCGTTTTGCCCCCGGCGGATCTGGCCCCCGGCGGGCGCCTGTCCGAGGTGCACCTGGACCGGGTCTGGGGCCTCAGCCTGGTGTTCAACGACACGGCCCCGGTGGTCCGCCTGGGCTTCAAGGATTATTCCCGCCGCCTGGCCCGCCTGGAGCAGGTGCGCGGCGATCTGGCCCGGCGCGGCGAGCTGGAGCGGGCCAGGCTCATCGACCTGGAGTCTTGGCGGCGCGTAGTGGTGCGCCTGGGCCGGGAGAAGGCATGAAAAAGGGCGGCGAAATAATCGTGGGCCTGGACATAGGCACCACCAAGATCTGCGCGGTGGTGGGCGAGGTCACCGGCGACAAGGTCGAAGTCCTGGGCATGGGCAGCCATCCTTCCGAAGGCCTGCGCAAGGGCGTGGTGGTCAATATCGAGACCACCGTGGCCAGCATCAAGAAGGCGGTGGAAGAGGCCGAACTGATGAGCGGGGTGGAGATAACCTCGGTGAACACCGGAATCGCCGGCGGTCACGTGAAGGGCTTCAATTCCCACGGGGTGGTGGCGGTCAAGGGCAGCGAGGTCACGGTCCGCGACAAGGAGCGGGTGGTGGACAACGCCCGGGCGGTGGCCATCCCCACCGACCGCGAGGTGATCCACATTCTGCCCCAACAATACATCCTGGACGGCCGGGGCGGCATCACCGACCCGGTGGGCATGAGCGGCCTGCGCCTGGAGGCCGACGTGCACCTGGTGACCGGCGCGGTGGCCAGCGTGCACAACCTCATCAAGTGCTGCAACTCCGCCGGGCTGGACGTGGGCGACATCGTGTTGCAGTCGCTGGCCAGCGCCGAGGCGGTGCTGACCCCCGAGGAGCGCGACCTGGGGGTGATCCTGGTGGACTTCGGCGGCGGCACCACCGACCTGGCCCTGTTCTCCGGCCAGGCCATCAAGCACACCGGCGGGGTGGCCCTGGGCGGCAACAACCTGACCACCGACCTGGCCATGGGGCTACGCACCCCGGTGGCCGCGGCTGAGAAGCTCAAGCGCAACTACGGCTGCTGCCTGAGCTCCCTGGCTGGGCGCGATGACGCGGTGCTGGTGGAAGGGGTGGGCGGACGCCCGCCGCAAAAGGTGAGCCGGGCCCTGGTGGCCGAGATTTTGGAGGCCAGGGTGGAGGAGATACTCGTCCTGGCCCAGCGTGAGATAGCCGAAAACTACCCCGGTTCGGCCCTGGCCGGAGGGGTGGTGGTGACCGGCGGCTCCTCGCTCATCGAGGGCATGGAGGAGATGGCCGAGCAGATATTCAACATGCCCGCGCGCCTGGGATACCCACAGGGCACCGGCGGGCTTAGCGACGTGGTCAAAAGCCCGATGTACGCAACCGCGGTGGGCCTGCTGCTCTACGGAGCGCACAACCGCGACGAGGAAAAGTTCCGCATACGCGACCAGAAGATCTTCAACCGGATCACCAAGCGTATGCGTAAGTGGTTCAAGGAAGTCATTTAGAAAACCTCACGGGGGAGGTTGCTATGAGCATGGAAATCCAGATGGTTGACAACCTCGACGCCAACGCCAAGTTGCGCGTGGTGGGAGTCGGTGGCGGCGGTAACAACGCCCTTAACAACATGATCACCGCGGGTCTCAAAGGGGTGGAATTCATCGCCGCCAACACGGACTTGCAGGCCCTGGAGCACAGCAAGGCCAGAGTGCACTTGCAGTTGGGGCACAACCTCACCCGAGGCCTCGGGGCCGGGGCCGATCCCGAGGTGGGCCGCCAGGCCGCCTTGGAGGACCGGGACAAGATCAAGGAGTTGCTTTCGGGCAGCGACATGGTCTTCGTCACCGCCGGGCTGGGAGGCGGCACCGGCACCGGCGGAGCGCCGGTAATCGCCGAGGTGGCCAAGGAGGTGGGCGCGCTCACCGTGGCCGTGGTCACCAAGCCCTTTGATTTCGAGGGCAAGCGCCGCTTCAAGCAGGCCGAGTACGGGGTCGACGAGCTGAAAAAGGTGGTGGACACCTTGATCGTGATCCCCAACACCCGCCTGCGCTCCTTGGCCCCCAAGAACGCCCGCTTCGAGGATATGCTCAAAAAGGCCGACGAGGTGTTGCTCTACGCGGTCAGGGGCATCAGCGATCTCATCATCACCCCGGGTCTGATCAACCTGGACTTCGCCGACGTGCGCACGGTGATGGGCGAGATGGGCGTGGCCCTCATGGGCACCGGCGAGGCCAGCGGCGACGACCGCGCCTTGCAGGCGGCCACCCGGGCCATAAACAACCCCTTGCTCGAGGACATCACCATCGACGGCGCCCGCGGCGTGCTGGTGAACATCACCGCCAGCGACGAGATCACCATCGACGAGGTGAGCGAGGCCAGCACCTTCATCCAGGAGGCGGCCCACGAGGACGCCAACATCATCTGGGGCACGGTCATCGACCCCTCCATGGGAGAGCGCATGCGGGTGACCGTGATCGCCACCGGCATAGGCCAGGCCGAGGAGGTCCGCGAGGTAAGGCGAGTGGCCGTGGCCGGCGGCGGCGGTGGCCGCGAGATGGACATCAGCGAGATCGATGAGAACAACGTGCGCATCTACCGGCGCAGCAACGCGTCTCTCCGGGGTATATCCTCCCCCGGTCCCCAGGCGGGACGCGGCGTGAACAGCGACAGCAGTGATCTGGACTGGCCAGCGTTCTTGCGCCGCCAGGCCGACTAAGCGTTCTTAGATAAGCCCAACCTCCGGCCCAGTGGCCGCGCTGACGGCGCGTGCCCGGGCCGGGACACCATGCCCACGGCCGCCGGGGCCGCCCCCTCGGTCCCGGCGGCCCCCACCTTTTAGGCTTTATCTACTTTTTATTGAAGACGGCCAGCACCGCGGGCAGGGCCTGGCGGGTCCAGGGCAGGTCCGGGGCCGGGCTTGTCCGGCCGTAGTGCTCGTAGGTGAACTCCCCCACCGCCACGGCGAGCTGGGACTCGGCCCCGCCGTCCATGGTCATGACCTCCCGAAGGGCCAGGCCGCTGTTTTTGAGCGCCTGGGCCAGTTCCCAGAGGGTGTGGCCCCCTTCGGTGACCACCACCAGGATGCGTCCCTTTTCATCTATAGCCAGGGCGGTGCGGTTGGCCACCTTGGGCGACCGGCGCACCCTTATCATGCCGAAGCGGTCCAGGAGCATCAGAGACTGGGCCGCCTGCTGGTAGGGGTTCAGGCGGGGGTCGAAGGGGGTGTAGCGCAGGTCCAGGATACGCACGGCGGGAATCTCCCGCTCCCGAGGCCCGGCCAGGAAAAGGCCGTCCTGTTGGGGCACCAGGGGGCTCAGTTCCTTGCCGTTTTGCAGTAGATAGCCCAGGTGGCGTCCCTCGGGGGTGTAGAGCCCGGCGTTGAACACGGCCAGGGCCCCGCTCTGCCCCCGCCACTGCCCGGCGGTGTAGCCTTCCTCGCCCTTGGGGGCGGCCAGCACCTTGAAGCTGTAGCGGCTGGGGTCCACCCGCAAGAGGGCCACCAGGGAACTGCCGCTGCGGGAGGGGACCAGGTTTTCCCACAGCGCGAACTCCAGCTTGGGGCCCAGGGTCTGCCAGGCGGGCAACAGGGCCTCTTGAGCCAAAGCCGGGGCGGCCAGCCAAGGCAACAGCCAAAGCATGAGGGCGGCAGGGGTTATGAGTTTACGGCGGAGCATGAGGAATCATAGCCCGGCACGGGCCAGGAAACAACCGTGGCCTGGGCTTTAAACTCCCTCGTTTTTTCCGGGCTTATCCGGCCCGGAGCGGGTGAAGATTATCTTGAACTTGGCCGCCACCTCGGGCATTTCAAAACAGGCCGTGCAGCCCGAGCCGCCGGCGCAGGCGACGGGGTCCACCGGCTCCAGGTGCACCTGGAAGCCCAGGGCGATGTACTCCTCCACCATCTCGCTGAGGCGGGGCTCGTCGGACATGAATTGTTTGACCCAGCCCTGTGCCAAAAGCTGGGCCTCTCTCTGGGATGAGCAAGTCACGGCAAGCCTCCTGGGTCGCCGGGGTCCGCTCTCGCGCGGGCGAGGGAAGCCTCGGCGGCTTGTTGCAAATATAGCCCCGCCCCCCCAGGGGCGTCTAGAACAGATCGTCGAGGTCATCCCCGCCGCCGGAGCCGTCGCCCGGCGGCATGGAGCCGTGCCGCTGGAGATAGGCCTGGATGCGCTCGCTCTCGGCCTTGGAGTACATGGGGTCTGGTTCGTATTCGAAATAGGCCGCGCTGGAGTCGCCCTCCAGGCGCTCGGCCAGATCTTCTCGCAGGTTCATGGTCCCCTGGATGACCAGGATGTTTTTCTCCTGGTCAAAGAGGATGAACACGCCTTCGCTTTCCGGCACCTCGCCTAATGCTTCCGCGCTTAAAGGCAACAAATGCTCCGGCGGGCCGGGCACCTGGCTGATCATCAGCCTTAGCTGACACTGCAAGCAGCGCCCGGCCTCGGCCATGGCCTGCTCGGAGCTGAACCCCAGGCATATCTCATCGTAGCCCTGGGAGCGCAGCTCAGGGGCCAGCTCGGCCGGGGCAACTCTTGGTTGGAAGGCGAAGCCCTCCACCCGGCCCAGGCGAGGGCTGGGGGGCTCAGGCCGGGCCAGGCTGAAGTCTATGTCCCCGTCGCCACCCAGGTATGCATCAATGCTCCGGGCCGCCTGGCGCCCGGCGGCGATGGCGTGGATCACCGCGCCGGGCATGACCACCGCGTCGCCTCCGGTGAACACCCCGGCCATGCCCGTGGCCATGGTGTCGGGGTCCGCCGCTATGAGGCCCCGGGCCACGCCGATCCCGCCGCCCGCGCCCAGAAGGCCCAGGTCCGTGGCCTGGCCGATGGCCATGATCACCTGATCCGCGGTCAACTCCATGGTCTCGGCGTCATCGTAGCTGGGGTTGAAGCGGCCCTGCTGGTCGAACACGGCTGTGCAGCGGCGGAAGGCGACCACGCCGTCCGGGGCCACCCTCAGCGGCCCCCAGGAGTTGCGCACGCTCACGCCTTCCTCCTCGGCCTGGGCCACCTCCCAGGGGTGGGCGGGCATCTCCTCGCGCTTTTCCAGGCAGACCAGGTCCACCTCTCGGGCTCCCTGCCTGAGGGCGGACAGGGCCACGTCAATGGCCACGTTGCCTCCGCCCACCACCACCACCTTGGGCCCTACTTGAGGGTTCTCGCCCCGGCGGATGGCCTTCAAGAAGTCCAGGCCCCAGCGCACCGAGGGCTGCTCAGCGCCGTCGATGTCCAAACGCCGCGAAAGCTGGGCACCCATTGACAGGAACAGAGCATCGTAGCCCTGGGCGGTAAGCTCCTCCAGGGAACTCACCTTGGCGCCCGTCTTGATCTCCACCCCCAGGGCGGCGATGTCACCGATTTCGGCCTCGAGCACCTCCAGGGGCAGGCGGTAGGCGGGAATGCCGTAGCGCAGCATGCCGCCGGGGTGCTCCTCGGCCTCCAGGATGGTGACCTGGTGGCCCTTGCGGGCTAGGTAAAAGGCGGCGCTCAGCCCGGCGGGCCCCGCCCCAACCACGGCCACCTTCTTGCCCGTGGCGGGCAAGCGCTCCAGCCCCGCCTTCCAGGCCTCGCCGCCCTGGTCGGCGGCGTAGCGCTTGAGCAGACAAATACTGATGGGATGGTTTAGCGAGCCCCGGCGGCAGTTGTCCTCGCAGGGATGGATGCACACCCGGCCCAGCACGCCGGGCAGGGGCACCCGCTGGCGGATCACCGCCAGGGCCTGGTCCGGCTGCCCGGCGGCGATGAGCCGGAGATATTCGGGCACGTCTATTTCCGCCGGGCAGGCGCTCCGGCAGGGAACCAGGGCCTTGCTTTTATCCCCGCTGGGCAGTTTGTGGTCCAGGATGGCCCCGGTGGGGCACACCTCCACGCAGGCGGTGCAAAAGCGGCAGCCGCTCTCGGCCAAGCCCTGGGCCATGGTGCCCACCTGCACCAGGCCGTCAGCATCGAACACGAAGCCCAAAGCCCCCACTCCGCGCAGGTCCTCGCAGGCCCGCACGCAGCGGGTGCAGCCGATGCACAGGTTGTAATCGCGCTTGTACAGGGGATCGTCCAGGAGCTTGGGCCGGTCGCCGGGAATCCAACGGGAGGTGTCCCGGTGGATGCCCAAGTAGTTGACCACCTTTTGCAGCTCGCAGTTGCCGAACTGCTCGCAGCAGCGCTCGGCCTCGGCCACGTTGGAGGAGCACTGGGTGCGCGAGCAGCCCGCCGCCTGGGCGCAGGCTAGGCAGGCATGGGGATGGCGGGCCAGGATGGGGAGGAGCTTTTGCTTGCGCAGTTTGGTCAGGGCCTCGCTGCTGGTGGTGATCTCCATGCCCTCGGCCACCGGAGTGGTGCAGGCGGGCTGGGGCTCGGCCATCCCGGCCAGCTCCACCACGCACAGGCCGCAGCCGCCCAGGTCGTCGTCCTTGGCGTTGTCGATTTTGACGCCGCCCTGCCACACCGCCGCCGCCGGTTTTTTGCCCTTGCCCGGCGGCAGGTCGGGATGGTTGCAGATGGTGGGAATGTAGATTCCGGCCCGGTGGGCGGCCTGAAGAATGGTGTCGGTCTCTTGGGCCTCCACCGGCTGTCCGTCGATGCTTATATTGATCGGGCGCATGGCTCCTCCCAAGGGGCGGCGCGGCCCCGGCGCGTGGATGCGAGGTAAAACAGGGGACGGCCCTTGGAGCAGGCCGCCCCTCGTGGAGCTTCAACTTGGGCGCGGCCTACCAGGAGTGGGTGATGGCATCCACCGGGCAAGCCACCACGCAGGGCAGAGGCATCCGTTCGCCGCCCGGCTTGCACTGGGCGCAGGCGTACTTGATCTTTTTGCGTTGATCGTCGGCCACCACCGCCACCGGCTCCTCGCGCATTGGGTCGTTGGGGTCTTCGTCCATCACCATAAACACCGAGTTGGGGCACACCGGCACGCAAGCGCCGCAGCCGTCGCATCTATCGGTGTCTATGGCGATGAAGTAATCGCCGCTGCCGTCCTTATACCCGTAGTTGGCGATCATGGTTTTCTAGCCCTTCTTGCGCTCTTTCTTGACCAGCGCGTCGCCGAACAGGGCCGCGCCCACCGCGCCGGCTATCTGGGTGTCGATCTTGGGCTTCAATGCGGTGATGCCCAGCTCTTTTTCGATGCGCCCCACCACGCCCACGTTCTTGGCGATGCCGCCGGTGATGGCGAAGTCTTCCTCCACCCCAATGCGCTCCAGCAGGGTGACCACCCGGTGAGCCATGGCCGAGCAGTAGGCGGCGATGACCTTCTCCTTGGGCCAGCCCTCGCGCAACAGGGAGGAGGCCTCGCTCTTGGCGAACACCACACAGGTGCTGGACACCGGGGGCGGCTCCTTCTCCACCTGGAGGCTCAGCTCGCCGATCTGGGTGATGGGCACCTGCAACAGGTCGGCGAAGACCTCCATGCCCCGGCCGGTCCCGGCGGCGCACTTGTCGTTCATCAAAAAGTTGGTCACCTTGCCGCGCGGGTCGCAGTGGATGGCCTTGCAGTCCTGGCCGCCCATGTCCAGCACCGTCTTCACCGTGGGGCCGTACATGAAGTTGGCCCCCCTGGCGTGGCAGGCGATCTCGGTGATGGCCCGTGTGCCGAAGGGCACGTTGACCCGGCCATAGCCGGTGCCCACGGTGTATTGCAAATCGTCCAGGCTCATGCCGGTGTCTTCCATGGCCAGCCCCATGGCCTTGTGGGCGCTGTCGGGGCTGTTGGAGCCGGTGCGGGTGTTGCCGTAGCAATAAAGCTGGCCGTCCACGAACACCACCGCCTGGGAGCTCACCGAGCCCACGTCCACTCCGCCGGTGATGATGTCTCCCTTTTTCCAGTCGATGTCGGGATTGGTCCAGCGGGACTCAGTCCATCTCCAATATTCTTCAGCCATTTTTCATCCTCCCGTGGGGAAGTCTGCTATTCCATGGTTTCCGACAGGGACTCGGCGTAGTTGCCTTCCTCGCCCAGGATGGCGGCCCCGAAGGCGGACACCAGCTGGGGGTCTTGGGGCACGATCACCGAGGTTTCCAGGTCGTTGGCCAAGGAGGCCACGAAGCCGTCGTTCAGGGCCACCCCGCCGATGAGCATCACCTTCTCGGCCATGCCCACCCGGCGCACCATGGACACGATGCGGTCGCTGATGGCGTCGTGGATGGCCTTGGCCATGTCCTGTTTGGGGGTGTTGGAATGCACCAGGGTGACCAGTTCGCTCTCGGCGAACACGGCGCACTGTGCGTTCATGGCCACGTTGCCCGTGGATTTGAGGCTCATGGCGGCCAGGGTGGGCAGATCCACCTCCAGGGCACGGGCCATGGCCTCGGTGAAGGCCCCGGCTCCGGCGGCGCATTTCTCGTTGATGGCAAAATCCACCACCTTGCCGTTTTCATCTATGCGTATGGCCCGGCCCTCCTCGGCGCCCACGTCGACCACCGTGCGCACCTCGGGCTGGGTCTTTTGGGCCCCCTTGGCCGCGGCGGCCACCTCGGTTACGTAACCCTTGGCCCGTTTGGTGCTCTTGCGGCCCGAGCCGGTGGCCACGATCAGGCCGATGTCGGCGATGGGGGTGTCCAGGCTCTGCCAGGCCTCTTCGATGGCCGCCTGGGCGTCCTGCCCGGCGGACACTATCTGGCGGTCCACGATCTTGCCGTCTTGGGTCACCACGATCTTGACCGTTTTGGCTCCGACGTCGATTCCAGCGGTATACATTGGTTTGTCCTCCCGAAGGCCCGGCCCTAGGCCGCCACCTTCTTGACTCCCAGGGTTTCCATGAAGGCGTCCACCCGCTGCATGGTGCGGCCCAGGTCGAACTCGCGCTCGTCGCCCATGTTGCCCTCGAAGGTCATCACCGGATAACCGGCTTCCTGGATGGCCAGGCGGTTTTCGGCGATGCCCAGGCTCAGGCCCTCGCAGCCTCGGTTGTAGTGCAGCATCACCCCGCTGAGGCCATAGTTTTTGCACATGGCGATCATCATCTGGCTCTTGTAGTCGCAGTCGTAGAAATGCTGGTATTCGGGCTTGTGCAGGTGCCAGCGCACCAGCTCCCGGGCGGCTTCCTCGCGGGTGGTGGGTTTTTTGGAGGGCATGGGCCGGGGCACCAGGTCGCCGCTGGCGGGGTCGAAGTCCCACATGCCCTCCAGCCCGAAGGTGTAGAGGCTACCCACCGAGACCACCCCGTACTGCTCCAGGTAGCGGAACAGCTTCAGGGCGCTCCAGGGCGGCTGGGTGTCGCTCATCACCCGGGCCTGCTCGTTGGGCACCGCGGCGATGCCCCGCTCCACCCGGTCCTTGACCTCGTCGTAGAGCTCGTCGTAGTAGTCGGCTACCACGCCCCAGGACTTTTGCAGGGTGGCCAGCACGTACAGGGAGTACATGGTCTTCTCGTCCAGGGGCGCGGGCACCGCCTTGTTCAGCTCGCAGACCTGGGCCCACTTGGAGGTGCTGCGGAAGTCGTTCCAGCAGGCCTCGATGAACAGCTCGTCGTCGTAGGTGCGGCCCGTGGTTTTTTCCAGCCACTGGATGCCGTCCAGGATCTGCCCGGCCACGTAGTCGATCTTGGCCTCGGTGAGCGTCCCGAAGGGCTCCGCCGGGCCCACCGCCACGTCCACGCAGAACATGGGGATGCCGCCCTCCAACTCGCTGACCACCTGGTACCACTTGGCGTGGGAGCAGCAGATGTGGTCCTGCCAGATGAAGTCCGGCTTGGGAAAGGGGCCGCCAAAAGCGTACTCGTCCATGAGGATGGAGCCCCAGTAGTTGCGCATGTAGGCGCAAAGGTCCCGGGCGTAGCCGGCGGTCTCGGCCGCCTCCATGGCCCGGGTGGAGAAGTCCTTGTTAAAGGCGCAGGAAGCGCCGTAGGGCTCGCTGGTCAGGGAGTAGACGTCGGCCCCCAACCCGGCGGGGACCGCGTCGAAGGTCCAGGCGCCGCCCACCCAGCGGATGCCGCCCTTGTCGTGGGCGGCGGCGTAGTTCTTGTAATAGGTCTCCCTGATCTCCTTGGCCTTGCTCCAAGAGAGCAGGATTTCCGTGGGGTACTTGGCCATTTTAAAAACCTCCCGATACGGAGCGATGTGTGGTCCCTAGAACAGATCGTCTTCGGCCAGCATTTCCAGGAAGGCCTCGACGCGGATCTTGAACTGGCCCACCGGCACGGTGACGTCCAGCTCCAAAAACAGGGTGGGCACGCCGATGCCGTCCAGGCTTTTGCGCTGCTCGGGGATGTCCAGCTCGTGGGGGTCGCAGAACTTCTGCTGGATGATGATGGCCCCGGCCACGTCCCACTGCTTGGCCAGCATGCGCACGTGGTCCAGGCGGGTGCGCTGGGGCCAGTCCTTGGTGGGGCAGGCGGGACGGTTGATGTAGCGCTTGGCGATGGCCAGCAGGCGGTCTTCCTCGGGCTCCACCTGGTTCCAGAAATAGCGGCTGCCGGTGCAGTGGTCGTCGGTGACGATGACCGAGCCGCAGCCCTCCACCATGTTCACGAAAGCGGTGTCGTCGTCCTCGGAGCCCAGGATCATCAGGCGGGTCTTGCCCTCCAGGCCCAGGTCGCGGCCCGGCAATTCCTTTTGGATTACGTCGCGCACCACCGCGGTGTGTTCGGCCTTGTCGATCCACTGATTGCTCACCGCCGCGTACATGGCTTCCAGGCCGGTCATGGGCGGATTGGAGGCCTTGCGGGTGTCGTAGAGATCGCGCATGGCCTGGCGGGAGGCGTTCATCAGCTCGATGCCCCGGTCCAGGTCCGCGTCGGTGATTTGTTTGCCCACCCGCTGCTCCACGGCGCTCTTGAAGGTCTCCAGCTCCGAGCGCAGGAAGGGGATGGAGCGGGGGCTCTGCACCTGATGGGGCATGGGCAGGTAATAAGTGAACTCCGGGGGCATGTGCTTTTTCCAGGACGTGAAGGCCTGGCGGATGTGCAGGCAGCTCTGGGCGATCATCATGCCGTCCAGATAGTCGTAGCGCCCCAGCAGCCCCTGGGCCAGACAGTCGCGGCAGAAGGGGCAGTACATGCCGAAAATGTGGGGCTCGGTGACGTTCTGGGGCTCGTGAGAGCCCAGGATGCGCACCGGCAAAACGTTGGCGGCCAAGAGGATTTCCTCGGGCACATAGGTGCAGAAGAAGCCCATCACTTTTCCGCCGGTTTTGTCCTTCCACTGATTGGCGTAATCGTGGCGGGACTTGTACCACTCCTCGAACATTTCGATCATGGCCAAACCTCCTAGGTGGTCTCTGAAGCCCCGCCCCGGCGCGTCCCCTTGGCCCGGAGCGCGGCGCTTAACGCGAGGCCGATTGTTGCTCAGGCGTCCGGCACCCGCCGGAGGGCCTGGTCCTTGGTCGCTGGTTCGGTTGGGCCGCAGAACGTAGGGGGGGCGGGCGCGGCGGTTCATCCTGGGCCCGGCCTGAGCCGGGCGCTTGGGCAACCCGTGGGTTGCACTATTTGCTTGAACCGCAGGTCAGGGGAGCTGGCGCGGTGGTTTTGGGTCTGCCGTCCGTTGTCTGACGGATGGCCGGGCCGGTTAAAGCCTAAAGCGTTTGCTCGAACCTAAGGTTGATAAAGGGGCTCTTGTCAAAGCCGATCTTCTTGAAGAAGGCCAGCATGTCGCCCGAGTCCCAGCGCACGGCGGTGTAGATTTCGCGCACCTCGCGCCCCCGCAGGGCCGCGAACAGGGCTTCCACCAGGGCCGCGCCCACCCCGGAGCCCATGAGCCTGGGCTCCACGCCCAAAAGCTCCAGCCAACCGGAGAGTTCGGTGCCGAAGCCGCCGATCTTGATCTCGCCCAGGATGAAGCCATGCACACCGCCGTCTTCCTCGGCCACGAAACCCAGGCGGTAGGTTTTGCCGACGTGCTCGGCCAGCATGTCCACCCAGGATTGGGGCACCTCCTGGCGGGTGATGCGGCTTTGGATGCGCTGGACCTCGGGCAGGTCTTCTTTTTTCATGGGGCGCAGATTCACGGCTGGACTCCTCGCCTTGTATTTAATTGATGCGAATGATCTTCACGTTTTTGCCGACCCACTCCGGGGGCAGGTACACCCGGCCGGAGTTGCCGCTTTGCCTTACGGTCTTTTCGATCATCTCTTCGCCGTAACCCTCGAACTTGGTCTTGCCGCCGAAGCCGCCGGGCTTTTTTGCGGCGGTTGGGGCCTGGAGGCGGGGCCGCTTGGCTGGGGTTCGCTTGGGGTCCATTAGGTTTTCT
The DNA here is from genome assembly GCA_018902755.1 of Pseudomonadota bacterium. Taxonomy (GTDB): domain Bacteria; phylum Desulfobacterota; class Desulfarculia; order Desulfarculales; family Desulfarculaceae; genus Desulfoferula. Next base: position 23,717 of record JAHIQI010000043.1, on the reverse strand, counting down.
TCCCTTGGATGCCTTGGCGGCGCGCCGGCCGCCCGGCCTTGGTATTGCTCTTATGAATAGCTACAAAGTAACTATATAGGCGCTACTAAATAACTATATTATAGCTATAATGTGACTTTATATAGGTCTCGGGAGAGATGTCAACCGGAAATTTTCCCCGGCAGGGGCGCTCGGCGGGTGCGAACTTTAATCAACAATAATTACAAACAATTGCCTTCCAAGTTGGCCTAGAAAAAATATGTCAATTTTGACATAGCGAAGACAGTATGTCATTTATGACATAACAAAACAAACAAATTCACTCACGCCTCCCCATGGGTATGGCTGAATAATTAGTGAATTATCTATTGGTTATGCTGATTTCCTGCCTAGGGTTTGCCGGTTTTGGGAACGGGCCGGGAGAGGTCGCCGGCGGCCTGGGCCGTATCGGCACGTATTTCCAATAAGGTACCAGAGGAGCCTTTGGAATGGGCCGCCCCGGGCCTGGTTAAGCGATCACTCCGCCCGCAGGTCGTAATGAATATCGGCCCAGACCTCCCCGTTGCGTGTGGTCCGTCCTACCAGGATCGAAAGCCATATCTCCAACTGGGGCGGGTTTAAGCGCGACCGGCCCGCCGAGGTGCCCCTGCGCCCACCGTAGAAGATATTCACCGAGCGGCCGGTGGTAAACAGACCGGCGGCGAAGCCGTCCAGGTACCTGACCTGCCAGCGCACCTCGTGGGAGCCTCTGGTCTCGCGCATGGTGACCGGATAGTGGGTGTTGGCCAGGATGAACCTAAGCTCACTGGGGTTGTCGGTTTCGAAACGCACCACCACCTCCTGCTCGCCCGGCGGCTCGTCCAGGTAAAATTCCTCTACCGTGCCTCCCGATAGATCGTGGGCCACGGTGCGGGTTCCCCTAAAGGTTTGGCTCAGGAAGTCGTTGAACCGGCCGATGCCCGTGGTGACCGGCGAGCCCCAGTTGCCCACGATGCCGCGGGGGAGGCAGTTGCCGGTGAGCGCGTGGTAGTAGTAAAACGGCGAGTCGGTGCACTCTTCGGGCAGGTCCTCCCTGCCGTAAAGCGAGTCGTAATCCTGATACACCCCCCCGCAATAATGCCAGGATGGGTGCACCCCCGGTATTACCGCGGCGACCAAGCCGGGGTCCAGAAAATCCCACAGGGCGTTGTAAGACATACCGCCGTGCCATTCCTGGGTCAGCCTAAAGTCATAGCCCGCGACCCTGGGCCAGGGGTCAAGGGGTATCACATAACAATCGCAGACGGGATGGCCCGAAGCCAGGCAGACGCGGTTTTGCCGCTCCACCGGCTCGCCGTTCATGGTCAGGCTCAGATTGACGCAGGAGCTCTCATGCATCAGGGAAGGAAGGGGTGGGGCGTAGATCAACAAAGTTGATGGGGCGGTGACCGGCACCATGGTCCCGGTTTCCTCGTCCAGACGCATGGCTAGGACGTTGGGAAAGGGCTCCTCAAAGAGAAGGGAGAAATCCATCACCCGGCCGGGATGGTCGCCCCAGGTTCACTCCACGGTCAGCGCGCCGATATCGACCACCGGGTAGCGCACGCAACGTATGGTGACCGGGTCCGAGGCCAGGTCCACCGGCTGCCGGTCTTCATTGCAGGGCACGGTCCTGATCCGGCGCACTATTTCGGGAATCAACTCGCTGGGTGGCAAGACGGAAAGGGTGGCATCCAAGCCCCGTAGTAAATCTATTTCTTGGGCAGGTATAAGCGAGCCCATGGGCGGCGGCCCCCAGTAATAGTTGGTAACGCCGGCGTCTTCCAGGACGTTGCCGTCGTTGGGTTCGCTAAAGCCGTCCTGGCCGCTGACCTGCAAAAGAACCCATTGGCAGCCGTCTATGTAGCTAAAGTCCCAGGAAAGGGAGGCGTTGCGCGCCAGGTAATAAGGGAGGTACACCTCGGCGGCTTCGTGGCCCCACACCATGGCCAGGGGCTCGGTGGCGCCTGGGCCCTCTGGAGGGGCGCCGGTGTCCTCGGAGCCCAGGTCCCCGCGCATGCGAACCCTGACCGGCTTGCCCCAGACCACCGGCGCGGGAGGTATCATATTCTCGCGCAAGCCGGCCCAAAGAGGCGGCGCCAATACGTTGCCGAACTCGGCGTTCAGGTAGTGGCTGCCTTCAGGCAAGTGAATTTCGCCCCTGACCTCGGTGACCGCCTCGACGGTTTTTTCCACCTTGAAGCGGCGCTTTTCACTTGCGGCCGCGACCTGGCCGTCGCGGTCCATGGCCCGTACCTGCCACCAATAGGTCCGGCCCGGTTTTAGGCCCTTTTCGCGGATGGGGAGGTCGAAGAAGCTGCGCCTGAGTTCCTTGCTGGTGAAAAGCGGCAAAGGCTTGGTCCGGCGTCCCGGCCGGGGGCCTGGGCGCGTGGCCGATACGACCAAGACGTAGCGTAGCTGACCGGACCAGGCGAGGTCGCGGACCGGCTCCCACTGCAGGCGGCGATTGCTGGAAGAAAGGGTCGCTTGGTCCTGGGGATGGGTCAGTTGGATTTGTTTCATGAAACCCCCCTTTCCGGTTGAGAGGTTAGCGGACCTTCCCTCCTTGTTGGGCGGATGTGGTTGCCAGGATGAAATTCCTATAATTCTATATGGATTCCATTGTAGCCAAACTTGCCGGGAAATTGCCACCCCCTAGCTCGTATATTTCATGGGGGTTGGGTGGCATTGGATCACAAACCAGTATTTATGGCGCAGTCGGCAACGCGGTACGCCGGCGGCTGGAAAAGCCGGACGCACGGCTCTCATGAAATGTGCAGGCTAGGCCGGGGAGGGGATCCTCGGGCCGTAGCGGCCAGGGAGCGTGGTTGGCCGGCCGGTCCGTTCAGTGCTTGCTTGGTGCGTGCCTTGGTCGATGAAAGGCTGGTGAGGCGGTGGATTGCGGGCGCCCGGCCGCGAGGCAGGGCAACCCGCAAGGATGCCTAAGTTTTGAGGCGCAGATTGATGAAGGCGCTCTGGTCGAAGCCCAGCTTCTTGAAGAAGGCCAGCATGTCGCCGGAGTCCCAACGCACCGCGGTGTATATCTCCTGCACGCCGCGCTCGCGCAGGGCGCCGAACAGGGCCTCCACCAGGGAAGCGCCCACCCCGGAGCCCATGTTGTCCGGTTCCACCCCCACCAACTCCAGCCAGCCGGAGAGCTCGGTGCCGAAGCCGCCGATCTTTATCTCGCCCAGTATGAAGCCCAAAATCGCGCCGCCCTCTTCGGCCACGAAGGCCAGGCGGTAGATCTTGTCTATGTGCTCGGCCAGCATGTCCATCCAGGGCTGGGGGACCGGCTGACGGGTGATGCGCGCTTGAATGCGTTGGACATCACCGAGGTCGTTTTGAGTCATGGGGCGTAGATTCAAGGGCACTTGTCGCCTCGCCTTTAGTCAATGCGGATGATTTTAACGTTTTTGCCAACCCACTCCGGGGGCAGGTATACCCTGCCGGAGTTGCCGCTCTGCTTGACCTCTTTCTCGATCATCTCTTCACCGTAGACCTCGAATTTGGCCTTGTGACGAGGATCGGAGGTCCGTTCCTCGGGTCCGGAACGCTCCCGGCGGGATGCATTGTCAGTTTCGCTCATGCTCCTGAGGCCCTCGGCGGTTATTGGGTTGGGGCCCTGGCCGACCTTAATTGGGGGGCCAAGAATCTATGCTACATAATAACTAATTTATAGCTACATTGTGACGATAGGTCAGCCTGGGAAAATTGTCAACCAAAAAATCAGGCGGTCCAGAACCGCTTGGGGTCGAAACGCCTAATTATTTCCAGTTCTTCGGCGGTTGGCTCCGGGGTGGTTTCCAGATCGGGGAGGCAAGTCAGCTCCCAGCCGGTGGCCTGGGCCGCCTGCTCCAGGCTCACCCCGGGATGCAAGGCGGCCAACTCGGCCCGGCCCTGGGGGAAGGTGAACACCCCCAGGGAGGTGATCAGCGCCGCCGGGCCGCCCCGGGTGAGGCCCTGCTCCCCGCGCCAGCCGGGGTGGGGCCCCCAGCCGGGGGAAGTGATGTAGTCCACCTGGGGCACCAGGCGGCGGCGCTCGTGGTTCATGATGATCAGCAGGCGATGGGCCAGGCAGGCGATGTCCGCCCCGCCGCCCGAGCCGGGCAGGCGCACCACCCCGCCGTCGGGCTTGATGGCCCGGTGGGTGTTCACGTTGCCCCACTGGTCCACCTGGGCCCCGCCGATGAAGCCCAAATCCACCCGCCCCCCGGAGAGCAGGCTCATCACCTCGTCCAGGCCGCGCAGACACAGCGCCCCGGCCTGGTTGGGCGCATCGCCCATGGTGATGATCGGCGCGGCGGCGGGGCGGTCGCGCAGCACCCCGTTTTCGAACAGGCCCAGGGCGTTGGGCGCATGAGTCTGTTTGGCCAGCATGAAGGCCAACAGCGGCAAACGCATGCCCACGAACACCACGTCGCCGTCGCTGATTTGGCGCGCGGCGGCGGTGACCATGATCTCGCCAGAGGTGTAGCCGCTCACCAGCCGTACTCCAGGGGCGCGCTGGGGCGGCTGTGGCTGACCATGAGCCCCTGCAAACGGGGGCCGCCCAGCTTGGCCACGTAATCCTCGCGCCCGCGCAGGCCGTCCACCCACTCGGCCTGCCAAGCCTTGGCCTGGGCCGGGTCCCGGGTGGCGGCCGCGTAGTCCAGGTAATACTGGTTGTCCAAATCGTAATAGCCCTGCACCGGGGCGGGGTGGGCCCCCCAGGGCACCTCGCACACCGCGTCCACCAACAGGCCCGTCACCAGGGTGCGGTCCGGGTCGCGGCGGATCACCTCGCTGTCCACGAGCTCCTCGCAGGTGACCAGCACCCGGCGGCTGGCCATGGCCGCCTGCTTGGTGAAGCCCGCCGCCCCCCACACCTGACAGTTGCCTTCCTTGTCGGCCCGCTGCACGTGGATCAGGGCCACGTCCGGGTTCACCGCCTGGATGGCCAGGAGCTTTTGGCCGGAGTGGGGGCAGGTGAAGCTCTTGAACTGGGGATTCTCCAGGGCCATGCCGCTGCCCAGGGGCGAGCGGCCCACGGCCATGGGCAGGCCCCGGGCCCCGGCCTCCAAGGCCAGGGTGATGGAGAAGTTGCTGTGGTCCAGCACCTCCAGGGGCCGGGGCAGGCCGTCTTCCACCGCCCGGCGGAAGTTGTAGCCGATGCCGGTGCTCACGTTGCCCACCCAGGCGGCGATCACCCGCTCCACCAGCCCCGCGCCGATCATCTGGTCTATGCTGATGTTGGAGATGGGGGCCACCAGGGTCAGCGGGCCGATACCCTGGCGGATGATCTCATGGGCCGAGGCGTAGGGGATGAAGCCCTCCAGGGCGGCGGAAAGAGCCACGCTGTCGCCGGGGCGAACCAACTCCCCCACCGCCTGGGACAGGCTTTTCACCTTGTCGCGCGCCTTGCCCATGAAACTCCTCGGTCTGGAATCAAGCTATTCAGGCATAGCAGATCGGCCCATTGATGCACAAGGCGCTAGAAGAACTCCGCGCCCGCCTGGGGGTTGCGTTTCAGGGCCTGCTTGAGCAGACCGCCCACCTGCTCCATGACCTGGGACACCTGCTTGGGCTTGGGCAGGGGGTCCTCCAGGATCATATCCTTGGCCTTGAGCGGCTTGAAGGAAAGGGCCTCGGCGGAGACGGCCTTTTCCTTGGCCGTGAAGTTGACCCCCAGGATCTTGCGTTTTTGCAAGGCGTCCGGGTTCATGGAGCGCAGGTAGGACTCCAGCATCATCAGGTCGTGGTTGGCCTCGAAGGCCAGGATGTCCTGGTTGACCTCCTTCATGAGCTTGATGGCCCGTTGGCGCTCGTCTTCCAGGCCCGCCGCCTCGTCCACCAGCACCTTGTAAAGCCCCTGGATCAGGCTGGCGTAGCGGGCCGCCCTGGTCAGCCCCCGGATGGGGGTGAGCCCCACCGCCGGGGCGGCCGAGGCCACCGACTCGGGCCGGGGAGGGATTATCCCGGCGGCGTCGAAAAACTTTTCGCGGATGTCCGCGTCGCCCAGGGCTCGGCCCAGGCGGGCCCGGTGCTTTTCCCAGGCGTACAAGCCCCCCAACAGGCCGCTGACCGCCTCGGTCACCAGGAGGATTTCTTCCTCTATGATGCGGCGCTCCCGGAAATAATTCTGTACTATCTCCTGCTTGACCGCTTGGTTCAGCGCCTGGATATATGCATCGTCCCCCATCTAACTCCCCGTGATGGCATACTGGTTGTTATAGCGGGCGCTTTTTGTTAGCTTTGCCCCCAAGGAGCCTCCAACATGCCCAAGGTTACTATTATTTACAAGGCCAAGACCACGGCGGCCCAGGAGCAGGCCCGGAGCTTGGAACAGTGGCTCACCCGGCGCGGGGCCGGAGTTCATCTGCTGGAAGCCAAGGGCGGCGAGCCCATGGCGGGCAACGGTGTGGAAAAGCCCCTGCCCGCGGACACCGGGCTGGTGGTGGTCCTGGGCGGCGACGGCACCATGCTGGGCGCGGTGCGCCAGGTGGTGGCAAATGGCCTGGAGGCGGTGCCCATCCTGGGGGTGAACCTGGGCGGCTTGGGATTCCTCACCGCCTTGGCCCCGGGCGAGCTTTTGCCGGCCATGGAAAAGGTGATGGACGGGCATTTTCAGGCCTCGCCCCGGCTCATGCTGGACGGGGTGGTGCGCCGCCAGGGCGTCGAGCTGGCCCGCTTCACCGCCCTCAACGACCTGGTGATCAACAAGGCCGCCTTGGCGCGCATCGTGGAACTGGAGGCGGTGGTGGACGGACGCCCGCTCACCACTTTCCAGGCCGACGGCCTGATAATCTCCACCCCCACCGGCTCCACCGCCTACAACCTCTCGGCGGGCGGGCCCATCTGCCACCCGGCCCTCAACTGCATCGTGGTGGCCCCCATCTGTTCCTTCACCCTGACCAACCGGCCCCTGCTGCTGGCCCCGGACATGACCCTTTCGGTCACCCTGGGCCACCGCGCCCAGGAAACCACCCTGACCTGCGACGGCCAGGTGGGCCTGGAGCTGGAGCCCGGCGACGAGATCCGCTTCCAGCGCTCGGAGCATGTAGTGCATCTGATCCAGTCACCCTTCCGGGACTACTTCGAGATTCTCAAGACCAAGCTGCGCTGGGGCTAGCCCGCCTCTTGGAGCGGAGCCCCGTCCACCCGGGGCAATATCACCCGAAAGACGCTGCCCTTGCCCGGAGTGCTTTGCAGCTCCAATAGGCCGTGGTGGGCCAGCACGTTCTTGCGGGTGATGGCCAGGCCCAGGCCGGTGCCCCCCCGCTTGGTGGTGAAAAAGGGAAAGAAAATCTTTTCCTGATCCTCGGGGGCGATGCCCGGCCCCTGGTCCATGACCTCCAGGGCGATGCGCTCCTTATCCACCTGGGCCCTGACCACCACCACCCCGCCCCGGGGCGAGGCCTGCACCGCGTTTTGCACCAGGTTGATCAGCACCTGCCTGAGGCGTCCCGCGTCGGCGGGCACCTTGAGGCCCCGGCCGTCCAGCTCGTCGGCCAGGCGCACCGCGTGCTCCTTGGCCATGGCCTCGGTGAGGGTGAAGACCTCCTTGACCAGGCCGGCAAGCTCCACCGGCACCAGGCGCAGCTCCAGGGGCCGGGTGTAGTCCAGCATCTGGCGCAGCAGGGCCTCCATGTGGCTCACCTGGTCCACGATGATCTTGAGCTGGTGGCGGTAGGGGTGGTCCGGCTCCAGATCCCGCTGGATGCGCTGGGCGAAGCCGCCGATGGCGATGAGCGGGGTCTTTAGCTCGTGGGCCACCGCCGCGGCGGCCTGGCCCAAAAGGGCCAGGTTCTCGGCCTCCTTCACTCGCCGGGCCTCGCGGCGCTCCCGGTCCACCAGAAAGCCGGTGAGGGCCCCGGTTAGGAAATAGAGCAGCATCTCCAGCACCACCAAAAAGGCGGCGGCCCGCCCGGCGGTGGGGGCGGAGAAAAAATCAAGGTAATTAAGGCAGATCAGGGCTGCGCAGATAAGGCCGCCCCTGAGGCCGAAGAGCAGGCTGGCCATGAACAGGGGCAGAAAGAAAAAGCGCTGCACCAGGGCCGCGAGATCGGGGCGCACGGGCAGCAACAGGAAGTGGGCCAGGCTGAGCCCGGCCAAGAGCATGGCCACCGGCACCACCTTGATCCAGGTGGGGACGATGCTCCAGCGGCGGCGCAATTCTTCGAGCATGCCGGTGTTACCGCTCCCATGGGGGCTGCCAAAAATTGAGAACTGCTTCAGCATAGCACCCCCCAGGGGCGGGGCCAAGCTGGAGCTGGGTGTTTTTACTTGGCTCTGGGGGTGGCGGCGTGCTACCAAATCTTTTAAGATGACAGGTCAAGGGCGACCCTTTTCCGGGGCCCGCCGTTTGCCCGTGAAAGCATAAGGAGATTCCCCATGGCCCGTAGCGTCAGAATATTGGTCCTTTGCGCCTTGCTGCTTAGTTTGCCGCTGATTATGGCCATGGGCATGGGGGGCAGCGAGGTGCCCACCCGCATACCCGAGCCCAAGGTCAACTATCTGGTGACCCTGACCGACATGGGTGGCACCACCGTTGACCTCAGCCATTTCTCCATCGAGGGGGTGGTGTTCCTGGCCGGGGAGATGGGCCGGGGCGAGTTGGCCGTGCCCTTGGAAAAGGTCAAGGACGTGGTCATCCGGCACCAGGGCGGCGAGTTCAAGGCCGAGGTGGCCCTGGCCGACGGCGGCAACGTGACCATCACCGTCAAAGGCAGCCTAAAGGCCACCGGCAAGACCTCCTACGGCAACTACCGCATCCCCCTGGACGAGGTGAGCCGCATCCAGCTTAGGGGCGTGAAGCACAACTAGGAGACGATGCGCGGACCGCGCCTCCGGGGCCTGCCCGGAGGCGGCAGGAAGAAACGGATAAGCACCAGACCCACCACGAACCCGCCGATATGGGCCATCCAGGCCACCCCCGGCCCGCCGCTGCCCAGCACCTGGAACAGGAACCAGACCCCCAGCACGATCACCGCCGGCACTCGGATAAGCTGCACGAAGAAAAAGAACCAGATCAGCACCACCACGTTGGCCCGGGGGTAGAGCAGGAAATAGGCCCCCAGCACGGCGGCGATGGCCCCCGAAGCCCCGATCATGGGCAGCTGGGAGTCTGGACCGGCCAGCACGTGGGCCAGGGAGGCCAGCACCCCGCCCAGCAGGTAGAAGACCACGAAGCGCGCCGGCCCCAGGCGGTCCTCGATGTTGTTGCCGAAGATCCACAAGTAGAGCATGTTGCCCGCCAGGTGGAAGAAGCCGCCGTGCAGAAACACCGAGGTGACCAGGGTCAGCGGCTGGGGTAGCCAGGCCAGGGGTTCGGGCACCGCCACCGAGCCGGTGAGGAGAGCGGGCACCACGCCGTACTGGTATACGAAGACCAACTCCTGCTGGGCGGGCAGCACCAGTTGGTAGAGGTAGACCAGCACGTTGATGGCGATGATCCCCATGGTTACGTAGGGAATTCCCTGGATCGGGTTTTCATCACGGATGGGTATCAAAACGGCTCCTCTTGCCCGGTTTCAAGCCCGCGCTTGCGCCCTGCCCGGCCCTGGGTATAGTTTTTAGCATATTTCCCGATTACCAAGGTTGGAACGTGGCCTCGCACAACCATAAAAGAGTACACATAGCCACCTTTGGCTGCCAGATGAACGCCTATGACTCCAAGCGCATGGCGGGCATGCTGGCCGAAATGGGCTACGCCCAGGTTCAGAGGCCGGATGCGGCCGATCTGATCGTCTTGAACACCTGCTCGGTGCGCCGCTTGGCCGAGGAAAAGGTCTACTCCTACGTGGGCGAGCTTAAGCGGCTCAAGCGCGAAAAGCCCTGGCTTATCATCGGGGTGGGCGGCTGCGTGGCCCAGCAGGAGGGCGACAAGCTCCTGAAGCGCCTGCCCCACCTGGACTTCGTCTTCGGCCCCGACGCGGTGACGAGCCTGCCCGAACTGGTGACCGAGGCCATCCAGGGCAAGCGCCAGGCCCTGACCAAGCTGGGGCCGCCCGCCGGGCCCGGCCGGATCATCGTGCCCGCCGAGCCGGGACTCCGAGCCATGGTCACGGTGATGACCGGGTGCGACAACTTCTGCTCCTACTGCGTGGTGCCCTATGTGCGCGGCCGGGAGCGCTCCCGCCCGGCCGGGGAGATTTTGGACGAAGTGGCCGCCCTGGTGGCCGCAGGGGTGCGCGAGGTCACCCTGCTGGGCCAGAACGTGAACTCCTACCACGACCCGGACTCCGGCCTGGACTTCGCCGGGCTCCTGGGCCGGGTCAACGATGTGGAAGGCTTGTGGCGCATCCGTTTCACCACCAGCCACCCCAAGGACCTGGGCCAGGGGCTCATCGAGGCCATGGCCGGTCTAAATAAGGTGATGGAGCAGATGCACCTGCCCGCCCAGTCGGGCAGCAACCGCATGCTGAAGGCCATGAACCGGGGCTACACCAGGGAGCGCTATCTGGAGCAGGTGCGCCGCCTAAGGGAAAAGGTGCCCCAGGTGGCCTTGGGCAGCGACATCATCGTGGGCTTCCCCGGCGAGACAGCGGAAGATTTCGATCAGTCCTTGAGTCTGCTACGGGAAGTCCGTTACGATTTCCTCTACAGCTTCAAGTATTCCGACCGCCCCTTCACCAAGGCGAGCCGCATCGAGGGTAAACTGGAAGAAGAGACCAAGAGCAGCCGCCTGGTGGAGCTGCAGGCCCTGCAAAGGGAGATCGGCCTTCAGGAGCACCAAGCCCAGGCGGGGCGGGTGGAGGAGCTGCTGGTGGAAGGCCCGGCCAAGCACGGCCGGGGACTCATGAGCGGGCGCAGCCGCGCCGGGCGGGTGGTGAACTTCTCCGGTGGGCCGGAGTTGGCCGGAAGCCTGGTTATGGTGCGCATCACCCTGGGAAGGGAAAATTCGCTGGCCGGCGAGCTGCTTCCGGCCACTGGAGAATATAAGGCATGATCCATATGAAGGTGCAGGGACTCACCATCGACCCGGCCACCAACAGCCCCATCATTATCTTGCAGGAGCTGACCGGCGAGCGGACCCTACCCATCTGGATAGGGCTTCTGGAGGCCACGGCCATCGCCAGCGAGTTGGAGAAGGTGTCCTTTTCCCGGCCCATGACCCACGACCTGGCCTTGAACCTGATCACCCACATGGGCCGCAATATCCTCAAGGTGGAGATCACCGCCCTCAAGGACAACACCTTCTACGCCCTGCTGCACCTGCAGGATGACCAGGGGATGAGCACCGTGGATTCGCGCCCCTCGGACGCCATCGCCCTGGCGCTCAGGGCCGACGCGCCCATCCTGGTGGCCGAGGAGGTGCTGGCCACCGCCGCCGCTTCCCCGGCCACGGGCCAGGCCAAGGGCGACAAGGAATGGAAAGACCTCCTGGAGTCCATGGACCCCGATGATTTCGGCAAATACAAAATGTGATTTCGGCCAAGGGGAGAGGCCTCATATGATCGATCTGCACACCCACACCCTGTTCAGCGACGGTGAGCTTTTGCCCGCCGAGTTGGCCCAACGGGCCCAGGTAAAAGGCCTGGAGGCCCTGGCCTTCACCGACCACGCGGACATGAGCAACCTGGAGATCATCCTCCCCCGCCTGTTGGCCGCCGCCGCCGAGTTGGACCGTCACCACTCCATGCGCCTGCTGGCCGGGGTGGAGCTTACCCACCTGCCGCCCGAGCTGATCGGCCCCTACGCCGAAAAGGCCCGGGCCATGGGGGCCCAGATCGTGGTGGTGCACGGCGAGAGCCCGGTGGAGCCGGTGGCCGCGGGCACCAACCTGGCGGCCATCGAGGCCGGGGTGGACATCCTGGCCCATCCGGGCATGATCAGCCCCGACGAGTGCGCCCTGGCCGCCGAGAAGGGGGTGCTCCTGGAGATCAGCGCCCGGGGCGGGCACAGCCTGGGCAACGGCCGGGTGGCCTCCCTGGCGCGGGCCGCCGGGGCGGGCCTGGTGATCAACACCGATGCCCACGCCCCCCGCGACCTCATCGACCATGTTTTCGCCCGCCGGGTGGGCCTGTTCGCCGGGCTCAGCGAGGGTGAGGTGGAGCGGTGCTTCGCCAACTCGCGGGTGCTGGTGGACCGGGCCCTGGGGGTCAATGTCTGATTCCCTGATCCAGCGCCTGGATGAGGCCCGGAACCACGGCCCCGGCGCCCTGGCCCGGGCCTGCGCCGCGCTCTTGGCCGAAGCGCGCGGTGTGGATCATTCAGCCGCCACCCGGGCCGTGAGCCGGGACCGCGAACTAAGCGGGCTCATCGCCGAGACGGCTTCCGCCGAACGCCTGGCCGCCTGCTTGCAGGACCTGGCCCAGACGGCCCGCTGCATCGGCTGCGCCACCTGCTGCCGCACCTCCAGTCCCACCCTCTACGCCGAAGACCTGCCCCGCCTGAAGGCCGCCGGCCTGGGCTGGGAAGGCATGGTTACTTTGCGGGCCGGGGAAAAGGCGCACTCCGCCCGTCTGGGCGGCCTGCAAACCCTGGAGCATGAGCTGATAAAGCTGCGGGAGCGGGACGGGGCCTGCGCCTGGCTGGGGGAGGGCGGCTGCGGCATCTACGAGCACCGCCCCTTGCAGTGCCGCTGGTTGGAGTGCTGGTCCGGCCGCCACGCCGGGCAACTGGCCGAGCGCCCCCGCCTGAGCCGGGAAGAGCTGCTGGCCGAGGACCAGACCGCCCTGGCCCTTGCTCGAGAGTACGAGGTGAAGCTGACCGCCGCGGAACTCCACCAAGCCTTGGCCGAGGCTGCCCAAGGCCAGGACCAAGCCCCGGCCCTGGCCATGCTGGAGTTGGACCACGTTTTGCGCACGGCCATCGGCCAGCGCTACGGCTACAGCACTGATGCCTTATATCTGGTGCTGGGCCGCCCGGCCCGCGAGGTGGCGGGCAATTACGGTCTGGAATTGACCTTGGAGGGGGAGACCCTGGTCCTGCGCTCCAAGTCGTAGGCCTCGCCCTTGGCCCACAGGCCGCGCCGCGCCAGGCGGGCCTCGCTTTCCGCCCGCAAAAAATCGCTCTTGTGGCGGTAGTCGAAACTGCGATAGGCCCTGGCCCATCCCTGGGCGACCATCTCCTGGTTCAGCAGCTTCCCGTCGGCCAGGTACACGAAGGCCAGCAGCCGCCCGTAGCGGTCGCGCTTGTGGGTCTGGGGCCGCCCATCCACCAGGCGCACCTTGTCCCCCACCGCGACCAGTCTGAGCATGGCATCCCGGCTGGCCGCCCCCGCCTGGGCCTCCTCGCTGGCGCTGCGCCCGGAGCTCTTGGCCTTGCGGGCCAGGGACTTGCTGTGCACCGTCTCCGGCGCGTCCACCCCGATAAGGCGCACCAGCTCGGGCCTGCCGCTCAGATGCACGGTGATGGTGTCGCCGTCATTGACCCGCGCCACCTCCACCGTGGCGGCACTCGCCCAGGCCAGGCTGGCCAGGAGCAGCAGGACCGCAAGGGCCGCGCCAAAGGCCATTCTTTTCCCAACGCGCCTCACGGCAGGGGCACCCTGAGGCCGTCAAAGGCCACCCGCACCGGCACGGCCAGGCTGTGGTCCGCGAACACCCGCTCGGCCAGGGACTGCCACGAGGCCTGATCCTGGGGCACGGGGTAGGGCGCGCCGTCCGGGCCCTTGAGGGGGTCGCCGGGGGCGTACTTCTTGAGCATGGCGTTGGCCGCCTCGTCGCCGGGGAGGTAGTCCTGGCAGGAGAGGTGGGCCAGATACACCCGCCCCGGTTGCCAGGCGGCGATGAGCGGCAGGGCGTTTTGCAGGCTGAGGTGGTTGGCCCGGTTCACCTTGGGTTCGTGCACGAAGTGGCTCTGGCACACCAACAGGTCCAGGCCCGCGAAGCCCTCCGGCTCCTCCGCGCGCACCAGGTCGCTGGTGTAGCCCAGGCGAAACGGCCCTTGCGGCGTGGCCAGGGTGAGCACGTAGCCCACCGAGCCCTTGGCCATGGCGCCGTGAAAAGTCTTGACCGGCCGGGCGGCCAACTCGGGGCCGAAGGGCGCGCCCTCGAGTTCTTGCCCCGGCACGGCCAGGCGCTTGTCCAGCAGGCTGCCCAAGAGGTAGCCGAAGCGGGGCTCGATCTGCTCCCAGGCCGGGGCGGTGGCGTACACCGGGATGGGTTGCCAATCAGAGGGCGGCACGTTGCGCCTAAAGCAGAGCAGCTCGTCCAAGCCCAAATAGTGGTCGCCGTGCTCGTGGGAGATGAGCACCGCGTCGGGCCGGGGCAGGTCCTCGCGCATGAGCTGGGCCCTCAGGTCCGGGCCGGGGTCGATAAGCAGGCGCGCGGGCCCCTCCAGCCACAGGCTGGTGCGGGTGCGGCTTTCGCCGATCTCGCGCAGGTGGCGGCAGGTGGCGCAGGGGCAGCGGTGCTCGGGCAGGCCCCAGGCCCCGCCGGTGCCCAGGAAAATCAACTCCATGCTATACTCCACAAATGGGGCCGTCCGTGGCCCTGTGCGATCAATGTAGCATTGTTGGGGAGCAGGAAAAAGCCATGGCCAGAAACCAAGCGGCCAAATCTCAGGAGCCTTTGCGGGTGGCGGCTTCCCTGGTCATCGACGCCGCTGCCCTGGAGCGAGCGCGGAACAAGGCCGCCAAGCACCGGGTGCCCTTTGCTGAGTATCTGGAAGAGGCGGTGCGCCTTTACGGCAAGGTGCTGGACAAGAAAGTCAGCGTGGTCCCTCGACCCATCTAGCCTGATTCAAGAAGAACTTATTTTAGAGGCCGCTCGGCCACGTGCAGCCAGGCCACTCCCTTGGTCAGGGCGTGGCTGCGCGGGCGAACCAGACCGGCCTGGGCCATTTCCTCCCGGAAGGCCTGGGGCGTGGGGAACTCCATGATGGTCTCGGCCAGGTAGCGGTAGCCGAACTCGTCGCCGGAGATCAGGCCGCCGATCTTGGGCAGCAGGTGCATGAGATAGCGCCGATAAAGGCGGCGCACCAGGGGCCGCTGGGGGGTGGTGAACTCCAACACGTAGACCCGCCCCCCCGGCCGCAGCACCCGGCGCATCTCGGCCAGGGCCGCCAAGCGGCGGGGGATGTTGCGGATGCCGAAGGCGATGCTCACCGCGTCGAAGGTGGCGCCCGCAAAGGGCAGGGCCGTGCCGTCCCCGGCCATGAGCCGCACCCTGGCCCCCCGGCGGGCCACCTTGCGCACCGCCGGGCCCAGCATGGCGGGCACCAAATCCAGACCCACCACCAGAGGCTTTTGGGGCAGGGCGGCCACGGCCAGGGCCAAATCGCCGGTGCCGGTGGCCACGTCCAACACCTTGGCCTGGGGCCCCAGGCGCATGGCTTTGGCGGTGAAGTAGCGCCAGTGCAGGTCCTGGCCCGCGCTAAGGACGTGGTTCAGCAGGTCGTAGACCGGCACCACCTGGTTGAAGATGCGCCGCACCTGACTGATCTGGGTGGCCTCGTCCCTCATGCCTCGATCACCAGTCCAGCGATGAAGCGCGAATCCAACTCGCCCTGGGGGTTGAGGCCCGCCAGCTCCTGGCTGAGCCGGTGCAGCACGCCGCGCAAAGAGCGCCCGGCCAGGGATGCCTGGGCCGGATCGGGCAGGGCGCGAAGCGATTCGGCCAACTCCTCCTCCAGGCCGCCCTTTAAGGCCTTTTGCAGGGCCGCCACCGCCTGGGGCAGGCTCTCGGCCGGGATGGGGGCCAGGCCCTCCAGGCCCATTTCCCGCCGGGCCAGCCAGGTGCCCAGGATGTGGCTCAGCTTGATCTCGGTGACGTCCGCCGGGAGCACGTTGGCCTCATAAAGCCCGCGTATCTCCTGGGGGTCCAGGGCCAAAAGCTCCAGGAGCAGGGTGCCCCAGAACCCGGCCTGGATCAGGGCGTTGTCGGCGGCCTCCAGATCGGACTGGTTGATGAAGGCGCGGTACTCGCGGTCCTTGCCCAGGCTGGGGTCGTAGCAGCGGGGGCGGGCGTAGAGCATCCCGGCCAGCCAGCGGTCCAGGGGCGGCTCCAGGATGTGCAGGCCGGTGGGCATCTTGCTGAGCCAGCCTTCCTTGGCCAAGACCCAGGCCCGGCGGTTGAGGCCACGGATGGCCGCGGCCCCGTGGCGGGCCAGGGCGGCTAGGCTCAGGCGGGTCACGATGTCCCGCGCCTTGCCCACGTCCCCCGAGGAGAGCACCCCCAGGCCCAGATTGACCATGCCCAGGCTCTCCCGGGCCGCCCGCTCCACCTCTTCGGGGTGGGCAGGGTCGGCCTCCAGGGCGGCCACCCCGCAACTGGCGATATAGGCCATCTCCGCCCGCAGGATGTCCCCCGCCTCGCCGTCCAGCTCCCCGGCCAAGGCGGGCAAAAACTCCCGCTCCGGCAGCAGGGAGGCCACGCGGTCCGAGCGGGCGGTGGTGGTCCGCGAGGATGCAACCTTGGGCGGCAGTCCCTGCCAGTCGGATTCGCCCGGGGCCGGGGAGCCCCACAGCTCCAGGGCCTCCAGGCGGGTGGGGAACCCGTGGTCGGCCAGGCGTCCCGCGCGCCAGCGGGAGGCGTACTCCTCCAACTCGGCGGTCTGCTCCCAGAGGGAGGTCTCCAGAGTCTTGTAGTACAGATCGGGTAGCTCGCTCTTTAACAGCACCAAAACCTGGGCCACGAAACCATGGGTATTGGGGTCCAGGAACTCAAGGAAGTAGACTCCGTCGATGGTGAATTCCGGCAGATCGTCGGGCGGCTCCTGCTGTTCCTGGCTGGGCAGGAACTTTACGATGTGCACCCAGTGGCGCAGCAGCAGGGCCAGAACCTCCAGGTCGGTGTTGGCCAGCCAGCGCTGCAAGCGGTTGGCCCCGGCCTCCAGGACCATGGGCAGCCAGATCTGGTAGCGCTCTGGGGCAAAGCTCTCCCGCTGCCAGCCGGTGAGGTCCAACAGATAGGTGAGCTGTTCGTCGCTGCAAAGCTCGATGAGCGCCCCGGCGTCCTCGGGGCCCACCTCCAATGCCGTGGAGGCGAATTCGTCCGGGGCCATGGCCTGGGTAAGCTCCCGGCTGTCGGCGGCCAGGACGATGAGGCGCTCGCGCTCTATGCCCCTGGCGGCCAACACGGTGCGCAGGCGCTCGGGGCGGCTCAGACCGTGCCAAAGGGACTCGGCCCGGCGGGGGTCGTCCTGGGCCAGCTTCAAAATATCGGCGGGCCCTTGGATGGGGCTTTGGGGATCGTGCTTATCCATTATTCCTCAGGAACAGGCGCCGCAGCGGCGGCAGGTGTCTGGTTGGCAGGCCGGGCTTTGTTTTTCGGCTTGTGCCCGTTGGGCCTCGCCCCAAAGATAGTCCCGGCTGATGCCGTGGTCAATAAAGTCCCAGGGCAAAAGCTCTTCGCGCTCCCGGCGGCGGTGGGCGTAGAACTCCGGGTCGATCCCGGCCTCGTTGTAGGCCCGCTCCGGGGCCTGGCCCTGGGCCAAGAGCTCCAGCAATGGGGTGAGGCGGCGGTCGCCCCGGGCCAGCACCGCCTGCAGGCGGGCGTACTTGGGCACGTCGCTGATCACCTTGAGGTTGGCCGCCCCGGCCAGGGCCTTTTGCACCCGCTTCACCCTGGCCTTGATGAGCTTCAGGGGGGCCATGGGCTCCCACTGGAAGGGGGTGAAGGGCTTGGGCACAAAGGCGTTGAGGCTCACCGTGACCCGGCCCAAATGGCCCTTGGCCCGGGAGAAGCTAACCACCTGCTGGCGCAGGGCGCGCACCAGGTCGATCATCTGGTCGATGTCCGCCTCTTGTTCGCCGGGCAGGCCCACCATGAAGTACAGGCGCAAATTGGGCACCCCGGCGCTGATCAGCGTCTCCACCGCCCGGCCCAGGTCGTCCTCGTCCAGGTGCTTGTTGATGACTTGGCGCAGGCGCTGGCTGCCCGCCTCCGGGGCCAAGGCCACGGTCTGGTGGCGGCTGGCGGCCAGGGCTTGGGCCAGGCCGGGAGTGAGGCGGTCGGCCCGGAGGCTGGACACCGAGAGCGAACCCCCGGCGGCCACGATCTCCTGGGCCAGCTCGGCCACGCCCTCGATGTCGCTCACCGCCGCCGAGACCAAGCCCAGCTTGCCGCCCCCTGCCGCCGTTTCCAGGGCCAGGGGCGCGAAGTCCCCCGCCTCGCCCAGGCGGGGCGGGCGGTAGATGTGCCCGGCGGCGCAGAATCGGCAGCCGTGGCCGCAGCCCCGGCCCACCTCGATGAGAGTCATCTCCCCGAACTCCACCCCCGGCGCACAGATCACGCTACGGGCCAGGCCGCTTGCCGGTCCCCGGTACTTGGGCGCGGCCACCTTGGGGGGCAGGCCCGGCTCCGGGGTGAAGGAGGTCAGCTCGCCGCCGGGGCCATAGGCCGCCTGGTACAGGGAGGGGGCGTAGAAGCCGGGCACCTGCCGGGCCAGCCGGGCCAAGGCCTGGTCCTGGCTCTCGCCGCCCAGGGCCATGAACGCCTCCAAAAACGGCTCCAGCACCACCTCGGCCTCGCCCAGCACAAAGGCGTCCATGACCTCGGCCAGGGGCTCGGGGTTGAGCATGGGGTACACCCCCCCGGCCACCACCCAGGGGCCACGGCGGTGCGCCCGGCGGGTGCCCAGGCCGGCGTGGCTGAGCATCTTCAGAAGGTTGGGGGCGTCGTTTTCAAAGCAAAGGCTGGCCAGCACCAGATCGAACGAGGCCACCGGCCGGGAAGACTCCAGGGTGAGAAGCGGAGCGCCGGTCTTGGCGTACAGCGGCTCCTCGGCCCGGCCCGGCAAAAAGACCCGCTCGCACAGGGCGTCGGCCCGCTGGTTGATGATCCGGTAGATGGCGTGCAGGCCCAGGTTGGCCATGCCCACCTGGTAGGTATTGGGGAAGATCAGGGCCACGTTGAGCCGCCCGCCGGGGTCCTTGACCACCGCGCCGGTCTCGGCGGCCAAAAGGGCTCGGTGATGTTGGGCCAGAGGCCAGGTGGAAGAGGGCAAGGGCGGATTATCCTTTGCTTTGGTAAGTCGGCCTAAGTAGTGTAAATATAGCACAGGGCCCCGTCATTGACCCGGCCGCCAGCCGGGGGCGGAGGCCCCTTGCGGGATGCCCCAATCAGCGGGAGAAGGCATGGACGAGACAAAAAGCTTGGAGTTCCTCAGGGCCATCGCCGCCGCCGGGGAAAAAGCCAACATGTGGACCGCCGGGCAGGCGGTTGGTTTGGACCGGGGGGCCACGGAAACCATCAGCCTGGAGCTGATGGACCGGGGATACCTGGAGATGGCCAGTCTCAGCGGCGCGGTGCGCCTGACCCCCCAGGGCGGCGAGGAGTTGCAAGGCGCGGCCGGGGCTGAAAAGGCCCCGGACATGGAGGCGCTTCTGGAGCGCATCGCCGCCCAGGACTTGGACCTGGGTCCCACCGCCGCGGGGGACCTCAAGGCCGACCTGGCCACCCTGCGGGCGGCCCTGGGACGCAGCCGTCCCCTGAACCCGGTGGTCAAGTCCTGCCTGGCGGCCATAGACGGGGCCTTGGAAAAGGCGGGCGGGTCCGCCGCCGCCCTACGAGACCAGTTGGCCTCGTTGCAGCCCTAAAACATCCCGGAGGCGGGCATGGACCCGCCTCCGGAATTATTCAGATCGTATGGTTAGTGACTACAGCTGGAGCCGCAGCCGCTGGTGGAGCAGCTGGCGCCGTCGCCGGCCAGGGGTTTCTCGGCGTTGACCGTGAAGCCCTGCTGCCAACCATTGTCCACGAAATCAACCGTGACCTTGCCGCTGGTGGAAGCCAGGTCTTTGTCGATAAGGTAGGTCAGACCGTCGATCTCGTACTTGTCGTCGTTTTCCTTTGGTTCATCCAGAACCAAGCGCAGGCTGGGGCCGCCTCAGCCGCCGCTTTGCAGGAAAACCCTCAACGGCTGATTCAGATCTTTTTCTTTCATGAAGCCCTGAATGGCTTCACTGGCCGCGGGGGTAACTTCGACCATGGTGTATATCCTTTCCGTCCGGGGAACGAACTAAAATGCAATCTTATGACATAGAATATGGCAATTAAAAAGGCCTTTCGCAAGTGGTGTAATCGATTTTTCTACTAGATTGGTGTGAAATGCCTCTCAAACCACCGATGCAGGGGGCCCGGGAGATGCCCGGCCGATGAGCCTTCCCACTTGGCTGGAGGCGCGCTTCCACCTGCCCACGGCCCAGGAGGGCCGGGCCCTGGGACGCAGGCTGCGCCGGGAGGGGGCCCTGCGGCTGATGCAGCAGGGTCCTGAGATGATTACCCTGTGGTTACAGGTGGATGGCTTGCCAAAACGTCTGGCGGAAATGGCCGCGGAGCAGGGCCTGGACCCGCCCCGGACGCAGGTTGTCCAGGCGGCCGATCCCGCCCAGGCCTGGAACTCGCCCCGGCCGGTTCCCCTGGGACCGGGCCTGTCCATGGCCCCGGCCTGGATGGGTCTGCCCGCCTCGGAAAAAATAATAGTTATTGATCCTGGAACTGCCTTCGGGGCGGGCGATCACCCCAGCACCCTGCTCAACCTGGAGCTGTTGGCCCTGCTGACCGCCGGTGAGCTGGGAGAACTGCCCCCCGGCCCGGCGGCGGACGTGGGCGCGGGCACCGGGGCCCTGGCCCTGGCCGGTCCCTGCGCCCTGGTGGCGGCCAACCTGCCCGGCCCCATTCTCAAGCTGGCCGGGCCCACCATGGCCCAGGCCCTGGTCCCGGGCGGCTGGCTGGTGACCAGCGGCTTTCGCCGTGAGGCGGGCGGGGATATAATCCGCTTCTTCGAGGAGTTGGGGCTGACGGCCCAGGCCAGGCGCTCGGGGGGAGGCTGGTTGGCCTTGGGGCTGGTTAAAAACACCTGACATCAGGGCCGAGGGCCCAGGGCAAAGCGAATGAACGGCTTGGTTCTGGCGGTTTTTGGTTTGGTATACCTGGGCATGATCCTGGGCCGCCTGCCCGGCTTGGCCTTGGACCGCAGCGGGGTGGCCCTGCTGGGGGCCATCGTCCTGGTGGCCGCCGGAAGGCTGCCCATGGGCCAGGTGGACCAGGCGGTGGACATGCCCACCCTGGCCTTGTTGTTCGGCCTGATGATCGTGTCCGCCCAGTTCCGCCTGGGCGGCTTCTACTCCTGGGTGGTGCGCCGCCTGGCCGCCCTCAGGCACTCTCCCCAGGTCCTGCTGGCCCAGATCGTGGCCGTCTCCGGGGTGCTATCCTCCCTGTTGGCCAATGATATCGTTTGCCTGGCCATGGCACCCGTCCTGGTGGAGCTTTGCGCCCGGCGCGGCCTGAACCCGGTGCCCTATCTGCTGGGCCTGGCCTGCGCGGCCAATGTGGGCTCCGCGGCCACCCTGATCGGCAACCCCCAGAACATGCTCATCGGCCAGGTGCTGGGCCTGTCCTTCCCCGGTTATCTGGCCGACGCCCTGGCCCCGGCCACCGCCGGGTTGGCCGTGGTCTGGCTGGTTATCGCCGGGAGTTTCCGGGGGCGCTGGTCGGCCTCCATTCCGGTTCCGGCCCTGGACACCCCGCCCTTCGACCTTTGGCAGACCGCCAAGGGCGCGGTGGTGCTCCTGGGCCTGGTGGCCGCCTTTTTGTTCAGTTCCTGGCCCAGGGAGGTGGCGGCCCTGGCCGGAGCGGGCCTGCTGCTGTGCTCGCGGCGCATGCGCACCAACCGGGTGCTGGCCTTGGTAGACTGGCCCCTGCTGGTGCTGTTCACCGGCCTGTTCGTGGTCAATTACTGCCTGGCCCAGGCGGGGCTCCTGGCCCGGATGACCGGCGGCCTGGCCGACCTGGGGGTGGACCTGGGGCACCCGGCCTGGCTTTTCGGGGCCAGCGCGGCGCTGTCCAACCTGGTTTCCAACGTACCGGCGGTGATGCTCCTGCTGCCCTCGGCCACTGGGCCGGGAGGGGGCGCGGTGCTGGCCCTGTCCTCCACCCTGGCGGGCAACCTGTTCATCGTGGGCTCCATCGCCAACATCATCGTGGTGGACCAGGCCGCTCGCCTTGGGGTGCGCATCTCCTGGGGCCAGCACGCCCGCGTGGGGGTGCCGGTCACCCTGATCACCCTGGCCCTGGCCGCGGGCTGGCTCTGGTTGCGTCAGGCCGCCTAACTCCGCGCCAGGTGAATACAAAAAAGCAGGCCGGGGCGCGAGGCCCCGGCCTGCTTTGCCGGACGTGCGAGAGGTTGTAGCTGGCTTAGAAGACGAAGCGGAACTGCACGCCCAACAACCACTCGTTGCCCATCTCGTTGCCGGTGTTGGGGTTGTCGCCGTACTTGTAGTAGGCGAACTCGGGATGGATGCCGAAGTTCTTGGTGAACTGGTAGGGCACCGCCACGAAAGCGGCCCAGCGGGTGATCTCGTCGTTGGTGATCCAAGTGTCGTTGGACCAGTTCTCGTAGCCCGCGCCACCGGTGATCATCAGCTTGCCGATTTGGTATTCACCGGCCAGCATGCCGCCCCAGATGATGGTGTCCTCAACCTCGGAGCCGTTGAGCACCGGGGCGGTCCAGGTGGTGTTGTAGAAGGGAATCTCGGTCGCGAAGTTCTTGCCGTAGTGGCCCTGGAACTTCAGGGTGAAGGAGCCGGCGGTGAACTTGATGGGCAGCACAAAGGCCAGGGTGTCCCATTCCTCGTCGGAAGCGCCGGTGTTGCCGGCCTCATAGCCGTGCTTCACGTACAGCACGCCGGGGCTGCTCATGAAGGCGCCGTACTTGACCATGAAGGTCAAGGTCATCCGGGGCAGAATGAAGGTCGTGTCCACGCTGGTGGAGCCGCTCCAGGTGCTCTTGTTGCGGGGCTCTTCCAGCGCGAACTGCACGCCCCAGGTGTCGGTGTTGTAGGTGAACTGCACCTGCGGCACACGATGACCCCAGGCCACGCCCCAGCCGAACATCAACAGGTGGGAGCTGTCCAGGTTCAGGCCCACGTACTGCTTGGGAGCGTAGGCCGTGGAGCCCCACCAGTTGTCGGTCTGGCCGGCCAGGATGCGGCAGTTGCCCACGCGCCAGTAACCGTAAGCGTAACGCAGGCTGACCGTGGCCGAAGGCTGCAAGCTCTTCAGGCCCAGCTCGATGCGGCCGCCAACGTTCTTGTCCACGCTGAAAAAGCGGGCGCGCAGGTAGCTGTGGCCGGCCAGGTTGGTGAACCAGGTGCCCACGTCGCTGCTCTGGTTGTTGGTGAGTTCTTGGCTCTTTTGGCTCCATCCGATGTCGGTCAACATACGGGCGGCCATCTCGTAGGTGTAGGTGGAGGGCTCCACCGCCATGACCGGGACGGAGATGGCCATTATGGCCGCCACCGCCACTAAAATAGTAACTAGCTTCCTCATGTCGTTTTCTCCTGTTGTCTCTGTATCTATGAACGCCCCCGTCACTTTCACTGATTGGGAATGGGGGCTCTTCCCGATGGCCTTGCTTGCCTGGCAAGGCCTCCAACCTAGTATGGTATAGCTACTCAACTAAAAGCTTAGCCCAAGTTATCTCCAAAACAATTCAAAAATCAACAAGGAAATTGCATGGAAAATAGTGCGTAAAAACTATACGTTAATGGAAGGTAGCTGCAAGTTGTGTGAATAAAAGACGATTTTTATTTATAAGCTAAAAAATAAGGTTTATATAGTAAACAAAAAAAGTCCAAAGGAGGGATGTAAGGCGGATTTTGGGGCCGGACAGGGCTCGGGCGCAAAAAAAAGGAGGCCGGGGCGCCGGGCCCCGGCCTCCTTGGGGTGATTTTTCAGACGTTCAGATTCGTCTTAGAAGACGAAGCGGAACTGCACGCCCAGCAGCCACTCGTTGCCCATGTCGCTGCCGGTCTGGGGGTTGTCGCCGTACTTGTAGTACGAGAACTC
>JAHIQI010000042.1 GCA_018902755.1 Pseudomonadota bacterium | reverse complement strand
CCCCCGCCCCCCCCCCCGGCCCCTTCCCCCCAACCACTAGCGGGCGGCAAGCTCCGCCGCCGGCGAGGCACGGGCGAACCATGCTTGAAGGCACCCTGATCTACGGCTTTATCAACAGCGTCATCCTGATGCTGGTGGCCCTGGGCTTCTCGGTCACATTCGGCATCAGCGGAGTGGCCAACTTCGCCTATGGCGCGCTATACGTCATGACCGGCTATCTCTCCTGGCTGGGGCTCCACGCCCTGGGCCTCCCGTACTGGATAGCGGCCCCGGTGGCGGTGGCCATCACCGCGGGGGTGGCGGCGCTCATCTACTGGTTCATCCTGCTCAGGGTGCGCGGCCTGGTGGTCAGCGAGGTCATCGCTACCTTCGGGGTGGGCCTGGCCATCCTGGAGCTTTTCCGCTACCTGGGCTTCATCGGCTTCGAGTACACCCTGCCGCCAATCATCGACGCATCGGTGATGATCGGCGACACCTACGTCGACGCCCAGCGGCTGTGCATCGTGGCCACCGGGATTCTCTTGGCCGCCTTCCTGTGGTTCTTCACCCACTACACCAAGACCGGCCTGGCCTTTAGGGGCATCGCCCAGGACGAGCGCACCGCGCTGACATTGGGCATCAACGGCGACAAGGTGGCCGCCCTGTCCGTGGCCTTTGGCGCGGGCTACGGGGCCCTGGCCGCCTTGGTCATCCTGCCGCTGGGCACCATCGCGGTCAACGAGGGCTACAACGTGCTGGTCAACGCCCTGGCGGTGTGCATCGTGGGCGGCCTGGGCAGCACGGTGGGCATCATCGTGGCCAGCTTCCTGATCGGCTTCGCCCAGATTCTCACCGCCACTTACCTCGAGACCAGCTGGATGATGATCGTCAGCCTGGTGGCCATCCTGGCCATTTTGGTGCTCAAGCCCTCGGGGCTCTTCGGGCACCAGAAGCAGCTCGAGGAGCGCATCTGATGGCACAACGCAAAGAGCGCATAGACCGGGGAATCAAGGTCCGCAGCGACGACGTGTTCGTCCTCACCTCCTGGCGCGAGATGCTCTACCTGGCCGCCCCAAGGGTGGTGCCGGTGGTGGCCCTGTTCGTGCTGGGGCTGGTGGCCGGGCCCTACTGGGAGCGGGTGCTCATCTCCACCTGCATGTTCGCCCTGCTGGCCATCAGCTGGGACCTTCTTAACTCTGCGGGCATGGTCTCTCTGGGCCAGGCCCTGTTCTTCGGGGTGGGGGCCTACATCGCGGGCACCCTGAACCACTACCTGGGCCTGCCGCCGGGGCTCACCATCCCCATCGCCACCGTCGGCGGAGGGGTGTTGTGCACCCTGGCCCTGCTGCCGGTGCTGCGCCTCAGGGGCATCTACTTCGCCATGGTCACCCTGATCCTGCCCATGATGATCGAGCGGGTCATCGAAGCCACCAAGATATTCGGGGGCACCGAGGGCATCAGCGGACTGACCACCCTGGGCAACCCGCACCTGGAGTTTTGGCTGGCCGCGGTGGTGGTGTTCGTGGCCCTGTTCGGCTTCCGGCGCATGATTGGCAGCGACTACGGCCTGCTGCTCAAGGGCATCAACGACAACGACCGGGCGGTGATGAGCGCGGGCATGAATATCTACCAATACAAGGCCCAGGCCCTGTTCATGGCCTCCTCGGTGGGGGCCTTCGCCGGGGCCTTCATGACCCACGCCTACCAGTTCGTGGGCATGCCGGTGTTCGCCCTGGACTACTCCATGATCCCCATCGCCTCGGTGGCCGTGGGCGGCATGGGCACCCTGGCCGGGCCCATGCTGGGCAGCTTCATCCTGGTGCCCATGTCCGAGCTCCTCAGGGGCCTGGGCGGCTTAAGGGTGGTGATCTACGCGGTGATACTGGTGGTGTTCACGGTGGGACTCCCCGAGGGAATCTTCCACTACCTGTCGCGCAAGTACAACCAGTTTGAGCGCTGGGTGGGGGTGGAGCGATGAGCAAGGAAGTCATTTTGCAGGCCGAAAACCTCTCGCGCTACTTCGGCGGGGTCAAGGCGGTGGATGGGGTCAGCTTCAGCCTCCGGCGCAACGAGGTGCTGGGGGTCATCGGCCCCAACGGCTCGGGCAAGACCACCCTGGCCAACCTGCTCACCGGTTTCGTCAAGCCCAGCAAGGGCAAGGTCATCTTCGAGGGCCAGGACATAACCGGCCTGCCGCCCTACAAGGTGGCAGACCGGGGCATCGCCCGCTCCTTCCAGATGGTCAAGCCCTTCTACCAGCTGCCCGCCTTCAAGAACCTCAACGTGGCCCTACTCTCGCCCCGGGTGCGCCGCCTGGCCGGCGGCCGCTACGGCGACCGCGACGCGGTGGCCAAGGACCTGTTGGAGGAGGTGGGCTTCGAGCGCGACTCCTGGGTGATCTCCCACCAGGCGGCCAGCCTGCCCCACGGCTACCTCAAGCGGCTGGAGCTGGCCAAGTGCATGGCCCTGCAACCCGAGGTGATCGTGCTGGACGAGCTGTTCTCGGGCCTTTCCCTGGCCGAGGTGGCCTCCCTGGTGCCGGTGATCGAAAAGCTGGTGCACCAGGGCAAGACCCTGGTGATGATCGAGCACCGGCTCAAGGAGCTGTTCCGCATCGCCGACCGGGTGCTGGTGCTCAATTTCGGCCAGAAGATCGCCGAGGGCGAGCCCGCCCAGGTGATGGAAGACCCTCAGGTCAAAGGCGCCTATCTGGGCAGCGAGGCGGAGGAGTAAACGTGCTTACGGTCAAGGACCTAATCGTCTTCTACGAAAACGCCATCGCGGTCAACGACCTGTCCATGGAGGTGCGCGAAGGCCAGATAGTGGGGGTCATCGGCTCCAACAGCGCGGGCAAGACCACCCTCATGAACACTCTGAGCGGCCTCATCTGGGACATGCTCATCAAAGAGAAACGCCGGGGCGGCGAGCGCATAACCGTGATGGGCCAGGTGTCTTTCATGGGCGAGGACATCAGCGACCTCCCGGCCTATCGCCGGGCTCGGGCGGGCATCGTGCTCTGCCGGGAGCGCCACCCCATCTTCCCGGACTCCACGGTGGTGGAGAACTTGAAGATCGCGGGCTATCTGCGCTCCTGGGCCGAGGTGCGCCGGGGGATCGAGCTCAGCTTCGATTTGTTCCCCAACCTGGCCCGCCACCGCAGCCGCAAGGCGGGCTTCCTCTCCGGCGGCGAGCAGCAGATGCTGGCCATCGGCATGGCCCTGATGGTGGGTCCCAAGTTGCTGCTTTTGGACGAGCCGCTCTTGGGGCTTAGCCCGGCCATGCAGAACCAGGTGGTGGGGGCCATCAAGGACGTGAGGCGGCACACCGGGGTCACCCTGGTCATCGCCGAGCAGTTCGCCCGGCCTCTGCTGCCCTGGCTGGACTTCACCTACGTCATCGAGAACGGGATGCTCACCCTCACCGGGCCCGGGCCCGAGTTGATGGACAACCCCGAGATAAAAAGCGCCTACTTCGGCGTCTAACAGGGAGAGCCTTATGCAGCCGGTGGAGCTGACCAACATCCCCCAAACCTTCGACCGGGTGGCGGCCCTGAACCCCAACAAGCCCGCCGCCTGGTACCTGGGCACCGCCTTCACCTACGCCCGTCTCAAGGACATGGCCGAGCGTTTCGCCGCCGGGCTGCTGCGCAACGGGGTCGAGCCCGGCTCGCGGGTCATGGTCTATCTGCCCAACGGAGTGCAGTGGCTCATCGCCTGGCTGGGCATCCAAAAGGCCGGGGCGGTTGCCGTGCCCATCACCCCCATCTACACCCCCTTCGACGTGGCCTACATTGCAGGCGACACCGAGGCCGAGGCCATCGTGTGCACCGACCGCAACTACGGCTACGTGAAAAAGGTGCGCAAGGAGCACCCATTCAAGACCGTGGTGGTCACCGCCATGACCGACGTGCTGCCCGGTTACAAGCGCTTCTTCGGCTGGGCCTTTGACAAGGTGCCCAAGGGCCGGGTGGGCCGGAGCGGCGAGGGCACGGTTATGCTCACCGACCTCATCAAGGAATCCGGCAAGCCCCCGGCGGCCGCCGCCGACCCGGACTCCACCGCCGAGATCATCTACACCGGTGGCACCACCCGCCACCCCAAGGGCGTGCCCATAAGCCATCGCCTGCTGCTGGAGTGCGCCGACGAGCAGATCTCCACCAGCGCGGCCTTGTTCGAGGTGCAAGACAACATGGTCCTGGGCTCGGCGCCCCTGTTCCACATCCTGGGGCAAACCACCGCCCTGGGCACGGTGCTGGTCCACGGCGGCACCATCATCCTGCAGCCCAAGGTGAACCTGGACGCCATGATGCACGCGGTGACCACCCACAAGGCCACCACCTTCATCGGGGTGCCCGCCCTGTACCGCATGATTCTGGAACACGACCGCCTGGACCAGTACGACCTCAGCTCGCTGAAATACTGCTTCTGCGGCGGCGACGTGCTGCCCCAGGACGTGGCCTCCCGCTGGCTGGAGCGCTTCGGCTGGCCCATCTACATCGGCTACGGGGCCAGCGAGACGGTGGGCGGGGTGTGCATGAGCCCGGCGGACCGCAAGAACCCGCCAAATTCCATGGGCCTGATCCTGCCCTCCAAGGAGGTGCGCATCATCGATCCCGCCTTCCTCACCCCGGTGGAGCCGGGCGAGCCGGGCGAGCTGTTGGTGCATTCGGACCCCATGGTCAGCGCCTATTGGAACAAGCCCAAGGAGACCCAAGAGGCCTTCGTGGAAATCGACGGCAAGCTCTTCTATCGCACCGCCGACGTGGTGCGCCAGGACGAGGAAGGCTACCTGTACTTCGTGGACCGCACCGTGGACACCATCAAGCACAAGGGCTACCGGGTCAGCGCCTCGGAGATCGAGTGCGTGCTGCAAGACCACCAGGCGGTGGTGGCTTCGTGCGTGGTGGGCATCCCCGACGAAAAGGTGGGCGAGCGGGTAAAGGCCTACGTGGTGCTCAAGAAGGACATCAAGGGCATCACCGGCTACGACCTCATAGCCTTCTGCCGCCAACGCCTGGCGAGCTACAAGGTGCCCCAGTACATCGAGTTCCGCGACATGCTGCCCAAGTCCAAAGTGGGCAAGCTGCTGCGGCGCGAGGTGCGTGGCGAGGAAGCCTCCCGCCGCGCGGGTTAAACCCTAAATCCCCGTCCCGGCCTGGCGTGAGCTGGTTTGTCTTGACAGCTCTCGCCGGGCCGGGTAATCTGCACAAAACAAACCGATCGGACGGTTGATTTTATGCCATCTCTGCCCAAAGGCCGCCAACGCCAAAAACAGCTCTACGACGCCGCCGCCCGCCTGTTCGCGGCCCAGGGCTACCACGCCACCAGCCTGCGCGAGTTGGCCGAGGCCCTGGGGCTCAACAAAAGCTCGCTCTACCACTACTTCGATTCCAAGCAGGAACTCCTCTACCAACTTCTTGATGACTACATCTCCGAGGCCCTGGCCGGGATAAAGTCCTTATGTGCCGGCCCAAGGGACCCAGAGGAAAAGCTGGCTGACTTCATGCGCTATTACACCCGGTTTTACGCCCGCGACCTGGACCGCCTGGCCTTGTTGGTCAACGAAGTGGACAACCTGGAGCCTCGCTACCGCAAGGTCCTGGAGAAAAAGGAGCGCCGCTATCTGGCCGCGCTCACCGACATCCTCGATCAGTTGCGCGAGCAGGGACGCCTCAAGGAGGTGCCCTCCACCGTGGCCGCCTTCGCCTTCTTCGGAATGGTGCACTACACCTTCAGGTGGTACCGCCCCAAGGGCAAGGTGAGCCCGGAGGAGCTTTCCGAGATGTTCTGGGAGATCTTCGGGCGAGGGGTCCTGCGGCCCCAGGAGGGGGCCTAGCCATGAACCCCCTGCGCACGCCTTTCTGGGGGGTGGAGTGGGCCTGGCTATTCTACCTCCTGGCCGCCCTGGCCCTGGCCGCCCTGGCCCTGGGCTTGTGGGAAAAAATATCCCTTTGGGCCCAAGGCCGCCGCGCCGCCCCGGTGGCCAGCCACAAACACCCCCTGGGGGCCATCCTGGCCGATGTTTTCCTGGGGCGGCGCATCTGGCGGGGCGAGGCCTCCGCCGGGCTCATGCACCTCATGTTGCTGTGGGGCTTCCTGGGCCTGTTCATCGGCACCTGCGCCGTGGCCGTGGACCACTACCTGGTCTCCTTCCTTCAGGGAAAAATATATCTGTGGTTCTCGGCCGGCCTGGAGGTCTGCGGCCTGCTCCTGGTGATGGGCCTGCTCTTGGCCCTGACCCGGCGCTGGCTCTTGCCGGTGTCCCGCTTGGAGCGGCGGCCCGACGACACCCTGCTGCCCCTGTGGCTGCTGGCCGTGGCCTGCGGCGGCTTCATGGTGGAGGCGGCCCGCCTGGCCGCCTCCCGCCCGCCCTGGGAGGACTGGTCCTTCGTGGGCTACGGCCTGTCGGGCTTTTTTCCCAGCGCCCAAGCCGCCCGGGAACTGTTCCCCTGGCTGTGGTGGGCTCACGCGATCATCAGCCTAGGCTTCATCGCCTGGCTGCCCTGGTCCAAGCTGGCCCACGCCATCGCCGCCCCGGCCAGCCTCTATCTGCAAGGCCAGCCTCTCGCCGTTTTGGCCGTGGCCGCCGAGGAAGGCGATCTGGCCGCCCTGGGGCTGCGGCACCTGCTGCACCTGGACGCCTGCACCCGCTGCGGCCGTTGCGTGGAGGTGTGCCCAGCCGCCCAGGCGGGCGAGCCCTTCTCCCCGCGGGACCTGCTGCGCCGGGCTCGCCGCCAGGCCCGCCTGAAATACAGCCCACTGTACCGCTTGCCCTGGCTGCGAGGCCGCCGCCAGGCCCTGCTGGAGCGCGACCGCGCCGCCGACTGGGAAGTGGCCTGGTACTGCACCACCTGCCGGGCCTGCCTGGAGGTGTGCCCGGTGCAGGCCGCGCCCATCGAGATGATCCGCAAGCTCAGGGCCGGTCTGGTGGAGCAGGGCTCCACCGTGCCGCCCCAGCTCATGGACGTCCTTGAAAAGCTTCACCGCTACGGCAATCCCTGGTTGGCCAAGAAGGGGGCCAAGGCGGGCTGGGCCCAGGGGCGCGACATCCCGGACCTGAGAAAATCCGGCCCGGAGGTGGACTGGCTCTACTTCGTGGGCTGCACCACCTCCATCGACACCAGGGCCCAGGGCATGGCCCGCGCCCTGAGCGACGTGTTCACCCACTGCGGGGTTTCCTTCGGCACCCTTGGCAAGAAGGAGCCTTGCTGCGGGGACATCGCCCGCCGCCTGGGCGAGCAGGGACTCATGGAGGAGCAGATCGAGGCCACCCAGGCCTTGCTCAACAAGCAGGGCCTCACCCGCATCATCTGCACCTCCCCCCACTGCCTGGACACCATCAAGAAGGTGCACCCGCTCTTTACGGAGGAGGGACTCCCCTTGCAGGTGTTGCACTACAGCCAGATGCTGCACCGCCTGTGGCAGCAGGGGCGCCTGTTCTTCGACCACCCCCTGCCGCTGAAGGTCACCTATCACGACCCCTGCTTCCTGGCCCGGCACAACCGCCTGGTGGATGAGCCCCGCCAATTGTTGCGGGCCATTCCCGGCCTGGAGCTGGTGGAGATGGCCGACCACGGCCTGAACTCCCTGTGCTGCGGCGGCGGGGGAGGGCGCATGTGGCACGAGATCCCCGGCCAGGCCAACCTGGCGGTGCGCCGTTTGGAGCAGGCCGCGGCCACCGGGGCCGAGCTGGTGGTCACCGCCTGCCCCCTGTGTTTGATCATGCTGGAAGACGCCCGCAAGACCGGCGGGTTCGAGGATAAGTTCGCCATCATCGACCTTAGCGAGCTGGCGGCAAGGGCCCTGGGCCTGGCCGCCACGGACCGGGAGGCCGAAACAAACCCATGAAAATCTTGGTGCTGGTAAAAAACGTGCCCGAAGTGGCCGAGGCGGAGCTGGAGATAGACCAGGGGGCCTTGGACCTGGAAGATCTGGAGATGGTGGTCAACGAGTGGGACAACTACGCGGTGGAGGAGGCGGTGCGCATCACCGAGGCCTCCGGCGGCGAGGTCCACCTCATGACCCTGGGCAACGAGGACGACGAGGACGTGTTGCGGCGCGGCCTGGCCATGGGAGCCCACGCGGCCTCCCACCTGTGCGACGAGGCCTTCGATGGCTCAGACCCGGCCACGTTGGCCCGGGTCATTGCCGCGGCGGTCAAGGACGGCGGCTACGACCTGATCCTCACCGGCGTGCAAAGCGCCGACCTGGGCCAGGCCTCCACCGGCGTGCTCCTGGCCCAGGAGCTGGGCCTGCCCCACGCCACCATGGCAATCGCCTTGGAGCCCGGCGCGGGCGAGGTGGTGGTCACCAGGGAGCTGGAGAACAACACCAGCGAGAAAGTGGCCTTGCCCCTTCCGGCCCTGGTCACGGTGCAGTCGGGCATCAACCAGCCCCGCTACGTGTCCATCATGGGCATCCGCAAAGTGCGCAAGATGACCATCGAGCAGATCGAGGCCGACGACCTGGGCCTGGCCGAGGAGTCCCTCGGGGCAGCCGCCTCCATGGTTGATTCGCAGTCCCTGGCCCTGCCGCCCATGGGCGAGGGGGCCCAGATGCTCGAAGGCGGCCTGGACAGCGTGTGCGACCAGGCGGCGGCCATCCTGCGGGAAAAGGGAGGCCTGGCATGAGCGGCGTGCTGGTTATTGCCGAACACCGCCAGGGAGCCCTGCGCGAGGCCACCCTGGAGTGCCTGGGCGCGGCCCTGGCCCTGGGCGGCGAGGCAACGACTCTCTTGTTGGCCGACGCTCCCGACGCCTTGGCGGGTGAGATCACCGGCCGCACCCACGGACTCAAGCTCTACGCTCATCCCGACCTGGCCGCCTTCAACCCCGAGCTGTATCTGCCGGTGGTCATGGATGCGGTGAAGGCCCTGCAACCTTCCCTGGTGCTCATGCCCCACTCCAGCCAGGGGATGGACCTGGCCCCGGCCCTGGCCGGACGCCTGGGCCTGCCCCTGGTCACCGATTGCACCGGGTTGTCCTGGAACGATGGCGCACTCTCCGTGCAGCGCGCGGTGTACGGCGGCAAGGCCATGCAGGAGCTGGCTCTCAAGCCCGCGGCCACGGTGGTGGCCACCCTGCAGGCCGGGGCCTATCAGGCCGCGCCCGCCGGAGCGGCGGAGACCGCCTCCGAGAGCGTCACCCTCACCGAGTTGGCTCCCCGCCACGCCCGCCGCTTCCTGGAATACCTGGCCGGCGTGGTGGAGGACGTGGACATCGCCGAGGCCGACATCCTGGTCTCGGTGGGCCGGGGCATCGGCGGGCCGGACAACATCCCCCAGGCCCAGGCCCTGGCCGACGCCCTGGGGGCCACCCTGTCCTGCTCCCGGCCCGTGGCTGACGCCGGGTGGCTGCCCAAGAGCCGCCAGGTGGGCACCAGCGGCAAGACGGTGCGCCCCAAGATCTATCTGGCCCTGGGCATCAGCGGGGCCTTCCAGCATCAGGCGGGTATGAAAAACAGCGGCACCATCATCGCGGTCAACTCGGACCCCCGGGCCCCCATCTTCCAGGTGGCCCACTACGGCATCGTGGCCGATCTGTTCGAGGTGTTGCCCAAGCTAAGCGAACGTTTTGGGGGTTAGGAAAGAACCATGGATTTTACTCTGAGCAAAGAGCAGCGGGACATCGTGCGGGCGGCGCGGGAGTTCGCCCAGGGCGAGTTCCCCGGGCGGGCCCTGGAGTTTGACCGCAGCGAGAGCTTTGACCTGGACATCTGGCGCAACGCTTGCGAACTGGGCTTCGTGGGCACCTTCCTGGCCGAGGAGTACGGCGGGGCGGGCCTGGGCTTTTTGGAGCACAGCCTGATCACCGAGGAGTTCTGGGCCGTGGACCCCGGCTGCGGCCAGAGCGTCCTGGCGGTCACCTTCGGGGCGGAGCTGTTGCAGCTTTTCGGCAGCGAGGAGCAAAAGCAGATGGTGCTGCCCGAGCTGGTGGAGGGCAAGGCCATCATGTGCTCCTGCATCACCGAGCCCGAGGCGGGCAGCGACCCCAGTCGGGCGGCCACCACGGCGGTGCGCGACGGCGACGGCTGGCGCATCAACGGTTCCAAGATGTTCATCACCAACGGCACCACGGCCAAGTACTCCCTGATCTTCGCGGCCACCGACCCGGACAACCCCGACCGCCACGCCAGGCACAGCTTTTTCCTGACTCCCACCGATGTGCCCGGCTTTTCGTCCACCAAGCTTCACGGCAAGCTGGGCATACGGGCCTCGGACACCGCCGAGGTGGCGTTCAGCAATTTGTGGGTGCCGGGCGACGCCCTGGTGGGCAAGCTGGGCCAGGGCTTCACTCAGCTCATGGCCTTTTTCAACCGCACCCGCCTGCACATCTGCGCCCAGGCGGTGGGCCTGGCCCGGGGTTGCCTGGAGGAAAGCGTCAAGCACCTCAAGGGCCGGGTGCAGTTCGGCCAGGCCCTGGCCAAGTTCCAGGTCAACCAATTCAAGGTGGCCGAAATGGCCACCAAGATCCGAGCATCGCGTAACCTGTACTGGGAGGCGGCCTGGAACGTGGACCGGGGCAAGGTGGACCACGGGCTCATCGCCATGGCCAAGTGGTTCAGCGCCCGCACCGCGGTGGAGGCGGCCGACGAGGCCCTGCAGATTCACGGCGGGTACGGCTATTTTGACGAGTACAAGGTGCAGCGCCTTTACCGCGACGCCAAGATCCTCGAACTTTATGAGGGAACCAAAGAGGTGGAGAAGATTATCGTGGCCGGAACGTTACTCGGTTAAAGACCTTCGGGAAGCAGGTTGAAGCCGTGCAGCTTCCAGCCCTGTGGCCCGCGTTCAACCAGGCACAGCCCGGCGTAGTCCAGCTCCAGGCGCAGCAGGTGCCCCAGGGGCAGGCCCAGCAAACGGCACAGCCCGGCGCGAATCACCCCGGAGTGGGCCACCACCAACACCGGGGCCGGGCCGTCGGCCAGGGCCTCCAGCAGGGGCGTCACCCGGTCCGCCACCTGGGCGAAGCTCTCGCCGCCCTGGGGCCGGTGCCCGGCCAGTTCCTCGCCCCTGGCCTCGTACTCGCCGGGGAAGCGCTCGCGCACCTGATCCACGCTGAGGCCTTCCCACTCGCCCAGGGAAATCTCCGTCCAGCCCGGCTCGAGCACGATCTCCCGGCCCGGCGCGGCCAGGCGGGCGGTGTCTTGGCAGCGGGACAGGGGGCTGGTGTAAACCGCCTGGAATCTCATCTCCCTTAGGAGCTCGCCCCACTGGGCGGCCTGGGTGCGGCCCAGTTCGGTGAGCGGCAGGTCGCGGCGGCCCACGAAGCGGCGGGGGATGCTCTGGGTTATCTCTCCGTGGCGCAGCAGATAGATCATGATCCATCGCTCCCCATGGCCAAGCCCGCCCGGTCCAGGCAATCCTCCAAGCCCATGCCCAGCGCCGCCTCCACCCGCCGGGCGATGCTCCGGGCCAGGTCCCAGCGCCGCTGAATGGCCGCCCGCGCCTCGGGGCTGTCGCCCTTGCGGGCCATCTTGTCCTCAAAGCGTTGGTCCAGGGCCACCCGGCAATCGGCTTGCACCAGCTTGTCGGCCAAGTGCACCAACTCCGCCTCGCTCAGCGGCGCGCCGGGCGCTATGTCAATGTCCACGTGCCGGGCGGCCAGGGGAGCCACCGCCTGGAATCCCAGACCGGCCAGCAACTCCGCTCCGGCGGCGGGGTGGTCGGCCTGGCCCTTGGCCACGTCGTGCAGCAGTCCCCCGGCCAGGGCCAGCTCCGGGCTCAGCTCCGCGCCGGCCTTGCGGGCCGCCTGGACCAAAGTCCGGGCCACCCGGCCCACCATTATGCTGTGGGCCACCAACTCAGGTTCCAGTTCCAAAACGTCTCGCAACAGGGCCAGGCATTCGGCCTGGTCCGGAGTGTCGTATCCGGTCAGCTCGGCCTTCAGCGCATCGTAGTCCTGGGGATGGTCCTGGTCGCGCAAAATGAAGCGGTCGGCCACCGCCACCTCCTGGGCCAGTTCCGGGCGTTGGTCCCAGAAGCCGCGCAGGCCGCCCGGCCCCTCATAGGCCATGATGGCCGGGGCCAGCTCGGCGGCGATAAGGGGAGGGTGGCCCCACTCGCCTTGGAAGGTGGGGTGGAGCACCGGGCCTCGCCCCTGGTCCCAGGCCGCGCGCAGGCGGGCCAGGGTGTGGGGGCGCACCAGGGGGATGTCCACCGGCAGCAGGAAAAAGGCGCGGCAGGTGGGGGGCAGGGCCGCCAGCCCGGCCCGCAGGGAACTGAACATGCCCTGCTCGTAGTCCGGGTTCAGCACCGGCGTGGCCCCCAGGGAGCGCACGACCGGCTCTAACTCCGTGGCCCGGTGGCCCAGGACCACCAGCACCGGCGCGGTCCCCGCATGCCGCAACAGGCCCACCACCCGCTCCAGGACGCTTTGGCCCCCCAGGGGCAGCAGGGGTTTGAACTGCTTCATGCGCGAGGATAGACCGGCGGCCAATACCAGCCCGGCAGGGGTCGCGGCGGCGGGGCTGGTTGAATTAATCATGGGTTTCACCCAAATTTGTCACATCCCGAGGCTGCAAGTTGGCTTTCACGGTCTTATCATAAAACATGTGCAGGGATTGAGCTCCAGCGAGAAAAACAAGCAAGATATTAACCGGGAGAAGATTCATGCCCAACGATATTCATATTGTATGCCCCAACTGCGCCGCCACCAACCGGGTGCCGTCCCAGCGCCTGAGCGAAAACCCCACCTGCGGCCGCTGCAAGGCCGACCTGCTCACCGGCCAGCCGGTGGAGGCTGATGCGGCCCTGTTTGGCAAAATGATGTCCTCAGAGGGCCTGCCGGTGCTGGTGGATTTTTGGGCCTCCTGGTGCGGCCCCTGCAAGATGATGGCCCCGGCCTTTGCCCAGGCCGCGGCCCAACTCAATCCCAAGATTCGCCTGCTCAAGGTGAACACCGAGCAGGAGCAGGCCCTGGCCGCCCAATACGGCATATCCTCCATACCCACCATGGTGCTTTTCCGGGGTGGGCGCGAAGTGGCCCGCACCTCCGGGGCCATGCCCGCTGCGGGCATCGTGCAGTGGGTCCAGGCCCAACTATGAGCTGAGCCCGCCTCCGCGATACTCCAGCCCCATGATGCTCACGTCGTCATCCAGGGGCCGGTTATTGCCAAAGGCCTTGAGTTCGCTCCACAGGGCTTCGATCAATTCGCCCACTCCAAGCGCGGCCCCCTGGATCACGTGGCGGTGTAGACGCTCCACCCCGAACATTTGGCCCCGGCGGTTACGGTATTCCACGACCCCGTCGGTGTAGAGGATCAGCCGGTCGCCAACGCGCAGCACGGTTCGCCCTTCCTCGAAGGGCACCGCGCCGTCCAGTCCGATCAAGGTTCCCCCGGCGGTCAGCTCTTCCAGCTCGCCCCCGGCCCTGAGCAGCAGGGGATGGGGGTGACCGGCGTTGGAGTAGACCAGCTCGCCGTCGGTGAGGTGCAGCAGCAGGTACACGATGCTGAAGCTCTTGTCGAAGCGCTCCAGGGGGTATTCCCGGTCCAGGACGCTCAACACCTTGCCGGGAGGCAGGGCCTGCATCGCCCCGTTGATGTCGCGCTTGGCCACGTGCCCGCTGGCTGGGTCCAAGGCCTCGTGCACCGACACGGTCATCAGCGAGGCGGGCACGCCGTGGCCGCTGATGTCGAGCATGTACAGGCACAGCTGTCCCGGCCCCAGGGGCTGGGCGTGGAAAAGGTCGCCGCCGATGAACTCGCTGGGCGCGAACTTCCAGGCCAACTCCACCTGGGGCAGATGGGGCAGGTTGTAGGGCAGCAGGGTGCGCTGGATTCCCGCCGCCGCCTGGAGGTCCTCGTCCAGGCGCTCTTGTTTTTCCATGAGGGCCAGGTTGGCCGTCTCGGCCGCCTCTTTGGCCCTTTTCAGCTCGGCCTGGGTGTTTTTCAGCTCGGTGATGTCCGTGGAGATGCCGCAGACGCCGTAGATGCGGCCTCCGGGGTCGCGCAGGGGGAACTTGGCGGTGAGATAGCTGTGCAGCCCGTCCTTCTGGCGTATCTGTTCTTCGCTGTGCAGGGGCCCCTTGCCGATCAGGGCCTCTTTGTCGTGGCGGTGCAGGGCCTGGGCGGTCTGGGCGGGGAACATCTCCCGGTCGGTGAGGCCCAGGGCCTGTTCCTGCTTGATGCCCAAGAGCTGCTCGAAGCGGCGGTTGACGAACTGATAGCGCCCGGCATGGTCCTTCAGGTAGATCACCGCCGGGGAGAAGGTCATGATGTCCTGCAGGCGCTGCTCGCTCTCGGCCAGGGCCTGCTGGGCCAGGTGGTGACGCACCTGGGCCCAGGCCAGGAACCAGCAGATGAGCCCGGCCACGAAAAGCACGATCGACAAAAGCTGGGTGAGCTGGATCAGATAGACGCCCACAGCCGCGTCCACCCGCGCTTCGGGGACCAGGGAGACTATTTTCAGCGAGGACTGCCGGTCCTGGGCGGGGCCGGGCGGGGCCACCGTATCCCAGGTGAACAGGCCCGCCTTGTCGAACACCTGCCCCTGGTCCTGCCGGGCCACCATGCTCCACATTTGCGGCCACATTCGGGCGAAGGAGTCGCCTTCCGTCTTGGCTTCGATCTGGGGCCCGCCCTGATAGCGGCCGCCCAGCAGGATGCGTCCTTGTTGGTCCAGCAGGAGCACCACCCCCTGGCTGAAGAACAGCCCGGCCATTTTGCGCATGGCCTGGGAGGTCCGGTAGTCCATGACCAACAGGCCCTCCCGCTCTCCCCAGCGATTGGTGACCGGGGCGGCCACCCTGATCACCGCGCCCTTGTCGTCGTTGTGGAGCAGAGGGGAGATATAGACCCTGCCCGGCGGCAAGCGCAGGGACGCCTCCACCCAGGGCTGATAAGACAGGTCGCGGGGGGGAGCTTTGCGCTCCACGCTGGTGCGGTCGCCTTCGCGCGCCAGGTGCAACAGAACCTGGCCATTGCGGTCTATGTAAAGAATGCGCCGGTAGGAGCGGGTGGTCTTTAGGACTTTGGTCAACTCATGGGCCAGCTTGTCCAACACCAGCGAGCCGGGAGGCCCTTGCAAATTTTCCAGGATCTCGTGCTGAGCCTGCACCTGGGCGTCCACCACCACCTCGTCCAAAATCCCGGCCACGGCTTCCTTTTCGAGCTGAACCTGGTGGTTCTGTTCGCTCCGCAACAGGCGCCGCTCGTTGTTGGCCTCGAGACGATAGAAAAGATAGGTGGTCAGGATCAGGACCAGGGCGACGGGGATATACAACAGCAGAAAGCGAATCAGGGTGGCCCGCAGCCGCCGGCCCAGACCTTCACCAGGTTCCATTGCCATCGCAGCGGGGTCTCCTCCTACATCCTTCCAATAGGGCGCGTTCACTGTGCTAGAATTTTATCATGCACAGCTTAACCTACCATGAAGGCGGAAAACAGGCTTTTGTCTCGCCGGGGAGGCTTCACCCCCGTGGAAGAGGGCCCCATGCTGGTTGAGGAAAAACTGATCGGCAACGTCCTGGTGGTGAAGCTGAAGGACAGCTGTTTGGATGCATCGGTGGCCGCCCCCCTGAAAAAGCGCTTGCATGAACACACCGGTAACGGTTGCACCAAGCTGGTGCTGGATTTGGGCTGGGTGGAGTTCATGGACTCCAGCGGGCTCACCGTGATCATTTCCACTCTCAAGACCCTTAAAGAACAAGGCGGGCAGCTGGTGCTCAGCGGGGCGGGACCGGCGTTGACCTCCCTGTTCCAGCTCACTCGTCTGGACAAGGTGTTCAAGGTGTACCCCAACACCGGCCAGGCTGTGCGGGCCTTGAGTTTTTAGGCCTGGGCCAATACGGATGTAATAGGGCCCCGGCGCTCCGAGGCCCCGGCAAGAGGCGGTTAGATTATGCGGTCGAGATCATTCCTGAATCTGACGGCATCGCTGTTGCCGGCCTTGGTTTTGGCCGCGGGCGTGGTTTATTCCCCCCAGGCCTCCGGCCAGGGCCAGGCGGCCTCCCAGCCCCAAGCCCAGGCCTCGCCGGAGTTGGCGGCCCAGGGCCGGAAGCATTTCCAGCGCTACTGCCAGGCCTGCCACGACCCTCAGGACAACTCGCGGCGCACGGCTCCTGACCTCACCGGCCTGTACGGGCGGGGGCTCACCCCGGCCATGAAGCAGCCGGTGACCGACGCCAACCTGGGCGGCCACATAAAACAGGGCGGCCCCCGCATGCCCCCCTTCCCTTGGCTGAGCAAACAGGATATCGCCGCCCTGCTGGCCTATCTGAAGACCTTGTAGCTTCTTACAACCCCTTGGAAGCCATGTAGGCGGCCAGGTCCGACACCCGGCAGGAATAGCCCCACTCGTTGTCGTACCAGGCCAGCACCTTGACCAGGTCGCCGTCCAACACCTGGGTGAACTCCAGGTCCACCACCGAGGAGTGGGGATCGCCCTTTAGGTCCATGGACACCAAGTGCCCGTGGTCCACGGCCATGATGCCCTCCAGGGCGCCCTCCGCCGCCGCGGTCAGCGCCTGGTGCAGCCCCGCGGTGTCGGTGGGCTTGGCCAGGACCGCGGTGAAGTCCACCAGACTCACCGTGGGGGTGGGCACGCGCACCGAGCAGCCGTCGAAGCGCCCGGCCAACTCGGGGATGACCAGGCCCAGGGCCCGCGCCGCGCCGGTGGAGGTGGGGATCATGTTGATGGCCGCCGCCCGGGCCCGCCGAAGGTCCTTGTGGGGCAGGTCCAGGATGCGCTGGTCGTTGGTGTAGGAGTGGATCGTGGTCATCAGGCCCTTGACGATGCCGAAGGCCTCGTGCAACACCTTGGCCGGCGGGGCCAGGCAGTTGGTGGTGCAGGAGGCGTTGGAGACGATGTAGTGCTCGTCCGCCTTGTAGTCCTGGTCGTTCACCCCCATCACCACGGTGAGGTCGATTTCCTTGCCCGGCGCGGTGATGATCACCCGCTTGGCCCCGGCCTCCAGGTGGGCCTGGGCCTGGGGGCCGGTGCGGAACAGGCCGGTGCCCTCCACCACCAGGTCCACCCCCATGTCGTCCCAGGGGATCTGGGACGGGTCGCGCAGGGCGAAGCAGGTCACCTCCTGACCGTCGATGACGATGGCGTTCTCCTTGGCCTCCACCACCCCCGGCCAGCGGCCGTAGTTGCTGTCGAACTTGAAAAGATGGGCGTTGGTTTCCGAGTCGAATAGGTCGTTGACCGCCACCACCTGGAGTTGGTCGGGGTGGCGCTCCAAGACCGCTTTGAGCACCTGGCGTCCTATGCGGCCGAAGCCGTTAATGCCGATACGCACCATGAGTGTTACCTCTTTTAGTTATCGTCCAGGCGGTATTCGTGAGCCACCAGGAGGTTGTAGTCGGTCTTTAGGGCCCGGTGCAGGCGGGCGTTGTCCAGGGCGATGGCGCTAAGGTTGGCCGCCGCCTCCAGGAATCGCTCCTCCTGGTCGCTCCACTCGCGCTTGGTGTCCGAATATACCCTGAGCACCCCGATGGAGCGCTTGCCCACCCTGAGCGGCACCACGCAGATGGACTGGATGCCTTCGGCCTTGGCCCGGTCGCCGTACTGGAAGCCGGGGTCGTTCTG
Organism: Pseudomonadota bacterium; assembly: GCA_018902755.1. GTDB lineage: Bacteria > Desulfobacterota > Desulfarculia > Desulfarculales > Desulfarculaceae > Desulfoferula. The sequence goes on along the minus strand of JAHIQI010000042.1, from coordinate 78,862 downwards.
GGCGTCCATGATGCACACCGGCCCGCCCTTGAGGGCTTCCTTGTCCAGGCCGCTCTTGTCCACCAGGACCTTGCCCTTGCGCAGGTATCCCTCGGATAGGCCGTGGGACGCGCCCATGACCAGTTCCTTGCGGCGCGGGTCCAGCAAACGGATGGCGCAGGCCTTGGTTTCCAGGGCCTCGCTCACCCCGGTGACGATCTCATCCAGCACCTTGGCGGGGTCAAGGGAGGAGTTGACCACCTTGGCCACCTCATACAGGGCCTCGAAGTAGTTCTTTTCTTTGCCGGCCATAATAGCCTCCGTGAATTTATTGCGATCCGCCGATGCGGCGGCTGTACTTTCATCCTGCCAAAGCCGGAGGACGGGTACAAGAGAAAGCGATGGATGTGACCCAAGGGAAACAAAAAAAGGGCCGCCCCGAAAGGCGGCCCCGGTTGGCTTTACCGGCCTGCGTCTAGAACTTGGCGCTTACGCCGATCCAGAACGCCCGGCCCTGGCCGGGATAGCCGCTCTCGGTTTCATAGTCGCGGTCCAGGATGTTGCTCACATAGCCAAAGGCCTCGAACTTGTCCCAGATGGGCTGGGTGATCTTGAAGTTGGCCAGGAAATAGCCGCTGGTCTCCAGAATCTCGGTGTCCGGGCTGGAGGCGGTGGGCAGCTGGTCGTACTGGGAATCCAAGTACATGCCGATGAAGTCCAGTTTGGTGTCCAGCTTGGGCACGATGTACTGGATCTTGATGTCCACCTTGTTCTCCGGCGCGCCGATCACGTCGTCGGTCACCCGGTCGTCACTCTCATCCTTGGCCTTCATGAAGGTGTAGCCCACCCTGATGAGCAAGCCCTCCAGGGGGGTCAGCTCGCCGATGACCTCGAAGCCGTAGGTCCTGACCTTGCTGTAGTTGCGGTACATGGAGTCCTGGTAGGGTCCGTCCCGGGAGATGCGGTCCTCGATGTCGTTATAGAACACCGAGAACTCGCCGTAGAACATCTTGCCGAAGGGACGGCTCACGCCCAGGGTGTAGTTGGTGCTGTGCTGGGGGTCCAGCTCTATGTTGCCGCCCTTGGAGCTGAAAAGCTGCTGCAGGGTGGGGAATCGGGTCTTGCGGGCCACCGAACCGAATAGGCGGGTCTGGTCCACGAAGGTATAGGTGGCGCCTACCATGGGGTTGAAGCTGTCGGTGGTGCTGGGGGTGTCCAGACTCTCGGTGCCGTCGTAGTTGCCGCTCTTGTCGGTTTCCACGCTCTCGGCCTTGGTCACGTTGAACCAGTCGTAGCTCACCCCCGCGATGATCACGAAGTTGTCCCAGGGCTTCCAGTCGTTTTGCACACCCAGGGAGCCGGTGTAGGAGAAGCTCTCGGCAAAGGGCAGGTACTCGTCGTCGCGCTCCTTGTGGCTGTCGCCCCGGTAGTGGGCTGAGAAGCGCAGGGTGTCCTGGGGCACGATCTGCCAGTCGCCGAACAGCGAGCCGCCCGCCAGGTAGTCCTTGTAGCGGCTGGTGGAGATGACCTCGCTGTAGGACTTGTCGTAGTAGGAGACGTAGTCGTCCACGTGGTTGTGGTAGAAAAGCTTGCCGCGCATCTTGAAGGTGCTGGTGATGGCCTGCTCGCCGCTTAGGTCCAGGCCCCAGTCCTGGTACTTGGACATGGTGCCGTACTGGGAGAAGGCGGGGCGGCTGGTGAACACGTTGTTGCTGTCGGTGGAGGGGGGCATGCCCCAGCGGGAATCCAGCAGGTAGGCGCTCAGGTAATAGGCGGAATCCTTGGCCACGTCCACGCCGGCCTTGAACCACACGCTGGTCTGAGCGTAGCCGGAGTTCAGGCGCTCGCCCTCTCCCTGGATCACTTCCTTGGTGGTGCCGCCGGGCTTGCGCACGGTGCTGCCCACCTTGGGGGAGTAGTCGTCGGACATGTACCAGCCGTCGGCCTCGCGCCGGTTCACGTTGAACCAGTACTTGAACTTGCCCAGGCTGTTGCCGTGGGAGGCGCTAAGGCGATAGGCGCCGTCCTCGCCCAATTCGGCTGTGGCGCTCAGTGACGGCTTGATGCCCTGCTTTTTGGTGATGATGTTGATGACGCCGGCCATGGCATTGGAGCCGTAGAGCACCGAGGCCGCGCCCTTGACGATGTCGATGCGGGCGATCATCTCGGTGGGAAGCTGGTTCAGGTTCAGCTTGCCGTAGTTGGTCTCATAGTAGGGCACGCCGTCGATTAGGATCAGGGCTTCTTCCTGGTTGAAGCCCCGGATGCGGATTTCGGGCTCGTTCTTGCGCCCGGTGGTAACGGTGATGCCCGGGGCATATGAAAGGGCCTCGGGTACGGTGAGGGCGTGGCTGTCGGCGATGTCCTCGGCGGTGATGCTGTAGGTGTCGGTCACCTTGTTCACCGCGTCGTTCTGGCCCGATACCACGATCTCGCCCAGTTCGTAGACCTGATAATCCTTATCCGCCTTTTTGGCCTCTTGGGCCAGGGCGGGGCAGGCCATGGCCAACAGCGCAAGGGCCGCAAGTGTAAATTTGACCAGCTTCATGACTAACTTAGCCTCTCTTTTCCTCGGATTGCGTGTTTGGGGTTATCGCAAACAAGGCCCCACGTAAACGACTCCTAGCCAACGTTCACGGTCCTTGTTTTTCTCTAAGACTTGATCCAGGCGGCTCTTGACCACCTGCTGGGTCTGCATGCCCGCCCGGTAGACCACCGCCGTGGGGGTGTCCGGGGGATAGGCGGCCTGCACCGTCTGGATAACCTGGGGGAACTTGGGCATGGCCATGAAGACCACCACCGTGGCCCCCTGGGCGGCCAGGGAGTCCAGCATCTCGGGGCGCTTGAACAGGGTGAAGGGGTCGGTGATGGCGATGGCCCCGTTGCAGGCGATGTCCCGGCCCACGGCGGCCGAGCCCGCGTTGAAGGCGCTGAGCCCGGAGACGAAGCGTATCTGCTCCTTGGGGAACACGTCCTTGAGCCAGCGCCAGGAGCCGTAGACCATGGGGTCGCCCCAGTCCAGCACGGCCACGCTCTTGCCCTTGGCCAGTTGAGCCTTGATGATCTGGGCGGAGTCGGCGCTCTGCTGCTGGTCCATATGGCGGGCCTTGGCGTCCTTGTGGGCCTCCGTCTGCTTCTTGATGGGCTTGTCGTGGGCGGCGGCCATGGGGTCGAAGAGCACCGGCTTGTTGCCCAGGAAAGCGGCGAAGCGCTTTCGCAGGTCCTTGGGGGCCACCAGCACGTCCGCCTGGGCCAGGGCGTCCAGAGCCTCCAGGGTGAGCAGGTTGCTGTCGCCGCAGCCCATGCCGATCACGGTGAGCCGGGGCTGGTTGGCGATACGCACCGTCTCGATCTTGCCGGCGGCCTTGACCCAGCGGTCGGCCCAAAGGTCGTCGGGCAGGATCAGGGCGAAGCGCCCGTTCTCCTTCATGGGCTTGCCGTCCATCTGGTCGGCCACGATGATGCGCCCGCCCAAGGGCCCCCGGTACAGCTCGGCCCAGGAGACCAGGCTGGTGTAGCCGTCCGGCGCGCTGATCACCACCGCGCTCTGGTCGTCGCCGCTGACCTTGAAGTGTTTCAGAAGGTCGGCCAGCGCCACCCCGCTGAAGTGGGGACGCCCGTGAAACCCTTTGCCCTCGCCAACCTGGTTGGCCAGGATGGTGCGCCGGTGCAGGGCGGGCAGCTTATCCAGCTTGTGCTCCTTGCCGTCCGGGCCCACCACGGTGAGTGTGGAGGAGTAGAGCGTCTTGGGCCGGGGGCCCTGGGGCACCTTGACCGGTTCCACCACCCGCAAGGAGACCACGTTCTCCAGGCTGCGGTCGCCGGCGAAATCGCTGGTCATCACCAGCTTGGGCAGGCCCAGTTTGCGGTCGAGTTGCCTGATCAGGTCCTGGTAAACGTCCGGCTCGTGGCAGGCCTTGCAATCTTTCTTGGGGCGCACCGGGGTGGAGGACAGGGCCAGGACAGCCTCGCCGGGGTTGCGGTGGAATATCTCGCCCCAGGAAACGGTGACCTGTTGACCCCGGGCGTTTTTCACCACCACGGCCAGGTCCACCATCTTGTTGAAGCCGTGGCCTTGTTTGCCGATCTGGGCCAACTCCAGGATGTCGCGCAACGGCACCCCTTGCAGCCAGAAGCAGCCGTGGAAGGAGCCGTCGTCCTTGATGTCGTTGTACTTGACCCGCGCCCAGGAAAGGCGTTTAAGATCTTCCATGCTCAGGCGCAACGGCTGCTTCACCAGCCCGCTCACCGTGAGCATGGGTCCCATTTGTTTGTGGGCCGCCACGGCCACGGCGGCGGAGGAAATCATTACCAAAATCGTAGCCAAAATTAATAGCTTGCGCATGATGTGCTTCCTGGTTATCTATTTGCGAAATGTATTGATCATAAATGACATATGTCAATTTTGGCAACGATGTTATAAAAAACATAGGTAAGTTTTTGTGTCAAGCTAAAAGGGGCAGAGGCGGGGGGACATAGAGGGAGTTAAGGTGGCAAACGCCAAGCAAGGCGCGCTGCGGCGCAGCCTGGGGCCCTACAGCGCGGCCATGGTCATCGTGGCCAACATGGTTGGGACGGGCATCTTCACCGCCGGGGGCTTTATTCTGGCCCAGGCGGGAAGCCCCTCCCTGTTCATGCTCTGCTGGCTGGCCGGAGGGGTCATCGCCCTGGCCGGAGCCCTGAGCTACGCCGAGCTGGGGGCCCGCTATCCCCAGGCGGGCGGGGAATACGTGTTTTTGCGCCAGAGCTTCGGCCCCCTGTGGGGCTTCCTGTCGGGCTGGATATCGTTGGTGGTGGGCTTTTCCGCGCCCATCGCCGCGGCGGCGGTGGCCGGGGCTGGCTATCTGTTGCGGGCCTTCCCCCGAGCGTCGGGCTGGTCCCTGTCCTTGGGCGGTTTGTCGTTGCCCGGGGAGTCCCTGCTGGCCCTGGGCATCCTGCTGGGCTTCACCCTGTTGCACGCGGCCAGCCTGCGGGTGGGGGTGCGGGTGCAAAACCTGCTCACCGGCTTCAAGCTGCTGGTGCTGGTGGGGCTCATCGCCGCGGGCTTGGGAGCCTGGGACGGCCAGGGCTTTTTGAGCCAGGCCCTAAGCGCGCCGGGCTCGGCCGCCGCCCGGGTGGCCACCGCCCTGGTGTTCGTGTCCTTCGCCTACAGCGGGTTCAACGCCGCCGCCTATCTGGGCGGGGAGATCAAGAATCCCCAGCGCAACCTGCCCCTGGCCCTGCTGACGGGCACCGGCCTGGTCACCGCCCTGTATCTGCTCATCAACCTGGCCTATCTGGCCGCCGTGCCCCCGGAGCAGATGGCCGGGGTCAAGGAGGTGGGGGCCCTCACCGCCCAGGCCCTGCTGGGACCCATAGGCGGGCGGGTGTTCAGCCTGCTGGTGGCCCTTTGCCTGCTCTCCAGCCTGGGGGCCATGACCCTCACCGGCCCACGCATCTACTACGCCATGGCCCAGGACCGGGTGTTCTTCGCCGCCCTGGGCCGGGTGCGCCCCGCCTCCGGGGTGCCTGCCAATTCGGTGTGGTTGCAAGCGGCCATCGCCGCCCTGCTGGTGCTCACTGCATCTTTCGAGGCGCTCCTGTTCTACATTGGTTTCACCTTGTCGCTTTTCGCGGCCCTGAGCGTGGCGGGCCTTTTGGTGCTGCGCCGCCGCCTGGGCCCGCCGGACACCTTCCGGGTTCCCCTCTACCCCTGGGTGCCGTTGTTGTTCATCGGGTCCAACGCCTGGATCATCGTTTTTTCCCTGGCCGGAGACCCTTGGCGGGCCCTGCCGGGGGCACTCACCCTGGCCGTCAGCGTGGCGCTGTACCTGGTGTTTCGCCGCCGCAACCAACGGGAGCAGAAGAGGGGTTAGCCATTGGCGGCTGAAGTAGCGGGGATTTTGTGCGCGGTGGCCTTTGCCTGCGCCCTGGGCGGGTTCTGCCTGGCCGCCCTGGCCGGGGCTCGGGGCCTGCGGCGGTTGGCCGCCGGAGCGGGCGGCCTGGGCCTGGCCGGTTGTTTGCTGGGCATAGGCACGGTGTCGCTGTCCACGGGGCGCATCGCCTTTTACGGCCCCTACGAGAGCCTCATGGTGGTGGGCCTGTGGCTGGGGCTGCTGGCCATGTGGGATGCGCTCAGCCAGCGCCTGGCCGTGGCCGCCTGGAGCTGGGGCCTGGGCGCGGGCCTGCTGCTGTGGCTGTTCTTCGCCAAGCTGGGGGCGGCGCCCATAAACCTCATACCCGGTACGTGTGGATGCCCACCTTCTTTGAGCTGCGCCTGGCCGCCCAGGCCCTGCTGCTCTACGCGGCGGCCTGCCATCTGGCCGCCTGGCGCGGCGGCGGCAACGGCGTGGCAGCTCGGGGACGCCTGGCCCTGTTGAGCGGTTGGGGCGCCTTCATGACCGGCGAACTGGTGGGCGCCTGTTGGAGCTACGGCTGGCTGGGCGACTTCTGGCAGTGGAACGCGGGCTTCTTGTCCTCCACCGCCCTGCTGCTGCTCATGGGTCTTGGCTTGCACCTGCCCCCCCGGTGGGCCGCCCGGCCCTGGTTGCGTCTGGTGGCGGGGGCCGCCCCTGGGGTGGCCCTGAACCTGGTGGTGCTCAACCACCAGATGGGAATGGGATCATGAAGGCCCTGTCCAGCCTGCGCCTGGCCGTGGCGGCCATGGCCGCCCTGGTGCTGTGGACCGTCTGGGGTGTGCAGATGGCCTTCAGCCCCTCCCTGGCGCCCTTGCTGCGCGCCCTGGCCGAGGGCCACCTGCTGGTGCACCCCTCCCAGTGGGGCCAAGCCTCGGCCCTGGGCATGTTCTGGGTGCTGGGCCTGCTGGCCCTCAGCGGCCTGTTGGCCCTCAACCTGCTCTGTTGCAGCCTGAGCAAGCTGGTGCGCAACTGGTCCTGGCGCAACGCCCTGCTCCTGGCCCTGCATCTGGCGGTGCTCTTGGTCATGCTGGCCCACGGAGCCACCCTGGTGGTGGGCTATCAGCGCCAGCATCAGCGCCTGCTGCCCGGCCAGAGCCTGACCCTGCCCGACGGCGCGGCGCTCAGCCTCAAGGGGGCGCATCTGGAGCCCCAGCCCATGGCTGACTGCCTGCGCCAGGCCGCCCAAAAGCAGACCCGCCGCAGGCCCCGCTTCCCCCGGGGGCCGGGTTGGGCCGAGGTGGCATTGAGCCGCGACGGGCTGGAGTTGGGGCAGGGCAGGGTGGCCTTCATGCAGCCCTGGGAGGCCGACGGCCTGCGCATCAACCTGGTGGGCTACTTCTGCCCCTCCGGACCCGAGCCGGTGGTGGGCGCGGTGGTCAACGTGAGCCGCCGCCCCCTGGCCAAGCCCTTCTTCCTTGCCTACGGCGCGGCCATGCTTTGCTGGTTAATCCTGCTCATCCTGGACCTGCGCCGCAAGCGGGGCGGCCCGGCCCAGGACTAGGCTCAGCTAAGCCAGAGGCGCTCCTTGGGCCAGGAGTCCAGCAGGCGGCGGAAGCTTTCCAAATCGTCCACGCCCCTCACCCGGCCGCGCTCCACCCGCACCACGCTGTCGGCCAGGCGCAATATTTCGCCGGGCTGGTGGCTTACGTAGATCACCGGGATGGCCAGGTGCCGGGTGAGGTTGCTCAGATAGCCCAGCACCTCGTCCTTGCGCTGGGCGTCCAAGGAGGCCAGGGGTTCGTCCAAAAGCAGTAAACGGGGGCTGGCCAACAGGGCCCGGCCAATGGCCACCCGCTGCTTCTCCCCGCCCGAGAGCCTGGCGGGCCGCCGCTCCAGAAGCCCTCCCAGGCCCAGCAACTCCACCACTTGATCCCAAGAGGCCCAGCGGCTCTCCTGGGGCGCCAGGCGTTGGCCAAAGGCCAGGTTGCCCTTCACCGAGAGGTGGGGGAACAGACGGCCTTCCTGAAACACATAGCCCACCCGGCGGCGCTGGGGCGGCAGGTTGATCTTGGCCTGGGAGTCGAAGAGCACCCGGCCTTCCAAGACCACGCGCCCGTAATCCGGAGTGAGCAGGCCGGCAAGCATGTTCACCAGCGAGGTCTTACCCGCCCCCGAGGGGCCGAACAGGGCGGTGACTCCCGGACCCTGACGGCCGAAGGAGGCCTCCACCTCCAACTCGCCCAGGCGCTTTTTCAGGCTCACCGACAGCATGGCCTCACCCCTTCAGCCGCTTCTGCACCCGGCGGGCCAGCATCTCCGATACCAGCAGGGCCATGAGGGCCAGGACGATGGAGATGATGCACAGGCGCTGGGCGGCGGCCTCGCCGCCGGGCGACTGCAACACGCTGTACAGGGCCAGGGGCAGGGTGCGGGTCTGGCCGGGGATGTTGGAGACGAAGGTGATGGTGGCCCCGAACTCGCCCAGGCCACGGGCGAAGGCCAGGACCGTGCCGCTCAATATGCCCGGCAGGGTCAGTGGCAGGGTGACCGTGAAAAACACTCGCCAGGCCCCGGCCCCCAGGGTATGGGCCGCCTGCTCCAGGCCCCGGTCCACCGCCTCCAGGCTAAGGCGTATGGCCCGCACCATGAGCGGGAAGGCCATCACCGCCGCGGCCAGGGCCGCGCCCTTCCAGTTGAAGGCGAAGGTGACGCCCAGGTGGTCGTGCAGCCAAGCCCCCACTAGGCCCCGGCGGCCGAACACCACCAGCAGCAGATAGCCGGTGACCACCGGCGGCACCACCAGGGGCAGATGCAGCAGGCCGTCGAACAGGGTCTTGCCGGGAAAGCGGTGGCGGGCCAAGAGCCAGGCCGCGCCCACGGCCAGGGGCAGGCTTGCGAGCATGGCCCACAGACTGACCCACAGGCTAAGGCGTAGCGCCTCGCTCTCCAGGGGGGTCAGACTGAATGCGGCCAAGATGCCGTCCACGGCGCTTCCTTAAAAATGCATTGGCCCTCCCCACGCATGGGGAAGGGCTTTTATGGGGGCGGGCTCAGGCGCTCAGCGCACGCTGAAGCCGTACTTCTTGAATATACCCTTGGCCTCATCGCCCTGCAGAAACTGCCAGAAGGCCTTTGCCGAGGGCGTGGCCTGGCCCTTGAGCAACGCCAGGGGATACACGATGGGCTTGTGGCCGGCCTCCGGGAACACGCCCACCACCATCACCTTGGGGGTGATGGCCGCGTCGGTGGCGTAGACGATGCCCAGGGGGGCCTCACCGCGCTCCACCAGGGCCAGGGCGGCGCGCACGTTGGCGGCCCGGGCCAGGCGCGGCTCCGCCTTTTCCCACAGGCCCAGGGATTTCAGCGCCTGCTTGGCGTAGATTCCGGCGGGCACGTGGTCCGGGTCGCCCACCGCCAGGCGGCCTTCGCCCAGCCACGCCAGAAGGGGCATGCCCGCCTGAATGGGCCCGCGCTCCTTGGCTCCCTTGGGGGCGATGAGCACTAGGCGGTTGCCCAAAAGATCCACCCGGGTGCCCGGGGCCAGGAGCTTTTTCTCCGCCAGGTAGTTCATCCACTTAACGTTGGCCGACAGATAAATCTGGGCCGGGGCGCCGCGGGCGATCTGCTTGGCCAGGGTGGAGCTGGAGGCAAAGGAGGCCACCGCCTTGCCCTTGCCCGCGGCCTGGTAGGCCTTGATCACCTCGCTTACCGCGTTGGTGGTGGAGGCGGCGGCGAAGATCATCACCGGCCCGGCGGCCAGGGAAACGGAAGAAACCAGGCCCAGGCAGCAGGCCAGGGCCAAGGCGGCCAGGAAACGGAGATATTTTTTAATCGGCATGTGCCTTCCTCGCGGGATTAAAGATTGCTCAGGCGGTGGCGGCCTGGTGCTCACGGGCCGAGCCGTTGCTGGGGCCGCCGCGCCAAGTGACCACGGCCAGGGCGGCGTAGAGCACCACCCACAGCCCGTAGGCCACGAAGAACAAGGTGGTCAGTGGGTTCTTGACCAAGGCCAAACGCACCCCCACCCGGGCCGGTTTTTCATCCTGGGGCGAGTAGAACCCGGCCAGGGTCAGGCGCAGCCCCTCGATCTTCATGGGCTCCAGGATGCGCAAGTCGCCCTGGGCAACGATCGTCTCCCCGCGCCGGACAACCACCTTGGCCCAGTTTTGCCTGGGCTTGAAGTTGGTGCTGGTCCAGGTCCAGCGGGCCTTGCGGTAGGGCAGGTTGATCACCGAGGGGTCGCTGACGAAGCGCACCGACTCCAGGCTCAGGGTGAGCCCTTCGGGCAGCTCCACCGTCTGGCCGGGCAGCATGCGCAACTCCTCCTGCTTGTGGCCCATGGCCATCTCCGCGCCGTGGCCCAACAGCACCACCAGCATCACCAAATGCACCAGGGTGAGCAGCCAGCCCTTGAGGGCGTTGCCCGCCCTGAGGCGGGGCAGCAGGCGGGTAAAGGTGCAGAAGCCCAGATTCAGGAGCATCACCCCCACCCCCAGGCACAGGCCCAGGAACCACAAGGGGGCCAGGGGCTGGGCCCAGGCCGGACCCAGGAGCCAGTCCAGGATGAGCATGCGGTTCATGTCAAAGAACGAGGCGGCCAGCAGCTTGGGCTGGCCCATGAACACCCCCAGGCCCAGCCAGATCATCAGGGCGCTCAGGCTGCCCAGGGTGAATTTCAGCGATGACAGGCGCTCCATCACGGCTCCAAGAGCATGAAAGCCATGAACAGGCAGATCATGAGCCCGCCGGGCACCGCCTGGGCCCCGGCCCGGAGGCGGGGCTTGGCCGCCCAGGTGGGGGGCAGGTGGGCCGCCGCGGTGACCAACAGGAAGAACAGGGTAGCCTCCAGGAAGTTGGCGTTCCAGCACCAGTAGTCGCCCATCCACTGCATGCGCCAGGTGAAGCCCGAGAACTCCCCGGCCAGAAACACTGCCGTGCCGAGCAGGAGAAAGTTGCGCGACCAGCGCAGCAGGGTGGTGCGCGTTTCGGGCCGCATTCCCAGGGAGGCCAGGGCGGCGAAGGAGGCATAAAGGAAGACGGCCAGGGAAGCCATGCGCAGGGAAAAGAAAAGGCGGCTCCAAATGTACTTGTACATGTACCAGTCCGGGTAGAAGCGGTTGGAGGCCACCAGGAACAGGGCCATGAAGGCGGTCCCGGCCCACCAGCACAGGGCGGACAGGCGGCGCTGTCCCTCCGGGACGCCGCAGGGGATGAGGGCCAGCACGCTGAGCCACAGGGTGAACATCACCGCAGCCTCGTAGGTTCCGGCCAGGGGCGGGCGGTTCAGGATGATGGCCGAGACCACCGCCTGGGCCAGGGCCAGGGCCAGCACCAGCCATCCCGCCCCGCGCCACCAGTTTCCCGGAACGAACCAGGCTAGGGCTCCCGCGACCAGGGTGACCCCCAGGCAGGCGTAATAAATTAAGGGGAGCAGGAGTTGGAGGGTCATGGCCTGGCTCCCGTTTGAGGCGGGAAGGCCCAAGTCAGGACCCGCAAGGCGAGAAGGTGACCGTGCATGAGCATGCTGTCCTTAGCGGGGCTGGCTATATCCCAGTCGTTTGCTTTACATAAATATAACGCATCACCGATAAAAAGCGCCCAGGCTGAACGGCCAACCGGAAGCGCTTACCGCGTCCCTATGTTCCTTTTAGCATTATATCACAAAAAAAATAACGCACCAAAAAAATTATCGCGGGCCTACTTGACCTTGCGGCCTTCCACCCAAACCTGGAACTGTTTCACCAACCGCCAGAAATCCTGCCGCGCCTTTTCCCCCGCCGGGGTCAGGCTGGCCCCGCCGCCCTTCTTACCTCCGGCCTGCTTTTCCACCAGGGGCTCGGGGGCCATGCGGTTCATCTGCTCCACCAGGTTCCAGGCGTGGCTGTAGCTCATGTTCATGGAGCGGGCGGCGGCGGCCAGGGTGCCGTGCTCGGCGATGCGCTCCAAGAGAACCACCCGGCCCCAGGAGAGAAAGGTGTCGCCGTCCTTTTCCAGCCAGATGCGGCCCTTGAGTTGCAGTCCCGCGGCCTGGTTTTCCGGGCCTCTGGCCAGGGCGTTGCGCTCCAGGGGGGCTTTGGGTTTGGGCATGGCTTTTCCATCCAAGGTTGCAGCGGGGGCGGCGATGGCCGCCAAAAAGCATCTAAATTATAACTTACGGCTTCGGTGGGTGCTCATGCCCAGGCCCCATGCAACATGAGCACGGCGCGGCCCAAGGGAGATGATGAAGGGGCGTCGGCCGCGCGGCTCACGCCTCAATCGGCGGTTCAGGGCTTGGCCCCGCCTTCGGGCTTGGGAGCCCAATTGGCGGCCTGGTCCTGGGCCTTGGTGACCTCGGCGGGAGTCAGTTTGTCCAACAGACTGTCGCGGCGCGAAAGGGCCACCGGAATCTTGTTGGCCGCGGCCAGGCTGTACCAGAAATAAGCTTCCGCCAAATTCTGGAACCCTCCCTTGGAGTGGGAGTAGAGGTCGCCAAGCTGCACCATGGCCGGACCGTATCCCTGGTTGGCCGCCCACAGATACCATTCCTTGGCCTTGCCGAAGTGCTGGGGGGCTTCGATGCCCTTCAGGTAGCGTTCCGCCAGGCGGTTTTGGGCCCACACCTCTCCGCTCTCCGCGCGTTTGATAAGCTCGGGCATTGGGATGGGCTTATGTTGCAGCTGCTTGGCGGTTTCGGGCAGCAGATAGCCATCCGCGTCGAGCGGCCTTTCGTTTTCCGCACGGCTCGCCATCGGCGCAAGCAACAAGGCCAGGGCCAGCAGAGCCATCAGTGGGCGGGCTATCTTCATGATTTAACGGTCCTATTCAGCTACGAATATAAAATTTATCCATCATATCAACATATTGGTGGTACCGAAAGCAAATTGTGAGTCAGCGCGCCGCTTAACTTGGGATAATCTGGCCTTGGAGCCGATGACCTGCTAATTTGGGCTACCACATTTTAAATGACCGTACCGGCGGGGAGGCAAAGCATGGAACTGAAAGAAACCATCTACCAAGTAAAAGACCAGGTGGCCCTGATCACCCTCAATCGCCCCGAGCGGCTCAATGCCTACACTCCTCAGATGCGCCTGGAACTGATCCATCTGCTGGGCCAGGCCGACCAGGACGACCAGGTGCGCGCGGTGGTAGTCACCGGCGCGGGCCGGGCTTTTTGCGCTGGCATGGACCTGGCCGCCGGCGGCGACACCTTCAATTTCAAGGCCAAGGACCCGGCCCCGCCCTCCCTGGCCGAACACCGCGACGGCGGGGGGCGGGTGGCCCTGGCCGCCTTCAAGTGCCGCAAGCCGGTGATCGCGGCCATGAACGGGGCGGCGGTGGGCGTGGGCATCACCATGACCCTGGCCATGGACATGCGCGTGGCCGCCGAGGACGCCAAGATGGGCCTGGTGTTCACCCGCCGGGGCCTGGTGCCCGAGGCCTGCTCCACCTGGTTCCTCACCCGCCTGGTGGGCGCTGGCAAGGCCCTGGAGCTGGCCTGCACCGGCCGGGTGTTTAGAGCCAAAGATCAGGCTGGAACCGGTCTGTTCAACTACATCCTGCCCGCCGATCAGGTGCTGCCCAAGGCCCTGGAACTGGCCCAGGAGATTGCGGCCAACACCTCGGCCACCTCGGTGGCCCTGGCCAAGGCCATGCTGTGGCACGGCCTGGCCGAGCCGGACCCCCAGTCGGTGCACCTGCTGGACTCCAAGGCGATGTTCTGGACCGGGGGGCAAAAGGACGCGGCCGAGGGCATCCAGAGCTTCCTGGAAAAGCGGCCCCCCGAGTTCAAGATGAGCCCCACCAAGGATATGCCGGACTTTTATCCGTGGTGGAAGGAACCCAAAGTCTAGTCTCCGGCGCAGCCGGACGCCGCATGGCTGCGTTGTCGGCGTCACTCGATCCTCGGCGTATATAAGAATACGCCTGCGTCCCTCGTTCGCCTGCCGCCTTGCCCTGCGGCGTCCGGCTGCGCCGACTGTTTTGGCAAGAACCGCATGGCTGTGTTGTCGGCGTCACTCGGTCCTCGGCGTATATAGGAATACGCCTGTGGCATTCGTTCGCCTGCCGCCTTGCCTGGCGATGCCTGGCTGTGCCGGCTGTTATGGTCAGGCCCCGCTGGCGGCGTTGTCGGCCATGCCGGGGATGGGTAAAAACCGTACCTTCACAAAAAAATTTACGCCTGCTCTTGACTTTCTTGTCTATTTGGCCAATATTGCAAATAGGAGGTCGTCATATGGACGCCTACAGGCAAAAAAGACTGGAAGCCAGGGCCCGCATCCTCAAGGCGGTGGGCAATGCCAGCCGCTTGCTCATCTTGGAGGAACTGGCCCAGGGCGAAAAGTGCGTGGCCGATCTCACCCAGGAGGTGGGAAGCGATATCTCCACCGTGTCCAAGCATCTGTCCCTGCTCAAGGCGGTGGGCCTGGTCAAGGACGACAAGCGGGGTAACCAGGTTTTCTACACCCTGCTGGCCCCCTGCGTGCTCAACTTCTTCGATTGTGTGGAGTCGGTGTTGGAGGCCAGGGTGCAGCATCAGATCGAGATGATCGGCTAGGCGCTGGCGGTATTTTTTTGCGTTTAACTTTGGCTATTTGGCCAAATGGTTGAGTAGAAGCCATGAAAGAACGATACAAGCTCCTGATCATAGTGGCCCTGTTCGCGGCGGCCTATTTCGTGCCCTGGAACAGCGAGCCCATCCGCCGCTCGGGCCTGGAAGCCTTCATGATGCTCCAGGAGTACGCCCGGGAGCACGTGCTAACCTGCCTTATCCCGGCCTTCTTTATAGCCGGGGCCATCTCGGTCTTCGTCAGCCAGGCGGCGGTGCTCAAGTACTTCGGGGCCCAGGCCAAGAAGTTCCTCTCCTACTCGGTGGCCTCGGTTTCCGGCGCGGTGCTGGCGGTTTGCTCCTGCACGGTGCTGCCGCTGTTCGCGGGCATCTACTCCCGGGGCGCGGGCATCGGCCCGGCCACGGCCTTTCTCTACTCCGGCCCGGCCATCAACGTGCTGGCCATCGTGCTCACCGCCCGCATCCTGGGCTGGGAGCTGGGCCTGGCCCGGGCCATAGGGGCGGTGGTGTTCGCGGTGATCACCGGCCTCTTGATGGCCCTCATCTTCCGCAAGGATGACGCGGCCCGCGCCGCCGGTCAGGTCTATCTGCCCGAGGACGCGGCCAGCGGCCGCACCTTGGGCCAGGAATCGCTGTTCATGCTCACCCTGGTGCTCATCCTCATCTTCGCGGCCTGGGCCCGCCCGGCCGAGGGCGTGGAGGGCCTGTGGGCGCTCATCTTCGGGCTCAAGTGGTGGATCACCGCCGGGCTCCTGGTGGCCCTGGTGTTCCTGCTGAGGGCCTGGTTCACCAAACAAGAGCGGGTGGAGTGGGTGGAGTCCACCTGGGGCTTCATGAAGCAGATACTGCCTCTGCTGGGGGCCGGGGTGCTGGTGGCCGGGTTTATGCTGGGCCGTCCGGGGCATCCCGCCCTTATCCCCGACGAATGGGTCAGCTCCTCCCTGGGCGGCAACTCCCTGGGGGCCAACCTGTTCGCCTCGGTGGCCGGGGCTTTGATGTACTTCGCCACCCTCACCGAGATTCCCATCTTGCAGGGTCTCCTGGGTGCGGGCATGGGCAAGGGCCCGGCCCTGGCCCTCTTGCTGGCCGGCCCGGCGCTAAGCCTGCCCAACATGCTGGTGATCGGCGGAGTGATGGGTTGGAAAAAAACCGCGGTATTCAGCGGCATCATAGTGGTGATGTCCACCATCGCGGGTTTGTTGTACGGCAATTTGTTTGCCTGAGGCAGCCTGCGAATCAAAGGAGTGATCGGGCCATATGAGAAAGCTGGAAATCGAGTGGAAGCACCTGGACAAGGGCGGCCAAACCTGTGAGCGTTGCGGTGACACGGGAGAGACGGTCCGCCGGGTAGTGCAAGAGCTAAATGGTGAGTTGCAAGCAAAGGGATGGCAGGTCGCGCTTAAGGAAACTCTGTTGACCGAAACGGAAATTCCCGAGTCAAACGAGATTATGCTCAACGGCGTCCTCTTGGAGGAGATTCTGCCCCAGGCGAGCAAGTCGGAGAATTGCTGTTCTTCCTGCGAAGATCTACTCGGTCTGCCTACCCTGTGCCGGACCATCGAATATAAGGGGCAAACCTATGAAGCGATACCTCCCGAGCTGATTCGGGAAGCGGTTTATAAAGTCATTAACAAGTCGTGAGATAACGGAGCGTGAGCATGGAAATCAAGGTGTTGGGTCCCGGTTGCGCCAAGTGCAAAAAAACCGAGGAAGTGGTCAGGGAGGCGGTGGCCGAGGCCGGGGTGGCGGCTGAGGTGGAAAAGGTCACCGGCATGATGGACATCGCCGCCTACGGTGTGTTGGGCACTCCCGCGGTGGTGGTGGACGGTCAGGTCAAGCTTGTGGGCAAGGTGCCCACCAAAGACCAGGTAAAATCCTGGCTGGCCGGTTAAACTATACCTCTTGAGTGGTGGTTTATAGAATGGCGGATAGTTGTTGCGCTAATGGGGGGCAGGCGATGTTGTTGGCCTGTTCGGGTGCTTCCAACGTGGGCCAGTTGACCAACCAGGCCTGCGTGGAACTGACCCAAGAGGGGTTTGGCAAGATGTTTTGCCTGGCCGGGGTCGGAGGCAAGTTGCAGGGATTTATCCAAGCGGTGAAGGACGCGCCGGATGTGGTGGTTTTGGACGGCTGCGAAAAAGGCTGCGCCAAGGCCATCATGCAGGAGGCCGGTTTGCCTCTCAGGGGCTATGTGGTGCTGACCCAGCAGGGCATCGCCAAGAACAAGGACCTGAACCTCAAGCGCGAGCAAGTAGACCAGGTAAAGGACCTGGTGCGCCGCACCGGTTCTCCCTTGGTCATGGCCGCGCCGGGCGGTTCCTGCGGCTGCTGCGGCTAGGGATGGCGCCACTGAAGTTTTCAGCCGACATATTGACCGCCCCGCCCGAGGAACTGGTCTGCTATTGCTCCCAGGTGAGCAAGGGCGAGATCCTCGCGGCCATGCGGGCGGGGGCCAAGACCCTGGAAGACATCAAAAGCGTCACCGGCGCCTGCCGGGAGGGACACTGCAAGGAACTCAGCCCCCGGCGGCGGTGATGCTCCCGGGAGATAAAAATCCTCCTCGGGCAGGGGGAAGGCGCCGGAAGCTTGATCGCTGGGCTGGAATGACGAGAGCACAACTTTGAACCTTGAGCAAAGGTGATCACAGATGAGCGATACGCCCAAAAAACGCATCCTCTTTCTCTGCACCGGCAACTCCTGCCGCAGCCAGATGGCCGAAGGTTTCACCAACGCTCTGCGCGGCGACGAGTACGAGGCCTTCAGCGCCGGGGTGGCCCCCGGCCGGGTGGACCCCCGGGCGGTGGCGGCCATGGCCGAGGCCGGGGTGGACATCTCGGGCCAAAAGTCCAAGGCCGTGGACCCCTTCATCGGCCAGGACTGGGACTGGGTGGTGACCCTGTGCGACAACGCCAACGAAGCATGCCCATTTTTCCCCGGCCCGGTAACTCGGGTGCATCGGGGATTCGACGACCCGCCCCTGTTGGCAACCGGCGCGGCCGACGAAGAAGAGGCCCTGGCCCCCTACCGCCGGGTGCGCGATGAGATCAAGGCCATGGTGCTGGGCCTGCCCCGGAGCCTGCAAGACTGACTTTAAGAGTGGAGACCCCGAAGATGCCCCCCACTGAGGTTAAAAAGCTATCTTTCCTGGACCGCTTCCTCACCCTGTGGATTTTCCTGGCCATGGCCGTTGGCGTGGGCTGGGGTTATTTCTTCCCCGGCGTGCGTCAGGTCATGGACCACTTTTCCGTGGGCACCACCAACCTGCCCATCGCCATCGGCCTGATACTGATGATGTACCCGCCCCTGGCCAAGGTGCGCTACGAGCAGCTGGGCCAGGTGTTCAAGAACGTGCGGGTGCTGGTGCTGTCGTTGGTGCAGAACTGGGTCATCGGGCCGGTGCTCATGTTCGCCCTGGCGGTGACCTTCCTATCCGGGCAGCACGCCTACATGGTGGGGCTTATCCTCATCGGCCTGGCCCGCTGCATCGCCATGGTCATCGTGTGGAACGACCTGGCCCGGGGCGACCGGGAATACTGCGCCGGGCTGGTGGCCTTCAACAGCATCTTCCAGGTGCTGTTCTTTAGCCTCTACGCCTGGTTCTTCATCACCGTGCTGCCCCAGTGGCTAGGCATGGAGGGAATGGCCGTGCAGGTGTCCATGGGCCAGATCGCCCAGAGCGTGTTCATCTACCTTGGCATACCCTTTATCGCCGGGATCATCAGCCGGGTGGTGGGGCTTAAGCTCAAGGGCCGCCAGTGGTATGAGGAAGTTTTCATCCCCAAGATCAGCCCCATAACCCTCATCGCCCTGCTGTTCACCATCCTGGTGATGTTCAGCCTCAAGGGTGAGTACATCGTGGCCCTGCCTTTTGATGTGGTGCGGGTGGCCATACCCCTGTGCATCTACTTTGTGGTGATGTTCCTGGTAAGCTTCTGGCTGTCGCTCAAGGCCAAGGCCACCTACGAGCAGGCCACCACCTTGTCCTTCACCGCGGCCTCCAACAACTTCGAGCTGGCCATCGCCGTGGCCGTGGCCGTGTTCGGCATCGACAGCGGCCAGGCCTTTGCCGCGGTGATCGGCCCCCTGGTGGAGGTGCCGGTCTTGATCGGCTTGGTCAACGTAGCCCTGTTCTTCAAGCGCAAGTACTTCCCCCATGCCGTGGAGGGCCCCACCGGGGTTTGCCACGTCAGTTGCAAGCCTTAACCCTTTACCTAAGAAGGTTCCGCTTAACATGAAACTATTCCGCTCAACGCTGTTTATGGTGCTGGCCCTGTCTCTGGCCCTGCTGGCTGCGGACCCCGGCCCGGCCTCGGCCACCGAGAAGTTGCCGGTCAAGGGCATGGTCACCCTGGTGGACCTGGGGGCAGACAAGTGTATCCCCTGCCGGATGATGGCCCCAATCCTGGATGAGCTGAAAACCGAGTACAAGGGCAAGGCGGCCATAGTGTTCCTGGACGTCTGGAAAGACCGCAGCCTGGCCGCCCAGTACGGCATCCGGGCCATCCCCACCCAGGTTTTCTACGACAAGCAGGGACGCGAGGCCTTTCGCCACGAGGGCTTCTTGAGCAAGGAAAACATCGAACTGGTATTGGCCAAGCTGGGCGTGGAGAAACCCAAGGCGCCCGCCAAGTAGGCGGCGCGATCAGGGGGCGGAGCGGGCATGCTGGATCAGTTTTTCATCACTCTGAACGCCTGGATAACCTCGGGCAGCCTCATCGCCCTGGCCGGTGCTTTTTTGTGGGGCGTGGTCAGCGTGGCCCTGAGCCCCTGCCACCTGGCCTCCATTCCCCTCATCGTCACCTACGTGGCCGGTCAGGACCAGAGCGTGCGGCCGCGTAGCGCCGCCTTTTACGCCGCGGCCTTTACCAGCGGCCTGTTCATCACCATCGCCCTGGTGGGGGTGATCTGCGCCTGGCTGGGCCTGATGCTGGGCGACGTGGGCCCCTACTGGACCATTCTGGTGGGCGCGGTGCTGATCTGGGTGGCCCTGGACATGTTGGGGGTGCAAGCCTTCTCCATGTCCGGCAACCTCATGGGCCGCCTCAAGGTCAAGGGCATGAGCGGAGCGTTCGTCCTGGGCCTAGCCTATGGGGTGCTCTCGGGATCGTGCACCTTCGGCTTCATCGCCCCCATCCTGGCCATCATCACCGTGCAAAAGGACATCCTGGCCGGGCTTTTGATGATCACCTTGTTCGGCGTGGGCCACGCCCTGCCCATCGCCCTGGCCGGCAGCTCCACTGCCCTGGTGGGCGGCGTGCTGGAGAACAACTCCTTTCAGCGGGGCAGCCTTTGGTTCAAGCGGGCGGCCGGGGTGGGCATCGGCCTTTTGGGCGCATACTTCATCGTTTCGCCTTTCACAGGCGCATAAGGGACCGGCGAGGGTCTTGAGAGAGGTTGGGCTAATGAACGGTTCGGCCCTGTATAAGAAAGTGGTGCTCCTGGGCGCGGCGGTGGCGGCCTTGTCGCTATGTGGCGCGGTGTGGGTTTGGGCCGCGGGAGGCCAAGCCCCGGCCCAAAGCCTGGCCGAGCTATTGGAGCGCTACGACTCCAAGCGCTGCCAGGAGTGCCACACCGAGATATATGAGCAGTGGTCGCGTTCCCACCACGCCCGCTCCCTCATGGGCCTGGACGGCTTCAGCTTCATGAGCAAGTACCTGCGCAAGGGGCCGTTGGCGGTGAACAAGCCCCAGGACGCGACCTTGGCCAATTTCCCCTGCGCCAAGTGCCACCTGCCTCAATTGATGAGCGCCGGACCCAAGGTGGCCCAGGAGTTGGCCGAGGTGATCTGGCGCGACGACAAGGCGGTGGTGGGGCGCTTGAATATCGGCTGCCTGGTGTGCCACCAGGACAAGGCCGTGGTGCACCACCGCCCCGAGCCCGGCGTCCTCTACGGGCCCAAGGCCCTGCCGGAGCACGAAGGGGAGATCAAGGCGGTGCGCAAAAGTTCTTTCATGGCCTCGCCCGCCTTTTGCGGCCAGTGCCACGGCATGGGCCCCAACTTCGAGTTCACTCCGCCGGTGCAGTGCGCCACACTTTATGGCAGCTATCTGAACGGCTATGTTGCCGACGGCGGATCGCGAACCTGCCTGGACTGCCACATGTCCGGCGCCGACCACACCTTCCCGCCGGACTTCAGCGACAAGGAGGCCACGGCCAAGCTTTACCGGGCCGCTCTTCCCATGGAGGTGGAGGCTCTGCCCTACACCTTCCATCCAGGGCACAAAGAGAACGCGCCCCAGGTAGTGGTGGGGGTGACCATCCAAAACCGGGCGGGCCACCGCATCCCCGACGGTTGACCCTCCCGGGCGCAGGTGGTCCTGGAAGCGGCCGCCAAGGATGAAAACGGAAAAGAGCTGTTCAAGGAAAAACGCATCTTCATGCCCCAATGCACCGACAGCCTGGGCTCGGTCATGGTGCTGGGGCCGGACCGCAAGCTGGGCATCGTCCGCGACACCACCTTGCAGCCCTTCAAGCCCAAGCGCGAGAACTTCGTCATCCCCCTGGGCCGGCCCTCTCGGGAGCTGACCCTGCGGGTCAGGCTCTATTACGAACTGCGTCCAGGTCAGGAGATTCCGCTGCATCTGTGGGAGAAAAAAGTTCCGGTGGAGGGGCTGTTCGCCGCGCATTAGCCTCCCGGTTCACCCAAATGACTATTATGATAGCCCCGTTGACCGCTTTACTCGCGGCCACGGGGCTATCATAATTTGAGGTGAGCGTTATCGGATATCGGCAAACCAGGTTTCTATCCTGTGGGGGGGAAGGCATATCCCATGGCTAAAGCGCTGAAGATCATCGTGGTGGTGTTGTTGGCCTTGGCCGCCTTGGCGGCCCTGGGCATCACCATCCTGCCAAGGGCCCTGCCTCTCAGCTCCATGCTGGCCGGGGCGCTGGAAGAAAACCTGGGCCGCAAGGCCTCGGTGCAGGAAGTGTCGCTGGGCATCTGGGGGGGCCTGGAGCTACAGGTGAAGGGCCTGGAGGTCCAGGACAAGCCGGAATACGGCGGCCGCCCCCTGGTCAAACTGGGCTCGCTGCAACTGGAGGCCAGCATCTGGCCTTTGGTCACCGGCCGCGTGGTGGTGGATCGGGTCTTGGTGGACGGCCTGGAGCTGTCCATGGTGCGGGCCAAGGACGGCCGCCTGAACTGGCGGGACCTCCCGGCCAAGGAGGGCAAGGCCGGCAAGGGCGGCGGCGCGGCCAAGGCCGGACCCAAGGAGGCCCCGGACGACGGCAGCCTGGTCATCCGCAAGTTGGCGGTCACCGGCTCCGCGCTCCATCTGTTCAACCAGGCCAACGGCAAGCGCAGCGAACTGCCCCTGGAGCGCTGCGAACTGAGCAGCGACCTGTCCATGAGCCAATCCTCGGGCAGCATGGACCTGGCCATGCCCGGCCTCAGCCTCACCTCCGGCTTCAAGAGCCGGGGCTATGGCGACAGCTTCAAGCTGGACCAGGGCCGCCTGGACCTCAAGATCGACCTGGCCCAGTTGGCCGCCCGCCTGGCTCCCCTGGCCCCGTCGCTCAGGGCCCAGGGCCGGGTGCTGGTCACCGGCCTGGCCAGCGGCGACGCCGCGGCCCTCATGGTGCAGGCCCAGGCCCAGGCCAAGGATTTGCAGGTGCAGACCGGGGCCATGAAGCGGCCCTTCCGGGTGGGCGACGCCTCCTGGGCCGCCCAGGCCTCCGTGCACCTGAACGCCAAGACCGTGGACATAAAACAGGCCCAGTTGCTCGTCCCCCAGGCGGGCATGGTGCACACCCTCAAGGGCGTGCTGGGCTGGGGCAAGTCCCTGGGCAAGAGCGACGCGGTCTACGACCAGCAGACCGACCTGGCCAAGCTGGCCGCCTTCGTGGAGCCCCTGATGCCCTGGCCGCTCAAGGCCAAGGGCCAGGCCAGCAAGCATGTGCTGTTCAAGGGGGTCGGGCCGGGAGCCCTGGAGTTGAGCGGGCAGGGACTGGTGCGCGGCGCCATGGTGGAGAGCCCTGCCTGGCCCGCGCCCTGGAAAGAGCCCGAGCTGCGGGTGGACTTCAAATATCTGGTCAAGGAAGAAGCCAGGGAACTGGTTATCAAGCAAATGGATTGGTTCTCCACCCCGGCCAAGCTGGGCCTCACCGGCATGGTCAAACTGGATAAGGGCCAGGCCAAGCTGCGCCTGAAGGTGGCGGGCGAATACCTGGACCTGGACCGCCTGCCCCTAGGCCCGCCGCCAGACAAGCGCGGCAAGACCCCGGCCCGCAGCGGCAAAGCGGCCAAGGCGGGGCCTCCGGCCCCGACCGGGCAAAAGGCGGCCAAGACCCAAGCGGAAAAGGCGGCCGAGACCCGCAAGGACCTCAAGGGACTGGACGCCGAGCTGGAGGTCAAGCTGGCGCGCCTGACCATGAAGGGCTACCAGATCAAGGATCTTCAGACCAAGTTGCAGGTGAAGGATCAGAAGGCGGAGATCGTAGATTTCAAGGCCGGTTTCCTGGGCGGCGACATCCAGACCAAGGCGGCGGTGGACTTTAGGCCCGCCTTGCCGGAGGGCAAGTTCAGCGCCCAGGCCAAGGACATCCAGATCACCCCCTCGGTGTTCACGAAGCTCAAGAACGACTTCCCCCTGTTCGCCCTGCCGCTCAGCAGCCTGGAGGGCGTGTTCTCCCTGGACAGCCAAATGGCCTGGCAGGGCCTGGAGCCGGAGATGATCTTGACCTCGCTCACCGGCAAGGGCAACCTAAAGGCCAAGGACGGGGTGACCATCGGCATGGACTTCCTGGACGATGTGGAGTCGGTGGCCAAGATGTTCGGCAACGACTTGGCCAAGCTGCCCCGGCGCTTCGACAAGTTCCAGGGCGACTACACCATCGGCAAGGGCAAGGTGAACTACGACATAGCCCTGATGGCTGGTAAAGACGAGATGGACGCCCAGATCATCGGTAACACCGACCTGCTGAACGACTCCCTGGACGCCAAGATCAAGTTCAAGGCCGACACCGTGGGCCACACCCTGCGGGAGTTCCTGGACAAGGACGGCACCTTCCCCATCGGGCTGGGCGGCACGGTGCAAAAGCCGGTGCCCAAGCTGGACCTGAAGGGCAACCTGATTCCCGCGGCGGAGAGCCTGATCAAGAATCTGCTGAACCGCTAGCCGCCCGCCTCGCCGGAGCAAAAAAAAGCCCCCGCGTCCGGTGTCGCCGGGAGCGGGGGCTTTGAAGATTGCGGAGCCTACAGGCCCTGGGCCTTGAGCATCACCTTTATGGTGCGCACCACGATCTGCAAATCGCCGCGCAGCACCTGCCAGCCGCTGCCGGTGCGCAACAGCTCCACGTAGTCCCGGTCCAGCAGATACTGGTCGTCGCGGCTCAGGCCGTGGCCCTTGAAGTACTGGTAGCGCCCGGTTATGCCCGCCCGCAGCACCTTCCAGTTGAGCACCCCCGCGGCCAGGGCCTGCTCGTACACCTCCAGGTTGATGGGCCGGGGGCCCACCACGCTGATGTCGCCCAGGAAGATGTTGATGAGCTGGGGCAGCTCGTCCAGGTAGATCTTTTGCAGCACCGAGCCCACCTTGGTCATGGAGTGGCCGTCCCACTCCAGGTACTTGGTGTGGATGAACTTGCCCTGGCGCTTGAGCTCCTCGATGACCTCGGGCTTGAAGATGAAGAACTTCATGAAGTGGAAGGTGCGTCCCTGGGATATGCGCGGCTCGTAATAAAACAAGGGCGCCCCGGCCTGACCCCGGCCCAGGTGCTCCAGGAATATGGCCAGCATGGTGACCAAAAACACCGGCAAGGTGAGGGTGAGCACCGTCCCGGAAAAGGCAATGTCAAAGGCGCGCTTCAAAAAGGGGGTGGGGATGGGCTGGTCGGGCAAGGGGGGCAGGGCCCGCGCCTTTTCCAGCAGGGCCAGGATTTCCGGAGTGGCTTCCCGCTGGGCCGCTTTCTCCATGGCTTCGCTCATGGCACACCTCGAGTGGGTTCTACTTAGATTTTCAGGTTAACAGCGGCCCTCGGTCCCGGGCAAGGCTAACTGAAGCGCTCGTCAGCTTTCTTGGTGGGCGCGTCCTGGGCCTTGTCCGCCAGCCAGCCGGTGCGCACCTCGCCGGGAGGCGCGTCGAACTGGGGCACATAGGGCTTGATGTCCATGAGCGGGCTTTGGTCCAGCATGTCCACGCCCCTGAGGCGCAGCACGTTGCCTTCCACCGCCACCAGCTCCACCACCGAAAGGCCCATGGGGTTGGGCCGAGCCGGGGCCCGTGTGGCGAAAAGGCCGTGCTCGTTCTGGTCCAGGAAGGGCTTCACCATGAGCTTGAAGGCCGCCGCCCGGTGGCAATGATAAATGAGGATCACGTGGCTAAAGCCGTCCAGCCCCTCCAGGGCCGGGGCCAACTCCGGGCGCAGCTCGGCCCGGCCCAAGGCGTCCCCGGCCCCGCAGGGCTGGATGGGAGCGCCGCTGGGCTCGCGGAAGGGGGTGTACAGCAGGCCTATGGGCTCGTAGCAGATTCGGTTCATGATCAGCCTCGGTGTTTTATTTCCAGCAGCCCCACCGCCACGGGCAGCAGGAGCATGACCAGGCCCAAACCGGTCACCCCGCCCCAGGCCCACCGGCTCCACAGGGCGCCCGCTGCGGTGATGCCCGCCCAGCCACCCAAATAATACACCAATACGTATAGGCTGTTTCCCCGGCCCTGGCTGGAACTGAGGCGCATGTTCAACAGGCCCTGACTGGTGGCGTGGATGGTGAAGTGCCCCGCGCAAACCAGCACCAGGGCCAGGATCACCATGGGCAGCGAGGTCAGGCGCGACACCAGGAGAGCCAGGGCGAACAGGGCCGCGCCCATGAGCAGCACCGGACCCGCGCCCCACCGCCCGGCCAAACGCCCGGCCAGGGGGCTTTGGGCCACCCCGATGATGAAGCTGAGGTAGACCAGGCTGATCAGGCTGGTGGAGGCCACAAAGGGGGGGGCGGCCAGGTGGTAGGGGATGTAGTTGAACACCGCCGCGAACACGAACATGCTGCCAAAGGTGGACAGATAGGGGGCCAGGGTGGGGCGGCTCTTGAGCAGGGCCAAATAGCCGGGCTCGCTCTTCTGGTGGGCGGGCGGCGGCCCCTGGGTGGGCAGCCAGGCCATGGCGGCCAGGGACAAGGCCAGCACCAGGAAGGCCCCCAGCCAAAAGCAGGCCCGCCAGTGCCCGGCCAGGAAGAACCCGCTGAGCAGGCGGCCCATGAGCCCGCCCACCACCGTGGCCGCCACGTAAGAGCCCATGACCACCCGCAGGCCGGCGGGGGGCAGGGTGCGGGCCAAATAGGCGGCCAGGCAGGAGGTGAGGGCGGGCAGGGCGATCCCCTGACCCAGGCGCGCGGCCAACAGCACCGGCAGGTTGGGGCTAAGGGCGGCCAGGGCCAGGCAGGCGGTGGTGGCCCCGCCGCCCAGGGCGATGATGGATTTCACCGCCCAGCGGTCGGCCAAGACCCCGAAGGGCAGGCAGGCCAGGGTGATGCCCAAGATTACCAGGGACACGGTGAGCGAGGCCAGGGGCGGCGAGGCCGCGAACTCCCGGCTCAGCTCGGGAAGCACCGGCTGGGTGAAGTAGATGGCGCTTATGGCCGCAGCCACCAGGCCAAAGACCAATGCCTGCAAGGGCAGATGGCCTTGAACCGGGCGCAAGATATCAGGACTCTTGCGAGGCCGGGCGCAGGAACAGCGCCCCCAGGGGCGGCAGGGTCAGCTCCAGGGAATAGGCGCGGCCGTGGGCTCCAATGTTCGAGGCGTTCACCCCCCCGGCGTTGCCCACTCCGCTGCCGCCGTATTCCGGGGCGTCGCTGTTGAAAATCTCTTGCCAGAAGCCGGGCCGGTCCACCCCCACCCGGTAGCTCTTGCGGGGCACCGGGGTGAAGTTGAGCACCGCCAGCATGGAGGCCCCCGCCGCCGGGTTCAGACGCAGCAGGGCCAGGACGCTGGCCTCGGTGTCGTTGCAGTCCACCCAGGAAAAGCCCTCGGGCTTCAGGTCCACCTGCATGGCCGACTCGTTGCGATAGGTACGGTTGAGGTCGCTGATCAGGCGTTTGATGCCGGTGTGGGGTCCGTAGTCCAGCAGGGCCCAGTCCAGGGTGCCCTCGTGGTTCCACTCGCTCCACTGGGCGATCTCCCCGCCCATGAACAGAAGCTTCTTGCCCGGCTGAGCGTACATGTAGCTGTGCAGCAGGCGCAGGTTGGCGAACTTTTGCCAGTTGTCGCCGGGCATCTTGCCCAGCAGCGAGCCCTTGCCGTGCACCACCTCGTCGTGACTCAGCGCCAGCACGAAGTTCTCGGTGAAGGCGTAGAGCATGCGGAAGGTGAGCTTGTCGTGATGGAACTTGCGGTGGATGGGGTCCTGGCGGAAGTAGGCCAGGGTGTCGTGCATCCAGCCCATGTCCCACTTCAGGCCGAAGCCCAGGCCGCCCAGATAGGCGGGGCGGCTGACCATGGGCCAGGCGGTGGATTCCTCGGCGATGTTGGCGATGCCCGGGTTGGCCGCGTAGGTCTCGATGTTCATGCGGGTCAGCAGGCCCACCGCCTCCAGGTTTTCGTTGCCCCCGTACTGGTTGGGTATCCACTCCCCGTCCTCGCGGGAGTAGTTGAGGTAGAGCATGGAGGCCACCGCGTCGACCCTGAGGCCGTCGGCGTGCATCTCCCTCAGCCAGAACATGGCGCTGGAGAGCAAAAAGGAGCGCACCTCGTCGCGGCCGTAGTTGAATATGTCGCTGTGCCAGTCGGGGTGGAAGCCCTGGCGGGGGTCGGCGTGCTCGTAGAGGTGGGTGCCGTCGAAAAAGTCCAGCCCGTGGCCGTCGGTGGGAAAGTGGCTGGGCACCCAGTCCAGGATCACCCCCAGGCCCCGCTGGTGCAGATAGTCCACCAGATACTTGAAGTCCTGGGGCGAGCCGAAACGGGAGGTGGGGGCGAAGTAGCCGGTGACTTGATAGCCCCAGGAGCCGCCGAAGGGGTGCTCCATGATGGGCATGAACTCCACGTGGGTGTAGCCCAGCTCTTCCAGGTAGTCGGCCAACAGCGGGGCCAGCTCGCGGTAGCCCAGGGTCTCGCCGCCCGGGCCCTTGCGCCAGGAGGCCAGGTGCATCTCGTAGGTGGCCATGGGCCGGTCCAGGATGTTGCCCTGGCCCCGCCGGTTCATCCACTCATCGTCGCCCCACTCGTAGGCCGGGTCCACCACCAGCGAGGCGGTGAGCGGCGGCACCTCGGCGGCCTGGGCCAGGGGGTCGGACTTGTCCACCTGATAGCCCATGTTCTTGGATTCGATGTGATACTTGTAGCGCTGCCCGGCCAGCACCCCGGGCACGAAGCCCTCCCAGATGCCCGAGCCAGAGCGCAGGCCCAGGGGGGCGGTGTGCTGATCCCAGCCGTTGAAGTCGCCCATGACGAATACGGCGTGGGCGTTGGGGGCCCAGACCGCGAAATAGGTGCCCTCTTGCCCCGCCACCTTCACCTGATGGGCCCCCAGCTTGTTGTAAAGCTCCAGGTGGCTGCCCTCGTTGAACAGGTACAGGTCGTCATCGCTGAGCAGCGAAAAAGGGGCGTTTTTGGCTTTGGCCTTGGCCATGGGCTCCTCGCGGTAAATAATTACTGAGTATAGCTTACCATTATGGCAGCGTGCGGCGGGCATGCAAGGCCGCCGGAGCCGAGCCCGTTGTTTTTAGCCGCTCCAGGGCCTAGGATATTAGGCGAACGTTCCTGTCCCAAAGCTGGTGGAGCGATAATGAACCCAGACCTGAAAACACAAGGCAAGCAAGGGCGCCGGGTGACCTGGGTGGGGGCCTGGGTGAACCTAGTCCTGGCCCTGGGCAAGCTTCTGGCCGGCATCTACGGCAACAGCCAGGCCATGATCGCCGACGCGGCCCACTCCCTGAGCGACCTGGTCACCGATGCGGTGGTGCTGCTGGGCCTAAAGTGGGGGCGCAGCGACCCGGACGACAGGCACCCCTTCGGCCACGGCCGCATCGAGACTTTCTCCACCCTGGTGGTGGGAGTGGTGCTCTTCGCCCTGGCGGTGGGCCTGGGCTACGACGCCATCGAGCAGCTCATCAGGGGAGACCAACACCACCCCACCTGGCTGGCCTTGGCCGCGGCGGTGGTTTCCATCCTGGCCAAGGAAGCACTGTACCGCTACACGGTGCTGGTGGGCCGCAGGATCAAGAGCCAGGCCGTGGTGGCCAACGCCTGGCACCACCGCTCCGACGCCCTCAGCTCGGTGGCGGTTTTGGCGGGCGTGGCCGGGGCCATGATCAACCCGGCCTGGCACAGCCTGGACGCCTGGGCCGCCCTGGTGGTCTCCCTGCTCATCCTCAAGGTGGGGGGCGAGGTGCTTTGGGGCGCCCTCCAGGAAATGGTGGACACCGCGCCCTCGCACGAGATCATGGATTCCATCAAGCAATGCGCCTTGGGCGTGTCCGGGGTGGAGCAGGTGCACGACCTCAAGGTGCGCAGCATCGGCGGCCGCTTGCAGATGCAGATCCACGTTGTGGTGGACGGCCGCCTCAAGGTGACCCAGGGCCACGACATCGCCAAGGCGGTGGAGCACTGTCTGCAGGCCGAGA
Organism: Pseudomonadota bacterium; assembly: GCA_018902755.1. GTDB lineage: Bacteria > Desulfobacterota > Desulfarculia > Desulfarculales > Desulfarculaceae > Desulfoferula. The sequence continues at coordinate 49,947 of JAHIQI010000042.1, read as the reverse complement.
TGCCCGACGTGGGCGAGGTGATCGTGCACGTGGACCCCGATGACAAGGTATAGCCAGGCGGCGCCCCGCGCCGGGGAAGGTTTTTTCGCATGAGCCAGAGCAACATTGACGTGGTGATCCTGGGCACCGGCCCGGCCGGGCTCCAGGCGGCCATCCATGCGGTCCGCAAAAAGGTCTCCGTGCTGGTGTTGGGCCGCCGCCCCCAGAGCAGCCTTTACAAGGCCCACGTGGAGAACTTCTGCTGTCTGGGCAAGATATCCGGCGAGGACCTCCTGGAGGCGGGCCGGGAACAGGCCCAAAGCTTCGGGGCCCAGATGTGGGACGAGGACGTGCTGGAGGTGGAGCCCCAGGGCGAAGGCTTCTTGGTCAAGACCGAGAGCGGCCGGGATGTGGCCGCCAAATCCCTGGTGTTGGCCATGGGCATCAGCCGCAACAAGCTGGGGGTCAAGGGCGAGAAGGAGCTGTTGGGCAAGGGGGTGAGCTACTGCGTGGACTGCGACGCCGGTTTCTACCGCCAGGCCAAGGTGGCGGTGGTGGGTGAGGGCAGCGCCGCCTTCAGCGGGGCCCTGACCATGCTCATGGTGGCCAGCGAGGTGCACCTGATCTACGGCCAGGCCACGGTGGACCCCACCCTGGCGGCGCAGGTGGAGGCCGGCGGCATAATCGCCCACCCCGGCCGCAAGGTGAAGGCCATCCTGGGCGCGGACAAGGTGCAGGGCCTGGAGCTGGACGACGGCGAGACCCTGGAGGTGGAGGGGGTGTTCATCGAGTTGGGGGCCAAGGGGGCGGTGGCCCTGGCCGGGACCCTGGGGGTGATGATGGACCCGGAGACCATGCAGTACGTCGCCGCCGACAAAAAACAGGCCACCAACCTACCCGGGGTCTACGCCTGCGGCGACATCACCGGGCCGCCCTGGCAGGCGGCCAAGGCGGTGGGCGAGGGCTGCGTGGCCGGGCTGGAGGCCGCCGCTTTTGCCAAGGGCCGCCGGGGGTAGGGGCTCCCCCCGCCAAATTAAGGGTTTCCCCCCATGGCGGCCGGAGCCAGCTTTTTCATAGGATATATTTGAGAAATTAAGGACAAATCGCCCATGTAGGGCTGATGAGGCCGCGCAAGGGCAGGCCTGATCATGGGTCGGTCCGTTTATCCTGCTTGCGGCGAGGTGGCATGAGCGATTTCCCTCTGCCCCGCATAAAGGATTTTTTGCAGTCGGTGGTCCCCTTCGACAGCATGGAGGAGACCGAACTGCAACGAGTGGTGGGCCTGATGGATCTGGCCTACTTTCCTCGTGGCGAGGTGATCATCCAGGCCGGCGAGGACCCCTCCAAGAACCTCTACGTCATCATGAACGGCTCGGTGAGGGTGACCCTGCCTCGTCAAAGCGGCGAGGAGTTGCTCATCGACGTGCGGGGGGAGGGCGACACCTTTGGTGCGCTCAGCCTGTTGCAGGGCGAGTTGGCCCTGTTCACCGTAACGGCCCAGGAAGACCTGCTGGCCTTCATGTTGCCCGACGAGCCCTTCAGAACCCTGGTAAGGGACAACCCGGTCTTCAAGCGCCACTTCAGCTTTTCCCTGGCCCGCAACATAGACGCGGTGCGCCGGGCGGCCGACCACCACACCACCCAGATGACCGGCACCGAAACCCTGGGCCTGGACGCGGTGCTCACCGGCAGCCGGGTGCACGAGCTGATGAGCAAGAGCTTGCTCACCTGCCTACCCGCCACCCCGGTGAAGGCGGCGGCCATACTCATGACCCAGCGCAAGGTGGGCTCCATCATGGTCTGCGAGCCGGGGGGGCGGCCCCTGGGCATCCTCACCGACACCGACCTGAGGGTGCGGGTGCTGGCCGCCGGGGTGGCCCCGGACGTGGCCGTGGCCGAAGTGATGAGCCGCTCCATCAAGGCCATATCGCCCCAGGCCTTCGCCTTTGAGGCCATGATCGAGATGGCCCGCCACGGGGTGCACCACCTAGCGGTGACCGAGGAGCAGCGCCTAGTGGGGGTGATAAGCGACCACGACCTGACCATGGTCACCGGCTCCTCGCCGGTGGGGGTGATGAAGGAGGTGGCCAAGGTTTCCAGCCTGGAGGATCTGGCCGGGCTGCCCCGGCGCATGAACCGGGTGATGGAGACCCTGCTGCGCCTGGGGGGCAGCGCCGAGTACATGCTGGATGTGCTCAGTGAGTTCAACGACCGCCTCACCATGCGCCTGATCCGGCTTACCCAGAGCGCCATGGAGCACAAGGGGCTGGGGCCGCCTCCGGTGCAGTTCTCCTGGCTGGCCCTGGGATCGGCCGGACGGCGGGAACAGGCCCTGCATCAGGGTCAGGACTACGCGGTGGTCTACGCCAACGTGCCCCCGGACCGCGAGGAAGTGGTGCACACCTGGTTCAGCGAGTTCGCCCGGCGCATGATAGAGGGGCTGTCCTCCTGCGGGTTCAAGGGCACCTCCGAGGCGGTGATGAACGATGCGCTCCTGTGCTGCCGCAGCGAGGCCGCCTGGGAGGAGTCGTACCTGGCCTGGATCGGGGGAGGCCATCCGCAGGCCCTGGCCATGGCGGCCAAATACTTTGATCTCAGGGCGGTGTACGCGGAAACCAGTTTCGTGGAGACGATCTGGAACAAGATTTTCAACGCCATCGAAGCTAATCGCGGTTTTCTGGACCGCCTGCGCATGGCGGGCTCACAGGCCCGCCCGCCGGTGGGCTTTTTGCGCCAGTTCGCGGTTGACTCCGACGGCGGCTACCTGGACCGGCTCAATCTGGAGGAGGTGGCCCTGCAGCCGGTGGTGGAGGCGGCCAGGATAATGGCCATGGACCAGAGGCTGCGCCAGACCAACACCCTGGAGCGCCTGGGGGCGGTGACCCGCCTGGGCCTGCTCAAGGACCGCATGGCCGAGGACCTCTATGAGGCCTTCAGCTTCGTGACCCTGCTCAGGATAGCCCGTCGCCTGGAGGAAAACCTCAACGGCAAGGATGGGGGGGCCTATCTGGACCCGGCTGACTTGAACCGGGTGCAGCGCAAGATGCTCAAGGAAAGTTTCCAGGTGGTGAGCAAGTTGCAGGAGTTCACCGCCCAACGCTATGCCCAGTAATCCAGGGGCCGGATAGAGAGGAAGGCGTTGAATTTGTGGCAGGCCAAGCTACTCAACCGGGCCACCCGTTTGCGCCTGGCCCACCGCCACCTGCCCGACGAGGCGCGGGCCAACCTTTCGGTGCTGGACGGTCTGAGCAGCCGGGCCCCGGTTTTGGCTCAGCGCTACGTGGTGGTGGACCTGGAGACCACCGGCCTGGACCACACCAAGGACCGGGTGGTGAGCGTGGGGGCCTTCCGGGTGGTGGGGGGGCATATCCGCTTGGGGGAGGTTTTCAGCGAGTTCGCCAACCCCGGTCGGGGCATACCGGTGGAGTCCATAAAGGTGCACGGCATCACCCCGGACAACATCCGCGACGCCCGGCCCGCCTTGGAGGTGTTCCGCGATTTTCTGGGCTTCTTGGGCCGGGACATAGTGGTGGCCCATTTCGCCCGCTTTGACATGTTTTTCTTGAACCGGGTGATGCGGGCCCAATACGGCATGCGCCTGCAAAATCTGGTGGTGGACACGGTTTTGATGTGCCGGGCCGCCCTGATCGAACCAGACCCCTACGGCCAGAAGAAGGGGGCCAAGCGTTGCAGCTTGGACGCCCTGGCCGCCCGCTACGGGTTGGAGGTGCCGGAGCGGCACACCGCCCTGGGCGACGCCATGGCCACGGCTCTTATTTTGCAGCGCCTGCTGCCGGAGATGGAGCAGGCGGGGTGGAAAACCTTGGGAGATTTGGTGCGGGTGGCCGGGGTGCAATAAAGTTGGTGGAAATTTGCTATCCTGTTTCAAGCTGATTGCGGCGCGCCCCGGGGCGGCCGATATAGCTTGGGCCAGTTTGGTACCCGTTAAACAATGCGGGAGAAAGGACGCGTGATGGCTGACGATAAGGTTTTGGAAAAAAATGGGCTGTACTATCCTCCTCAGTCCTTTGTGGACAAAGCCCACATCAACAGCTTTGAGCAGTACCAGGAGATGTACAAGCGCTCCATCGCTGACCCCGAGGGTTTTTGGGGGGAAGTGGCCCAGGGGTTTCATTGGGACAAGAAGTGGGACAAGGTCCTGGACTTCAACTACCACCGCTCCAAGGGGCCCATCAGCATTGAGTGGTTCAAGGGCGCCAAGACCAACATGACCTACAACTGCCTGGACCGCCACCTGGAGACCAGGGGCGACCGGCCTGCACTGCTTTGGGAGGGAAACGAGCCCGGCGAGGACCGGATAATCACTTATCGTCAGCTGTATGAGCACGTGTGCAAGTTCGCCAACGTGCTAAAGGGCTTTGGCATCAAAAAGGGCGATCGGGTCACCATCTACCTGCCCATGATCCCCGAGTTGGCCATCTCCATGCTGGCCTGCGCCCGCATCGGCGCCATCCACAGCGTGGTGTTCGGCGGCTTCTCGGCCGAATCCCTGAAGGACCGTATCGTGGACTCCGAGTGCAACCTGGTGATCACCAGCGACGGCACCTATCGCGGCGGCAAGGCGGTCACCCTCAAGCAGATCGCCGACGACGCCGTGGCCAACGCCGTCAAGGAAGGGGTCACGGTGCCCAGCGTGGTGGTTGTGGAGCGCGTGGGCCCGGGCAAGGGCATCGAATGCCCCATGAAGGAGGGCCGCGACCAATACTGGCACGACCTCATGGCCGGTGCCGACAGCCAATGCGATGTGGTGTGGATGGACGCCGAGGACCCGCTGTTCATCCTCTACACCAGCGGCTCTACCGGCAAGCCCAAGGGGGTGCTGCACACCACCGGCGGCTACATGGTCTACGTGTCCATCACCCACAAATACGTCTTCGACTATCATGACGGCGACGTGTACTGGTGCACCGCGGACATCGGCTGGGTCACCGGCCACAGCTATATCCTCTACGGGCCGCTACTCAACGGCGCCCAGAGCCTGATGTTCGAGGGCGTGCCCACTTATCCCGACTCGGGACGCTTCTGGGACGTGGTGGACAAGTGGAAAGTGAACATCTTCTACACCGCTCCCACCGCCATCCGGGCAGTCATGCGCATGGGCGACGACTTCGTCACCAAATACAGCCGCAAGAGCTTGCAGCTGTTGGGCACGGTGGGCGAGCCCATCAACCCCGAGGCCTGGCGTTGGTACAACGAGGTGGTGGGCGAGAGCCACTGCCCCATCGTGGACACCTGGTGGCAGACCGAGACCGGCGGCATCCTCATCACCCCGCTGCCCGGAGCCATCCCCACCAAGCCCGGCTCGGCCACCCTGCCGTTCTTCGGGGTGCAGCCCTGCCTGTTGGACGACGAGGGCAAGGAGGTTTCGGGCAACGGCGTAAGCGGCCGCCTGGCCATCAAGGCCCCCTGGCCCGGCCAGCTCAGGACCACCTACGGCTCCCATGAGCGCTTCGAGACGGTGTACTTCAGCGACTTCGACGGCTATTACTTCACCGGCGACGGCGCCAAGCGTGACGAGAGCGGCTACTACTGGATCACCGGCCGGGTGGACGACGTGATCAACGTCAGCGGACACCGCATGGGCACCGCCGAGGTGGAGAGCGCCCTGGTGAGCCATCCCACCGTGGCCGAGGCCGCTGTGGTGGGGTTCCCCCACGAGATCAAGGGCCAGGGCATCTACGCCTATGTGACCCTGAAGGTGGGCGAGGAGTACAGTGAGCAGCTGAAGAAGGACCTGGTCATGCACGTGCGCAAGGAGATCGGCCCTATCGCCTCGCCGGACGTGATCCACTGGGCCCCGGCCCTGCCCAAGACCCGTTCGGGCAAGATCATGCGGCGCATCCTCAGGAAGATGGCCGCCGGCGAAAGCGACTTCGGCGACACCAGCACCCTGGCCGACCCCAGCGTGGTGGGCACCCTGGTGGAGATGAAGGGCAAGTAATGCTAAACCGCCACCGCCCCCGGTGTGCCGGGGGCGGTGGCTTCCAACGTCTTTGGGTCCGGCTCGCCCCGCCCGGCGGGGCCGCAAAGGGACACCAGCGGTTATAAGGCGCGACTGCCCCGGGAGGAGGCATGCCTCAAGGCGATTCGCTCAAAAGCCCAAACCAGGAAACCTTGCTGGCATTTTTGTTGGACACCCCGCCTTTCCAGGAACTGGGCCGGGCGGGCTTGGAGTCCGTGCTGGGCAACATCACCACCCGCCGCTTTGCCACGGGCGAGCTGATTTTGCAAGCAGGGCAAAGCCAGGTGACCCATCTCTTGGTGATCTATCAGGGCAAGGTGCGCCTTTTCCTGCCCGGCCAGGACGGATCGGAAAACCTCCAAGACACGCGGGGCCCCGGTGAGACCATCGGGGCTCTGGGCATCTTCCGGGAGAGCCTTTCCAACCTAAACGCCGAGGCCATGGAAGACACCCTGTGCCTGCTCATACCCCGCGAGGAGTTCTTGCACCTCACCGAGCGCAGCGCCCGCTTCGCCCAGTTTTATCTCAAGTACCTTTCCGAGCACTACGTGGGCAAGGCCCTCACCGAGCTGCGCCGCCCCAAGGCCACCACCTCCAGCGAGGGGGCCTTGTATCTGTTCAGCGCCCAGGTGGGCGACCTGGTGCGTCGCCACCCGGAGATGATCGGGGCCGACCAGCCCATCCAGGCCGCCGCCGCTCAGCTCACCAGCGGGAGGGTGGGGGCTCTGCTGGTCACCGACCAATCGGGCAAGGTGGTGGGAGTGGTCACCGACCGCGACCTGAGGCGGGTGGTCACCGAGAACCTGGACCACCTCGGACCGGTGAGCACGGTTATGAGCGCCCCGGTGCACACCATCGGCTTCCACACCATCTGCTTCGACGCCCTGTTGGAGATGCTGCGCCTGAAGGTGCACCACCTGGCCATCGAGCGCCGGGGCAAGATAGAGGGCATGGTCAGCGGCCACGACCTCATGGTGGCCCAGGGCTCCAGCCCCTTCTATCTGCTGCGCGAAATATTAAACGCCGAGCGGTTCGACGAGATATACGACCTGTCGCGGCGGGTGCCCCTGGTGGTGCGCTCGCTGATCTACGAGGGCGCCCGGCCGGGCAACATCACCCGCATGATCACCCTGCTAAACGACTACCTCTTGGAGCGGGTGCTAAACCTGCTGCAAAACGAGCAGGGGCCGCCGCCGGTGCCCTATTGCTGGCTGTTGATGGGCAGCGAGGGGCGCAAGGAGCAAACCTTCCGCACCGATCAGGACAACGGCCTGGTCTACGCCGATTCCGAGGACCCGGAGCAGGCCAAGCGGGCCGACGAGTATTTCACCGCCTTCACCGCCCAGGCCATAGAGCATTTGGTGTCCTGCGGCTTTCCCCGTTGCCCCGGCGACATGATGGCCTCCAATCCTCAGTGGCGTCAGCCCTACGCCAAGTGGCGCGGCCTGTTCGACCGTTGGATCTACAAGCCCGAGCCCAAGGAAGTGCTCTACGCCACCATTTTCTTCGACTTCCGCCCGGGCCACGGCGAGCTTTCCCTGGGCGAGCGCCTGCGCGACCACCTGACCAAAGAGGTGCGCGGCCAAGAGGTGTTTCTGCGCCTGTTGGCCAAGGACGCCATGACCACCCCCACGCCGCTGACCATGTTCCGCAACTTCGTCTTGGAGAAAAAGGGGGAGCACAAGAACAAAATAGATCTGAAGACCAAGGGCCTGGTGCCCTTCGTGGACTTCGCCAGAGTGCTGTCCCTGGCCCACGGCATAAAGGAAACCAACACCCTGGAGCGCTTGCAGCTCCTGGGTGAGGGCGGGCACATCTCCCCGGATCTGACCACCGAAGCCATGCAGGCCTACGAGTTCCAGATGCAACTCAGGCTGATGCACCAGCAGCGTCTGGACGAGGAAGGGTTGCCCCCCAACAACTTCTTGGACCCCTCCGAGCTCTCCGATCTGGAGCGCCACACCCTAAAGGACGCCTTCGCGGTTACCAACGAATTGAAGGCGGCCCTCAAGGAAGAATTTCGGCTGAGTCTGGGTTAGCAATTGTCTAGGCTAGGACCCTGGCGCTTTCATGCGGCGCAGCAGGGCCGCGGCCTTTTCATCACCCTTGGCCTCGGCCTCCCTGAGGGCGGGCAGGGCCTCTCTTCCCATTTCTTGCAGCAGCAGGCCGCTCTTTTCGCGGGTGCAGTCCAAGAGCGGGTCCACCGCCCGGCCGCCCAGGCTTAGACCCTGCACCAGGGCGGGGGCCGCCTCCATTCCCAACTCGCGCAGCTTGTTCTGGGCGGTCCGCTGATCCGCCTCGCTGCCCAGGCAAAGGCGCACCACATAATCCTTGGGCCCGCCCATGCTTTGCCAGCCCAGGTTCTGATACCAGGCGTCCCCGGCCAATATCACCAGCCACAGGGCCATGACTCCCCAGGCCAGGAGAGTCACCTTGCCGGGTGCGGCGCTTCGTGCGAGGCGCATGGTCCTAAGCACCACCAAACCCAGGGTGAAGGAGATCAGGACCAAGACCAGCTGGGGCGACAGGAGCATCAGCGGCTCCAGGACGTCGCCCAGGCTGTTCATGGGGTTGTATTGCCAATAGGCCAACAGCGGCCGCAGGAATGCGGTGATGAAAAACACGATGGCCGCCAGGCAGGCAGCCAGGGCGGGAAGGCCCGCCCACCAGCGGGCCTTGCGCAACAGGTAGCCCAGGGCGAACAACTCCACCGCCACCGCCAACAGCCCCCAAAACCCCAGCTTGGCGTTTTGGAGCAGGTTGGTGGGCTCCGCGGCCAGGGCCACGACCAACACCGCCAGGCCCGGCGCGGCCGCGGCCAGGCTGCCCTTGAGCAGGGACTTGGAGGTAACCTCTTCCGGCGTCAAGATTCGTTTCTGCATGGTCCTCACTTTAGATGCATAGCGGGCCGGTGGGCAAGCCAAAAGCAGGGCGCACCGGATAGCTCCGGTGCGCCCTGGCTGGGGTTTTCACGTCTTGCGGGTCTCGTTTCTTCCTAGTGGTCCGTGGCCTCGCCGGAGCCCCTGGGAATGCGCACGCTCTCCACCAGCTCCTGGATCTCCGGAGGCGGCTCCTTGGTGAAGGAGCTGACCACCATAGTGATCACCAAGTTGATGATCATGCCGATGGTGCCGATACCCTCGGGGGTGATGCCCAGGAACCAGTTTCCCACACCCATGAACTTGGTCTGGATGATGTAGATACCGGTGAACAGGATACCCGCGACCATGCCGCAGATGGCGCCTTCCCGGGTGGCCTTCTTGCTGAAGATACCCAGCAAGATGACCGGGAAGATGCTCGAGGCAGCCAAGCCGAAGGCGAAGGCCACCACCTGGGCCACGAACGCTGGAGGGTAGATGCCGAAGTAACCGGCCAAAACGATGGCCAGACCGATGAAGATACGGGCCACCAGCACGCGCTGCTTCTCCGTGGCCTGCGGGTTAATGATTCGATAGTAGAAGTCGTGACTGATGGAGGACGACACCGCAAGCAGCAGGCCGGCCGCGGTGGACAAGGCGGCTGCCAAACCACCGGCCGCAACCAGGCCGACCACCCAGGCGGACAGGCCTCCGATCTCCGGGCTGGCCAACACCATGATATCCCGGTCCACGTAAAGCTCGTTTTTGTTGGTGGTGATCTTGTTGTTCAGCAGGGGCTGGCCGTACTTGCCCAGGGTCCGCTTGCCGTCGACTATCTTGAAGTCAGGCCGGCCCACAAAGGGCGCGCCCGGACGGTATTGGATGATACCGTCCCCGTTCTTGTCCACCCAGGCCACCAGGCCGGGCTTCTGCCAGTTGGTATACCATTGGGGCCGCTCAATGTATGGCTTGTCATTCAAGGTGTTCACCATGTTGTAGCGGGCGAAGGCCGCCACGGCGGGGGCGGTGGTGTAGAGGATGGCGATGAACAGCAGGGCCCAGCCGGCGCTGGCCCGGGCCTGACGCACGCCGGGCACCGTGTAGAAACGGATGATGACGTGAGGCAGACCGGCGGTGCCCACCATCAGGGCGAAGGTGATGCACAGCACGTTGAGCATGTTGGTGTTCACCGTGGCAAAGGTCGCCGTGTACTGCACAAACCCTAAATCTTTAGCTATGATGTTCAGGGTGTCCAGCAGGTACTTGCCCGCATCGGGGTGTCCGGCGGCAATGGTGGCGCCGAAGCCGATCTGGGGAATGGGAATCCCGGTGACCTTCATGGAGATGGCGATGGCGGGAATCAGGTAGGCGAGGATCAGCACGCAGTACTGACACACCTGGGTCCAGGTGATTCCCTTCATGCCGCCCAGGGCCGCGTAGATGAACACGATACACATACCGATGATGACACCGGTGTTGATGTCCACCTCCAAAAAGCGGCTGAAGACCACGCCCACGCCGCGCATCTGGCCGCAGACGTAGGTGTAGGACACGAACACGGTACATGCCGCGGCCACCAGGCGAGCCGCGTTGGAATAGTAACGGTCGCCGACGAAGTCGGGCACCGTGTACTTTCCGAATTTGCGAAGGTATGGGGCCAGCAACAGGGCCAGCAGCACATAGCCGCCGGTCCAGCCCATCAGGTAGTAGGCCCCAGGATAGCCGAGGAAGCTGATGAGTCCGGCCATGGAGATGAAGCTTGCCGCGCTCATCCAGTCCGCCGCCGTGGCCATGCCGTTGGCCACCGGAGGCACGCCCATGCCCGCGACGTAGAAGCCCTTGGTGTCGGAGACGCGGGACCGCCAGGCCACATAGATGTAAAGGGCAAAGGTGAGTCCGACGAATACGTAAGTCCAGCCTAGAATACCCATGACTTACCCCCTATTCATCCACATCGTATTCGCGGTCAAGTTTGCGCATCAGCTTGCAGTAAACAAGGATGAGCACCACGAATACGTAGATGGAGCCCTGCTGCGCGAACCAGAAGCCCAGGGGGAACCCACCCAAGTGGATATGGTTGAGCGGGTTTACCAAGATGATCCCAAGCCCATAGGACACAAAGGCCCATACTGCAAGAAGCCACGCCATTATGCGTAGGTTCTTGCGCCAATACTCCTTGCGATCTTTACTCACCTAGCCCTCCTTTCCCGAGAGTCGTAGCTTACTCGGCTCTATGGGGATGGCCGGCCTGCGGCGGCCTGGCGCGAAGGGCTGAAAGCGGCGGGCGATGGGGCGGGAAGCGGCTATATGAAAGGGGCCCGCCGATTTTCGGAGCCCTTCAATGGTGGAGACGTCTGCCTGTGCGACGCCCCGCGCCTTTACGGCCGCTACGGATGCGAGGCCAGCTTCCCTGAGCATCATGGTAGGAAAAGGGCCCCGCCGGGGGCCATGGGGGAAAACCCGTAATTATGGGGGGGAAGGCCCTACTTTTTCACAAAGTCGGTGGGGGGAGCACCCCTAGTGGGCTAATTGTCCCAGAGTTGCGGGTCGATTATGCCTATGCGGATGGCCATCTTGACCAGTTCCAGGCGGTCCTTGAGCCCCAGCTTTTTCATGATGTTGGTGCGGTGCTTCTCCACCGTCTTGGGGCTGACGCAGAGTACGTCGGCGATCTGGTTGGTGCTGTTGCCCTCGGCCACCAGGCGGAAAACCTGCTGTTCGCGCTCGGACAAGAGGTCGTAGCCCTTCACCGCCGGGGCCTGCTTGCGGCTGTCCAGATAGGCGTTGACCACCTCGGCCTTGATCTTGGAGCTGAGGAAATACTCTCCCTGGTGGGCGGCGCGCACCGCCTTGATCACGTCCTCGGTGGGCGACGCCTTGAGCACGTAACCCAGGGCCCCGCCGTCCAGGACCCGGTGCACGAAGGTGTCCTTGCTGTGCATGGTAAGCACCACCACCTGGCAGGTGGGCACCGCATCCTTGATGAGGTTCACCGCCTCCAGGCCGCTGACCCCGGGCATGGCGATGTCCAAAAGCAGCACGTCGGGCCTTAGCGACTTGGTCATCTCCAGGGCCTCCAGGCCGTCGCCGGCCTCGCCCACCACCTCCATGTCCTCCTGGGCTCCCACCAGTTGGCGGATGCCCTCGCGCACGATGGCGTGATCGTCGGCTATGAGGACCTTGATGGTCTTTGGACTCAAGCTTCCCTCCAGCTCCGGGGCTGGTCTTCCAGGGTTTGCTCGCTTTCCAAGGGCGGTCGCTCGGGTAGGGCCACCCGTATGGTGCAGCCTTTGCCGGGCGCGGAACGGATGTCGATGGACCCGCCCACCGAGGCCACCCGTTCGCGCATGCTGATGAGCCCGATGCCCTGGCGGCGCTCCATGTCCGGGTGCAGGTCCGAGGGGTCGAAGCCCTTGCCGTTGTCGCTGATAACCATGATGGCCGTGGGGTGGCTGTAGGTCAGGCGGATGCTCACCTGGTCCTCCTGGGCGTGCTTGACCACGTTGTTCAGAGCTTCCTGCATAATACGATACAAGACGATCTCAACCCTGGGGTCAAGTCTTCTTTTGAAACCGACCGCTTCGAACTTGATGTCCAGGGGGGCCCGTTGGGCCAATTCGCGCACGTACCACTCCAGGGTGGGGATCAGCCCCAGGTGGTCCAGCATGTCCGGCCGAAGGTCGCTACTTATCTTGCGCACGTTCTCGGCCAGCTCTTCGATGATGTTGGTCAGCGACTCGCAGTGGGTCAGTTGCTCGGCGAGCTGCTGGGGCAGGGAGCCCGCCAGGGAGCGCACCCCCAGGTGCAGGGCGGAGAGCGACTGGCCGAACTCGTCGTGCAGGTCGGCGGCCAGGCGCTTGCGCTCGTCCTCGCTTCCCTGGATAAGCCTGCGCGACAGCTGGCGAATTTCGTCTTCGTGCCGCCGCCGATCGGTGACGTCGCGCAGGTAGGCCAGGTTCACGGTGCGCCCTTTGTAGAGCACGCTGGTGGCGCTGACCGCGATGAACAGGGAGGTGCCGTCCTTGCGCAGGCCCTTGAAGTCGTAGCGGGCCGGGGAGAGGTGGCCGTCGCGGCGGGCGCCGCTGATCGCCACCACCCGGTCCCGGTCCTGGGGGTGCACGATGGTGGTCAGGGAGCGGCCCACGATCTCCCGCCGGGAGGCGTAACCGAACATCTCGGCGAACTTGTGGTTCACGTACCACAGGATGTTGTCCTTGATCAGCACCACCCCGTCGTTGGAATACTCGATGGCCGTGCGGTAGCGCTCCTCGCTCTCCCGGAGTTGCTGCTCGGCCATCTTGCGCCGCAAGATCTGGTTTTGCAACTCGGCCACCTTTTCCTCCAGTTCCTCGGCGTGGCGGTTAGCCAGCTCGTGGCGCTCCTGCAGGAAGTTGATGCGCCGCTTCAGATCCTCGGGCCGGGCCCTGAGGCCGGCCAAAATCTCGCCGTAGACCTCGCTCAGCTCCTGGCTTTCCCGGGGGGTGAACACCCCGGCCGAGGTGAGGGTGCGGTGGGCTCCGGCGGTGCCCACCACGCCGGCCAGGTTCTTCTCCGCCTCGTTGTACAGCTCGGCCAACTCGGTGATGGAGATGCGCTCCCGGTCCATGAGCCCGGTTTCACGCAGGCATTTTTCGGTGACCGCCGCCGCTCCGGCGGGCTCGAAGTAGCGCAGCAAGAGGGCCTCGATGCGCCGCCGCTTGTCCGGCAGGCTTATGTAGGCCTCGTGACGGCCTCCCCGGCTGAGCACCGCCTCGTCGATGAGCGCCCCCACGAAAGCCTCGGCATCGCGCTGGGTCTGCTGGTTGGGCCGCTGGGTCAGGGAACCCAGGATGTAGAGGCCCAGGTTGGCCAGCAGGCTCCAGAACACGCTGTGGCTCACCGGGTCCATGCCGCTGACCCCGAAGAGCTGCTCCGGCCTGAGGAAGCTCAGGTGCCAGGGGCCTTCGGTGATCAGGTGGGGGGAGAACCAGCCGCCGGTGACCAGGGCGGGCAGGAGCATGGTGTAGGCCCACACCATGGCCCCGGCGAACAGGCCCCACATGGCGCCACGGCTGTTGGCCTGGCGCCAGAAGATGCCCCCCACGATGGCCGGGGCGAACTGGAGCACCGCCGCGAAGGAGATGATGCCGATGTTCACCAACATCACCTGGCCCCCTACCAGACGCTCGAACCAGTAGCCCATGAGGATAAAGCAGGTCACCGCCAGCCAGCGGGACTTGAGCAGGTGGCGCTCGATGAAGCCCAGGGCGGGGATCCAGTCCACCAGGGGCAACAGCAGGTGGTTGCTGATCATGGTGGCCATGGTCATGGCGGTGATGAGCACCATGCTGGTGGCCGCGCTGAAACCGCCCAGGAACACCAGCAGGGTCAAGAGGGAATGGCCGCTCCTGAGGGGGAGCTGCAACACGAAGGTGTCGGCCTGGTGCACCGGCAGGCCGGTGATGAGCCCGGCCAGGGCGATGGGGTAGGCGAAGATGGTAATGAGCAGCATGTACAGGGGGAACATCCACATCGCTTTTTTGATGTGGTCTTCGTGCTGGTTTTCCACCACCGCGATGTGGAACTGGCGGGGCAGAAACAAGACCGCGCTGGCCGCCAGGATCAAATAGCTGCCCCAGGTGATGAAGCCGATGCTTTTGGGCTTTAGCCCCATCCCGGCCGGGGTCTCGGTGAGGGCGGAGTAGCGGGTGAAGATATCGCCGAAGCCGTCGAAGAGGTAGTAGACAACGAACACCCCGGCGGCCATGAACAGCACCAGCTTGACCAGGCCCTCGGCGGCCACGGCCATGACGATGCCTTCGTGGCGCTCGGTGGGGTCCAGACGGCGCACCCCGAAGATGATGGTGAACACCACCATCAACGCCAGCACGATGGGCCCCACGTGGCTGCCGATCCAGGCGCTGGCCACCCCGGTGTCGTGGGTGATCATGTCGAAGGTGGTGAGCACCGCCTTCAGCTGGAGGGCAATGTAGGGCATGGTGCCCACCAGGGCGATCAGGGTGGCCAGGGCGGCCAGGGGTATGGACTTTTCGTAGCGGGCCCCGATGAAGTCGGCGATGGAGGTGATGTGGTGGTTGGTCTTGATGCGCACCAGCTTGCGCAAAAGCCCCCACCAGAAGATCACCACCAGGGTGGGGCCCAGGTAGATGGTCATGAAGAGCATGCCGCTGGTGGCGGCGTAGCCCACCGAGCCGTAGTAGGTCCAGGTGGTGCAAAAGACGCTGAGGCTCAGGGCGTAGACGAGCGGGTTGTTGACCACGCTGCGCCCGGCTGCCTGGCGGCGCTCGGCCCACACGGCCAGGGCGAAGATCAGCCCCATGTAGAAGCAGAAGACGCTTATGACCGTCAGGCTCTCGAACATTCCGCCTAACCGCCCGAGGGTGGTTTCTTATCCTCCGAACCGGAGGAGGGCAGGAACAGGCTGAGCAGGAAGACCAGGGCGATGACCACGGCCCAGCCCGCGAACATGGTGATGAACAGGTGGGTCGGTGTCCAGCGGTCTTCTTCGGCCAGGTAGGGCCAATGGAACAGCACCAGGCTGATGATGAATACCAGCACCGCGAAAGCGGGGGTGCCCACCACCCGGCGCACCCGCGCCTTGAGCCGCCTGCCCGATCCGGGTGCGGCGCCGTCCACTGGCCTGGACATACAAGACCTCCAGAAAATCCAGGGGTATTGTAGCAAATGGACGGCGCGCTTGGGAATCTACCTGTGAACCGGGGCGGGAGCCCGCCCGGCGGGCTCGGCGGGCTCGTCGAAACGGGCGGTGAGGGTGATCACCTCGCCGTCGTAGGCCGAGCGCACCTTGTAGGGCAGCTTCTTGAACAGGGCGATCATGCCCCGGTTGGCCGGGTGGGTGTAGGCCACCAAGCCGCCGATGCCGTGCTCGCGAGCGATGTTGGCCAGCTTGCGCTGCAGGATGGTGGAGATGCCCTTCTTCTGCCAGTCGCGGGCCACCGAGAAGGCAACCTCGGCCAGGTTGGTGGCCGGATCCAGGAAGTAGTTGCCCACGGCCACCACCTTTTCGAAGCCGGGCTCGCCCACCACCGCCACCAGGGTCATGTCGTGGATGTAGTCCACCTGGAACATCTCGGGCATGTCCTGGCGGGCAAAGCTGACCCGCTCGTGCAAAAAGCGGCGCATCACATCGTCGCGGTCCAGGTTGTAGAAGTGCTCCTGGATCTGGCGCTCGTCGGTGGGCCGGGCCGGGCGGAATAGCACCTCGGTGCCGTCGAAGGTCCGCGTCTCCTCCACGGCCCTTGGGTAGACGCTCTTGATGGTCTCGGCCAGGGTGCGCTCGCTGCCCAAAAGGCCCGCTTCCTTGGCATGCTGGAAAAGCCTGTCGCGGAACTTGGGATGGGCCACGCTGATCATGGCTATGGCCCGCTCCTGCAAGCTCTTACCGAACAGGTTGACCACCCCGTACTCGGTGACCACGTAGTGCACGTCGCCCCTGGGCACCACCACCGCGGTGTTGTCCAGTTGCACCGCGATGCGGCTGGCCTTGCCGTCCAGGGTGGTGGAGGGCAGCATGAGGATGGACTTGCCGCCCGGGGCCATGCTGGCCCCGCGCACGAAGTCCATGACCCCGCTGACCCCGGTGAAGTGGTTGTAGGGCAGGGCGTCGGCCGCGGCCTGGCCGGTCAGGTCCATGGCCATGGCCACGTTGAGCGCCACCATCTTGTTGTGGCGGCTGATGATCAGCGGGTTGTTCACGTAGTCGCTGGGGTGGAACTCGATGCCCGGGTTGTCGTGCATGAACTCGTAGAGGTTGGCCGAGCCGATGGCCCCGCTGGCAACCAGCTTGCCCTCGTTGAAGCCCTTTTTGCGGTTGTTGATAACCCCCCGGCTCACCAGGTTCAAGATGGTGTCGGTGAGGAACTGGGTGTGCACCCCCAGGTCGTTTTTGTCCTTGAGGGCCAACACCGTGGCCTGATGGGTGGCCCCCAGGCTCATCTGCAGGGTGGAGCCGTCCTCGATGATGCGGGCCACGTGCTGGGCGATGAGCTTGGCCGACTCGAACTCCGGCGGGCTGCCCACGGTCAAGATGGGCTCGTGGGCCTCCACCACCAGGTCGATGTCGTTGACGTGCAAGAAGCTGCGCCCCATCACCCGGGGCATGGCCGGGTTCACCTGGGCGATGACCAGGTCTGCCGAGCGGGCAGCGGCCATGGTCACGTCCACGCTCACCCCCAGGCTGACCCAGCCGAAGTCGTCGGGTTCGCTCACCTGGATCAGGGCCACGTGTATGGGCATCTGTCGGCTGGTGAACAGCCGCGGCACCTCGGAGAGGTTGATGGGGGTCAGAAAGCGCTTGCTGCTGCTGAGCACCTTGGGCTTGGCCGAACCAAGGTAAAAGGAGCGGATGTTCAGGTTGCGGCAGGCGGTTTCGTCGGCGATGAGGGTGAGCGGCGCGGTCTCCAGGCTGAGCACCCGCACCACCTCTACGTCGGTGAAGTTGCAACTCTGGCGGGCCAGTTCCTTGACCAGGGTCTGGGGCTCGCCGCAGGAGGTCCCAACGAACACCCGCTTGCCCCGCTTGATGTGGGATATGGCCTGGGCGGCGGTGCATTTCTTGGCTTGGTAGGCGTCCGGCCAGTAGATGGCGCTCATGTTCAGTCCTCGCGTGCGAATAATCAGGTTCAGGTGGTGGACTCAATTTTGATTTTAGGGCCTGGGGGCAACCTTGCCAAGAGCAGCCGGGGCGCGGCGGGTTGGTTAAGTTCTGGTTACGGACCGGGCAGTGCTTGGTTTCTGCTGCTAATACACCATATAATGTGGTTGCGACTCTAACGCATCCCATCATGGAGGTGTTGCCAGTCCATGAAAAAAACCTATGTGCTAGACACCAACGTTCTGCTGCACAACCCTTCCAGCCTTTTCCTTTTCCAAGACAATGACGTGGTTTTGCCCCTGGCGGTCATCGAGGAGATAGACGACCAGAAGAAGCGCCAGGACGAGATCGGGCGCAACGCCCGCCAGGTCTCGCGCGAACTGGACCGCATGCGCGCCAAGGGGCCTTTGGCCCAGGGAGTGGCCACCGACCAGGGCGGCACCCTGCGCATCGAGCTGAACCACACCCGTCTGGGCCGGGGCCTTCCCCCGGTGCTGGGGTTGGAAAAGCCCGACAACCGCATCCTGTGCGTGGCCTGGGGCCTCAGGGAGCAGGAAAACCTGCCGGCGATTCTGGTCACCAAGGACCTGAACCTCAGGGTCAAGGCCGACGCCCTGGGGGTGCCCTCTGAGGACTTCCGTAACGACAAGGTCGATTTCGACCACCTTTACAAAGGCATCCGCGAGGTGGAGGTGGAGGGGGGCATGGTGGACTCCTTCTACCGCCAGGGCCTGCTGGCCCTCAACGGCCTGGGACCGGCCGAGCCTCACCAATTTTTCGTGCTCAAAAGCCGGGCCGCCAGCCCCCAATCGGCCCTGGCCCGCCACCAGGGAGGACGGCTCCTTCCTCTCAGCTTCGGCAACGCCGAGTGCTTTGGCATAAGCCCGCGCAACAAGGAGCAGCGCTTCGCCCTGGAGCTGCTTTTGGACCCGGCGGTGAAGGTGATAAGCCTGGCCGGACCGGCGGGCACCGGCAAGACCCTGCTGGCCCTGGCTGCCGGGCTGGAGGCGGTGGTGGAGCACAAGGGTTACAAGCGCCTACTGGTGACCCGGCCCATCGTGCCCATGGGGCAGGACCTGGGCTATCTGCCCGGCGAAAAGGAAGAGAAGCTGCGCCCCTGGATGCAGCCGCTCTACGACAACCTGGAGTACCTTTTCCGCGAATCCACCGGCGGCAAAAACAAGGCGGGCCCGCCCATGGGCGCGGCCGACTACCTTACCGCCCAGGGCCTATTGGAGATCGAGGCCCTCACCTATATCCGGGGCCGTTCCATACCCGGCCAGTTCATCATCTGCGACGAGGCCCAGAACCTGACCCCCCACATGGTCAAGACCCTGATCACCAGGGTTGGCGAAGGCTCCAAGATCGTGTTCACCGGCGACCCGGAGCAGATAGACCATCCCTACCTGGACGCCAGCAGCAACGGCCTGAGCTACATGGTGGACAAGCTGAGGAGCCAGGAGATTAGCGGGCACGTGACCCTTAAAAAGGGCGAGCGCAGCGAGGTGGCCGAGCTGGGCGCGCGCCTTTTGTAGCTGACAAATAATTCCGCCAGGCGGGCAACTTCCTTATCGCCGAATAATATCATGGCGTATTAGTATGCTTTTTTAGCGGCCGGCCGCATTGAACCGGTACATGGCGTTGGAGTTTCTTCAATTCCTGGGAGATGGGAAATGGGAACATTAAGGGCCGTCAATGTATCCAACGAGTGGAGCAAGCTGCACGACGCCTTTATCGGCATCGGCGACGAGGAGAACTGTGTTCATCCCACCTACATAGAGGCCTTGAAGTGGCAGGACGCCGAAGGCCTCCGCGAATGCGAGGAGTTCGGCGGCAAGCGAGCCATAGACACCACTCCGGAGGATGTGCGGGCGCTGGGCCGGCAATTGGACAGCCTGGCCGACCTCCTGGCGGGCCGGGGCATAGAGGTAAGGCGCAGCATCCCTCTGCGCCACCCCGAGGAAATACATTTTCTGGATGAGGTGCAAAAAGGCTACGTGAACCACGACGGCTGCGATTTTTTCCTCACCGTGGGCAACAACGTCATCCTGCTCAACAACCTCAGGGTGACCTGCCGCCGCAAGCGGGTGTGGGCCGTCCGTTCCGTGCTCGAGGCCGTGCTGAAAGGCAGCAACGCCCGTTACGTGGCCATGCCTCCCTGCTCCCCCCACTACAGTGAAGACGATTCCTACCTGGAGCGGGGCGATGTGCTCATGGACGGTTTCAACGTGTTCGTGGGATGCTCGGGCAATGCCTCCAGCCCGGCGGGCATCGCCTGGTTACAGCAATTTCTGGGCCCGCAATACAAGGTCCATACCGTGCCCCTGCATCCCAAGATCCTGCACCTGGACACGGTGTGCATGCTCAATCGCCCCGGCCTGCTCACTTGGTATCCCGAGTTCGTTCCCGAACTGCCGATGCCCTTGCGCCATTGGGACAAGATCGAGGTAAAGAAGCTGCCCGGCGAGGACGAGGCCTTCGGGGCCAACGGACTGATGCTGGATCAGAACACCATCATTTTGGCCGAGCAGTATGGACGCCTTGCGCCGGAGTACGAAAAAAGGGGCATCGAGTGCATAACCATACCCTTTGACGCGCCCATCCATTGGGGGGTGGGTGTGCGTTGCGCGGTGGGGCCTCTACACCGGGGGGACTAGAGGTCAGGCGCCCAGGATAGGGGCTTGGGCGGGACGACGGGGGAGTGCCGGGAGCTATTGCCCGATGAGGTGAGGCAGCACCATCACCGCTAGGCCCAGGAAGATGGAGTAGCCACCCACGTCGGTGGCGGTGGTGACGAATATGGAGCTGCCCAGGGCCGGGTCCAGCTTGAGGCGGCGCAGCACGATGGGCACCATGGCCCCGAACAGGCCGGCGATGATCAGGTTGCCCACCAATGCCAGCCACACGATAAGGCCCAGCCAGGGGTTGCCGAACCAGAAAAAGGCCACCACGGCGATCACCAGCCCGGCGATCACCCCGTTGAACATGCCGATGAACACCTGCTTGGTCAACACCCTGCGGTTTTGGGCCATGTTGAGCTGGCCCAGAGCCATGGCCCGGACCACCACGGTGAGCGACTGGTTGCCCGCATTACCCCCCAAGGAGGCCACGATGAGCATCAGCGAGGCCAGGGCCACCGCTTCGTGAATGGTGCCCGAGAACAGGCTGACCACGTAGGCGGGCACCAGACAGGTGCCCAGGTTGCTCAGAAGCCAGGGCAGGCGCAGCATCACCGAGCGCAGCAGGGGGGAGTCGATCTTCTCGTCGGTGTCCAGGTTGGCCAGGTGGTACATGTCCTCGGTGGCCTCTTCGGCGATGACGTCGTAGAGGTCGTCGAAGGTGATGATCCCCAGCATGCGTCCGCTGTCGTCCAGGACGGGCACGGCCAGGAAGTCGTAGCGGCTGGAGAGCTTGGCCACGTCCTCGATGTCCACGTCGGCCTTGACGCTGATGACCTGCTTGCTCATGATGTCGCCCACCCGGCTGTGCCGCCGGGCTACGATGAGGTCGCGCAGGGATACCAGGCCCAACAGCCGCCGGGCCGCATCCACCACATAAATATAGTAGATGGTCTCCTTGGTGGCCGCCTGCAGGCGCACCTGCTCCAGGGCGGTCTGCACGTCGCTGTCCGGCCGGAGGATGGCGTAGTCGGTGGTCATGTGGGCCCCGGCGCTGTCGTCGGGGTATTTGATGAGCCTGAGGACGTTTTCGCGCTCGTGGCGCAGCAGCAGGGAGAGCAGGCGCTCCTGGAACTCGTCGTCCAACTCCTCCACCAAGTCGGCGCGATCGTCGGGGCTCATGGTGTTCATGAGCTGGGCCAGGGTGGCGCGATTCAGGTGCTTCAGAGCCTCTTTCTGGGTCTCGAAGGGCAGGAACTCGAAGACCTGCAAGGCCTCCTCGGTGCCCACCAACTCCACGAACTTGGCTATGGCGGCCGGCTCCAGGGCGCCCAGCACCTCGGCGGCGTCCGCCGGGTGGGGCTCGGTGATCTCCCTGACCAGCCGGTCCCTGTCGCCTTGAGCGATTAACTCTCCTAGATGCAATACTTTTTCTGGTAAGGTCATCGCCGGCCTCCGGCCAAAAAGCCCCCTTACCCTGACCGCTCTGCCAGGGGGAGGCGAAAGAACGCTTTTTATGAAGAACGGTGTCTATCTTAACACTGCCCCGGAGGTGACGGCAAGTTAAGGACTTGTAACAATACCGGCGTTGGAGAGGTAACCCTTGGGGGTTGCTTGGATAAGTCCTTGAGATTTAAGCAGGTCCAGGTGGTCGGCGATCATGCGCCCCTCCCAGTAGCGGGTCAGGGCGGGCCTGCTGTTATGCCCCCCGTAAATGGGCGAAGCCTCGACCATTTCCGGGAGGCTCATCTCCTGATCCAGGAGCTTGAGGATTCTTTGCTCCCTCTGGTCCAACACGCTCAGGTACTTGTCCATGGCCTGGTCCAAATCCTGGCTCAAGGGCCTCCGGTGGGCGGACACCAGCACCCTGGGGCGCAGGCCTCGCACCTTTTCCACCGAGGACCTGACCTGCACCAGGGAAGATTCGCGGTGGCCGTAAAAAGGCCCAAAGGAGGTGAGATCGATGTCGGCCGACAGGAGCATGCCGTGCTGGGGAAGCCAGAAGCAGCAGTGATCCGCAGTGTGGCCGGGGGTGGGCACCACCTCCAGAATGGTGGAGCCGATCTTGATCTCCTGGCCGGGGGCGAAGCTGCCGGTGGGCTGGAAATCCTCAAAACCCATGGAACGGGTGACAAACTCCCGCCAGGCTCGGGCCAGCTCCCCCGGCTCGGTCAAGCGCTCGGAAAGCTTCAACTTGCTGCCGCCAGAGGCCCAGGCGGTCTGGGGTATGAAGATCTCGGCCCCGCTGAAAAAATGGTTGCCTGAGCAGTGGTCCGGGTGGGTGTGACTATTTAGCACCAGGTCCACCCTTCCCGAGGCGGCCAGGGGCTCCAGCACCGAGGCCCCGCAGCCGGGGTCCACCAGGGCGGTGACTCCGCCGTCCTGGATTATCACGCCATTGCAAAAGGGGAAGTTGCCCCGCTTTTCCCCCACCAGGAGCCACACCGGCCCCTCGACCTGGGTCATCTCGCCGGGGTTCAACTCGCCACCCCGGTTCTGGCTGCCTGGAACGTCCGGTCCAGGCGTCTGGCCTCGGCCACGGCTTCCTCGGCGCTCATGGCCACGAAGCGGATGGCCTGGCCGCTCTGGGCCCGGGCCAGGCGGTCCAGGTCCGGGCCGAACACGGTGCCTATCTTGGGGTAGCCGCCCACGGTCTGCTCCCGCAGCATGACGATGGGCTGGCCGCCGCTGGGCACCTGGATCACGCCGGGGGTGTTGGGCTCGCTCACCAGGGAGGCCGGACTGCCCGGCGCGAAGGACAGGGCCGGGCCTTCCAGACGGGCCCCCCGGCGGTCGGCCTGGGCGGTCAGCTCGTATTGGGCGCTGTAAAAGGTCTCCAGCCCCTGGGGAGAGAAAAACTCCTGGTTGGGTCCGGGCACCACCCGCAGGGTGAGCACCCGGCCCGGCTCCTCCAGGGCCGGGCAGGCGGCCCCGGCCGGGGGCAGGGGGCCCGGCGCGCCGCGCACCACATCGCCCTTTCGCAGGGGAGCGCCCATGCGGCCCAGCAGATAGGTGGAGCGGCTGCCCAGCAGCCTTTCATTGGCCGCCCCTCCGGCCAGGGCCAGCAGGGCCCGCGCCCCTCTCCGGCGGGGTCCCCGGAAGCCCAGCACCTGGCCCGGAGCAAGGGCCAGGGCCTGGTGCATGGGGGCGGGCTTGCCGTCTATGGTCAGGCCCAGGTCGCAACCAGCCGCCGCGATTACCACCGGCCTGAGCGCCTTGAGGCGCGGGCCCATGAGGGTGATCTCCAGGGCCGCGTCGCCGGGGTCGTTGCCTACCAACAGGTTGGCCCAGGCCAGGGCGGCCTGGTCGTAGGCCCCGGACACCGGCACCCCCCGGAACTGATGCCCCCAGCGGCCCGCGTCCTGCACCGTGGTGAAGGCTCCCGGAGCCAGCACCTCCAGCACCTCCACCCCCTTGGCCTCCCAGCTCAGGCTCAGGGGAGGCGGGTCCGGGAAGCGGGTCTCATGGCTGGGCACGAAGCGCACCAGATCCCCGGCCTCCATGAGGGTGGCCGGGTCGCGGCGGGGGTCGTACATCAGCCAGGGGGTGCGGCCGATGACCCACCAGCCGCCGGGCCCGCCCAGGGGGTACACCCCGGTCTGGCCCCCGGCCACGGCCACCGAGCCGGGCGGGTTGTCCAGCCGGGGCGAGTCCATGCGGGGCACGGCCAGGGATGGGTCCAGGCCGCCCAGGTAGGGAAAGCCGGGGGTGAAACCCATCACGTAACAGGGATGGTCCACCGCGCCGTGGCGGCGGATCACCTCCGCCGGTGGCAGTCCGGTGCGCTGGGCCACGTAGTCCAGGTCCGGGCCCGCCTCGCCGCCGTAGACCACCGGCAACTCCACCCGCCGTCCGGCCTGGGCCTTGCCTCGGGGCATGAGGCGGTGCTCAGAGCGCACCCAGGAGGACATCTCTTTATGATCGGTGATCAGGGGATCGAACTGCACCTGAAGGCAGTGGTAGGCGGCCAGCACCTCGCGCACCCCCGGCAGGGGCCGCTGGGTTAGCCGCCGGGCCAGGGCCCGCACTCGGCAGTTCAGGGCGAAATCTATGCCCTGGCCCAGGTAGACCAGCAGGGCGGCTTCGCCCTGGGGTTTGGCGGGCAGCTTTTCCGGCACGGCCCTAAACGGCCCCACCCATGGCTTTGAGCTCCACCCCGGCCTCGGTCAGGGCCCGGCGCAGGGCCTTGACCAACTCCACCGCGCTGGGGTTGTCGCCGTGCACGCAGATGGTGTCTGCCTTCAGTTCCACCAGCTTGCCGTCGATGCTCTCCACCACCCCCTCGGTGGCCATGCGCACGCAGCGGGCGGCCACCACCTCGGGGTCGTGGATCACCGCTCCCTGGGTGCCTCGGGGCACCAAGCGGCCCTCGGCGGTGTAGGCCCGGTCGGCAAAGGCCTCGCTGGCCACGGTGAGGCCCATCTCCTGGGCCACGGTGCGGAAGGTCTCCCCCGCCGGTCCGGCCAGGGTGACCAGGATCAGGCCGGGGTCGTAGGAGGCCACCGCCTGGGCGATGGCCTGGGCCGTGGCCGGGTGGGCCGCGGCGGTGTTGTAGAGGGCGCCGTGAGGTTTCACGTGCTGAAGCCCGACACCGTGGGCCTTGGCGATTCCCGCCAGTGCCCCGGTCTGGTAGAGCACGTCGGTGCGCACTTCCTCGGGGGTGGAGTCCAGGTTGCGCCGCCCGAAACCCCGTAGATCGGGGTAGCCGGGATGGGCCCCCACCGCCACCCCGTGCTCGGCGCAAAGGCGCACGGTGTGGTCCATGACCAGGGGATCGGAGGCGTGGAAGCCGCAGGCCAGATTGGCGCTGGTGATGTAGCGGATCACCTCGTCGTCGCAGCCCAGGCAGTAGTCGCCGAAGCTTTCGCCCATGTCGCAGTTGAGGTCCATGAACATGAAGCTCCTTTCGCATGGTGTATGGAAAGTCAGTCTAACCAATGGCGCGGTGATAGGCAATGATGCAATGGTTTAGTGGAATCAGCTTCTTAAGGGGCTGGTCAAATTTGAAGCAATTCCTTATAATGAAACTTCCATTGCTGATAACTTCAACCATGAGCCTGCTTTTCACCCGGAGGGCGGAATGCACTGGAAACGGCGGTCGCCGCCGGGAGTGGTTGTTCCCTCAGCCAAGCAACGAGGCAGAATATTGGACGTTAGCACTGCCCCGCCCCGCCAGGTCCGCGCGGCCATAGCCAGGGGAGAGATCACCGGCAACACCGCCTCCCTGTGCCCGGGCTACGCCCAGGCCAATCTGGTGATCCTTCCCAAGGACTGGGCTTTCGATTTTCTGCTGTTCGGCCTGCGCAACAAACAGGCCTGTCCCATCCTCGAGGTCTTGGACCCCGGCGACCCCATCAGCAAAGTCCTAGCTCCCGGTGCCGACGTGCGCGACGAACTGCCCCGCTATCGCCTGTGGCTGGGCGGCGAGCTGGTGGAGGAACCCACCAGCATCCACCACCTGTGGCGCGACGACCTGGTGAGCTTTTACCTGGGGTGCAGCTTCAGCTTCGACGACGCCCTTCGGGCCGCCGGGCTGCCGGTGCGCCATCAGGAGATGGGGGTGAACGTGCCCATGTATCGCACCAAGCTGCCCGCCGTGCCGGCGGGTCGGCTGCACGGGCCCCTGGTGGTTTCCATGCGCCCCATGCCTCCCGAGCTGGTGGCCAAGGCCCATTTGGTCTCCGGCGACTTTGCCGAGGCCCACGGCGCGCCGGTGCATGCGGGCGACCCGGCGGCCATCGGCATCGTGGACCTGGACCACCCGGAATACGGCGACGCGGTTCAGGTGCGCCCAGGCGAAGTGCCGGTGTTCTGGGCCTGCGGGGTCACCCCCCAGGCGGCGGTGGCCGCCAGCCGGGTGGAGCTGGCCCTCACCCACGCGCCGGGCCACATGTTCATAACCGATATCAAGGCCGAGGAACTTGGCCGCAAGGCCTTGGTGGCCTGCGGCTGAGCGCGAATATTTTGGTGAGCAAAACCATCTACTGCCTCAAAAGGAGGAGAACCAGATGCGTAAGATAGCTCTAGTGTCCGCCATTGTGCTGTTGGCGGCGATGTTGGTGCCGGCCATGGCTTGGTCCGCCCCCAAGGAGATCAAGATCGGGGTGATCTACCCCCTCACCGGACCGGCGGCGGCCGCCGGGCGTGAGCTTCGGGCCGGGGCCGAGCTGGCCGCGGAGATCGCCAACAAGGTCATGCCTAACATCAACATGGACATGGCCAAGAACGCGGGCGTCAAATCCCTGGGCGGGGCCAAGATCACCTTGATCATCAAGGACCACCAGGGCAACCCCCAGCTGGGCGCGGACCTGGCCAAGAAGCTGATCCTGGACGACAAGGTGGTGGGCATCCTGGGCTGCTACTACAGCTCGGTGACCAAGACCGTGTCCGCCGTGTGCGAGCGCTACGGCGTGCCCATGATCAACGGCTCTTCCACCAGCCCCACCCTGACCAAGCGCGGCTTCAAATGGTTCTGGCGCACCACGCCCCACGACAAGTGGTTCACCAAGGACCTGTTCGAGTTTCTGGTGGGCATGACCAAGGGCAAGGCCAAGGGCGTCAAAGCGGTTCCCATGGCAGACTTGAACCCCCTGGCGGCGGCGTGTGAAAAGACCGAGTGGGGCTCCAACGTTGCCATCGAGATCAAGAACTTCGCCAAGGAGTACGGCTTCACCCTGGCCTCGGACATCCTCTACGCGGCCAAGAGCCCGGACCTGTCCTCCGAGGTGCAGAGCATGATCGCGGCCAAGCCGGGAGCCATGCTCTTTGCCTCCTACACCTCCGACGCCCTGCTGATGATCAAGACTCTCAAGTCCATGAAGGCCAAGCCCAAGATCATCTGGGGCCAGGACGCCGGCTTTGACAAGCCCGAGTTCGTGGCCTTGGGCGACGACATCGTGGGCATCCTCACCCGCTCGGTGTTTTTGCCCAGCGTGGTCAAGATGAAGCCCCTGTCCGGCCAGGTGAACGACCTGTACGTCAAGATGATGGGCCACGACCTGGGCGGGGCCAGCGCCCGCTCCTTCACTGGCCTGCAAACCTGGGTCTACGTCTTGGAGAAGGCCGGCAGCACCGAGCCCAAGGCCATCCAGGCGGCCTGCAACACCATCAGCATCCCCGGCGACCAGCTGGTGGTCCCCTGGGTGGGCATCAAGTTCTCCACCAAGGGCGAGGAGATCGGCCAGAACGTGCTGGGCGGCGGCCTCATCGGCCAGTACCAGAAGCAAAAGGACGGCAAGATCGGCCTGGAGGTGGTCTATCCCTTTGATATCGCCACCGCCCCCATGGTCTACCCCTTCCAGGGATACTAGGCCGGCGCTTGACCGAACCTGTTAAGTAAGCGGTGTTTCCGGGCCGGGCACAGGGCCCGGTCCGGAAACGCGCGCCCTTGCGCGGGGCAGGGACGAGCCCTGGCCGCGCGGAGCCGGCATGGAAGAACTAGGCATCCAAATCCTTAAATCCGCGGTCTCGGGTTTGATCATGGGGCTGGTGTTCGCCTTGGTGGCCCTGGGGCTCACGGTGATCTTCGGGGTGATGGACATCGTCAACTTCGCCCACGGCGAATTTTTGATGGTGGGCATGTACACCACCCTGCTCACCAGCCCCCTGCTGGGGGTGGACCCGGTGTTGACCCTGCCCCTGGCCGGGCTGGTGGGCGCGGTGCTGGGGGTGATGTGCTATTTCGGGCTCATCCGCTTCCTCTTGCGCGGGCCCATGATCGCCCAGCTCTTCGGCACCTTCGGTCTGATGATCTTTTTGCGCAACCTGGCCCTTTTGTTCATGGGAAGCGAGCCCAGGATCGTGCACGAGGGCTGGCTGGTGGGCAAGAGCATCCTGGTGGGGCCGGGGGTGGTGCTCGAATCCACCAAAGTGGCCGCGGCGGCGCTCAGCCTCATCAGCTTCGCGGTGGTGTGGTGGTTCATCAACCGCACCAGGGTGGGCAAGGCCATCACCGCCACCAGCCTGGACGCCGAGGGCGCCCGCTACATGGGCATCTCCACCGAATACATGAACGCCCTGGCCTGGGCCGTGGGCGGCGCGTCGGTGGGGGTGGCCGGGGGCCTGTTGGTCAACTTCTGGCCGGTGGAGCCGGGGGTGGGCCTGCTGTTCACCATGATCGCCTTCGCCACCGTGGCCCTGGGCGGTTTCGGCAGCGTGCGCGGGGCGCTGGTGGCTGGCATCCTCATCGGCTTCATCGTCAACCTGCCGCCGGTGTGGGACGCCATTCTCCGCTCCATCGACGCGGCGGGACTCAGGGGGCTGGAGATACACAGCTTCAAGTACACCATGGTGTACGCGGTTTACTTCTTGATCATGGTCTTGCGGCCACAGGGACTCTTCGGATGGAAGCAGTAAAGAACGCCTTCGACTTCGGAGACATGCCTCGTAGCGAGCTGGGGCTGGCCGCAGCGGCGTTGGCCTTTTTGCTGTGGTTCCCGGCCATGCCCCACTCCAGCTTCGGCATGGCCACCATGATCCAGTTCCTCATGTTCAGCCTCTACGGCATGGGCTGGAACCTCATCGGCGGCTACGGCGGCCAGGTGGATTTGGGCAAGGCCCAGTACGTGGGCATCGGGGCCTACACCACGGCGGTGATGATGATCCGCTGGGACGTGCCCTTCTGGTTCTCCATGCCCGTGGGCATGGCCCTGGCCGTGGGCTGGTCCTTCATCATCGGCTACCCCCTGTTTAGGCTCAAGGGCCACTACTTCGCCATCGCCACCATCGCCACCAGCCTGGTGCTCAAGGATTTGTTCGAGGTGTGGGACTTCGTGGGCGGGGCCAGGGGCTTGGAAATTCCCATGAAGGGAGATATGCCCAACTGGCTCTATCTCCAGTTCCGCGAGGATTACTACTACTATTACATTCTGCTGGGCATGTTTTTGATCGGCCTGATCTACATGAACGGCTTTCGGCACTCGCGCCTGGGCTACCAGCTACGGGCCATCAAGGACAACGAGCACGTGGCCCGCAGCCTGGGCATCGACGTGCACTGGTCCAAGATCAAGGCCTATGCCGTGGCCACGGCCTACGTGGCCATGGTGGGCTCCTTCCACGCCTGCTACAACTTCAACATCGAGCCCGAGGACACCATGAGCCTTGACCTTTCGGTCTTGATCGCCATGATGGCCATGCTGGGCGGGGCGGGCTCCATGTGGGGGCCCATCATCGGCGCGGCCATCCTGGTGCCCATGAAAAACTACCTTGGCTCCTGGCTGGGGGGCCAGGCGGGGTTCGCGGGCATGGACCTGGCCATGTACGGACTTATCATCATGGTCATCGCTGCCGCCCAGCCGCGCGGCGTATACGGCATCGTGGAAGCGGTGCGGGCGCGGCGGAGGTAAGGCCATGGCTCTGCTGCAGGTAAACAACGTGACCAAGCGCTTCGGCGGGCTGGTGGCCAACCACGAGGTCTCCTTCCAGGTGGACCAAGACGAGGTGGTGGGGCTCATCGGGCCCAACGGGGCGGGCAAGACCACTCTGTTCAACTGCATCGCCGGTTTCTACCCGCTAACCTCGGGCAACGTGGTCTTTGACGGCGAAAACATCACCGGGCTCAGCGATTTCCAGGTGGCCCGCCTGGGCCTGGCCCGCACCTTCCAGATTTTCCAGGCCTCGGGCGACCTCAAGGTGGTGGAAAACGTCATGGTGGGCTCGTTCATGCGCACCAGCTCCCGGGGGGGTGCCCGCGAGGTGGCCCTGGAGGTCATGGACTTTCTGGGCATCGTCGACACGGCGGGGGAGATGATGACCGAGCTGCCCGTGGCAGCCCAGAAGCGGGTGGCCCTGGCCACCGCCCTGGCCAGCGACCCCAAGCTGCTGCTTTTGGACGAGGTGGGGGCCGGGCTCAACCCTTCGGAGATCGACGGGCTCATCGAGCTGCTCCAGCGCGTCCACGGCGAGCGGGGGGTGGCCCTGTTGCTCACCGAGCACGTGCTGGAGATGGTGATGAAGCTCAGCCACCGGGTCATCGTCCTGGAGAGCGGCCGCAAGATCGCCGAGGGCGAGCCCGCCACGGTGGTCAAGGACCCGGAGGTGGTGCGCGCCTATCTGGGCGACCACTACGTGAAGCGGCAAAAGGAGAACGGCGATGCTTGAGGTCAAGGGCATCACCGTGCGCTATTCCGGCCTGCCGGTTATGCGCGACCTGTCCATCAAGGTGGCGCAGAACCAGACCGTGGGCGTGGTGGGGGCCAACGGCGCGGGCAAGACCACCCTGCTCAAGGCCATCATGGGCGCGGTGAAGGTCGCCGCCGGGGAGGTGCACTTCAACGGTAGGCGCATCGACCGGCTGCGCACCGAGGAAATCGTGCGCCTAGGCCTGATCTACGTGCCCGAGGGGCGGCGGCTCTTCGGCCCGCTCAGCGTGGAGGAGAACCTCTTGCTGGGGGCCTACACCGTGGGCGACGAGGCGGCCAAGCAGCGCAACCTGGAGCACGTTTACGAGCTGTTCCCGCGCCTGGCCGAGCGCAAGAAACAGGCGGTGGGCTCCATGAGCGGCGGGGAGCAGCAGATGGCGGCCATCGGGCGCGGCCTGATGAGCAGCCCCAAGCTGCTCATGCTCGACGAGCCCAGCCTGGGCCTGGCTCCTCTGATGGTGTCGGAGGTGTTCGAGACGGTGCGCCGCCTGCAGGCCGAAGGCGAGACAACGGTGCTGTTGGTGGAGCAAAACGTGCTGGAGGCCCTGGAGCTATCCGACTGGGCCTATGTCCTGCAAACCGGCCGCATACGCGACGAGGGGCCGGCCAAGGACCTGCTGGCCTCCGACGGGGTGCGCCGCGCCTTCCTGGGTCTATAAACTTATTTCATCTCCGGCGGGCGGGAGTTGGCCGTGGAGGCGCTCTCATCCATCAGGCCGCCGTCCTGGGGAATGGTCAAGGTGAAGGTGGTGCCTTTGCCCGGGCGGCTGATCACGGTCAGGTCGCCCTGGTGCTCCAGGGCGATGCGCTTGGCCACGGCCAGGCTCATGCCCACCGCGTCGGCCTTGGTGGTGAAGAAGGGGTCGAAGACGTAGGGCAGGTCCGCCGGGCTCATGCCCTTGCCGGTGTCGCTCACCGTGATCACCCCGCTTACCTTGTCGCACATCAGCCCGATCTTGAGCCGGCCTCCCTGGGGCATGGCCTCCAGGGAGTTGGTGACCAATATCTCCACCACCTTGCCCAGCAGGGTGGGGTCGATCATGGCATCGCTGTCCTGGCGGCCCCTGGCCGTACCGCTGAGGCTCAGTTGCACTTGTTGCCGTCTGGCCTTGTCACGGAAGGGGGCCACCGTTTCGGTCAACCACTTGGCCAAGTTGATCTGCCGGTGCACCGGGGCGGGCAGGTCGGCGTAGTTGCGCACTTCCTCCACCACCCGCTCCAGGCGGGCGGTGCCTTCCAAAATGCGCTTAAGGTAGCGGGCGTCGCGGCTTTCCGCGGGCTTGTCACTCATCAAGCGCGTGGCCAGGCCGCCTATGGTGGTTACCGGGTTGCGTATCTCGTGGGCCACGGCCCGGGCCAGGCGGTCCAGGCTCTCCAGCTTTTCCTGGAACAGACGCCGCGACTGTCGCAGCAGCTCCCGGGAGCGGCGGTGGAGCTGGGTCAGTTCGCTGACGTCCTTGAACATTACCAGCACCCCGCCCACTTCCTGGTCCTGGTCGGGGCTGGGCAACAGGGCGGTGGTGATGATCAGGTCCTTGGTGCCGCCGTGGGGCACCTTGTAGGTCACCTGCTTGTTGTAGTGATAGATGCGTTCGGTAATGACGTCCACGATGATCTGGTTGAACTCGCGGTTGCCCGGCTCCGAGAAAAAAAGCTCGGCCCACCCCCGCCCCAGCATCTCGTCGGGCAGCAGGTCCAGGATGCCGCTCAGGGCCGGGTTGGTGAAGACGATCTCCCCGTCCTGGTTGATGACCATGAGGCCGTCGCTCATGGAGGCCACCACGTTGCGCATGGCCTCTTGTTGCCTCAGGCCGCCCTGGCTGGAGGACTCCTTGGGCGGCGGATTGTCGCTGCTGCTGTTTTGGGGCACTGGCGGATTCCGGCTTAGGGTGAGTTTGCTTGGGGCCTGCCTGGCTACAGCTTAGTATAAGCCGGGGCGCGCTGCCAAGGCCCCTAGGCGGACAACAGCCCCCCGGCCAGGGACAGGTGGTCGGGCGTTTGGCCCTCCAGGTAGGCGGCGGTCACCTCCTGGGCCAGGGGCAGAGCGAAGCGCTGGAAATAGGATCTGAGGCTGTCCAGGGGCACCTCCAGAGCGCCGCCGGGCTCCAGATAGTTGCCCGAGAACACGCAGCCCAACTGGTAGCCGCCCTCGGGCCAGGGCAGGCCCAGGATGTTCTCTATCTCCCGGCCGCTGCTCACCTGGGCCAGGGGAAGGTCCAGCTCCAGGCCGAAGCCGCGAAAAAGCTCCTGGTAGGCCTCCTGGGCCGGGGCCACTTGGTTCAGCTTGTCCCGGCCGTCGTGGCTCAGGCGCTCGCCCGCCACCACCACCACCCCGCCCAGGCGCTTGGCCAGAGGGATGCGCGCCGCGTGCAAATACAGATGGCAGCCGGGGCACACCGGGCTGAAGCCGAAGCGCCGGGTCAGCTCCTGCAAGTAGCGGCCGTTGAGGGCCCGCCAGAAGCGGGGCGACCCCATGACCAGCAGGGGGGTCAGCTCCACCCCGGCGGGCAGGCGGCCCCGCAGGCGCTGCCAGGCCTGGGGCACCTCGTCCCAGGCCCCGTGCTCGCTGCCGGTGTATACGTAGGTGGGCACCAGGATCTTGAGGCCCATCTCCTCCACGGCTTTCAAGGCGGCGGCCACGCTGTCGCGTCCGGCCAGCTCCACCACCGCCACCCCGGAGGCGCGCCTCAGGCGCTGTATCTCCTCGGGCGGCAGCATGGCTGCCGGGGGCAGGGGCAGGGTCTCGGGCTTGTCGCGGAATATGCGGGCGGCTTGCTTGTCCATGGAGCGGGTCAATCCTCCAGCCGCAGGGCCCGGCGGGCGGCGGGGTAGTAGGGCAGGTCCCTGGGGTTGTCCCTGAGGCCCCACAGCTTGCCCCGGTCCAGGCCGTTCAGGATGGTGTGCATCAGCTCCGGCCCCCGCAACAGGCCCAGGGCGCCCTGGGCGCAGCGGGTCTCGTCAAAAGTGGTGGCCTGGTCGCGCCACACCCCCGGCCCCCACAGCAGCAGGGGAGAGGGCTCGCCCGAGTGCACCATGTCGCCCGAGCAGGCGGTGGCGTGGTCGCCGGTGACCACCAGCAGGATGTCGCGCCCGGCCAGGGCCTCCAGGCCCTGGCCCAGGCCCTGGTCCAGGGCGGCGATCACCCGGCGCTTGAGGCCGGGGTCCTTCTTGTGGCCCGCCTCGTCCGGGGCCTTGCTGTGCACGTGGATCAGGTCAAACTCGTCCAGGCGCTCCCCGGCCAGGACCAGTTTGGCGGCCAGGTCTTGGGCGGGGTCCGTGGCCTCGGCAACCACCTCGGCCTGGGCACCCAGGGCGCGGAACACCCCCCGATAGATGGGGGCCGAGGAGATGGAAAGGGCCTTCAGGCCCCAGCGCTCTTGCAGGGTGGAAATGTTTGGCGTGCGGCCCGCCCGCTGGGTGATCACCGCGTTCACCGGCGCGGCGGCCCCGGCGTTGCGGGGATGGGCGGCCAGGCGGGCGTGGGCCCAGCCCAGGTAGGCCCGAAGCAGGGAGCAGCAATGAAGGGCGGCGGGGTCGCTTTCAGCACCCTCCCAGGGCAGCGGCTCCATGAGGGGCAGGCCAGGGTGCATGGGGTCGCTGTCGGTGATCGAGGCCGTGAGCGCCCCGCCGCTTAAAATCAATACTCCGCTGGAGCCTTTGGTGCGCTCCAGCCGGGCCGATCCCTCTGAACTTTGGTAAGAGTGGACGGCCCGAAAAAACTCCTGTGCCTCCCCTTCGGGCAGGAGAGGCTTCTTCTCCCGCAGCACCAGCCGCCCGTCCTGGGGGCGGCAGCGGGCCAGATGGGCCAGCAGGAGGATGTCGTCAGGCCCGAAGGCCAACTCTTCGCCCAGGGCCTCCAGATAGCCCCGGCCGGGGAACTCCTCGGGGGCGTAGCCCATCATGAAGAAGTGGGCCGCCTCGCTGGACAGGGCCTGGCCAGGGGACAGGGCGTGGAAATACCCGCAAACGCCCTCGGTGGCCAGGCGGTCCAGGTTGGGGGTGGCCGCCGCCTGGAGGGGAGTCAGCCCGCCCAGAGAAACCTGGGCCCGATCGGCCAAGCCGTCCAACAGCACCAGGATGCACTTGCGAAGGGCGGTCATGGTCGCGGACTCCCCCATATAGACTGCCTACTTATTCTATTATCCGATAATAAAACTTAAATAAAATAGATAATCCCGATGATACGGCTCGAACCAATCCGCCGCTTGCCCCAGGGGTCCGGTATGGCTATGCTGGGCGGGCCAGCCCACCTCTAGGAGAGATCATGAGCCGCATGCGTGAAAAGGCCGCCCAGGGCATACAAGCCGGTGACGTGTTCAGCGTGACCCGCACCTTCAGCCGGGAAGAGACCGAGGCCTTCGGCCACCTGACCAAGGACTACAACCCGGTGCACTACGACGAGGAGTTCGCGGGCACCAAGGGTTTTCCCCAGCTGATTCTGCACGGGCTTTTGACCGCGGGCATGGTTTGCGAGGTGGGTGGTCAGTTGGCCTGGCTGGCCACGGCCATGGAGTTTAGCTTCCGGCGGCCGGTGTTCTTCGGCGATACCATCACCATCACCGTCACCGTGACCTCGGTGGACCAGCGCGGCTGGGCCAAGGCCGAGGCGCTCTACACCAACCAGCACGGCGAGGTGGTTGTCAGCGCCAAAATGGAGGGCCAGGTGCCCCGGGGCGAATCCCGGGAAACCCTGGGCCGCCGCCTGGAAGAGGGCGACCCCTACAATCCCCTGCGCTGAGTATTATTCCATATTCCTGGTGTCGCCCAAGGGCAGGCCCAGGTCAGCCGCCCTGAGCGCCCGGCGCAGCAGACGCCCGGCCCCGTTGCGGGGCAGGGTCTCCACGAACTCCAGGTCGGCCAAGGGGGTCAGGGGGGCCAGGCGGGAGATGGTGTCGTCCAAAAGCTCCCGGCGAAGCTGGCTGCTGGGGGCCCGCCCCGGAGCCAAAATTACGAAGGCCTTGAACACCGGACGGTACTCCTGGCCGGGCCGGGCGATCACCGCCGCCTCCTCCACCGCCGGATGGGCCATGATCAGGCTCTCCACCTCGTGGGGCCCCACCATGTGGTCCTGCACCCGGATAAGGTCGTCGGCCCTCCCTTGTATGTAGAAGTAGCCGTCCTCGTCGATCAGGGCCAGGTCTCCGGTGAGGAGCCACTGGTTGGGGTCGTGCTTCAGGGGCACCATGCGCCCCTGCTCCCAGAAGCCCCCGGCCAGGCCGGGCCAGTCGGGCCGCAGGGAAAGCTGGCCCAGGGTGAGCAGGGTCTGGGGCCGTCCCTGGCCGTCCACTACCGCCGCCTCGATGCCCGGCAGAGGCTTGCCGCAGGAGGCCAGGCGGATGTCCAGGCTGGGCAGGTTGGCCAGGGCGATGATGCCGGTGATGGCCGACCACCAGGTGTCGTGGGGCGGCAGGCCCAGCTGGTTGCGGGTCCAGAAGAAAAGCTTGGCGTCCAGGGGCTCGCCCAGGGTGGCCAGGTGCAACAGGCGGCTAAGGTCGTAGCGGCCCGGCAGGTCGTCTCCCGCTTCGGCCAACTGGCGCAGGCGCTCCGGACTGCTGTAGAGGGTGGTGACCCCGAAGGCCTCCACGGTGCGGTACCAGGTGGAGGCGGGCATGGGCTCGGCCTGCACCAAGGTGGTCACCCCGCAAAGCCAGGGAGCCCAGGTGCCGTAGACCGTGGCCGCGATGCCCCAGGGCTCCAGATCGCACCACAGCACCGATTTTTCCTTGAGGTCCATCACCCAGCGGGCGCTGACCAGTTGCCCGGCCATGTCGCCGTGGGTGTGCACCACCCCCCGGGCCGGGCCGTCCGGCGAGTTGGCGAAGGTTATGAACAGCGGGTGCTCCGCCCCCACCCAGCAGGGCTGGTGCTCGGTGGAATGGCCCCGCATGGCCTCGGACAGGCACAGGTCGCCGGGGTCCATGCCCCCGGCCGGTTCGCAGGTGTAGAGCACCTTGGTGCCCTCGGGCCGGTACTCCCAGGGTAGGCGCTGGCCCAGGATGGGGTCGGTAACCAGGGCGGCGGGGATCAGGCAACCGATCTGGTCCTTGAGTTGCTCCTTGGTCAGGTGGGGCGAAAGGCAGCAGTAGGCCACACCAAGGCGGGCGCAGGCGGCCTGGATGAAAAAGGTTTCCACCGTGGCGGGCAGGAAGATGGCCAGGCACTGCCCCTGCTCAACCCCCAGGGAGGTCAGTAGGTTGGCCAGGCGGCAGGACTCCCGGTGCATGCGGCGGAAGCTTATGGCCTGGGAGTCGTTGCCCTGGGCGTAGATCAGGGCGCTGTGCCCGGCCTTGTGGCCCAGGGCCCAGCGGTCCACGGCCTCAAAGGCGATGTTCAGCTTCCCGCTTTGGCTCCAGGAAAACTCGGCCTCTGACTGGCTCCAGGAGAAGTGGCGGCGGGCCGCCGTGTAATCGGGAAGGTTGGCCCCTTCCTGGCGGCTGGCTATGCGCGCTCTTTCCATAGCCTAATCCACCCACACGCCGTAGCGGCGGTGCACCGCCCGGGCTCGCGCCGCCCACTCGGCCCCCCGGTCGCTGGAGGCCCGCTCCAACATGGTGGGGTCGCCCTGCCAGGCCAGAAGCACCTGGCGCAGGCATTCGGCCAGGTCGGTGGGGTCGTAGCCGCCTTCCAGGGCCAGGAGCAGGGGAGCCCCGCCGCCCCGCGGGCCCAGATCGGCCAAAAGCCCGCCCAGGGCGCCGAAGCCCGCCGCGCTCATGCTCAGGTTGCTCAGGGGGTCGTCCCGGTGGGCGTCGAACCCGGCGGCCACCAAGATTATCTGGGGCCGGTAGCGCTCCACCACCGAGGGCAGGAGTTGGCGGTACAGCTCCACCACGTCGTTGTCGTCCGCGCCGGGGGGCAGGCAGAGATTCAGGGTGTAGCCCTCGCCGGGCCCGGTCCCGGTCTCTTCCCAGTCGCCGGTGTGGGGATAGGACATCAGGTGGTGGCTGGAAAAGTAAAACACCTCCGGCGAGTTGTAAAAGACCTTTTGCAGGCCGTTGCCGTGGTGCAGGTCCCAGTCCACGATGAGGATGCGCCTGAGCCCGCGGCGCAGCAGCTCCAGGGCGGTGATGCCCAGGTTGTTTAGGATGCAAAAGCCCTCGGCCTTGGCGGGCTGGGCGTGGTGGCCGGGGGGGCGCACCAGGGCCAGCGCGGCCTGAAAGTCCCCGGCCAACAGTTCCCTGGACCCGCGGATACAGGCCCCGGCCGCCAGGAAAGAGGTGAAGCAGCTCTCCGAGCTGGCCGTGGTGTCGGCGGCCAGGTTGGTGAAGCGCCGCCGGGCGGTGGCGATGACCATGCGGATGTAGTCGGGGGTGTGCAGGGCCTCCACCTGTTCCAGGGTGGCCGGCTCGGCCGGGCGCTCGCTGAAGGCGGCGGCGAAGTCGTAGTCCAGCATCCGGTGCACCACGGCCAGGCGTTGGGGCGCCTCGGGGTGAGACAGCCCGGTTTGGTGATGCAAGAACCTCTCGTCGCGGATTATGCCGATGTCCAGGGGGGGCAGCATGCCTAGACTCCGCCGCTGGGGATCATGCGTCCTCCACTTCCACCAGGGGTAGGATAAAGCGGAAAGTGCTGCCCTGACCAGGGGCGCTGGACACCTCCACCCGGCCATGATGCACCTGGGCGATGTGTTTGACAATAGCCAGCCCCAGGCCGGTGCCGCCCATCTCCCGGGAGCGGTTGGTGTCCACCCGGTAGAAGCGCTCGAACAGGCGGGGCAGAAACTCGGCGGCGATGCCGGGGCCGGTGTCGCTCACGCTGATCACCACCTCGTCGTTCTTTTCCTCCATGGCCAGGGTCACCCGGCCCCCCTGGCCGGAGTATTTGATGGCGTTGTCCAGCAGGTTCAGGACCGCCTGCTCCACCTGGCGGGCGTCGGCCGCGAACACCAGGGGCTCCCGGGGCAGGCGGCGCTCCAGCTCTATGCCCTGGGCCTGGGCCAGGTCGATCACCCCCTCCAGCACCGAATCGGTCAACTCGGCCGCGTCGATGGGCCTGAGGCGCGGCGGCGATTCGCCGGACTCCAGGCGGGCCAGCTCCATGAGGTCCTGCACCAGGCGCTCCAGGCGGTGGCTTTGGCGCAGGATCAGCTCGGCGAAGTGGCTGGCGTATTGGGGGCTGTCCAGGGCGCCGTCCAAGAGGGTTTCGGCCGCGCCGCGCACCGCGGTGAGCGGGGTGCGCAGCTCGTGGGAGACGTTGGCCACCAGGTCGCGCCGGGTTTTTTCCAGGCGTTTGCGCTCGGTGATGTCGTGCAGCACGCAGACCATGCCCGGCCCGGCGGCCTCGTTGGAGATGCGC
The DNA here is from genome assembly GCA_018902755.1 of Pseudomonadota bacterium. GTDB lineage: Bacteria > Desulfobacterota > Desulfarculia > Desulfarculales > Desulfarculaceae > Desulfoferula. The sequence goes on along the minus strand of JAHIQI010000042.1, from coordinate 11,464 downwards.
ACCACGTGGGCCTCCAAAAAGCGCGGCGTGTTGCCCAGGGTCTGGATCTCGCGCCACACGTACTCCCGCCCCGCCCGGGCCTCGTCCAGGGCCTCCAGCAGGTCGGCGTTGCGGATGATCTCCGAGGGCAGGCGTCCGGGGGGCACCGACTTGAGCTCCAGCATTTTCATCAGCGCCCGGTTGGCCAAGAGCACTTGGCCGTCGTTGTCGATGACCAGCACCCCCTCCACCATGCCCCTGAGGATGGCCTCCAGACGGTCGCGGGAGTGGGTGATGTCGTTGATGGTGCTTTGCAGGTTATCGGCCATCTGGTCAAAGGCCCGGCCCAACTCGCCTATCTCGTGGCGGGGGTAGCGGGTGAAGCGCCGAGAGAGGTCGCCGGAGGCGATGCTGGCCGCGGTGCGAGTGAGCTGCTGCACCGGTCGGCTGAGGCTGCGGGCCACCAGGTAGGCCACCCCGACGGAAAGCAGCACGCCAAGGAACACCGCCCACAGCACCAGGCCCCTGGTGCGGCTGAGCGCCTGCTGCACCTGGCTCAGCGGCAAAGCCAGGCGAACCAAAAGGGTTTCATCCCCCGGCCCGTCCATGCGCAGGGCGGTGTACATCAGGTCCAGCCCCAGGGTGGAGCTGTAGCGCACCGCCGAGCCCTCGCCTTCTTTCATGGCCTGGACTATCTCGGGACGGTCGGCGTGGTTGACCATCTCCGGGACCTTGTCCCGGGACATCTGGCTGTCGCCCACGACCTTGCCCTGGGGGGTGATGAGGGTAACCCTGGCCCCCACGATGCGGCCCAACTCGTCGGCCAGCTTGTCACCGGCGCGTACTCCTTCGCCGGGATGCCAACGGTCGCGCACCACCTCGCGCACGGTGAGGATCTCCCGCTGCATGGAGCTGCGCACCAGCTCCAGCATGTGGCTGCTCAGCGAGCGCTCCATGACCACGGCCACGAATACCAGGGTGCACACCACCACCACCAGGCAGCCCCCCAATATCCAGCCTTGGAAGCTTAGACGCGCTTTCACCGTTCCTCCCGGAAGCGGTAGCCGATGCCGCGCACCGTCTCGATGCGGTAGGCCAACAGACCCAGCTTTTTGCGCAAACGGCGGATATGGGTGTCCACGGTGCGGGCGTAGCCCTCGTAGGCGTATCCCCACACTCTGGAAAGCAGTATTTCACGGGTCTGCACCTTGCCCGCGTGGGCGGCCAGGTAGTGCAACAGCTTGAATTCAGTGGCAGTTAGGTCCAGTTCCTCGTCACCGGCCTGGGCCATGTGGCGCTCGGGGTCTATGCTGAGCCCGGCTATCTCCAGATGGCCGGTGTCCACCACCGGCTCCTGGCTGCGGCGCAGGATGGCTTGCACTCTCAGCGCCAGCTCCCGGGGGCTGAAGGGCTTGGTCAAATAGTCGTCGGCCCCGATCTCGAAGCCGATGATGCGGTCGGTTTCGCCGGACAGGGCGGTGAGGATGAGCACCGGTATGCCTCTGGTGTCTTCCCCGGCCTTGAGGCGGCGGCAAACTTCCTTGCCGTCCATGCCCGGCAGCATGAGGTCCAGGACCACCAAGTCCGGGTTCTCGTGTTTGGCCAAACGCAGGCCTTCGGCCCCGTCGGTGGCCTTGAGCACCCGGTATCCCGCCTGGCGCAGGTTGAAATCAACGACGTCGAGGATGTCTTTTTCGTCCTCGACCACCAAAACCGTAGCCTTGGCCATTTACACTCTCCAGGGAAAAACTTACAAACTCCAACCACTTCTATCACCCTAACCTTTGTAACAATGCTTGGCAATAGGGCAGACTGTAATGTAACTGCGTTGACATATGCCTTGGCGGTGGTATTTTTCGCTGTTGTATCCGCCAGATAACCAAAGAGGCCCCTAAGCGATGAACCCAGCGGCCGTCAAAAACAAGCGCTCCATCTTTCACCTCACCGATTTGATGGCGTTTTACCGTCAAGACCCTACCCGGCGCATAGCCATTAGCATACTAATCGGAGCGGTTTCGGGACTGGGAGCCATCGCCTTTTTCGTCGCCCTGGAATGGTTCCGCTGGTTCTGCCTGGCCTATTTGGCCGGGGCCCCGGCACCGGAACCGGCCGGCGAGCGGTTGGTGCACCTGGTGGCCACCACCCCCTACCGGCCCTGGCTCTTGTTTCTGATCCCGGCCATCGGCGGGCTCATCTCCGGCCTGGTGGTCTACACTTTCGCACCAGAGGCCGAGGGTCACGGCATGGACGCCATGATCTCGGCCTTCCACAATTTAAAGGGCTTCATCCGCACCAGGGTGCCCTTTGTCAAAGCCTTCGCCTCCATCGTGACCCTGTCCACCGGCGGCTCGGCCGGGCGCGAGGGCCCCATCGCCCAGATCGGGGCCGGGTTCGGCTCCTGGGTGTCGCGCCTGCTCAAGTTGTCGGTGCAGGAGCGGCGCATCTTCATGCTGGCCGGTTGCGCCGGCGGCTTGGGAGCCATCTTCCGAGCCCCTCTGGGCGCGGCCATCACCAGCGTCGAGGTGCTCTACCGCGAGGACTTCGAGAGCGAAGCCATCATCCCCTGCGTCATCAGCTCGGTCATCGCCTTTTCCATCTTCACCTTCGTCTTCGGCTTTGACCCCATCTTCGCCACGCCGGGCTTCGTGGCCCACGACCCGCGCCAGTTGGCAATCTTCGCGGTGCTGGGCCTGGTGTGCGCCCCGGTGGGCGGGCTGTACGTCAAGGTGTTCTACAGCACCCGCGACGCCTTCCGCCGCCTGACCATTCCCAAGCATTTCCGCCCCATGCTGGGCGGCCTGGGGGTGGGGGCCATCGCCCTGTTCGTGCCCCAGGCCATCGGCGGCGGCTACGGCTATTTGCAGATGGCCATTTACGGCCAACTGAGCATCCTGGTGATGTGCCTGGCCGCCTCGGCCAAGATCGCCACCACCAGCCTGACCATCGGCTCCGGAGGCAGCGGCGGGGTGTTCGGCCCCACCCTGTTCATCGGCGGCATGATCGGCGGGGTGGTGGGCCAGGTGGGGCACATGCTCTTCCCCGAGGTGGTCACCCAGCCGGGGGCCTACGTGCTGGTGGGCATGGCCGCCTTTTTCTCCGGCGCGGCCAAGGCTCCCCTGGGCGCTCTGATCATGGTCACCGAGATGACCCAGTCCTACGCCCTGCTGCCCCCCCTGATGCTGGTGTCGGTCATCGCAATCCTGTTCAACCGGGGCAGCAGCATTTACGAAAAGCAGGTGGCCAACAAGTTCCAGTCCCCGGCTCACCAGGGCGACCTGACGGTGAACGTCATGGAAGAACTCACCGTGGGCCAGGTGTTCAAGCCGGACAAGGACTTCCACACCCTGTCCGCCGCCACTCCCTTCGGCAAGCTGCGCCAGGCGGTGGCGGCCAGCGGCCAGGCGGTGTTCCCGGTCACCGACAGCCAGGGCACCATGATCGGCCTGCTTTCCATGACCAATATCCGCACCGTGATCTTCGAGGACGCCCTCAAGGACCTAGTGGTGGTGGGCGAACTGTGCACCCCTCCGGCCAGCCTCAGCCTGGACCAGAGCCTCTACGACGCCCTGCTGGTCTTTTTGGAGAGCGGCTACGGCCAGTTGCCGGTGGTGGGGCAAGAGGACGGCCGGCAACGCATCCTGGGCATGCTGGACCACTCCGAGGTCAATGCCGCCTATCACCGCGAGGTTAGCCGCCGCATGAGCGAGGATTAACCGCCGTCCTTGCGCCGCCCGCCGGTTGATACTAGAATTCTTGCTATTGTTTGGGTTAGGGAGACTATGCGAGGCATGGTGGTGGCGGTGGTGCCCGCCGCCGGGGCGGGAACCCGCCTGGGCGGCACGCGCCCCAAACAGTTTTTGCCCCTGGCCGGGCGGCCTCTGCTCACCCGCACCCTGATGGTGCTGGAGGCCACGCCCCAGGTCCAGGCGGTGGTGGTGGTCTGCCCTCCCGGTGGGGAGGAGGAGACCCGGCGCACCTGCGTGGAGCCCTACGGCCTGGCCAAGGTGGCCGCCGTGGTGCCCGGCGGGGCCCAGCGCCAGGACAGCGTGGCCGCCGGGGTGGCCGCCGCCGCCGGGCTGGGAGCCCGGTGGCTGGTGATCCACGACGCGGCCCGTCCCCTGGCCAAGCCCGAGCTGTTCGCGCGGGTCCTGGAGGCTGCCGCCCAGACCGGCGCGGCCATAGCCGCCGTGCCCGCGGCGGACACCATCAAGCAGGCCGGGCCGGACGACCTGGCCGAGGCCACCCTGGACCGCTCCAAGCTTTGGCTGGTGCAGACCCCCCAGGTGTTTGAGCGCGGCCTTTTGGAGCGGGCCCTGGCCCAGGCGGCCCAGGACGGGTATTACGCCACCGACGAGGCCGGGCTGGTGGAGCGCCTGGGAGAGAAGGTGAAGCTGGTCATGGGCAGCCGAGACAATCTGAAGGTGACCACCCCCGAGGACCTGGCCCTGGCCCAGGGCCTCATTGGCGCGGTCACCCGGGTGGGGCAGGGCTACGACGCCCACCGCCTGGTGGCGGGCCGCCGCCTTATCCTGGCCGGGGTGGAGCTCACCCACGAGACCGGCCTCTTGGGCCACTCCGACGCCGACGTGGCCACCCACGCGGTGATGGACGCCTTGTTGGCCGCGGCCGGGCTGGGGGACATAGGCCAGATGTTCCCGGACAACGACCCGGCCTTTGCCGGGGCGGACAGCATTGAGCTGCTCACCCAGGTGGTGGCGCGCCTGGCCGAGGAGGGCTGGCGGCCCCAGCAAGTGAGCCTTACCCTCTTGGCTCAGCGACCCAAGATAGCCCCCCACTACCCGGCCATGCGGGCCAAGCTGGCCGCAGCCCTGGGCCTGGAGACCGGCGAGGTGAACCTGGCCGCCAGCACCACCGAGGGCCTGGGGTTCGTGGGCCGCGAAGAGGGCATGGCCGCCTGGGCCACGGCGGTCATAGCCCGGTCATAAATATTTCAACCTGCCGTGCGCAAGCGGAGAAGCTGATGTCCCTGGTTATCTACAACACCCAGACCCGGCAAAAACAAGAGTTCCAGCCCCTGGTCCCCGGCCAGGTGAGCATGTACGTCTGCGGGGTCACGGTCTACGACTCGCCTCACATCGGCCATGCCCGCTGCTACGTGGCCTTCGACGCCATCCACCGCCATTTGCGCTCCAAGGGGTGGCAGGTCACCTACGTGCGCAACTTCACCGACATCGACGACAAGATCATCAAGCGGGCGGGCGAGACCGGCCAGGACTGGCGCGAGCTGACCCAGGACAACATCGCGGCCTTCACCAAGGCAATGAATGACCTGAAGGTGCTCCCGGCCACCCAGGAGCCCCGGGCCACCGAGCACATCGGGGGCATCATCTCCTCGGTGCAGGCGCTCATCGAAAAGGGCAACGCCTATGCCGTGGAGGGCGGCGACGTCTTGTTCGCGGTGGACAGCTTCCCGGAGTATGGCAAGCTGAGCCACCGGGAGCTGGACCAGATGCAGGCCGGGGCCCGCATCGCGGTGGATGAGCGCAAACGCAACCCCATGGACTTCGTGCTGTGGAAGGGCTCCAAGCCCGGCGAACCCTTCTGGGACAGCCCCTGGGGGCCGGGCCGCCCCGGCTGGCATATCGAGTGCTCGGTGATGAGCCAGGAGTATTTGGGCGTCACCTTTGACATTCACGGCGGGGGCGAGGACCTCCTGTTCCCCCACCACGAGAACGAGGTGGCCCAGTCCGAGGCCCTGAACGGCCAGCCCTTTGCCCGCTACTGGATTCACAACGGCTTCGTCAGGGTCAACCACGAGAAGATGTCCAAGTCCCTGGGCAACTTCTTCACCGTGGACGACATCCTAAAGACCGTGAAGCCCGAGGCTCTGCGCCTGTTCCTGCTGTCCAAGCACTACCGTTCGCCCCTGGACTTCAGCGATCAGGCCCTAAAGGAGGCGGGGCAGGGGCTGGAGCGGCTCTACCTGGCCCTGCGCGAGTCCGCCCCGCCGCCGGACCTGATCATGTCCCAGCGCCTGACCCGGCCCGAGGAGCTGGAGTGGATGAAGGAGATCGACGGCCACGCCGTGGAGTTCGAGGCGGCCATGGACGACGACTTCAACACCCCCCGCGCCCTGGGCGCCCTGTTCAGCCTGGCCAAGACCGCCAACAAGCTGGCCGCCGCGCCGGAGCCGGCCCCCCGCCAGCCCATGCTGGGCAAGGGCGGGCAAAAGATGGCTTCCGCCCGGCAGGCGTTGCTGGGCCTGGCCGCCGCCCGCCTCAAGCAACTGGGCGGGCGCTTGGGCCTGCTGGGTGAGTCGGCCGAGGAATTTTTGCAATCCAGCGCCCCGGCCGCCGGGGACGGGCCCGACCCGGCCAAGATCGAGGAGCTCATCGCCCAGCGCGCCCAGGCCCGCAAGGACAAGGACTTCGCCGCCGCCGACCGCCTCCGCGACGAGATCACGGCCATGGGCGTGGTCCTGGAAGACAGCCCCACCGGCACCCGCTGGCGGCTGGCCGAGTAGACGTAGACAAGGAGCCTTGCCGTGAGTGTGCAACGATACGTCAGCGACGAACTGACCCACTTCGTGGGGCGCAGCTTCCGCCACGAGTACAACGCCCATGAGCAGCAGTTCGACCTGCTGGTGCGGATTTTGCGCTCAGGCACCCTGGGCGAGAACGTGGACGGCAAGGTGGCTTTTCAGCCGGACAAGCCTTTCTCGGGCAACGAGGCCTACCGCTCCAACGTGGTGTGCTTCTCGGACATACCGGTGCCCGACCTGGGCATCCACATGGGCAAGTTCAGCCGCTTCGGCCTGGCCTTCCACAAGAAGTTCCTAATCGAGCGCGGGGCCAACCCGGTCTATTACGTGGCCCGCAACTCCCAGGTCAACGTGGCCGAAGGCCCGGCCAAGACCCTGGCCACCCTTTTCGACGAGAAGCACGACCAGCTCTGGGCCTTTTACGACGCCTACAAAAAGCTTAATCCGCCGCCCCCGGAGGGGGAGCCGCCCCAAGACGGCCCTCCGGACATCACCAGCCTGTTCGTGTTTTTGATCTACCACTTTTTCAGCTTCGTGAAGTTCTACGAGGAAGGCCTGCCTCCGGCCGACGAAAAGAACTACTACATGGAGCGCGAGTGGCGGGTCTTCGGCAACCTGAGCTTTGAGATTGGCGACGTCCGCCGGGTGGTTTTCCCGGAGCGATTTTCACACTCATTCCGCGAGCAGGTGCCGGACTACTACGGCGAGATCACTTTTTCCTAGGAGCAGGCCATGCGGCTTTTGGTGGTGCTGGCCCATCCCGACCCGGCCAGCTTCAACGCGGCTATCGCCGCCACGGCGGTGGAGTCTTTGCGCGGCCTGGGCCACGAGGTGGTTCTGCGCGACCTGCACGCCGAGGGCTTCGACGCCATCCTGGGCCGCGAGGAGATTGCCGAAGACGCCCCGCTGCCCCCGGCCATAGAGGCCCACTGCCGCGACCTGGAGCAGGCGCAGGGCATAGTGATCGTGCACCCCAACTGGTGGGGCATGCCTCCGGCCATCATGAAGGGCTGGATCGACCGGGTGTTTCGCCCCGGCCGGGCCTATCGTTTTGTGGAGGGCGACGGCGGCGAAGGGGTGCCCCAGGCCCTGCTGCCCGCCCGCGCGGCGGTGGTCTACAACACCGGCAACACCCCGCCCGACCGGGAGCGCGAGGCCTTCGGCGATCCCCTGGAGGGCCTGTGGCGCGACTGCATCTTCGGCCTGTGCGCTGATCTCACCTTCCACCGCCGCCTATTCGGGGTGATCTGCATCAGCACTCTGGAACAACGCCGGGCCTGGCTGGAGCAGGTGTCCCAGGACATGGCCCGCCTGTTTCCCAGGGAGTAGGCATGGCCCGGGAAAGCGACTTCACCTCCCACTGGTGGCGCACCGCGCCCAGCCGGGCCGACTTCGAGCTGGTCAGCGATTTCACCCCCCAGGGGGACCAGCCGGGCGCCATCGCCGAGATTACCCAGGGCCTGTCCGCCGGGGTGAAGCACCAGGTGTTGTTGGGGGTCACCGGCAGCGGCAAGACCTTCACCATGGCCAACGTGGTGGCCCAGACCGGCCTGACCACCCTGGTGCTGGCCCCCAACAAGACCCTGGCCGCCCAGCTCTACGGCGAGTTCAAGGCCCTGTTCCCCCACAACGCGGTGGAGTACTTCGTCTCCTACTACGACTACTACCAGCCCGAGGCCTACATCCCGGCCAGCGACACCTACATAGAAAAGGACTCCTCCATCAACGAGCGCATCGACAAGATGCGCCACTCGGCCACCTACACCCTCTTGACCCGGCAAGACGTGATCATCGTGGCCAGCGTGTCGTGCATCTACGGCCTGGGCTCGCCCGAGGCCTACGCGGGCATGATCGTGTACCTGGAGCAGGGCAAGGAGGCCGACCGGGACCAGGTGCTCCGCACCCTGGTGGAGATGCTCTACGAGCGCAACGAGTACTCCTTTCACCGGGGCACCTTCCGGGTGCGCGGCGACACCATCGAGGTGTTCCCGGCCTACGAGGAAGACCGGGCGGTGCGCATCTCCTTTTTCGGCGACGAGGTGGAGGAGATCGCCTTTATCGACCCCCTGCGCGGGGTGGCCCTGGAGCGGGCCCCCCGGGTGACCATCTTCCCGGCCAGCCACTACGTGACCAACGAGAGCATCCGGGTGCAGGCCATGAGCGCCATCCGCAGCGAGCTGGCCGACCGTTTGGCCGAGTTCGAGGCCCAGGGCAAGCTAATAGAGGCCCAGCGGGTCCGCGAGCGCACCCTGTTCGATCTGGAGATGATGAAGGAGCTGGGCTACTGCCACGGCATCGAGAACTACTCCCGCCACCTCACCGGGCGGGCTCCCGGCCAGGCCCCGCCCACCCTGCTGGACTACTTTCCCAAGCATTGGCTGCTGATCGTGGACGAGAGCCATATCTCCATGCCCCAGGTGCGGGGCATGTACTTCGGCGACCGCTCCCGCAAGCAGACCCTGGTGGAGTACGGCTTCCGTCTGCCCAGCGCCCTGGACAACCGGCCGCTGAACTTCGACGAGTTCGAGTCCCACGTCGACCAGACCGTCTACGTGTCGGCCACTCCGGCGGACTACGAGTTGACCAAGGCCGAGGGGGTGGTGGTGGAGCAGATAATCCGCCCCACCGGGCTCATGGACCCGGTGATAGAGGTTCGCCCCGCCTCGGGTCAGGTGGACGACCTCTTGGGCGAGCTGCGCGTGGTCGTCGCCAGGGGCGAGCGGGTCTTGGTGACCACCCTTACCAAACGCATGGCCGAGGAGCTTACCGAGTACTTCGACGAGATGGGGGTCAAGGTGCGCTACCTGCACAGCGACATCGACACCATCGAGCGGGTGGAGATAATTCGGGACCTGCGCAAGGGGGTGTTCGACGTGCTGGTGGGCATCAACCTGTTGCGCGAGGGCCTGGATCTGCCCGAGGTGAGCCTGGTGGCCATCCTGGACGCGGACCGCGAAGGCTTTTTGCGCTCCACCCGTTCGCTGATCCAGACCACGGGCCGGGCGGCCCGCCATTTGGAGGGCCGGGTGTTGCTCTACGCCGACAAAATCACCGACTCCATGGCCAGGGCCATGGAGGAGACCGAGCGGCGGCGCGCGGTGCAGGCCGAGTACAACCGCGAGCACCACATCACCCCGACCAGCATCAAGAAGGCCATCGGGGCCATGCTGCCCCACGAGCTGGAGGCCGACTACACCACCGTGCCCCTTGCCGAACAAGGCCCGGAGCTGGAGCCCGAGGAGATACCCCAGGAGATCGCCAAGCTGCGCCGGGAGATGGAGCAGATGGCCAAGGACCTGCGTTTCGAAGAGGCTGCCCTAATCCGCGACAAGATCAAAGAGCTGGAGGCCGAGGAACTGGCCTGGAAGGAACTGGCATGAACCGGCGTTTGAAAATATTGGCGGCCTGCCTGATCGCCCTGATGCTTTTATTGCCCGTCACGGCCCAAGCGGGGCAGGGGGCTTACGCAAACTTGGACGGGCACAAGGTCTATTACACCGACCAAGGCAAGGGTGAACCCACCCTGGTGCTGATCCACGGCTGGATCTGCAACCACAAGTTTTGGCGGGAGCAGATTCCCGCCCTGGCCAAGAACCACCGGGTCATCGCCCTGGACATGATCGGTTGCGGCAAGAGCGACGCGCCCCAGGTGGCCTACACCCAGGAGCTTTTGGCCCGCTCGGTCTTGGCGGTGATGGATCAGGCCAAGGTGAAGGACCCGGTGCTCATAGGGCACAGCATGGGCCTGGACGTGGCCCGGCGGGTGGCCCTGGAGCATCCCACGCGGGTGCGGGCCCTGGTTTCCATGGACGGCGCCCTGGGCCTGCCGCCCCAGGAGGCGGTGGCCCGGGCCGAGTGGTGCAAGCAGGCGGACGCCTTTGCCGCCCAATTCCAAGGCCCGGACGGCCAGCAGAAGTTGGGGCCTTTCTTCGACGCCATGCAAGACAAGAGCACGCCCCAGGCCCTGCGGGAGTGGGTGAAGGCCCAGGCCCTAGCCACGCCTTGGCACGTGGGCAAAAGCTCCATGGCCGAGTTCGTCAAGCCGGCTAACTGGGATTACCGGACCCTGAGCATCCCGGTGCTGGCCATCTACGTGCCCAACCCGCATTTGCCGCCCGACTTCGAGGCCTGGCTGCGCACCCTGTTCCCCAACCTGCGCTGCGCGCAAATCACAGGGGCGGGGCATTTCGTGATGCTGGAGAAGCCGGGGCAGGTCAACGCCCTGCTGCTGGAGTTCGTGGACAGCAAGGCGGTGCGGGAGAAGAAGACGAGTAAATGAAATTGATTGGGACTATAATCCACCACAAGATTAAGCTTTTGGACGCTCAAAGGGTGACCTAGGGAGTGTGGCTTCTTTTTTTGTTGATTCGCAAAATTACAACCTAGTATTCTTGGTTTGCTAAAGGAAAACGTAATAAATTTTTCTGGAAATAGTGTTGCCACTTAGCTATGGCCAGAAAACTTAAAGCGGGGGATGTAGAATGACTGCTGTGAATAATAGTGATCTGGATAATGCACGTGCCTCGTTAGAGAGAGTGCAGAAATTTGACACGGCAACTCTCTCGCAAAAAAACCGGTTGGGAGATGAACTCTGTTTTGACCCCGCAGTAGACCCTGCGAACAAAATTATTGGCTTGTATAGAAAATTAACTTTATCTTCCTTGGAAGATTTTCCGAAAGCACAGTTGGATGTGATTGTAAATCAGGCTAATGCCGACTTTGTAACATTCGGAAAAATATTGGAATACAAGCCAAGCCAAGGAGTTGCAGAGCGCGACAATTTGATAAATCAACTGGACGCTCGTTATGCTACGGTGTTCCAAAATATTCATCCATTGATTTCGGTTCTTCGTCGTTAGCTGTGGAATTTGATTAGTTCTCCCAGTGGTGCGGCGATGAAATAGATCATGGTGATGAAGGTGAAAGCGTTGCGGTAGCCACGCGCTCTTGCCCTGGCGGCCTGGAAGATGCCATTGAGGCCCT
>JAHIQI010000041.1 GCA_018902755.1 Pseudomonadota bacterium | reverse complement strand
CACACCGCGAATCCAATCGTGGGTGGCTGCATCGGTTCCGTCTAGGCTTATGGATACGGATCGGTTGGGACATTTGGCGATCTCGGCGGAAATCTCCGGCGTGCACAGCAGGCCATTGGTCTCTACTGTCAGCCTTAAATCTTCGCGCCGCACAATCTCCAGCAGAGTTTTGAAATTGGGATGTAACAACGGCTCGCCGCCGGTGAGTTTTACGCCACTCAGGCCCAGCGGTTTGGCTTCGCGGATGGCCGTTTCGAACAACTCAACCGGCAGAGTAGCATGATGCTTGTCTATGGTTTCAAACCTGGGTCCCATCCAACAATGGCGGCATGCCAGGTTACACCCTTCGGTCAAGTAGAAATATAAAGTGTTGATCGTACGCATCCCCGCCGGTTGCGTATTTTGCTGTTTAATACCACTCATAAGATTGCGCCGCCCTCCTCGAGAAAACGTCGCATACAAGCATCCGGGCTGGGGTGGTCTACCTGGCCGGTCAAGGTGTAAGCCAATCCCGGACAGTTGCCTGTGCAATAGGGGATGTATGAACAACCGGCGCAGAACTCAAACTCGGCCAACGAGATGTGATGGCGGGTACGCAGTTGGTTCAGGTCCGGGCTGTTTTGCCATACCTCTGACAGCGAATCATGGTTGATGCGCCCTAGTTCCATATGGGCCAACATGTTGCAGGGAACGATTGCGCCATCGGCGCGCACGGAGATCTTGTTGCTCGGGCAGCCGCATCCGGTGAGGCGGCCACCATTGTGAAAGGCCGGCTTGTCCTGCGCCCGCGCCTCTTCCATCCGGCGCCACATGCGCCCATCCGTCAAGGGGCCGGCGCTCGATGAGATGCGTCCAGGGTATTGTTCCGTGAGGCGCAGCAAGGTCGCCATGGCTTCTTTCCGTTCCTCTACGTTCAGCAGCACTTCATCGGCATTCACGCAGCATGTGCCCATGTAGCCGGCAGAGTTGGTGCTGAAATCCGGAAGGCCCAGCTCATCCAGGAGAAAATGTGCGATGTTCTCCAGATCATGCACGTTATGTTGATGAATGGTCACCCGCACGGTCACACCGATCCGATGGCGTTGCAGGGTGTGGATGCCGCGAAGTACTTTCTCAAAAGAGCCTTTCCCGCGACAGGAGTCATGTGCTTGCGCGCTAGAGCCATCCACCGACACCTGGACATGTTCGCAACGACCCGTGCCGGCGATGAAAGCGGCGATCTCATCGTCAATCAGAGTGCCATTGGACAGGAAGGCGAAGCGCATCCGGTTGCGGACGATACCCTCCAGGAGTACGGGTAGGTCTTCTCGGATAAACGGCTCTCCCCCTGCCAGGGTGACTGTCATCACGCCTAGCGACCCCAATTCATCGAAAAAGGTGAGCCATTCTCCGGTAGGGAGATCGCGATAAACCACTTCTGGGTTGTTGAAGAAGTAGCAGTAGCGGCAGCGAAGATTGCAGCGCGAGGTGATTTCTATGGTGAGGCTACGCGGGGTGCGCATAAACCTTGGCGTCGTTGGTTCTACCTTGCCCTTTTCCTTAAGTGCCTCATACATCCGTTATTTACTGTCCTGTTCCAGCCCCACAAAACCGTTTTCAGCCAGGATGCCAACAAAGGCGGCGATCTCTTCGCCGACGGCGTCCGGAGTGTCTTCAAAGCGGTTCTTGATCTCCGACACGATACCTTCGATGTCTTTTTTGCCATCCATGAGTTTCCATACTGCTACACCCACAGGATTGGTTCCCACGGCAGCGGCGTTATCGGCATTGAAGAGTACGGCCCAGTCGTCGAACTCCTCGCGGAGCACAACGATGGGATTGGCAATCGGTTTATCGATTTGATTCATGTAGCACTTCTCCCGGTAATTGTATTAGTGCGCCGGTGACAACTCAGTCGCCTGGCATCACGCCAAAAGGGAGAGTTCCATCCATCCATCCATATTGAGGTGTTGTTCCGGAACGACCACCTCTTTGCCTAAATGTGTTCTATATGGAAAGCGGCACAGGGTTGCCTTTGAATATAAGTTAGGATGTCAGACAAGCCTGATCGCTGTCTCTTTCACCTACTTCCGACCATGCTATCTTTTATCCACTAATTGGAGGTGCCAGCCGTACAAGCACTGGTGGCAGCGGTACCGCCCGTGCAGGCCCGGAGCGCCGCAGTGCCGGCCGTGCAATCCCTCAGAGCCGTGGGCCCCGCGGTGCAGTCCTGTGTCGCAGTACTACCCGCCGTGCAATCGGTTGTTCCGCTTCCGTCACTGGCGCCCGCGGCACAGTCCGCGCCGGAGTCAGCCGCGCCCGCACTACAGATCACGGAGACAACTGAACTGCCCGTTGCACACACTCCAGACCCTTTGGCCATCTCCCCTAGAGGTACAAGGATCGGCGATTCGTACTTTTGCTTATCTTTAGGAATTTGGTCTGACATGGGGGCGGCTCCTTTTCCAAAACTGTACTCATTATATGAGCCAGTTCCTTGAATGTGTTCCTTCCAGGGCGAGCATTGTTAATAGCCGTGTAAGCACGGTTGTTGTCAGAGGAAAATGTAGGAACACCTTGTCAACACACACGCTGCATACTGGTTGTGTTGTCCAGTGGGCTCGTCACCTTCGCGTCTTAGATGGCTAATCTCGCATCGGGAAACCTCACAGAAAGTCCCCGCTGAATGCTTTAATAGAAGACTAGCGCCTGCCGACATTTATCAACAATACCAATGTGTGCCTATCGTGACAATCCATGTAGCGGTTTCATAAGGCTCGGGCTCAGTGCGATTTCCTTGTAAGTAATTGGACCGCAGTTGGTGGCGCGCCTTAACACATGCTGGAAGAGATTTGACATCAGAGATCGGCAATTGAAACGGTAGTTCCACTCATCCAGATATGCAGGCATATATTTCTTGCTGACTCCATGGAAGGTGCCTTTTACCCACGCTGCTCGAGCAGCCTTTGCCGCCGTAATAGGTTTCGTCAACCTCGACCACGCCCTTAAGGGGATGCTCACCCGGACTGGCCAGAGCCCGGCGTAGCTTTCGGTGCCGAACCTTTTCTGGAAGCTAACCAAGGATGATTCCCGACCGCGTTCAGACATTGCCAGCCCCCTATGTTAATGCTAAACATCATAGAATATCATTTGGTGGCGGCACACAGATTATCGCGATAGGCCCATACCACTGGATACCTATACGATTACGATAATTGTATGGTACGGCTAAAACAATTGAAAGGTGGTTATCTAGTGGTTTTTTGGCAGGTAAAAGCCACCATTAGGCGAATTCACGCAGTCGTTTGGCCAGACTGGTGTCGGTATCGGTTATTCCAAGCTTTTGGCGGATGTTTCTGCGATGGAAACTCACGGTGTCCGGGGAAAGGTTAAGGGTTTCGGCAATTTCTTTGCTGCTCTGACCTCGATTAATCAGGCTGGCAACCTGTATTTCTCTGGTGGTCAACCCCAGGTTTGGTGCGCTGAGCTTTTGGGCAAAAGAGGAAGTGATCTGCTCCAGGTGATAGATTGCCGCCTCTATCCCCTGGCGTTGGACGGGTTCCAAACTTGTCGTTAAAACATTCGTCAGGAAGGGTAGCAGCAGTTTGTCAACCTGCTGCAAAATATTGCTCTCCATAGACTCCCGATTTTCTTCACTTCGGTGAAGCAATACCCCCACGGCGATGCTGGATTGTTCCAACTCCTTGGCCTTTAACTCCAACTCTGTTTTTTTAGACTCCAACTCTGTTTTATGCTGGCTTAGCTCCCAGACCATCTGTTCACGCTGCTTGATTTCCTCTCGCAAGGCCTGGTTGGTCTCAATCAACTCTGACGTACGAATGCGAACCTCTTCCTCCAGCCTTTCATTGGCCCTGCGAAGTTCACTTTCGGCAGCTTTGAGTCGGCTTATATCCACGAGCACAATGCGCAATCCTAGGGCGCCACCTTCAAAGCCTAGCGGGGAGCTTTCCATCTGGGCATGAAATTCTGTCCCATCCTTTTTCAACAATTTCGTTTCAATATTTTGTTTAGTGCCGGGCTTGGCACCGGACTTAAGATGTTGCAACAATGTGCCGTGGTGTTCGCGGCTCACGAATAGATAGAAGCTTTGGCCTACCAGGTGGGCTCGCGGCAGGGAAAGCATGCTGGCTATGGTCAGGTTGGCCCGGCGGATTATTCCCTTTTCATCGATGGTCAGGTATCCCACCGGGGCTTGGTCATAAAGATCGAAATACTGATCCCTGGTAGCCTCCAATTTGGTTTGGGTCAGGCGCAGTTCTTCGTTCTGGATCTCCAATTCGGCCTGATGGACTTCTAACTCATGGACGAGCTGGGCAAGATCGTGACCGTTGACCTGTGAGGAAGCAGGTCCTTTGTCCCGCAGCAACTCCTCGGCCGTGATGCGTAGTTGCTCGAATTTGACGGAACTTGTCTTTGGTTTGTTCATGGATCGGTCCAACCACGCTTTCAAGAAATGGTCCGGAGCATCAAGCCCTAATCAGGCCCGTCCAGCGCCTCCCGCACCGCCCGGGCGAGGGCGCCCCTGGACAACGGTTTCATGAGCAGTTTACGGATGCCAAGCTCCTTGGCCTTTTCATCATCAAGCTGCTGGCTGAAACCGGTGCAGATGATTATGGGCGTGTCCGGCCGTAGAGCCAATATTTTCTGGGACAGCTTGGCCCCGGTCATCTCGGGCATGGTGTAGTCGGATATCACCAGGTCAAAATCATCGGGCGCGGCCTTGAATTTCTCCAACGCCTCTTGGCTGGAGGTAAAGGCGGTGACTGCATAACCCAAATGCTGCAGAGTGCTGAGGCCGATTTCCGCCAGGGCTTTCTCATCATCCACCAGTATAATGCGCTCGGTCCCTCCCGCGACCTCCAAATATTTTTCGAGCGCATCGGGGATATGCTCAGTCTCCAGGGCAGGCAAAAACACATTGACCGTGGTCCCTTTGCCCACTTCGCTGTAGATGCTTACGTCCCCTCCGTGTTCCTGAACTATGCCTTGCACCACCGCCAGCCCCATTCCCGTACCCTGGCCGGGCTCCTTGGTGGTGAAGAAAGGCTCGAATGCCCGGTCGACAACTCTCCTGGTCATGCCGATGCCGTTGTCGCTTACCGTAATCTTGTGGTATCTGCCAGCCTTGATGGTGGAAAAGGTCTTGATGGTGTCCTCGTCCACGATAATCGTGGACAGCCCTATGGCCAGCACCCCGCCCGCTTCCGCCATGGACTGCGCGGCGTTGGTGCACAGGTTCATGACTATCTGGTGGATATGAACCGGGTCGGCCAGAACTTGGCACCCGTTTTCTGGCAAGTCCATCTGGATTTCAATGGTGGCGGGCAGGGAAGCCCTGAGTAATTTCAGGCTCTCCTTTATCAGGGGGGACAGGGCCAAGGGGCGGTCTTCCTGCTCTCCTATGCGGCTGAAATACAATATCTGGCGCACCAGTTCCGCCGCCCGGTTGCCGGCGATGAGCACCTGGCGGAGTTTCTCGGCCACCGGGCCCTCGCCCTTTAGATCATCCAAGGCAAGCTCGGTGTAGCCCATCATGGCGGCCAAGATGTTGTTGAAGTCGTGGGCGATGCCCCCGGCCAGGGTGCCCACGGCCTCCATCTTTTGAGCTTGGCGTAATTTGGCTTCTAGATTGACCTGGTTTGAAACGTCCTGGATGGTACCGAGCACCTTTACCGGTTGACCGGCTTGGTTTCGGACAAGCTCGGCAATGGAGTGGACGTTTTTTATCTTGCCGTCGGACCCGTGGCGCAATTCGTAAGTTAAGTCATATTCCGAGCCGCTCTCAGTCAGGTCAACTAAGGCTTGATGGACCCTTTCGGAGTCGACTATGTTGCTCTCAAAAATATCCAGGTCAAAATAGGGCGAGGTTCTCTCAAGTCCGAATATCTTGAATGCTTGGTCCGAACCCCAGACTTGATCGGTGCCCAAGTCGAATTCCCAGGTCCCGATCTTGGCTACCTCTTGGGACCTTCTTAACCGAGTCTCGCTCTCCAGAAGCGATTTCTTAATCTTTGTCCGTTCGGTGATATCCTGATTCACTCCGTAGGTTTTTATCGTTCTGCCTTCGGCGTCCTTGACGATGGAAAACTGAACGGACAAAATGCCTACTGTCCCGTCGGCATAAATCATCCGGTGCTCAAATTTTCGCCTGAAATTTGGATCGGATGTTTCGAGCGCTTTTCGAATTTCTTCTCCTACAAGAAATATATCGTCAGGATGGACAAAACGCTGTGCATACTCAGCCGATGACATCGTGTACCCGCCGACTTGCTTGGCAGTGGTATGAAAGATTTTATAGAAATGGTCATTGAAGGTGAAGATGTCACTGGTTACATTGTATTCCCAAGGACCGAGCAGGGCCATTTCCAAGGCGTTGGAGAGCTGCCTCTGGAGCTTGCCTCGATCAGCTTCAGCCTGCTTGCTCTCGGTAATATTAATTAGCGCCGCTCGCCAGCCGGTGAACTTGCCCTTAGCATCTTGCGCGGGGACGCCTTCCAGCCTTGCGAAAAATGGTTCAGCATCTGCCCGGATCATCGCCAGTTCGCAACCCAGGTCAGAGCCTTCTTCCTGCGCCTTTTTCCGGAGGGCGGCGAACCGGGCGTAATGCTTCTGGTCGATGAAACGGCTCAAGCCCCGTTTGATCAGTTCATTGCGGGACAGGCCCAGCATGGCCGCGACGGTGAGGTTGGCCAGCCTGATGATGCCGTGCTCATCGAGCGTGAGGTAGCCCACCGGGGCCAAATCATATAGATCGAAGTACAGGTCGCGTGACTCTTCCAACTCCTCCCGGGTGCGGCGCAACTCCTCGTTTTGGAGCTCCAACTCCACCTGGTGGACCCGCAACTCCTGAAGGATGTCGGGGAAATTTTCCGGCCGCGGCTTGGAGTCATCGGGAGGTCTGCCATGCAGCCGCTTCTCGGCCCGCTTGCGCAATTCCTTGGATCCGGTGTGGTCGGCTGGGGGCTTTTTCATGCTTGGGGCCCGCTCCATCGTTACCCATTAGTATCAGTTCTGATTACAATTATGCCCTAAAACCTCTAGCAGAATCATTTCTTCTTCCCAACTATCAACGCCATCAACATGTTCACCATGCCCGCCGTCTAGCCGTCGGGGCCCTCGATCGGCGACAGGGTATGCCGGGTAGGGAGAGCCTCGCCGCTTTTTTCTTGAGCTGAAACTGAAAACGGGCCGTTTAGCCCCGGGGAAAAACCTTGACTATAGTGGCGGCTAATTACCGGTAGTGCTCCCGATCCGCCGCCCAATGGGCTGTATCTTATCGATCACTCTTTTTCTTGCGCAGCAGATCCCGGGTATGCTTGAGTTCCTTGGTTTGTTCCTTAAAAATCACCTCCCGCTGGAGGCCCGCCTTCTCCAGGGCGTCGCTGAGTTCACGCAGCTCGCTCTGGGCCCGCTTTTGCCGGTTGATATCGCTGAAGGTGATAACCACCCCATCGATGACGTTGTCCATGGTGCGATAGGGAATTATGCGCATCTGGTACCAGTCCCCGCCCTTGGTCCGCACCTCGGATTGCTTGACGCCCAGGGTGTCCAGCACCTCCCTGGCGTCGCCAACCAGATCGGGGTAGTCCAGGTTGGTCACGATGTGGTCCACCGGCCGTCCCACGTCGCCGGCGATGAGGTTGATCAGTTTGGTGGCGGTGGGGGTGAAACGCTTCACGGTCAGGTTGTTGCCCAAGAACAACGTAGCTATTTCGGTGCTGGCCAGCAGGTTTTTTAGGTCGTCCTGGGACTGGGCCAGTTCGTCGATCTTGGCCTGCAGCTCGGCGTTGACCGTGGCCAACTCCTCATTGAGCGACTGTTGCTCCTCCTTGGTGGCCTCCAGCTCTTCGTTGGTGCTCTGCAGCTCCTCGTTGGCCGACTGCATTTCCTCGTTCATGGACTTCAGTTCCTCGTTGGAGGTCTCCAATTCCTCGATGGCCCCCTGGTGCCTCTCCCGGGTGTGTTGCAGTTCCTGCTCCAGATTGGCCAGACGCTTTTCCGCCTCCGCACCAGTCCCTCGCCTGGTTTTGCCCTTGGGTCCCGCCGGAGGCTCCTGCGCCTCCCGCAGGACCACGGCCAGCAGGCCTCGCAGGGCCTTGGGCTGGTCGATGGGCTTGACCGTCAGGTCAACGTACTGATGGCCGCCGTTGACCTTTACCTTGATGCCGGGCGAGTGCACCGCCTGGCCGCTGGCCTGGGCCCGGCGCAAGGCGGCGTCCAGTTCAAGCCGAAGCCCTTCCCTGGCCATGGACGATAATTTTTGGCTGGGCCGCCCCACCGCCGGTTCCAAGAATTTGCCGGTGTGGCCTTGGATGTATTGTATTTCGCCTTTTTGATCCACAAGCACCATTGCCGGGGAAAATTCCGACAGCACTATCTTCTGGGCTTCCCGGGCCAAGTCAGCCTCGCCCAGGACCAGGGCCGCCCGAGGGGCCTTTTCTTCCCCCTCTTCCCTGGTAACCGGCCCGGTGGGGAAGTCGATCATCAGGCGCATGGCCCCGGAGGTCGGCTTGCGGGAGTAGATCTTCCACTTTTTGTCCAGCGTCTGGAACAGGTCGGCGAAGCCCCCGATGGACTCGGAGGAACCCAGAAACAAAATCCCTTGGGGCTTGATGGTGTAGTGAAACAATGGCAAAAGCTTCTTTTGGGCCGCCCCGTCCAGATAGATGAGCAGGTTGCGGCAGCAGAGCAGGTCCAGCTTGGAAAAGGGCGGGTCTTTCATCACGTCCTGCACCGAGAACACCACCGGCTCACGCAGTTCCTTTTTGACGCGATAATAGCCTGGCTCCTCGTTGAAAAACCGTTGGAGCCGCTCGGGGCTGATGTCGGCGGCTACGCTGTCCGGAAACAAACCCTCCCGGGCCTTGTCCACCGCCATCTTGTCTATGTCAGTGCCGAACACCTGCAGGGGCACTTCCTTGCCCGCCTGGGCCAGACATTCCTTGATGATGATTACCAGGGAATACACCTCTTCACCGGTGGAGCAACCGGGCACCCATACCCGCAGGGTTTCTGAGGGCTTCAACTGGTCCAAGAGCTTGGGGATCACCTTTTCCTTGATCAGTTCAAAGGCCTCGGGGTCCCTAAAAAAGTTGGTCACCCCGATCAGAAGGTCCTTGAACAGGGCGTCTAGTTCCCCGGGGTTGGTTTGGACGAAGCGGAGATATTTGCCGAGGTTGGGAATCTGCTGGATGCTCATGCGGCGCTCGATGCGCCTGATGATGGTGCTTTGCTTGTAACAGGAGAAATCATGCCCCACTCGATCCCGCAGCAAGACCAGCACCTTTTGCAATGGAGCTTCCCGGGAGCCGGCCGTGGACTCCGTTTTCGCGGGGATGTCCAGCCCATGCGGGTGCGAGAAATAGTAGATCAACTTCTCGGGCATCTGCCCGGGTGTCAGCACCAGGTCCACCAGCCCGGTGGCCATGGCGCTGGAAGGCATCCCGTCGTACTTGGCCGAGGAAGGCTCCTGGGCGATCACCAGGCCGCCCATGCCCTTTATGTCCCTAAGCCCCATGGAGCCGTCCGAGGCGGTGCCGGACAAGATTATGCAACCCGCCTGATCGCCCCGGTCTTGGGCCAGTTGCCGGAAAAAGAAGTCTATGGGCAGGCGGCGACCCCGGGGCGACTCCGGATCCAGAAGCAAAATCCTACCCTTGAACAGGGCCAGGTCCTTGTTGGGCGGGGCCACGTAGACCCGGTTGGGCCTTACCTCGGTATTATCCCGTGCGGCCTCCACCTTCATGGAGGTGTGCTTCTGGATCAATTCGGGCAGGATGCTGGTGTGGTCGGGATCAAGATGCACCACCACCAGGAAGGCCATGCCCGAGTCGGGGGGCATG
Source organism: Pseudomonadota bacterium (assembly GCA_018902755.1). GTDB lineage: Bacteria > Desulfobacterota > Desulfarculia > Desulfarculales > Desulfarculaceae > Desulfoferula. The sequence continues at coordinate 3,195 of JAHIQI010000041.1, read as the reverse complement.
GCGTTAAAGAACTGCTGGAATGCTTCCAGGCCGCCCGCCGAAGCGCCTAGACCCACGAAGGGAAACCTACCGTCCTTGGGAACGGCGAAAGTCTTGATGGGCCTCTGAGTGCCTGAGGATGAGGCTTTGTTCGCGGGTAAAGACTTTTTGGCGTCTTTTTTTGCAGTTGCTTGGGAGGCGGTTTGGTTCGCTTTGCCCTTGGCCGAGCCGGGCTTGCCCGTTTTTTTAGGTTTGGCTTTGTCTGGGGGCATGGCGGCCCTCTCAATTTTTTGGTTGGGCACGGATCGGGATGTAGAAGCGATGGGAATTACTTCTGATAGGTAGGGTAGCATAGGGGAATGGCGGTGGGTCGAAGAAAGTATAGGAATCATCGGAATGCCTAGAGATCTTGATTAGGCAATGCAAGCGCAACAAACACGGGAAGCGGTCAATTTCAGCTTGTGCTAAAGCAAGGTTATCAAAATGTGGGGATAATTTAGTCCGCTTCGGCCTGATCTCTAATCGCCCTGGCCTTACCCCGCCGCGCCCATCGAAATGGAGGCGGATCATCACGGTAAGGAGCCTCCTTGGCCACGCGATAGCGAAATCTCCCAACCTCCCGGACCAGGCTTCGCTTCCGCATTTCCTGCAACCACCTTTGAGTCCCCCGCCCGTCAATGCCGGAGACCTGCATGAGGTCCTTGGAGGAAAAGGCGCCCCTCAAGCTCAGTTGATGGGCTGCCCTCCAAAGCACTGCAGGAGTTGATTCCTTGTTTAGCTTTTCCAGCAACCTGCATCGGCAATCCGACAGTAGGACGATCTCCCCCCGCTTTTCCAGATAATCCAGAACTTGGTTCACCTGACGAAGGGTGTGACCAGCCCCATCTATCAGGTGCTCATATAATTCCCCCACCGAGGCCTCGCTTCCAGCATCTCTTAAATAGCTCCGAACCATCACCGGTCGCCACCGGCTAGCGGTCTTGGCAGCCATCACTTCACCCTGCGAAGGCCAGTGCCGCTGGCCCGTAGGCGGCTGCGGGCTACCTCGGTGGTCACCTGCCGGGTCCAGTCCGGATTGATGCGCGAGGAACCCTCCACTCTGGCCAGGGACTCCAGACGGGCAAGGTGCAAAATGGTCTGACGCAAGTTGCCCTTGGTGGCCCGGCGAATCTGCTCGGCTGATTGGTCGTCCAGGGTAAGGCCGGCCAGTTCCGAGGCCAGGCTGATGACCTCCTTCCTGACCAAAGGAGCAAACTCCTCGCTCATGCGGACCCGGTCCCAGAATTGGGGAAATTGACTCAATAGCTTGGCCAGGCCGTTCATGCCCACCAGCAGGATGGGGGCGCCTGAAGCATCATGTAAATCCCGGACCGTATCTAAAAGTGGGGGAGTACGAGGAGGGTGGGTGCCCTTGGCCAGGTAGTCGGCTTCATCGATGATCAAAAGGCCATTGCCCAGGGAGGGCACCCCCAAGCGTTCTGATAGGGCCTCCGCCGCCCTAAGCAGATTACCGGCCCCGGTGTTGGTGGCCGGGCATCCCAGGGCAGCCAGGATGGTTTTGAGCATGGAGTTGGGAGTCCACACTCGGGCAGCGGAGACATAGACGGCCCCGGTCCGGGCGGCCAGGGTGTCCACCGCCCGGGTCTTGCCCCGGCCAGCCGGGCCGTAGATCAGTCCTAGCCGAGGCTCACCCAAAGAGGCACTATGCAGGGACTCCACTACTTCCCAGAGGCGGGCCACGTTGCGGGTCTGGACAAAGGCGGCCCTCATGAATTTTCCTCGTCATAGACCACGCAATCGCGCAGACCCTGTACAAACTCCTCAAACTGCTCCCCGCCCAGCTGTCGCCACATGGGGGTCTTTTTGAATTCCTCCAAGAAGGCCAGATCAGAGGATGAGTTGTCCAAACCCTCTCGTTGACGCACCAGGATCCACACCGCCCGCTCGGAGGACCGTAAAAAGACCGGCCGGTGATGGATATCGATCTCCTGCCCCCAGGGATCCAGGACCTGCTCGCCACCTTGGTCAAAGGAATAATCATCATCTTGCTCGGCCTGTCCCAGCATCTCCTGCCGGGCCTGGGCCGCGGCCTTTAGGGCCGGCAGGTCCAGGTTAGGTGGAGGAAGATCGTCCAAGGGTTTGGTCCTGGCCACTACCTCGTCCAACCGGGCCCTCTCCAGATCATCCAGGTCCACGGCATTGACTCGCTCCCGGGAGGCTTTGCGCTCCAGTCGCCGGATGGACCACCAGCGCTTCTTCCTCTCTCGTATCTGTTTGGGGGTGAGATTCAGGCGATCCAGGTCCGTGGCTATGCAGATGAACTCCCCTCCCTGGTCAAAGACGTAGATCATGCCCGCGTCTTCGGGGTCGGGGCGCACCCACACTCGGTCCGAGGGCTCTAAGTAAAGGAGCTCTTCGGCGGTATAGAGACCACGGTTGAAATGAATCCTCCCCTGGGCCACGCTGCGCGGCTCGGCGGGCTTTAGTAAAAGGAAAAGCTGATCCAAGGGAGCCACCCTGGGCCGCCATCCTTCGTCTATGGCCTTCTCCCAGCGCTCCCGAGGGGTGCAGCCGATGGTGGAAACCACGTGATTGCTCTCAAAGTCTCTCACCCACTTGTCCACCAGATCCTGCAATTCAGCCAGGGTGTATTTGGTTTGGATGACCTCCGGCCGTTTAGCCAGGCGGTTGCCGGTATACCCGGTCAGGGTGCGCAGCAGATCGGAGATCAAGTGAAAGACAATCTCCGCGTGGGGCTTGAGCTCCGGGCTGTAGCCCGGTATCTGGGGCGCCTTGATGCCCAGGTCAAAGAATAATGCCTGCACCTGTTTGCTCTGGTAATCCTTGCCCAGGTCCACGATGACCTCGCGGGGTATGCCCATTTGCTTGAAGGCCTTGAAAAAGGTCTGGGCAATGGGATCTCCTCCCCCTCGTTCCACCACGCCAAACACCGGCCTTCGGGTCCATACGTCCACCACCGCGATCAAGGTGCAGCGCCTACCGTCGGCGGTCATTAAATCCGCCCGGGTGGAGTCTGCCTCCCAGCGCTGGTTGGGCTCGGTAAGGCCGGCATCCGCCCTTCCCAGAGAAGGCTGATACTGACGCTTGAATAAGGACGGATGATGCAGCAGGGAAAGATGGGCCTGCCGGTCCTTGCGCATCTTGGCCACCAAATTACGGACCGTGCCCGAGGCTGGCAGTCTGCGGCCCTGGAAT
>JAHIQI010000040.1 GCA_018902755.1 Pseudomonadota bacterium | reverse complement strand
CCCCCCCCCCCCCCCCCGGGCCGGGGGAGCCCCCCACCCCACCGCCAACATCTCCCGGCATCCCCCCAGGCTTTTTTCTGCAAATAAAGTAAATATTAACGAAATGTTATTAATTTTACTTAATACACAACATTAACTATTGCGGGAAAGCAAACGGCCGCATCTTCCCGTCCAAACCCGCCGGAATGGGCCGGGGAAAGCGCCGGGCTACTTCTTGGCTGAGGTATTTTTCTGGGGGCCCGCCGCCTTGGCCAGGCGGCGCATCACAAAACGGGACAAGGATTCTTCTGCAGTATCCTTGCAAATTTTCTTTATGGCGGCCAAGGGAATCTCGGCCCTGGCCATGGATTTATGCCCTCCGGCGGGGCCGAACTCGCCAAAGGCTTCTTCGGCCAGACGACCGGCGTTGATGCGGTATCCCGCGTTACGCAGAATCACCACCAAACGCTCCTGATGCACACCGCTCACCGCGCAGGTGTCCACCGAATCCACTCGAAGGAAAAAGTCGGCGATCTGCACCAGGTTGTCCGGGCTGGACACCTCGCCCAGATGGACGTACATGGAGTGCTTGCGCACCACGAAGCGGTCCAGGGCCAGGTGCAGCAGGGCCAGGTCCTTCAGGCGCATCTCGCTGAACTCGATCTTGCGCAAAACCGAATGGTTGGCCTTGGGGAACAGGTATTGAAAGGCCTGCACGTCCTCCAGTTGGGAGGAGCGGCCGAAGCTGTAGGTGTCGGTCTTGATGCCGTAGACCAGGGCCGTGGCCAGGCGGCTGGAAGGCTTGATGCCCGCCCCCCGGATGTATTCGGTCATGATGCTGCTGGTGGCCCCGTAGCGCGGGCGGATGTCGCAAAAGCCGCAGTTGTTGGCCACCTCCCCCACCGGATGGTGGTCGATGACCACATCAACCTTTATGCCCTCAAAAGCGGTGTTGTGGTGGGGCTGGCTGTCCACCATCACTTTCTTGCTGAAAGCGCTGAGGTCAACCTTGTTCAACTGAACCAGGGGGATGTTGAGCAGACGAGTCATGGCCAGGTTGTCCGGGCGGCTGATCTGGTTGACGTTGGCTATGGTCACGTTGGCCACCCGCCGCCACAGTAGGCGCTTGAGGGCCAGCGAGGAAGCCAGGGCGTCGGGATCCGCGGCTATGAGCACCAGCACCCGGTCTTCCGGCCCGAAGCGGGCCAACAGGCGCTTGGCCAAATCAGCCGGCCGCGCGGTTTTGGACGCGGGTTTCTTTTTTTCCTTGGCCATGTATCCGGTCCTCTTGAAACAGATAACCCCTCATCGGCTTGATGTGGGGCTCAGTAACCATAGCATCACCGGGCCACGGTAACAAGAGGGTGACGCCGGACGGTTTCACACTGTGATACTTGACTAAAGGAAATTCCCAGCATAGATTACTAAGCTTGTATACGAGTCGGTCCATGGCAGGAGCCGGCCTCAGGTAACCCGAACCTACAACCATAGCGGCTCTACCCAACTCCTGGGCGAGCACGCAGAAGGAGGGGAACATGAACCAGGAACTGGATTGGGGCGGAAACCCCACTCCCCTGAAAATCGAGGACCTTACCCTGCGCGACGGTACGCAGTCCCTTTTCGCCACCCGCATGCGCACTGAAGACATGATCCCGGCCATCGAGATGATGGACGAGGCCGGGTTTTGGGCCTTGGAGGTATGGGGCGGCGCCACCTTTGACGCCATGAGCCGCTTCCTGGGTGAAGACCCCTGGGAGCGCCCCCGCACCCTGCGCAAGTACGCCCCCAAGACCCCCTTCGGCATGTTGCTCCGGGGGCAAAACCTGGTGGGCTACCGCAACTACGCCGACGACGTGGCCAAGGAATTCGTGGACCTGTCCTGCGAGGCGGGCATCAACGTGTTCCGGGTCTTTGACGCTCTCAACGACTACCGCAACTTCGAGACGGTGGTGGAGCGCATCAAGGCCAACGGCGAGCACTTCCAGGGCACCATCTGCTATTCCCTGACCGAGCGCACCATGGGCGGTCCGGTGTTCAACCTGGAGTACTACCTGGACAAGGCCCGCCAACTCGACGAGATGGGCGCGGACAGCATCTGCATCAAGGACATGGCCGGGCTCATCGCCCCCTACGACGCCTACAACCTGGTCAGCGCCCTCAAGGGTGCCACCAAGACCCCCATCCACCTGCACAGCCACTACACCAGCGGCATGGCCTGCATGAGCATGCTCAAGGCGGCCGAGGCTGGCGTGGACATCATCGACTGCTGCCTGGCCCCGTTCGCCTTGCGCACCAGCCACCCGGCGGTGGAGCCCATCATGGTTGCCCTGGAAGGCACCCCCCGCGACCCGGGCCTGGACCTGAACCTGATGCTCAAGATCGGGCACGAGCTGGAGCGGGTGGCTCCCAAGTACTACGACTACTGGAAGCCCAACAAGATGGCCACCATCGACACCGGCGTCTTGGTGCACCAGGTGCCCGGCGGCATGATCTCCAACCTGGTCAGCCAGCTCCGGGATGCCAACGCCCTGGACCGCATCGACGAGGTGTACGAGGAAGTGGCCCACGCCCGCGACGAGCTGGGCACCCCGCCCCTGGTCACCCCCACCAGCCAGATCGTGGGCGTGCAGGCGGTGTTGAACGTCTTGTTCGGCAAGTACAAGATGGTCACCAACGAGACCAAGGGCCTGGCCTACGGACTCTACGGCAAGACCCCCACGCCCATCGACCCCGAGCTCAGGGCCAAGATCCTCAAGGGCTACAAGTACGGCAAGGACCCCTTCTCCGCCCGCCCGGCCGACATCCTGGAGCCGGAGATGGACGCCGCCAAGGAGAGGGTCAAGGACATCCCCGGCGTGGACAAGTTCGACGTAATGACCGCGGCTATCTACGACCAGACCGGCACCGAGTTCGTCAAGATCAAGCACGGCGTGGTGCCCATGCCCGAGAGCATGAAGCCCAAGGCCGCCCAAGGCAAATAAGCCGCTCCCCGCGTCCCCTGCAAGCACTCACGGCCCCGCCGCTCCCCGGAGCGGCGGGGCTTTTTTGCGCCTCCGTCCCTGAGAACAAATATCAACTTCGTCTAACCACGCCAGCTATACTTATATATACATGCCCCAAATCATCTAAACGTCGTAAGGTCCCGGCGCATCGACCGGGGCCACACAATGGAGGTCGAGATGTCATCACGTTTTACCAGCAGGCTATTGTTGGCGGGGCTCTTGTGCCTGCTCTTCATTTCTCCCTCCCTGGCCCAGGCCGCAAAAGCCGTGACCGATCCTACCCCGCAACAGGCGTTGGAGATACTCAAGGCGGGCAATGAGCGCTTTGTGGCCGGCAAGCCCCTGCGCGGCCACCAGGACGCGGCCCGCGTCCAGCAGGCCGATGCCTCCAACCAGGCGGATCACGCCTTTGCCACCCTGCTGTCCTGCTCCGACTCCCGGGTGCCGGTGGAGATCATTTTCGACACCGGCATCATGGACCTGTTCGTGGTGCGGGTGGCGGGCAACGTGGTCAAGACCGATGAGGCCGGTTCCATCGAATACGGCTTGGCCCATGTGCACACCCCCATACTGGTGGTGCTGGGGCACACCAAGTGCGGCGCGGTATCCGCCGTATCCAGCCAGGCCCAGGGGAACAACCTCGTCCTGGAGCGCAACATCCCGCCCCTGCTGGCGCCCATTTTCCCGGCGGTGCGCACGGCCATGCACGAGCACCCCGAGGCCAAGGGAGCCGCGCTGCTCCCCTTTGCCATCGAGCAGAACGTCTGGCAGTCGGTCAGCGACCTTTTCATGATGAGCCCGGTAACCCGCGAGTTGGCGGCCGGCAACAAGGTTCTGGTCAAGGCCGCCATGTACGACCTGGCCACCGGCAAGGTTAATTGGCTGCCCCAGGACAAGGTGACCGCCCTGCTTCAGGCCGCGGAGAAAGATCCCAAAAGGGTGGTCAAGGCCATGGCCCCGCTAAAGTAACCGGCATATGGCAACCCGGGCGGCGGACCGGTTTTGGCCCGCCGCCCCTAATTAACGCCGCGCGCATAGCGGATTGACCCTGTGGGAGCGAACATAATATTATCTTGTAGTGTATAAAGCCCGCCCACGCCCAGCCGAACCCTTTGACGGCAAATGGATCGATGCGCACAAGCAGTCCCACGGCCGACCCCAAAGGCGAACCTCTGGAGAGCACCCTGGAGGCCAGGGCCGAACTGTTCCAGGACGCCATGGGCTTCAGCGGCATCTCTGACCGGGAAATTTTAAAGCTGGCCGCCATGGCCACCCTGCGCCGCTTTACCAAAGGTCAGATGATCTTTGAGCAGGATCAGCCCTGCGATTATTTCCACCTGGTGGCCTCGGGCCTGGTGAAGGTTTACATCTGCTCGGCCAGCGGCTTCCGCATGACCTACCTTCTGGCCCGCCGGGGTGAGCCGCTGAACCTGGTGGGACCCTTCACCGGCGATCCCCGCTTTTTGTGCGCCGAGGCCATGCAGGCCACCGACGTGGCCCATATCCCCCGCCACGGCTTCGTGCGCTTCGTGGCCGACAACCCCATCCTTTTCAGCAATATCATGGCCATCTTGAGCAAGGCGGTGGACAGCGCCAACAGCCGGCTCATCGACATGGTGGAAAAGCGGGTGGAAGAGCGCCTGCTCAGGGTGCTGCTCACCCTGCTGGACAAGTTCGGCTCGGAGATACGCCTCACCAGCGCCGAGTTGGCCGAGTTGGCCGGGACCACGGTGGAAACCACCCTGCGCACCATGGCCCGCCTGCGCAGCCTGGGCATCATCGAGTCGGAACGGGGCCAGATAACCATCATCCGCCCCGCCTCCCTAAAGAATCCCGAGCGCCTGCCCCTATGGGTCTAGAGAGTTTTGCCTGTAATCACAAATTGTTAACATAAGCATAGCCGCCGAGAGCTGGAGCAGGCCAAGTGAGCACTCCTCTTGGCGGGCAGCTTTAATTCAGTTATTTTGTAGCCTCTATGACCACGGTCATACAAAAGCCGCCCAGCGGCCCCATAGAATGTGGCCCTACACCGACGGCTAGACATAATCTCATCACATCTTTGCTGGGCCAGAAGATAGCGTGGGCATTTTGCCCTGCGGCGAACCGTTTGGAAGCCGCGCCCCACTGACTCTTCAAGATTTTGCCATTCGTATGGCTCGCCAGACCATGGCCTGACCCCAAGCAAACGTGGCTGGGGCATTTACCCGCCACAACCCAAGGGAGGGAATTATGTCCAAAAAGCTTCTGGTGCTTACCTTGCTCACGGCCCTGCTCGCGGCCTTTTCCCTGGCTCCGGCGCCCTCGCTTGCCCAGGAGCCCATCAAACTGACCTATTCCTGCTTTTTCCCGCCCACCCACATCCAGTCCAAACTGGCCGCGGCTTGGGGCAAAGAAGTGGAAAAGCGCACCAAGGGCAAGGTCAAGATCGAATACTACCCCGGCCAGACCCTGACCAAGGCCAAACAGGTCTATGACGGCACGGTGCAGGGCATGAGCGACATCGGCTTCTGCCTGTTCGGCTACAACCGCGGCCGCTTCCCCCTCATGGAGGTGGTGGACCTGCCCCTGGGCTATCCCAACGGCAAGGTGGCCACCCAGGTGGCCAACGAGGTCTACAAGAAGTTCAAGCCCAAGGAGCTTGACGACGTGCAAGTGATGTATCTGCATGCCCATGGGCCGGGCCTGCTGCACACCAAGGACAAGCCGGTCAAGAAGATGGAAGACCTGAAGGGCCTCAAGATCCGCTCCCACGGCACCACCGCCAAGGTGGTCGAGGCCCTGGGCGGCACCCCGGTGGCCATGCCCATGCCCGAGCTGTACCAGGCCCTGCAACGCGGCGTGGTGGACGGCGGCATGTACCCGGTGGAGACCAACAAGGGCTGGCGCATGGCCGAGGTGGTCAAGTACTGCACCGAGAACTACTCCAACGCCTACACCACCACCTTCTACGTGGTCATGAACAAGGCCAAGTGGAACTCGCTGCCCAAGGACGCCCAGGCGGCCATCATCCAGATCAACGAGGAGTGGATTCCCAAGCACGGCGCGGCCTGGGACGAGTCGGACAAGGTGGGGCGGGAGTTCATGCTCAAGAAGGGCCGCACCTTCATCAAGCTCTCCCCCGAGGAGGCCGCCCGCTGGAAAAAGGCCACCGACCCGGTCCTGGACTTCTACGTGACCGAGACCAGCCCCAAGGGCGTGCCCGCCAAGGAAGCGGTGGAGTTCACCCAAAAGAAGCTGGCCGAGTTGAGCAAGTAATCACCCATCTCCCGGAGGCGGCCCTCGCGCCGCCTCCGGGATCGCAGGAGGCGGGCCTTGAATTCCTGGGTATCACTGGTCACCAAGCTCATAAACTTGCTCAAGCGCCTCGGCGGCGGGGCCCTGGTGGGAATGATGGTGGTCACCTGCGTGGACGTCATCTTCCGCGGATTCAACCGGCCCATCTTCGGGGCGGTGGAGGTGGTCAGCTTCATGGCCACCATCGTCCTGGCCTGCGCCATGCCCCTGACCGAGTTTGAAAACGGCCACGTGGGCGTGGACCTTTTCGTCCGTCGCATGAGCGCGCGGGGCCAGGCCTGGTGCGACGCGATCACCAAGCTTTGCAGCGGGGCCCTGTTCGGCCTGGTCTCCTGGCAGATGTGGCTCTACGGCAACACGGTCAAGACCACCGGAGAAGTGTCCATGAGCCTCCAGTTTCCCGACTACATCCTCATCTACGTGGTGGCAATCGCCTTCGGGGTCCTCTGCCTGGTCATTTTGACCGAGTGCCTGGTGAATCTGAGAAAGGCGGGTGCCCGATGAGCCCCACCCTGATCGGCATAATCGGCATCCTGGTGCTGGTGGTGGTCATCTTCAGCCGCATGCCCGTGGCCTACGTGATGACCCTGGTGGGCTTCGTGGGCTTCGCCGTCCAGGTGAGCCCCGAGGCGGCCTTCAAGCTCCTGTCACGAGACTTTTACAGCGTGTACTCATCCTACGGCCTGACCATCATCCCCCTGTTCATCTTCATGGGCCAGATCGCCTTCAACGCGGGCATAAGCCACCGGCTCTACGACTCGGCCCACATGATGGTGGGCTGCTACCGGGGCGGCCTGGCCACGGCCACGGTGTGCGCCTGCACCGCCTTCGGCGCGGTGTGCGGCTCCTCGCCGGCCACGGCGGCCACCATGGCCACGGTAGGCCTGCCGGAGATGAAGCGCTTCGGCTATGCCGACGAGTTGGCCACCGGCTCGGTGGCCGCGGGCGGCTCCCTGGGCATGCTCATGCCCCCCAGCGTGGTGCTCATCGTCTACGGCATCCTCACCGAGCAATCCATCGGCACCCTGTTCGTGGCGGGCATCGTGCCCGCGGTGTTCATGACCATAATGTTCGCCCTGGCGATCTATGTTTACTGCCTGGTGTCGCCCAAGCAGGGCCCGGCCTGCGAGTTCCACCCCTGGCGCGAGCGCCTCGCGTCCCTGGTGTACACCCTGGACATCATGCTGGTGTTCGTGGTGGTGATGATGGGCCTGTTCCTGGGCTGGTTCACCCCCACCGAGGCCGGCGGCGTGGGCGCGGCGGCGGTGCTCTTGGTGGCCCTGTTTCGGCGGCAACTGACCTGGGCCGGGTTCGTGAAGAGCACCTACGAGACTCTCCGAACCTCCTGCATGGTTCTGCTGCTGGTGGCCGGAGCCACGGTGTTCGGCCACTTCCTGGCGGTCACCCGCATCACCTTCGACGTGGCCAACTGGGTTGCGGCCATGGACATGCCGGGGTACATGGTGGTGGCCATGATCGTTTTGGTCTACCTGATCGGCGGCTGCTTCATAGATGCACTGGCCCTGATCATGCTGACCATCCCTATTTTTTACCCCATAATACTCGACCTTGGTTACGACCCCATCTGGTTCGGCATCATCATCGTGCTGGTCACCCAGATGGGGGTCATCACCCCGCCGGTGGGCATCAACGTGTACGTGGTCAACGGCATCGCCGGCGACGTGCAGCTGGAAAAAATCTTCAAGGGCGCCGTGCCCTTCCTGCTCGCCCTGATCATAGGCACCGGCCTGATCGTGCTGTTCCCCCAGATAGCCCTTTGGCTGCCCAACCTGATGTATTAAGAGGCTCGTGATGACTACCCTGCACAACAACTACTGGAATCCCTATCTGGAGACCATGGCCCCGGAACAGTTGCGCGCCTTGCAGTTGGAAAAGTTCCGGCGCATCATCTCCTGGGCCTACGAGCGCTCGCCCTTTTACCGGGAGATTTACGCCGGAGCCGGGATGGAGCCGGGGGACATAAAGACCTGGGCCGACGTGCGCCGGGTGCCCAAGGTGGACAAGGGCATGCTCAAGAGCGCCCAGGAAGCCGAGCCTTTCCCCTACGGCAGCCGCCTGTGCGTGCCCCTGGAGCAGGTATCTGAGTTCCGCCAGACCTCGGGCACCACCGGCACCCCGGTTTACCAGGCCGACACCTGGCAAGATTGGGAATGGTGGGCCGAGTCCTGGTGCTACATCCTCTGGGCCCAGGGCTACCGTCCCACCGACCGGGTGTTCATCCCCTTCGGCTACAACATCTTCGTGGCCTTCTGGGCCGGGCACTACGCGGCGGAAAAACTGGGCTGCGAGGTGGTGCCCGGCGGGGTTTTGGACACCGCCTCCAGGGTGCTCAAGATTCAGGAGCTCAAGGCCACCGCCCTCATGGGCACCCCCACCTACATGCTCAACATGGCCGACGTGGCCAAGAGCCGCCTGGGCATCGACCCGGCGGAGCTGACTATTAGGCGCATCACCTGCGCCGGGGAGCCGGGAGCCTCGCTGCCCAGCACCAAGAAGCGCATGCAGGATGCCTGGGGAGCCCAGGTCTTCGACCACGCCGGAGCCACCGAGATCGGGGCCTGGAGCTACGAATGCACCGAGCAATGCGGGGGCATCCACGCCAACGAGGGGCTGTTCCTGGTGGAGATAGAAGACCCCGTGACCGGCGAGATCATCGAGGAGCCGGGGCGTAAGGGCAAGATGATCATCACCGCCCTGGACCGCCTGGCCCAGCCCTGCCTGCGCTTCGACAGCAAGGACATAATCGAGTGGGCCGCCGATCCCTGCCCCTGCGGGCGCACCTACCGGGTGCTCAAGGGAGGGGTGCAGGGCCGGGCCGACGACATCACCAAGGTCAAGGGGGTGCTGCTATCGCCCTCGGCCATCGAGGAAGTGGTGCGGGGCTTCGCGGAGTTGGCCGACGAGTACGAGGTGGTGGTGGAGCGCATCGGCGACAACGACAAGATCACTCTCAAGGTTGAGTTCAATACCGACGCTGAAGGGGCTGAGCAAGATGTCTTGGGCCGTCTCAAGGATCAACTGCGCCTCAAGACCAACCTGGGTTACCAGATCGAGGTCCATCCCCTGGGCAGCTTGACCCGCTGGGAGGTCAAGGCCCGGCGCTTCAAGGACACGCGGCATTTGCACTAATTGGGAGATATCACCATGGAGCCGAGCAAGGTGGAGGAGCTGCGCGAGCGATTGCGGGCTCTGCGCGAACAAACCCGAGAACTACAACAAGCGGCCGGCGATTTTCCGGCCCTGGCGCGCAACACGTCGCGCATCCAGGCCAGCCTCACCATGATCGCCATCGACCTGGGCATGGCGCAGGAAGGGCGGGGAGAATACTGATGCTTCTGCCGAGCTTTGACTACTACCGCCCCCAAAGCCTGCCCGAGGCCCTGTCCCTGCTGGGCGAGATGGGCGAGGACGCCCGCCCCCTGGCCGGGGGCACCGACCTGCTGGTGAACCTCAAGCTGAAGAAGCTGGCCCCCAAGGTTCTGTTGGACCTGGGCGGCCTGGAAGAGCTGAAGGGCAACCGCGCCGACGATGGCCTGGTCAGCCTGGGCGCCCTTGACACCGCTTCGCGCCTGGCCTCCGGCGGTCCCGAGGTGCCCGGCCTGCTAGCCATGGGGGCCGGAGCCCTGGGCTCGCCCCAGGTGCGCAACCGGGCCACCCTGGGCGGCAACCTGGTCACCGCCCGCCCGGCGGCGGACATCTGTTTGCCCCTGTTGGCCCTGGGGGCCAAGGCGGTGCTGGCCGGACCGAATGGCGAGCGCGAGGTGGCTTTGGACGGCTACTTCAAGGGCCCCGGCTATACCGTAAAGGAGGCGGGCGAGATTCTGACCCGCGTGATCTTGGACGCGCCCCGCCCCGGCGTGGGCGGCGGCTACCAGAAGCTGGGCCTTCGCCAAGCCATGGAGATCGCCCTGGTCAACGTGGCCGCCCATCTGGAGCTTGAGGACGACGGCAAGACCGTGGCCCTGGCCCGGGTGGCCCTGGGCGCGGTGGCCCCCTTCCCCATGCTCTCGCCGGGTGCGGCCAGCGCGCTGATCGGCAAACCGGCCCAAGAGACCTGTTTTAGCGAGGCGGCGGAGGCGGCGGCAGCCGAGGCCAGGCCCATTGACGATCACCGGGGCTCGGCGGCCTACCGCCGGGACATGGTGCGGACCCTGACCCTCAGGGCCCTGCGCCAGGCCCTGTCCCAGGCCCAAGGCAACCAGGAGGCGCAAGCATGAGCAAGCAGGCCATCATTCTTACGGTAAACGGCGTGGCGCGCCAGGCCCTGGTGGAGCCCAATCAGACCCTCACCTCCCTGCTGCGCGACGAGCTGGGCCTAACCGGCACCAAGCACGGCTGCGGGGTGGGCGACTGCGGCTGCTGCACGGTGATCCTGGACGGCGAGACGGTCAACTCCTGCCTGGTCCTGGCCATGCAGGCTCAGGGCCGCGAGGTGACGACCATCGAAGGCCTGGCCAAGGGCGCCGAGCTGCATCCCTTGCAGCAGGCCTTTGTGGACGCCGGGGCCATCCAGTGCGGCTTTTGCACCCCTGGCATGATCCTTTCGGCCAAGGCGCTCTTGGACCATACCCCCCAGCCCACCAGGGAAGAGATCACCAAGGGACTGTCGGGCAACCTGTGCCGCTGCACCGGGTATGAAAAGATCGTGGAGGCGGTGCAGGACGCCGCCGGCAAGATGAGCGAGGCTTAGGTCATGAGCGGCAACTTCGAGGTAATCGGAAGCCGGGCTCCCCGCAAGGACGCCCCCAACAAGTCCACGGGCAAGGCCCGCTACATCGAGGACATCAAGTTCCCCGGCGAGCTGGCCGGGGCCCTGCTGCAAAGCCCCCAGGCCCACGCCAAGATCAAGCGCATCGACATCTCCAGGGCCCAGGCCCTGCCGGGCGTGGTGGCGGTGATCACCGCCCAGGACGTGCCCGACGTGAAATACGGCGTATCCCCGGCCCGCTACGACGAGACCCTTTTCGCCGTGGATCGGGTGCGCTATGTGGGCGACGAGATCGCCGCCGTGGCCGCCGAGGATTTGGCCACCGCGCAGAGGGCGGTGGAATTCATCGAGGTGGAGTACGAGCCCCTGCCGGTGCTGCTCACCGTGGAGCAGGCCACGGCCGAAGGCGCGCCCTGGCTGCACGAACAGTTTCCGGACAACGTCTGCGCCCAGGTGGAGCAGGAGTTCGGAGACGTGGAGGCGGCCTTCGCGGGCTGCGACCTGATCCAGGAGGGCAGCTTCTTTTCCAAGCGCCAGGACGGGGCCTTTATCGAGCCCAACCAGTGCGTGGCCCTGATGGACTCCGACGGGGTGCTCAACCTGCACTCCTCCACCCAGGTGCCCCACTACGTGCAGCGCACCCTGGCCATGGTCACCGGCTTGAACATGAGCAAGGTCCGGGTGGTCAAGCCCTACGTGGGCGGCGGCTTCGGGCCCAAGGCCTCGGCCACGCCCATCGACCTGGCCGCCGGGTTCCTGGCCATGAAGACCGGCCGCCCGGTGCGCATGGCCTACACCCGCGAGCAGGTGTTTCTCTTCAGCCGGGCCCGCCACGGCTTCACCCACCACATGAAGATCGGCGTAAAAAAGGACGGCACCCTCATGGCCCTGGACCACCGGGCCACCCTGGACGGCGGGGCCTACTCCTCCTTCGGCATCGCCACGGTTTATTACGCCGGGTCGCTGTTGGGCGGGCCCTACAAGCTGCCCAACATGCGCTATCATGGCCTGCGCGTATTCACCAACAAGCCCGCCTGCGGAGCCCAGCGGGGCCACGGCGGGGTCATCGCCCGGGCCTTGTTCGAGCAGCAGATGGACGTCATCGCCGAGAGGCTGGGCATGGACCCCATCGAGCTGCGTCTCAAGAACATGATGGAAACCGGCGACGTGACCTGCAACGACCTGGCCATGAGCAGCCTGGGCATGCGCGAGTGCATCGAGGCGGTGAAAAACGGCTCGGGCTGGGACCAGAAGAAGGGCAAGCTGCCCAAGGGCAAGGGCATCGGCATGGCCTGCGGCTTTTTCGTCTCCGGCGCGGGCTACCCCATCTACCGCAGCGAGACCTATCACTGCACCATCATGATCAAGGCCGACGAGGACGGCGGAGGCATCGTGGTCTACACCGCTTCGGCCGAGATCGGCCAGGGCTCGGAAACCACCATGGCCATGATCGCCGCCGAGGCGGTGGGCATCCCCTACGAGCAGGTGCGGGTCAAGAGTGGCGACACCGACTTCGGCATCGACCTGGGGGCCTACTCCTCGCGCACCACCCTGATGACCGGCCACGCCACCAAGGAGGCCGGGGAAAACCTCAAGGCCATGATCCTGGAGACTCTGGCCCAGGAGTTGGAGATCGACCAGAGCCGCTTGGACATCAAGAATGGTCTCATCAAGATAAGCGGCGATCCGGTGGACTTCTCGGCCATACGCATTGGCTACATCAAGGAGCACCGCGGCTGGCAAGACCAGCCCAGCGGCGACGAGCTCACCTTCCGCGAGGCGGCCCGCCTGGCTTATCTGCGCCGGGGCACCCTGGTGTCCACGGGCAAGTACAAGCCTCCCGTGCTGGGCGGCAAGTACAAGGGCGCGGCGGTGGGCACCAGCCCGGCCTACGGCTGCTCGGCCCAGGTGGCCGAGGTGAGCGTGGACTTCGAGACCGGCCAGATCAAGGTGGAGCGCATCACCGACGCCCACGACTGCGGCCAGGCGGTGAACCTGACCAGCGTGGAGGCCCAAATGCAGGGCTCGGTGTCCATGGGCCTGGGCGAGGCCCTGTTTGAGGAAGTGAAGTTCGACGGCCAGGGCCGCATCTTGAACCCCAGCCTGGGCGAGTACCACATCCCCACGGTGATGGACATGCCCGAGACCAAGTGCATCGTGGTGGAGTCCGGAGAGCCCAACGGGCCTTTCGGGGCCAAGGAGGTGGGCGAGGGGGCCATCATGCCCACCATCCCGGCCATCTTGAACGCGGTGCGCAACGCCACCGGCTTGGTCTTGGACGAGACGCCGCTCACCCCGGAGCGGGTCTACCTGGCCATCAAAAAGCAAAAAGGGGCATGAAAGCCCCTCCCTCCCCAGGCTCGCGCCCGGCGGACGGCACGCCGCCGGGCGCGAGCCTTTCTCCCGGCCGCGCCAAATTCGAAGTCTACGGCGAAGAAATGATGGAAAAGACGGTGCACCAGACCGGCAACACCGGCCGGATTTATCTGCCCCAATCCTGGATCGGCAAGCGGGTAAAGATTATCCTGGTTAAGAGGTGACCAACCGCCGAGCGGAGAGCCATGCCCCATAGCATCACCATAACCGTGGACGGCCTGGCCGAGGAGGTGCCCCAGGGCCTCGGCCTGCCCCAGCTCATCGAACGCCACCAGGCCCAGCACAAGGACCTGATCGTGGAGATCAACGGCCGCTTCGTGCACCCCAAGACCTACCATGAGGTGGAGCTCAACCAGGGCGACCGGGTGGAGCTGATCCACCCCGCCTTTGGGGGCTAGGCGTGCCGGGCCGCTACACCATGCAGGAGCGCCTGGCCGGATGGGGGCCCCAGGGCCAGGCCCGCTTGGCAGGCTCCACGGTGGTGGTGCTGGGCATGGGCGGCCTGGGCGGCGCGGCGGCCATGCTCTTGTCCCGGGCCGGGGTGGGCCGTCTGCGCCTAGTGGACCCGGACCGGGTGGCTCTGGACAATTTGCATCGCCAGCTTCTCTACGATGAAGCCGATGCTTCCCAGGCCGCTCCCAAGGCCCAAGCCGCCGCCCGGCACCTGGGCGGGATCAACAGCGAGATAACTCTGGAGGCAATAGCCGAGGAGTTTCAGGCCGGCAACGGCCGGGAGCTGCTTGAGGGGGCCGACTTGGCACTGGATTGCCTGGACCGCCCCCAGCCGCGCTTTGTGCTCAACGAGCTGTGCGTAGAGTTGGGCCTGCCCTGGGTGCATGCCGGGGTGGTGGCCGCCCAGGGGCAGGTGTTGGTGCTGCGCCCCGGCCTGACCCCCTGCCTGCGCTGCTGGTTCCCCGAGCCGGGAGAGCCCGCCCTCACCTCGGCGCACGACGGCATCTTGGGCCCGGCCGCCGCGATGCTGGCCTCGTTGCAAGCGAGCGAGGCCCTCAAGCTGCTTTTGGGCCGCGAGGAGTCCCTGCTGGCCGGAATGCTGGTGGCGCGCCTGTGGCCGCCCAGCTTCCATGAGGTTCGCTTCAACCGGGGCGACCAGGAGCCCTGCCCGGTGTGCGGCTACTGAGCCTTAGCCCTCCGCCCCGACAACTCCCGGTCCTTGCCCTCCGCCCCCTGAATAGCGTTATGATAGAGACTATCAACAACTCGAAGCACCATGCCCCAGACGGCCAGCCCCGCCGGAGGGGCCGCGTGATGCCTTTCACCGCAACCCCTGACCCAAGCGCGGAGTGACCGAAATGCTCGACCCAAAAATGGAAGCCGCCATCAACGGCCAGATTAACGCCGAGATATATTCCTCCTATTTGTACATGTCCATGGCCACATGGTTCGACTCCCAGTCCCTGCCGGGCATGGCCCACTGGATGCGGGTGCAAGCCCAGGAGGAATGGACTCACGCCATAAAGTTCTACACCTATGTCAACGAGCGCGGCGGCCGGGTGATCCTCAGCGCCATCGACGGCCCGGCCACCGAGTGGGACAGCCCCCTGGCCGTGTTCCAGGCTGTGGCCGAGCACGAGGCCAAGGTGACAGGGCTCATCCACGGGCTCATGGACCTGGCCCTGGAAATTCGCGACCACGCCTCCAGCAGCTTCCTGCAATGGTTCGTCAACGAGCAGGTGGAAGAAGAGGCCAGCGCCGCCGAGGCGGTGGGCCAGATGAAGCTGGCCAAGGACAACCCCAGCGCCCTGTTGATGCTGGACAAGGACCTGGCCACCCGCGTGTTCACCATGCCGGTGTGGCTGGTCATATAACCCCAGAGCCATGGCCTGCCTGGAGCGAACAATGCCCTTTTTGCGCCCCCTGACCTATGCCCTGGCCCTGGTGCTGCTTGGCGCCTGGCCCGTTTTGGCCGCGCCCCCGGCTCCCCTCAGCGAGGCCACGAAGGCCTGCCTGGACTGCCACAACGAGGCCACGCCGGGCATCGTGGCCGACTGGCAACGGGGCCGCATGGCCCAGAAAACCCCGGCCCAGGCGCTCAAGGAGCCCGAGGTCCAGCGCCGGATGTCGGCCAAAAACATCCCCGCCGAGCTGATGCAGGTGGCCGTGGGCTGCGCCGAGTGCCACACCGGCGATGCCAAGAAGCACGCCGACAGCTTCGAGCACGGCGGCTCTCAGGTGCACCCGGTGGTCACTCCGGCGGACTGCGCCCGCTGCCATCCCCAGGAGCGGGAGCAATACGGCCACAACCTCATGGCCCACGCCCGGGCCAACCTGCTCAAGAACCCCATCTACATGGACCTGGCCCAGCAAACCAACGCGGTGCCCAAGATGGCCGGCGGCAAGATCACCATGGACCCACCCAGCCCCTTGGCCGAGGCCGAGTCGTGCCTCTACTGCCACGGAACCGAGATCAAGGTGAGCGGCAGCGTGACCCGCGACACGGGTGACTTTGGAGAGATGAGCTTCCCCAAGCTAACCGGCTGGCCCAACCGGGGAGTGGGACGCTTGAACCCCGACGGCACGGTGGGCTCCTGCACCGCCTGCCACACCCGCCACCAGTTCGCCATCGAGATGGCCCGCTCTCCCTACACCTGCTCCGAGTGCCACAAGGGACCCGATGTGCCGGTGTACAAGGTCTATCAGGTGAGCAAGCACGGCAACATCTACTACGCCATGCACAAGCAGTGGGACATGGGCAAGGTGCCCTGGACTCCGGGCAAGGACTTCACCGCCCCCACCTGCGCGGCCTGCCACGTGAGCCTGCTTACCGGCGCGGGGGGCAACGTCATCGCCCAGCGCACCCACCAGATGACCGACCGTCTGTGGGTGCGCCTGCTGGGGCTCATCTACGCTCATCCCCAGCCCAAGAGTCCCGAGACCTGGAAGATCACCAACGCCGACGGCCAGAGCCTGGCCACCACCCTGGGCGGCAAGCCCGCGTCCGAGTTCCTCATTGACGCCAAGGAGCAGACGGTGCGCAAGGCGCGCATGGCCAAGGTGTGCGGGGCCTGCCACGCCCAGGGCTGGGTGGAGGGGCAGATGGCCCGCCTGGACCAGACCGTCAAGGACTCCGACGCCATGGTCCTGGCCGCCACCCAGTTGATGATCGAGGCATGGCAAAAGGGTCTGGCCCAGGGCCCGCCCAAGGGCAGCCCCTTTGACGAGTACGTCGAACGGCTGTGGACCCAGCAGTGGCTGTTCTACGCCAACTCCGCCCGCTTCGCCTCGGCCATGATGGGCGCGGACCTGGGAGTGTTCGACAACGGCCGCTGGGACCTGAACAAGACGGTGCGCCACATGCAGGACTGGATCACGCTGCACCAGAAGCCGTAGACAGGCGCCTAAAAAGCAACCGCGCCCCGCCAAACCGGCGGGGCGCTTTTTTTGCCGGAACGGCCAGCCCGGATATTTCTGTAAGGTTGGACGGCAACAAACAACGATTCAAATTTTATGCGGTCCTTATGGAAAAAGCGCCAGCCCTATCTGGTTGCGTTTGTACCCGGCACCGGCCCAGCCAGCCGCCGGCAGGCAAGGCGACCGGCAAGCGAGGGCCGTAGGCGTAGCCCGGACTACGTCGAGGCCCGAACGCAGCCGGCAACGCGGCATGTCGGTGGCTGGCTGTGCCGAGCTAAACCCCGCGCCGGACCTCGGGCCAAAGCTCCTTGTGCAGAGGAAGCTGGAAGCGCACCGGCAGGCGGTCTTCCAGTATCCACCCGGCCACCTCCCGGGGAGCGATGGACCCGTGCACGCAGGAGAACAGCACCCTGGCCCGCTCGGCCAGGCGGTGGCTCTCCATCAGGCGGTGGGCGTAGTCGTAATCGGCCCGGTCGGCCACCACGAACTTTACCTCATGGTGAGGACGGAGCATTTCCAGGTTGGGCCAGTGCATGCGCTCGTGCATGCCCGAGGATGGGCACTTGAGATCCATGATCACGTGGACCTCCTCGGGAACCGAGACCAGGCTCACCGCACCGCTGGTTTCCAGGAGCACGGTGTAGCCCTCCTGGAGGAACATCTCCATCATGCGGGGCGCGGTGTCCTGGGCCAGGGGCTCACCGCCGGTAAGCTCCACCAACTCCACCCCCAGGCCCGCCACCTGCCCCAGTATTTCCTCCAGAAGCATCTCCCGCCCTTCGGTTTTGGCATAGGCGGTGTCGCACCAGGCGCAATCCAGGGGGCATCCGCTGGTGCGCACGAAGACGCAGGGCAGCCCCACGAAGCTGCTTTCACCTTGCAGGCTGAGGAATATCTCGCAGACCTTGAGCTTGTACATACTTCCGCCCTCCCCAGGCGGCCTTGGCCTTTCCACCAAATTTAAGATATCATTTTTTAACGATGCGGTGAATCATCGGCCATGCCGCTTTTTGGATCATCCACAAACTTGGCCGTGGGAGCAACGTAGTTGCCATATATTGCACTGGACAAAAAGTATTTCAACAAGCTCACCATAGCGGTGGGCCTTTTGGCCATCTCCGGAATCTTCTTTCTGGGCTTCTGGCTCTACACCGGCGATCTGAGCTACATCTCCAAGTACTTCTATATCCACCTGGCCTTTCTGCCCATCCACGCCCTGGTGCTGGGCCTGATCCTGGACGAGTTGATCCAACTGCGGGAAAAGATCGAGCGCCGCAAGCGGCTCAACATGTTCCTGGGCATATTCTTTAGGCAGATGGGTATCGATATCATGCTCAACCTGCTCAACCTGGTCAACAACCGGGACGAGATGGAGGAGCACATGCTGGTGGACAAGGACTGGAACGCACGGCGTTTCGCCAAGGCCCGGCGGGAGCTGGCCCACTTCAAGCTCCTGATGGAGCCCAACCCCAGGATGCTCTCCGCGCTCATGGAGGTGCTGACCTCGCGGGAAGAGGAAATCATCGCCATGACCCGCAACCCCCTGATGCTGGAGTTCGAAAGCCTGCACCATTGCCTGCTCAGTCTGTTCCACCTCATCGAGGAGTCCCACTTCCGGGGGTCGGTGGGAAAGCTCAGGCCCGAGGTGCTAAAGCACCTGGCCCAGGACGCGGGCAAGTCCCTCATCAGCTTGGCCGGGCTGTGGGTGGCCTATTTGGAGCACCTCAAGGACGAGCACCCGGTGTTGTTCGGCTTCCAGGTGGGCCTGCACAACTCCATCCAGCCCATGGAGTTGGATGAAAACGGCAACGCGCAGGAAGACTGAGCGCCAGGCGGCCCGAACCTTGAGCAACGCTCCCCAAGCCAGTTCCCGCTTCCTGGCCGCCGTGCCGGAGGCGGGCCGGGGGCTGATCAGCGTCATCATCCCCACCCTGAACGAACAGACGGGAATAGTCGCCTGCCTGGACCGTGTGAGCCGCGCCCCCGGGGTGGAGGCGATCGTGGTTGACGGCGGCAGCCGAGACGCCACCGTGGAGACGGCCCGCCGGACCGGGGCCAAGGTGATCGCCGCCCCCAGGGGCCGGGCCTGCCAGATGAACGCCGGAGCCGCCGCTTCCCAGGGTGACATCCTGCTTTTCCTGCACGCCGACACCAGTCTATCCCCCGGTTGGGATAGCGAGGTGCGCCGGGTCCTGGCCCGGCCCGGTGTGGCGGCCGGGGCCTTTGCCTTTCGCCTGGACCGGCGCACCGCCGGGCTGCGCTTCATCGAGCTGTGCGTTGCCTGGCGCTGCCGCCTGGCGTCCATGCCCTACGGCGATCAGGGATTGTTCCTGCGCCGGGACGTTTTCCTGGCCGCGGGCGGCTTTCCCGACCTTCCCATCATGGAAGATTGCGAGCTTGTGCGCCGCCTGAAAAAGCGGGGGCGTATCATTGTTTCTCCCGCCCCGGCTCTCACCTCGGCCCGCCGTTGGCAACAGAAGGGCATTCTGGCCACCACCGCCTTTAACTCCTTGGTGGTGGTGGCATTTTACCTGGGCTGTTCCCCTTCCCTGCTGCGCCGCCTTTACGACCGAGCCTGAGCCCGCCCGGCCCCCCGGCCCGCCTTTTGTGAAATCCATTCAGCTGCCATATAGCGGGTTGACAGTAACATTGCTCGCGGATACTAATGGTTATTCACGATGAGGATTGGCGGGCTCTGCCCGAACAGCAGCGGGAGAAAAATCTTGTCTAGTGTACGCACCGTAGAGGTGTCGGCCATCGCCGACACCGTGGCTCGCCTATGCGGCGAAGCCGACCTTTATCTACCAGAGGACGTGCGCCGGGCCCTGACCCAAGCCCAAGCCGACGAGCCCTCGCCGGTGGGCCGGGAGGTCCTGGAGCGCTTATTGGAAAACGCGGACATCGCGGCCGAGGAGAAGATGCCCATTTGCCAGGACTGCGGCCTGGCCATCATCTTCATTGACGTGGGCCAGGATGTCCATCTAACCGGCGGGGACCTCGGCGAAGCCATCAACGAGGGCGTGCGCCGCGGCTACCAAGAAAACTATTTGCGCAAGAGTTCCTGTCACCCCTTCAGCCGGGTGAACACCGGGGACAACACCCCGGCCATAATCCACACCCGCATAGTTCCCGGCGACAAGGTCAAGCTATGGGTGGTGCCCAAGGGCGGCGGGGCCGAGAACATGTCCAAGGTGTACCTGCTCACCCCGGCGGTGGGCCTGGCCGGAGTCAAGAAGGCCATCATGGACACCGTGGAAGCCGCCGGCCCCAACCCCTGCCCTCCCGTCATCCTGGGAGTGGCCGTGGGCGGCACCTTCGAGCAGGCGGCGGTCGCCGCCAAGCGCACCCTGCTGCGCAAGCTGGATTCGGTGAACCCCGATCCCGAAGCGGCCGTCTTGGAAAAGGAGCTGTTGGAGGAAGTGAACAAGCTGGGCATCGGCCCGGCCGGTCTGGGCGGCGGCACCACCTGCCTCAAGGTCTTCGTGGAGCTCATACCCTGTCACATCGCCAGCCTGCCGGTGGTCGTCAACATGCAGTGCCACGCCGCACGCCACAAGGAGGCCGTGCTATGAGCGAGCTAATCCGCCTGAGCCCTCCGCTGAGCGAAGCCGACGTCACCTCCCTGAAAGCCGGGGACAAGGTGCTGGTCAGCGGCACCATATACACTGGACGCGACGCGGCCCACAAGCGTATCGTGGAAACCCTGGCCGAGGGCGGTACGCCCCCCTTCCCCCTGGAAGGCGCGGTTATCTTTTACGTGGGGCCCTCGCCGCCGCCTCCCGGCCGGGTGATTGGTGCGGCCGGCCCCACCACCAGCTACCGCATGGACGCCTACGCGCCCACCCTTATGGAAAAGGGCCTCAGGGCCATGATCGGCAAGGGCAAGCGCAACGACGAGGTGAAACAGGCCATGGCCAAGTACAAGTCAGTGTACCTGGCGGCCATCGGCGGGGCTGGGGCCCTCATGGCCCGCTGCATCAAGGAGGCCGAGGTCATCGCCTACCCCGAGTTGGGGCCCGAGGCGGTGCGTCGCTTGGTGGTCGAGGACATGCCCCTTTTCGTGGTCAATGACGTGCACGGCGGCGACCTTTATCAGCAGGGACGCCAAGCCTACGCGCGCCGCTAAACATAAAACCTCCACCGCTACGCAGCGGTGGGGCTGGAGAACAAGGCAGGACAACTATGAGTAGTAGCGTAGACACCGCTATTTTTGTCAAGCCCCCCACCAGGGTGTCGGCATATCTGGACTGGCTCCAGATGCTCACCGGTGCCGGGCTAATCATGTTCATGTGGAGCCACATGGTCTTGGTGGCCAGCGTGAACATCGGCCCTAACGTGATGAACACCATCGCCTACTTCTTCGAGGCCACCTACATGGCCCAGGTGGGCGGGCCCATCATCGGGGCCACCATGCTTTTGCACTTCATCCTGGCCGCCCGCAAGATCCCCTACACCTCCGACGCCCAGGGGGTGATCTGGCGGCACGCCCGCATGCTGCACCACACCGACACCTGGCTGTGGCTCATCCAGGCCTTCACCGCCATGGTCATCCTGATCATGGGCTCGGTGCACATCTGGACCGTGCTGACCAACCTGCCCATCACCGCGGCCAAGAGCGCCATGCGGGTGCAGGGCGGTTTCTGGGGCGTGTTCTATCTGATCCTCCTGCCCATGGTGGAGTTGCACGTGGGCATCGGCTTTTACCGCATCGGGGTAAAGTGGGGCTTCATCAAGCGCAGCGGGCGCAAAAAGTTCCACCGGTTCGAAAACATCTGGACCGGCGCCTTCATCCTGATTGGCCTGATCACCATCATTCGGCTGTGGACCCTGCCGATTGCGGGCAACTAAGGAGGACGCCACCATGGAACATGAAACTTTCTACACAGATCTCTTGTGTGTGGGCGCCGGGCTGGCCGGTGAGCGCGTGGCCATCGCCGCCGCCTCGGCCGGGTTCGACGCCATCCTCCTGAGCCTGGTCCCCGCCCGCCGCTCCCACTCCTGCGCCGCCGAGGGCGGCATGCAGGCCGCCTTGGGCAACTGCGCCATGGGCGAGGGCGACAGCCCGGACGTGCACTTCGCCGACACGGTGAAGGGCTCTGACTGGGGCTGCGACCAGGAATGCGCCCGCATCTTCGCCGACACCGCGCCCGTCGCGGTGCGCGAGGCGGCCAACTGGGGCATGCCCTGGAACCGCGTGGTGGCCGGCAAGGCCAAGTACTGGAAGGGCGGCGAGGAGTTCGAGGCCGAGGAAAAGAAAGACAAGCACGGCCTGATCACCGCCCGCGCCTTTGGCGGCACCGCCAAATGGCGCACCTGCTACACCGCCGACGGCACCGGCCACACCCTGCTCTACACCCTGGACAACAAGGTGACCCAGCTGGGCGTGCGGGTGCACGACCGGGTCGAGGCGGTCAGCCTGCTCCACGACGGCGCCAACTGCATCGGATGCGTGGCCCGCGACCTCAAGACCGGAAAGCTCCGAGTCTACCTGGCCAAGGCCACCCTCATCGCCACCGGCGGTTACGGACGCCTCTACTCCGAGACCACCAACACGGTGATCAACGACGGCGGAGGCCACATCATCGCCCTGGACACCGGGCTGGTGCCCTTCGGCAACCCCGAGGCGGTGCAGTTCCATCCCACCGGCGTGGTGCCCACCAACATCCTGGTGACCGAGGGTTGCCGGGGTGATGGCGGCACCCTGCTGGACGTGGATGAAAAGCGCTTCATGGACATCTACGAGCCCGCCAAGGCCGAGTTGGCCTCGCGGGACGTGGTCAGCCGGTGGATGATGTACCACATCGCCCAGGGCAAGGGCGTGCCCTCTCCCTACGGCGACCACCTCTGGCTGGACATCCGCCACCTGGGGGCCCATCACATCACCACCAAGCTGCGCGAGGTCTACGACCTGTGCCGCCACTTCCTGGGAGTGGACCCCATCAACCAGCTCATCCCGGTGCGCCCGGCCCAGCACTACTCCATGGGCGGGGTGCGCACCAACAGCGACGGCGCGGCCTATGGGCTCAAGGGCCTGTTCTCCTGCGGCGAGTCGGCCTGTTGGGACATGCACGGCTTCAACCGCCTGGGCGGCAACTCCCTGGCCGAGACCATCGTGGCCGGCCGCTACGTGGGCATGAAGGTGGTGGAGTTCCTTCAAGGCGCCGAGGTCACCCTCAAGTCGAGCATGGCCGAGCAGGGCTTGGCCTCCATGAGCGAGCGCATCGATCGCCTGGTGAACCGGGCCGACGGCGCGGAAAACGTCTACGCCATCAAGGACGCCATGCAGTTGGTGATGATGGAAAAGGTGGGCATCTTCCGCAACGGAACCGACCTGCAAGCCGCTGTGGACGCCCTGCGCGAGATCTACGCCAAGGCCAAAAAGATCGGCCTGCGCTCTAGCGGCATCGGGGCCAACCCGGAGCTGGCCCTGGCGCTCAAGATGCCCGGCATGGTGCGTCTGGCCATCTGCGTGGCCTACGGCGCCCTGATGCGCACCGAGAGCCGGGGCTGCCACGCCCGCGACGACTACCAGGCGCGAAACGACCGCGACTGGCTCAACCGCACCCTGGCCTATTGGCGCGACCTTGACGCCGATCTGCCGGATCTGCAGTACGAGCCGTCCACCAAGGTCATGTACATGCCGCCTGGCGACCGCGGCTACGGCAAGACCGAGATTATTCCCATGGACGCCCCCAAAGAGGACTAGCCATGAGCAGGCAACTGAAATTCAATATATTCCGTTTCAACCCCGAGGACCCCAACTCGGAGCCCCATACCGACACCTTCATGCTGGAGGAAACCCCCAGCCTCACCCTGTTCATCGCGCTCAACAAGATCCGCGAAGAGCAGGACCCCTCGTTGATGTTCGACTTCGCCTGCCGCATGGCCATCTGCGGCTCCTGCGGCATGGTCATAAACGGCCGCCCCGGCCTGGCGTGCAAGACCCTGACCGTCGAGCTGCCCCAGGAGATCACCCTGATGCCCCTGCCGGTGTTCAAGCTGGTGGGCGACCTCTCGGTGGACACCGGCACCTGGTTCCGCGCCACCAACACCAAGATCGAGTCCTGGATCCACACCGACCAGGAGTTCGATCCCGAGGCCATCGAAGAGCGCATGGAAAACGATCTGGCCAACTCCATCTTCGAGCTGGAGCGCTGCATCGAGTGTGGTTGCTGCCTGGCCTCCTGCGGCACGGCCAACATGCGCGATGACTTCGTGGGTGCCTTCGCCCTGAACCGCATCAGCCGCTTCATCATGGACCCCCGTGATAAGCGCACTGATCCCGAATACTTCGATGTGGTGGGCACCGATCAGGGCATCTTCGGCTGCATGGGCCTGCTGGCCTGCGAAGACGTCTGCCCCCGGGAGATTCCCCTGCAAGACCAGTTGGGCATCCTGCGCCGCAAGATGGCCTTCCAGGGACTCAAGAACATCTTCAAGCCCAAGGAGAAGGGCCGTCACCGGCGCTTCTAGTTTCACGAGCCGCACTTATGGCGGGCCGCCCGCGGGGGCGGCCCGTCTTGTTGTGCCCACCCCGCCAGGGCCGGGAGTTTGTGTTTGACACCTCCCTTGGGTCTGTTCTAGCATGAGCAGGGAATAACTATTGAAACCGGACGGTTGTGACATCAAGACCCGCCGGAGGCTCATAGGAGCGTCTTTTGACAGACAACCCGCCCATCAAGGTCGTTTTTTCACCCGAGGCTATCCAACGCCGCGTGCGGGAACTGGCCGAGCAGATAAGCGCCGACTTCGCCGGCCAGGAGCCCATAATGCTGGGGGTGCTCAAGGGCTGCTTCATCTTTTTGAGCGACTTGGTGCGCCAAGTTGACTTCCCTCTGGAAGTAGATTTCGTGCGCCTGGCATCCTACGGCAGTTCGGATACCTCCAGCGGCAGGGTGCAGTTGGTCAAGGCCCCGGAGCTACCCATCAAAGGACGCCCGATAGTGGTGGTTGAAGACATCATCGACACCGGGATCACCCTGAAGTGGCTGGTGGAGTATTTGCACTCCATGGGCCCCAGCTCGGTCCACCTGTGCGTATTGGTGGACAAGGCCGAGCGCCGCGAGGTGGAGGTTGAGGTGGACTACGTGGGCTTCAAGGTCCCCGGCGGATTCCTGGTGGGTTACGGCCTGGACTTTGACGAACAATATCGTTTCCTACCCGGTATTTACGAGCTGACACACCAAGGAGCCGGGAAGTAATCATGAAGGTGCATTGCCAAACCTGCGGCACGGATTTCCGCCTGGACGACAGCCTGGTGCCGCCGGAGGGCGCCTGGGTGCGCTGCAGCCAGTGCGGAGACGTCTTTCAGGTGATCCCCGAGGTCCAGGAGCAAGCTCCCCCTCCCCCGGAAACCACGCCCCAGGAGCCGGAGCAGACCTTCTACGAGGCCGTGTCGGCGGCTTTGCCCCAGGAGCCCGTGCCCCCGGCGGCCCCGCAGGAGCCCGCCCCCAGCCAGCAGGCCGGATTTTGGGCCGAGGAGGCCACGGCCAGTTCCCTGGACCTTTCCGTGATGGAGCGGGCCGAACAGGAGCGGGCCCGCAAGCGGGCCGACTTCGGCCTGGAGCAACGCCCCGAGATAGCCCAGCGTCCCCCTAGGGGCCCCTTGTTCAAAGCGTTTTTCTGGCTGATCGGCATCCTGCTTTTGGCGGCCATAACCGCCCTGGGCTCGGTGGTGGTCATGTCCCGCCTGGGGGTGGGTCACGAGGTGGTGGAACGGGCCGCCCGCCTGCCGGGCATGGCCCCTCTCTTGGGGCGCTCCGCCAAGGGCGGCTCCCGAGCGGCCGCCATCACCGCGGTGAGCATGAGCCTGGTGGAGGTGAAGAGCTTCAACCGGATCAACGAGACCTCGGGCCGCATCTTCGTGATTCAGGGCAAAGTGGTCAACCATCACCAGCGCCCTCGCACCTCGGTGTTGGTGCAAGGCACCTTGCACGACGCCACCGGCAAAACGGTGCGTCAGGCCTCATCCTACGCGGGCAGCGTCTTCACCCCCGAGGAACTGCGTTTCCTCAGCCTGGGGGCCATTGAGCGCCGCCTGTCCAGCCCCCTGGCCCTGGACGCCAAGCCTTACGTGGTGGCCCCTGGGGAATCGCTGCCTTTTATGATCGTTTTGACCAACGTGCCTGACCAACCCTTGGAGTACACTGCGGCGGTGGTCGGGTCCGACCCGGCGGAGGAAAGGCCGGTGCTGCGCTGATCTTCAAACGACAGCGAAAGGCCCGCAAAGCCTGGTCAGGGCAGCCGGCGTACACCAGCATGATTCAACGCGTCATTTGGGGCGTGGTGTGCAGCCTGAGCGTGGTGGTCATGGGCACCCTGGGCTACCGCTGGCTGGAAGACTACACCTGGCTGGAATCCATCTACATGACCATCATCACCGTGACCACGGTGGGTTTCGGCGAGGTGCGCCCCCTCAGCTCCACGGGCCGCATCTTCACCATGGTGTTGATGCTCTCCGGCGTGGGCACCATCTTGTACCTGCTCACCACCCTGACCCAGTTGGTGGTGGAAGGCAAACTCCGTGAGTTAATGGGGAGAAGAAGCTTGGAAAGAGCCATACGCTCCTTGAAGGATCATTATATCGTCTGCGGCTACGGGCGCATCGGGGCCCTGGTGACCGAAATGGTGCGCGAGGCGGGCCGCGAGGTGGTGGTCATCGACAACAACGAGGAAGTGACCCGCCGCCTGGATGGCGAAGGCATTCACTACGTGCTGGGCTCGGCCACCGAGGACGAGAGCCTGCTGGCCGCCGGGGTGGAGCGCGCCCAGGGGCTCATCGCCACGGTCAGCTCGGACGCGGACAACGTGTACATCGTGCTCACCGCCAAAGACATGCGGCCGGACATCTTCATCATCGCCCGGGCCACCGAGCCGGGCAGCGAGCGCAAACTCAAGCACGCCGGGGCGGACAAGGTGGTGAGCCCCTATTTCATCGGAGCCCGGCGCATCGCCCAGACCGTGATCCGCCCCTCGGTGGCCGACTTCATCGACCTCACCTTCCACAGCACCACCGCGCAGCCCCTGCGCATGGAGGAGCTGACCGTGGGAGCCCAGGCCGAATTGGCCGGGGTGAGCCTCAAGGACTCGGGCATCCGCCAAAAGCTGGACCTCATCGTGCTGGCGGTCAAGAAAGCCGACGGCAACATGCACTTCAACCCCCCGGCGTCCACGGTGGTCGAGGTGGGTGACACCCTCATCGCCATGGGGCCGGGCAGTTCCATGAGCAAGCTGGCCAAGATTTTGGGCGACCGCCAGGTTTAGGCCCGGCCAGCCCGGGAAACGCCTTCAGCCCAGCAGCAGGATGACCACCGCGCCGGCCACCATGAGGCCGGAGGCCATGAGATGCTGGGCCAGGCGCGCCTCCTTCAGGAACACCCCGCCATAAAGCACCGCCATGATGATGCTCAGGCGCTTGACCGCGATCATGTAGGCGGCCGGGGCCTGGACCAGGGACCAGTAGTGGCACACCAGCATGGCCGCCATGCACAGCCCCACCCCCAGGGCGGGCCAAGGCCGGCGCACCCAGTCCCAGCCCAGTTGCCGCCGGGCGGCCAGCACCGCCACAAAGGCCGCGGACAACAGCAAGGGATAGGCCGAGGCCATGAACCAAGGTCCCGAGGCGATGAGGGCCACCTTGGCCAGGGTGAGGGTGTATCCATACATGGCGCTCGCCGCCAAAATCAGCAGGGAGCCCTTCTCCTTGGTCACCGCCAACAGCGGAGCGGCCCAGCCCCGGCGGACATGGTGCAGGTTCAAAGCATAGGCCCGATCACCACCAGCAACAGACCGGCCAAGCCGGAAGCATTCGGCAGCTCGTCCAGAAACAGCCAACCGGTGCCGATGACGAACAAGGGCGTAAAGGCCATGAAGGGCATGGTCAGGGCCAGGGGCGACACTTGGATGGCCCTTAAATAAAGGAACAGGGCCCCCACCTCGGCGGGCAGGGCCAGACCGGCGGCCCAGTAAAAAGACGGCTGGATGTCCGGCATGGGGGCCAGGAGCAGCACCGCAAGGCACACCGGAGCCAGGCCGGTGAGACGCACCAGGATAAGCTGCCCCACCGGCAAGTCGCTGAAGTAGCGTTTGGTCAGGTAGTCGCCGGTGGCCAGAAAAAAGGCCGCGGCCAAAGCCAGCCAAAACCACCTCATGACCGGCGGTCGTTCAGAAAGGCGATGAGCCCGGCGCGGCCGGGCAGGGCGGTGCGCCCGCCCAGGGCGGTCACGCTGATGGCGGCCAGGGCGCAGGCCGTGGCCAGGGCCTGCCGGGGCCCCTGCCCTTCCAGGATGGCGTGGGCCATGCCCGCGTGAAACACGTCGCCCGCCCCGGTGGTGTCCACCGCCTCCACCGCGAAGCCGGGGTGCTCCAAGAACTCGCCATCGGCCAGCATCTGAGCCCCGCGCTCGCCCACGGTGCGCCCCGCCCACAGCGGCCCCATGGCGGCCAGTTCCCGCAGGGCCACCATGGGGTCGTCCCGGCCGGTTAGGCGCTGGGCAAAGCCGCTGTCTCCCATCACCACGTGGCACAGGCTAACCAGTTCGGCGGTGCCGTCCCGCACCCTTTCGGCGTCCAGGGTGACCACTGCCCCGGCGGCGCGGGCGATGCGCGCGGCCTCCAGGCCGGCCTCCACAAAGTGGCCGTCCAGGTGCAGCAAGCGGCAGGAAGCGATCTGGGCGCGGTCCAGATCGCCGGGCTCCAGGCGGCAGGCCTCGTCCCTGGTCCAGACTATGGTGCGCTCGCCGCCCCCCTCCTCCACCAGGATGAAGGCCTCCTGGCTGTGCGCGCCGGGCTTGACCACCAGGCCGCCCAGGTCCACCTCGAACTCGGCCAGGCGGGGACCGGCCAGACGCCCGGTCTCGTCGTCGCCCACCGCCCCGGCATAGCTAACCCGGTGGCCCAGGCGGGCCAGGGCGCAGGCGGCGGGGGCCGCCTGGCCACCGCCGGAGTTGACCATGCGGCGCATACGAATCTTGCTCCCCCGACTGGGATAGCGGGGGATAAGGCAGAGATGGTCCGAGGCGTTTAGCCCCAGACAAAGGGCGTCCCAAGAACGCTGCCCGG
Organism: Pseudomonadota bacterium; assembly: GCA_018902755.1. Taxonomy (GTDB): domain Bacteria; phylum Desulfobacterota; class Desulfarculia; order Desulfarculales; family Desulfarculaceae; genus Desulfoferula. The sequence continues at coordinate 50,829 of JAHIQI010000040.1, read as the reverse complement.
CCGCGGGCAAGGGCAAGGGCCCGCCGCCGGGCAAGCGGCTAGCCTTCCTTGGGCAGGATGCGCACCGGCACTACGCCTTCCAGGGCCTTGGCAAAGCGCTGGGCATCGCTCTCGTCGCCCACGATGGCCCCATAGTGCATGGGGATGGCCAGCTTGGGTCCGATGACCTGGGCCGCGGCCACCGCCTCTTCGGCGGTCATCACGTAGGTGCCGCTCACCGGCAACAGGGCCACGTCCACGTGCAGGTGCTCCATCTCCGGAATGTAGTCGGTGTCACCGGCGTGGTAGATGCTCACCCCGTCCACGGTGAGGATGAACCCCAGCCAGCCGTTATCCCTAGGATGGAACTCCTTGTTCAGGTTGTAGGCGGGCACCGTCTGCACGGTGAGGTCGCCCAAGGTGACCTTCTGACCGGGCACCAGGGCCTTCACCTTGCCCGAGAGCTTGTCCGCGCTGTCGGCCTCGGTGAGGATCACCGTGTTCTCGCCCTGGATCTTGGCCACGTCTTCGGGCACGCAGTGGTCGAAGTGATCGTGGCTGATCAAGATCAAGGAGGCCTGGGGTCCCCCGGTCAACTCGTAAGGGTCGAAGTAGATGGCGCCCTGGGGCCGGTCCAGCCGAAAGCTGTCGTGGCCCAGCCAATGCAGGTCACCCACCACCTTTTCGATGGCGGCTTGGTCGGCCATGGTTCCTCCCTTGAATGTTTGGTCGTCTTACCTTTCGGCCAGCACTACCCGGTGGTTGACCAGGGACATGGATTTGATGCGCCCGGCCAGGGTTTTTTGCTCGCCGTAGATGGATACCAGCCGAAGGGTGCCGTCCTCCTGGGGTTCGATGAGGTCGACGTCGGCCAGGTACAGCTCTTCCTGACCGCTTTTGTTGAGCAGGTAGGCTGTTGCTTCACACATTGGAAAACATCTCCTTAAGGCGGACCTGCACGATGTGGTCCACTTGGTGGGGTAATGGCTCTCGGGCCACGCTGGCCACTTCCACGTTTTCCTGGGTTAGGGGCAGGAGGAATTTGCGGGCCCGGCAGGAGGCCACGGCTGCGGCCACGGCCGGGGTTATCTCACCCATCATGGAGTTGGCCAAGACGATGCCGATGGGTCCGATGATCACGTCGGCGTCTCTAATGGTTACCAGGATGGCGTTTTCGCCGGTGGCGCCCCTGTTGGCGCCGGCCTTCATCATTTGGGCGGTGGCAATGGCGTTGCTGCCCAAGGCCAGCACCTCCACCGTTTCGGCATACTCTTCCTTGAGCCGCCGGATGATGACGCTGCCTATACCGCCGCCCTGGCCGTCGATAACACAGATGCGCAAGCTTGCCTCCTTGTTTAAAAGAGAATACACTTATGCCCAATAGCTGACAAGCCCGCGCGTAAGTGCAGGCAAAAGGAGAGATTTAAGCGCATGATCCTCGCGGGGCTGGCCTTGATAATAGCGGGATATCTTTTGGGCGCGGTGCCCTTCGGGCTCGTGGTGAGCCGCGCCATCGGTGGGCCCGATCCCCGCCAAGGAGGCTCCGGAAACATAGGGGCCACCAATGTGGCCCGTCAGGCAGGCAGGGCCGCCGGAGTGCTAACTCTCCTGTTGGACATCGGAAAGGGCCTGGGCCCCGCCCTGCTGGCCGACTACTGGCTAACCCCCTGGTGGGCCGGGGCGGTGGGTCTGGCCGCCTTCGTGGGCCACTGCTGGCCGGTGTACCTGAGCTTTCGAGGCGGCAAGGGCGTGGCCACCTTCCTGGGCGTGCTCCTGGGCCTGGCCCCCATGGCCGGTCTGGCCACCGGCCTGGTGGTTATCCTCTTGGCCATCTTCAGCAAGCACATGTCATTGGGTTCCATGGTGGGCTGCGGCAGTTCGGTGGGCTGGCTCTGGGTGGCCGAAGCACCGCCGGCCTTTATGGTCATGGCCACCGTGATGACCTTGCTGGTCCTGTACAAACACCGCGAAAACATCGGCCGCCTAAAGGCGGGTCAGGAGCACGGCTGGCGCTAATCCGGCTATAAGCGTCCCTTGCGCCTGGCTTTCTTGCGCTCAGCCTTGGGCAGGCGCTTGGCCGGCCCCCTCTTTTTGGTGGTAAAGTCCCAGCCGTCGTCGCCCCCCTCCCCCGTGGGAGGCAATCCCAGCGCCACCTCCAACAAACGGTTGCCGAACTCCTCGGAGCTGAGCACCACCGCGCCGTGCACCCGGCAGCGTCCGGCCAGCTCCCGGTCGCTGGTCACCACGGTGATGCCGCCGCCCTCCTTGGCGGCCAGGGCGGCGATCACGTCATCGGCCGAGCGATCGGAACCGGAGAAACGCACCGGCGTGCCGGCCAGGCGCTCTTTGTCCCCGCCGGGAGTCACCCCGCCGTCGAACACCACTCGCACTTTGTTCTGGGGGCGTTTTTTGCGGTAGAGGCGCAGGGCCTCCATGAGGGCCTCGCGGCCCTGGCCCTTGTCCGAGGCGAAGGCCAGCTCGGGCACGGTGTGGATCAGATTGTATCCGTCGATAACCAGGCGCATGAGACGGGACTAACTATTGAAAAGCTCCAGCAGCCGCTCCAGCTCCTTGTTGGAGGAAAAGCGGATGGTGATGACCCCCTTCTTGCCCTTGCGCTTAATCTCCACCGGGGCGCCCAGGCGATAGCGCAGGTCTTCGGCCAGGCTGGTGAGTTGCACCTCTTCCTGGGTGGGGGCCTTTGGAGGCGCGGGCTCCATGGACATCTTCTTGACCAGGGCCTCGGCGGCGCGCACCGAAAGCCCCTTGGTCACGATCTCGTCGCGGGCGGCGCGCATGGCCGCTTCGTTGCCCAACGACAGCAGGGCCCGGGCGTGCCCGGCGGTCAAGAGCCCGGCGGCCAGATCCTTTTGCATCTCCACCGGGAGCTTCAGAAGGCGCAGGCTGTTGGCCACGGTGGAGCGGTCGCGCCCCACCCCCCTGGCGATCTCCTCCTGGTTGAGCTGAAAATCACCGGCCAAGCGGCGGTAGGCGTGGGCCTCTTCCAGGGGGTTCAGGTCCTCGCGCTGCAGGTTCTCCAAAAGGGCCAGGAGCAGGGCCTGTTGGTCCGTGGCCCGGCGCACCACCACCGGCACCGACAAGCGACCCGCCAACTGGCTGGCTCTGAGGCGGCGCTCCCCGGCGATGAGCTGATAGCCCTGGTCCACCGGCCGCACCACCAACGGCTGCAACACCCCGTGCTCGGCGATGGACTCTGCCAGGGCCTTGAGGGCGTCGCCGTCGAAAATGCGGCGCGGCTGATAGGGGTTGGGCTCCAGGCGCTCGATGGGCAACTCCACCACCCGTTCGCCGGGCCCCGGTTCGGTGGCCAGTCCTCCACCGGGATAATCGTCGTCACCCAACAATGCGGCCAGTCCTCGTCCCAAAGCCGGCACCTTGCGGCGCAGCGGCTTCTTCTTGTCAAAGGTCTGGTCGCTCATGCCGCCTGGCCCTCCTCCGGCGCTCCCGAATTGCTGCGGGGGCCGTCCATGACTTCCTGGGTCAGGGCCAGGTAGCTCTGGGCCCCGGCGCAACGGGCATCGTAGAGTATCACCGGCAGGCCGTGGCTGGGCGCCTCGGAAAGCCGCACGTTGCGCGGCACCACCGTTTCGTAAACCATTCCCTTGAAATGGCCCCGCACGTCGTCGGCCACCTGATGGGAAAGGTTGTTGCGTTGGTCGTACATGGTCAGCAGGATGCCCTCCACCTGAAGCCCCACGTTCAGGGTGCGGCGCACCCTGGCGATGGTGTGCAGCAGTTGGGTGAGCCCCTCCAAGGCGTAATACTCGGTCTGCAAGGGGATCAACACCCCATGGCAGGCGGTGAGGGCGTTGAGGGTCAACAGGCCCAGGGAGGGGGGACAATCCAGCAAAATATAGCTATAACTGGAAGTTAAAGGAGACAAGGCCGTGGCCAACAGACGCTCGCGCCCCGCCGACCCGGCCAGTTCCACCTCCGCCCCGAACAGGTTCACGTCCGAACCCAACAGGTGCAGGTTTTCCAGGGTGGTGGGCTGCACCGCCTCACGGGCGGTAACCTGGCCGATCATGACGTGGTACAGGGTGGGGCTGCCGGCATCAAGAGCGACCCCCAGGCCGCTGGTGGCGTTGCCCTGGGGGTCGCAGTCAACCAAGAGGGTGGATTGCCCGGCCGAGGCCAGGCACGCGGCGAGATTCACCGCGGTGGTGGTTTTACCCACCCCACCCTTTTGGTTGGCTATGGTTATGATTCGGCCCATGCCTTCAACTTAGCCGGGCAAGGCCGGCACAAGCAAGCCCCAAAGGGGGGCTTTAGCGTCGTTTACCCTTACGACCCGATTTTTTGCTCCGCTTTTGCCTGGCCGCGCTGGCGGCCTTGCCGGCGCTGACCTGGGTGGGGGCGGCTTGCGCGGCCAACGGCTCCGGGCGGACCGCTGCGGCCCTGGCCGGTTCGGAGCGCCGGATGACCATGGGCCGTCCTTCGGGCAGCAGCAAAAGCACCGGGCTGGCCACGAAGATGGAGGAATAGGTGCCCACCACCACGCCGACCAGCAGGGCCAGGGCGAAGTCCTCGATAACCCCGCCACCCAGGATGAACAGACACGCCAGCACCAGCAGAGTGGTGCCCGAGGTCAGAATGGTGCGGCTGAGGGTCTGGTTTATGGAGGCGTTGATGGTCTCGCCCAAGGGTTGCTTGCCCGACTTCTTCAGGTTCTCGCGGATGCGGTCGTAGACGATGATGGTGTCGTTGAGCGAGTAACCGATGATGGTCAGCAGGGCAGCCACGGTGGCCAGGGTGAATTCCTTGTCCAGCAGGCTGAACACACCCACGGTGATGACCACGTCGTGGATCAAGGCCACGATGGCGCCCAAGGCGTAGCGCAGCTTCAGAAGCCAGCAGGCGCCCACCGTCACCACCAAGGCGGTGAGGATGAGCAACACCATGGCGATGCCCTCTTCGCCCCCCATGGCGGTGATCAGGGCCTGCACCAGCAGGGTGGCCCCCACCAATACACCGGCCATCACCGCGGCCAAGCCCCACTTCTGCTCAAAGCGCCCGGAGATGTACACCGCGATCATGATGATGGCGTAGAAGATGGCCAGCAGGGCCTTCTCGCGAAGGTCCTTGCCCACCTTGGGGCCCACCATCTCCACCCGGCGCACCTCCACCTTGCCTTTGCCGTAGGTCTTGGCCAGGGTTGTGCGGACCCGGTCGCTCAGGCCTTGCAGTTCGAGCCCGGAACGCTCGTTGCGGATGAGGAACTCGTTGTTCTTCTTGTCTCCAAAGCCCTGCACCAGGGACTGGTCCATGCCTAGGGGCGCCAAGGCCTTCTTTATGTCCGCGGCGTCGGTGGGCTGAGTGAAGCGCACCTGCACCAGGATGCCGCCGGCGAAGTCGATGCCGTAGTTGGGGCCACCGTGGATTAAAAGGCTGACTACGGTCAACAAAATCAGCAGGCCGCTGACGATGTAGGCCTTAACACGGTTGCCAACAAAATTTATGTTTACGTTCGGCTTTATAAATTCCATGGGTGCTCCACCCTAGATCAGAAGCCGCCGGGGCCTGAACTGGTGCAGGTAAAGGTCAAACAGCAACCTGGTGAAGGTGATGGCCGTGAACAACGACGAGGCGATACCTATGGTCAGCGTCACCGCGAAGCCGCGGATGGGCCCGGTTCCGAACTGGAACAACACCAGGGCCGCGATCAGGGTGGTGATGTTGGCGTCCAAAATGGTCAGGGTCGCCTTGCCGTAACCCGCCTCCACCGCCGCGAAGGGCGTCTTGCCCATCCTCAGCTCTTCACGCACCCTCTCGAAGATCAGCACGTTGGCGTCAACCGCCATGCCGATGGTCAGGATGATGCCCGCTATGCCCGGCAGGGTCAGGGTCGCCTGGAAGGCGGCCAGGGCCCCGGTGATGATCACCAGGTTTAACAGCAGCGCCAGGTTGGCGAACACACCGGCCAAGCGATAATAGAGCAGGATGAACGCCACCACCAGGCAGAAGCCCACCACCATGGACAGCAGTCCCTTGTCGATGGAGTCCTGACCCAGGCTGGGGCCCACGGTGCGCTCTTCCAGGATCTTCACCGGAGCGGGCAGCGCGCCCGAGCGCAGCACCACGGCCAGATCCCTGGCCTCTTCCATGGTGAAGTCGCCGGAGATGCGGGCCTCGCCGCCGGTGATGGGCTCCTGGATTACCGGAGCCGACTGCACCTTGCCGTCCAGGATGATGGCCAGGCGCTTTTTCACGTTGCGGGTGGTGATGTCGGCGAACTGGCGGGCCCCGGCCCGGTCAAAGGCCACCGAGACGTAGGGCTGGTTGTACTGGGAGTCCATCTGCACCCGGGCGTCGGTGATGGTGGCCCCGGTCATGGCCACCCGGCGGTGCACCACAATGGGCTCCTTGTCCACCCGGCCGCTGGCATGGTCGCGCCGGTACATATCCAAGATCTCGTCGCCCGGAGGCAAGGTGGCCTTGGTCACCGTGGCGGGGTTCACCGAGTCGTCGACCAGCTTGAACTCCAGCTGGGCGGTCTTGCCGATTAGGGCCACCGCCCGCTGGGGGTCCTTGACGCCCGGCAGCTGGATGAGGATGCGCCCCTCGGATTGGGGCAGAATCTCCGGCTCGCTCACCCCGAACTGGTCCACGCGGTTGCGGATGGTTTCTAGGGCCTGGGTGGAGGCCTGCTCGGCGATGTGCTTGGCCGCCTTGGCGGTGAGCTGCAAGATCATCTGGATCTTGCCGTCCTCCAAGGTGCGGCTGGAAGCCACGGCGTAGTCGGGATAATCCCGCTTTACCAGGTCCTCCAGCTTGGCCCGGTCGTTGTTGTGCAGCAAGACCAAACTGATGGTGTTGTCTTTACCGGCCTGGGGGCGAATGGCGCGAATGTTGTCATCTTGTATTTTGCGCTGCAGCTCCTGGCTGGAGCGCTCCACGGAGGCGGCAACCGCTTTCTGGGTCTCCACCTCCAGGATCAAGTGCATTCCCCCCTGCAGGTCCAGGCCCAGGCGAACGCGGTCGCTGGGCAAGGTGTTGGTCCACCAGGCAGGCAGTTTGCCGCCTCCTATGGTGGGCACCAGGTAAAGCAGGGCCAAAATGACGACCACAGCCACCAGGGTGGACTTCATAAAGAAGTTCTTAGGCAAGGTGAACTCCTAACGCAGCAGATTCCCTCCCCGGCCGGTTGGGCCGGAGATGGGCGAAACCAATTTCAGCTTGCGGTTACTTCTTGGCCGGGGGAGCCGGCGGAGCGCCGCCAGCGCCGACCACACCGGCGATGTGCCCACGGCTGACCTTGATGCGGACCTGGGGAGCGATCTCCAAAGTCAGGTTCTGGTCGTCCAGACCGGTCACGCGGCCGTAGATCCCGCCGTTGGTCAGAATCTTGTCGCCCTTGTGGATGTTGGCCAGCATGGCCTTGTGGGCCTTGGCCTTCTTCTGCTGGGGCCGGATGAGCAGGAAGTAGAAAATCACGAACATCAGTACGAGCATGGGGATGGGGCCGGAGAGAAGTCCGCCCAAACCGCCGGCGCTTTCGCCACCGCTGGCGCTCTGCTGCCCACCGCCCATAGCCCAGGCGGTGCCCGTGGTCAACCAATCTAACATCTTATCCTCCCTAGGTTAACGCCGCCCGCTCCTGGCCCGAGGGCTCCAGCCCCGCAAGCACCTGGCGAGCGTAAATCTCGTATTTATTCTCTGCGATGGCCCGGCGCAGCCCGGCCATCAACTGAAGAATGTAGTGCAAGTTGTGCACCGTATTCAAGCGATAAGCCAACAACTCCTTGGCCATGACCAAATGACGCAGGTACGCCCGGCTGTAATGGCGGCAGGTGGGGCACCCGCAGCCCTCCTCCACCGGCCTGGGGTCGTCCTTGAACCGGCTGTTGCGCAGGTTCAGCCGCCCCTTGGAGGTCAGCAAGGTTCCGGTGCGGGCCATGCGGGTGGGGAGCACGCAATCGAACATGTCCACCCCCAAGCCCACGCAACGCACCAAATCGGCCGGCTCGCCCACGCCCATGAGATATACCGGTTTGCCGTCCGGTAACTGGGGCACGGTGCCGTCGATAACCTCCATCATACGGGGTTTGGGTTCGCCCACACTGAGGCCGCCCAAGGCGTATCCGTCCAGTTCCAAGGCAGCCAACAGCTCCACGCTGCGGGCTCGCAGGTCACTATACACCCCACCCTGCACTATTCCCAGCAATGCGCCCCCTTTATCGGTGCGCGCGGCCAGGGCGCGGGCCGCCCAACGGGCGTCGCGCTCCAGGGAATCGGCCAAATACTCCCGGGGCGAGCCGGGCGGGGGGCATTCATCCAAAACCATCATGATGTCCGAGCCCAGCATCTGTTGGGCTTCGATCACCGATTCGGGGGTCATGCGCAGCAGTTGGCCGTCCAAGTGGGAGCGGAAGCTGGCCCCCTGCTCGTCCAGACTGCGCAGGCCGCTCAGGGAAAACACCTGGAAACCGCCGCTGTCGGTGAGGATGGACCCCGGCCAGTTCATGAAGCGGTGCAGCCCGCCCAAATCGGCCACCGTCTTCACCCCCGGCCTGAGCAGCAGGTGGTAGGTGTTGCCCAGGATCATTTGGGCCCCCAGGCCCGACACCTCCTCGGGCAAAAGCCCCTTCACCGTGCCCTGGGTGCCCACCGGCATGAAGGCCGGGGTGTCCACCACCCCGCGGCGGGTGTGCAGGCGACCGGTGCGGGCCCGCCCGCTGGTGGCCGATATTTCAAAGCTCAAACGCGCCATCAGATTATCAGCATGGCGTCGCCGTAGCTATAAAAACGATAGCTTCGGGCCATGGCCTCCCTATAGGCGGCCAGCACCCGCTCGCGCCCGGCCAAGGTGGCCACCAGCATGAGCAAGGTGGTGCGGGGCAGATGAAAATTGGTTATCAGTCCATCGGCCACCCGTAAATCGTGGCCCGGCGCGATGAGCAGATCGCACCATCCGGCTCCGGGCTGGGGCACCCCGCCGGGGCCGGGACGCCACTCCAGGGAGCGCAGGCTGGTGGTGCCCACGGCGATGACCCGCCCTCCCCGCTTTTTGGCCCTGGCCACGGCCAGCGCCGCCTCGGGGGATATCTCCACCCACTCCGAGTGCAGTCGCCCGGCGGCCAACTGGGCCGGGTCGGGCTCGGCAAAGGTGCCGTAGCCCACGTGCAAGGTCAGGTGGGTGTGTCCCACCCCCCGGCGAGCCAGGGCGGCCAAGAGCTCCCGGCTCAGGTGCAGGCCCGCGGTGGGGGCGGCCACGGCTCCGGGATGGGCCGCGTATACCGTCTGGTAGCGTGAAGCGTCGTCCGCGTTCGGCCCCTGGGGCCGCTTGATGTAGGGCGGCAGCGGCGTGGCCCCCCTGTCGGTGGCCAGCTTGAGGGCCGAGGCGGGAAACTCCACCAGGGCCTTGCCCCGCTCACTACGCTCCAGCACTCGCACCCAGACCTCTGGCTCGCCGCTCAGACGCAGGCGGACGCCCTGAGCCAGGGTCTTGTGGGAGCGCAACAGGCACTGGTGCACCTCGCGGCCGTCCCCCAGGCGCTTGTGGGGCTGGGCCGGGGACAACAGCAAAATCTCCACCCGCCCGCCGCTGGGCTTGGCGGCCATGAGGCGGGCCGGAACCACCCTGGTGTCGTTGAGCACCAACAGGTCGCCGGCCCTCAGTAGGCGGGTGAGAGAGGCCACCCGGTGGTGGCCCGCCTGCCCCTGATGCCGGGGAAGATGCAGAAGCCGGGCCTGCGCCCGCCGCCGGGCCGGGGCCTGGGCTATGAGCTCCGGGGGCAGCTCATAGTCGTAGGCGGCCAGGAGGTCCTGGGGGCCGCTGTTGTGGGGGATGGTCTCCGCCATGAATCCCGCTTTTGGTTCCGTCAAGGGTCTACCGAGAATAACTACGGCAAATTAAATGGTTACCCGCGTCAACCCCACGCGGGGGTTATCGCAATTGAACTATGCATATTACGGCGAGCCCCCCTGCTTGTCAAGGAAGGCCGGATGCTACAACTGCTTTAATCCAAAGGACTTGAGGGTTTTTACTTGACAGAAACGGGCCGGGCAAACAACCATAGGCAGGTGCTATCGTCAGAGGCATATATTATTACTTAACGCCCAGCCGGGCGCGCACACAACCCTAAACCGGAGTGGGCACATGGCCATTTACGTCAAATGTAAAACCGAAGACTGCGGCAACGAAATCCTGGCGCCGGAATACGCCCAGACCCCCTTTGAGAAGTTGGAAGACGCCCTGCACAAAAAGAACTACTACCTGTGCCCCAAGTGCGGGCGGGTCAATCCTTATCTCAAAGAGGATCACTTCGAGAAGTAGGCCGCCGCTAGCGGCATTGGGGCGGGCCGGGCGGGCTCGCCCCATTTTTTTGCCCGGTTTTAGTGCTGCTTGCGGTCGGCATTGCCGATGGAGCGTATTCCCAGGAGCACCAGGAAACGCAAGAACTCGATGAACAAGAGGCCAACCACGATCAAGGCGGTGACCGAGAGGATGCGGGGCAGGAAGTTTTCCCAGTTCCACTCGTTGCCCGAGAACACGCCCTCGTCCTCGAACAGCCAGCCCAAGATGCCGGCGGCCCGCCCCGAGGGCGTCCGGAACCCCTGGCCCTGCAACAGGCCCACCGCGCCCTCCTGCTCCACGTAGCCCGGGAAGAGAAGCTTGAGCATCAAGGGGATGCCCGGCCCGGGCAGTTGGTGGTAGACGCGGCTCTTTTGCTCGGCCTCGGCGGCTTGCAGGTGACGATGCAGGGCCCGGCTGTAGAGCAGATACATCTGGGCGGAAAGCAGGGGCAGCACGGTGGTGGTGGTGTGGCCAAAGGCCTCCACCTCCACCAGATGCTCGTCGCGAATCATCTCATCGGTCAAGAGGGGAACCATGTCGGTCTGGCGGTATATCCGCCATCCCATGCCCCTTTCGGGCGGATGGTCCGAAAAGTCGTCCAGGCGAGTGGCTTCGCTTCGGAGGTGCGCGGTGTAGAGACGTTGCGCGGTGTCAACGAACGCCTGGGCAGGAGAGGCGGTCGCGCCGAGCACCAAGACCATCGACAAGATTGCCAAGCCCAAGCGGGATATCAATTACCTACTCCCTGGGAAGTCACGCGGACCAAGCGATCATTCCAAATGATAATATAGCATCTGCGTAAGCTAAATACCAAGATTAGCAATGGTGTTAGGACCGGTTCCCCCGCTTGACAGGGGGAGCCCCATGGCTTAGCGTGCCTCCAGAAGTCAAGTTCGCCGGGAGGCCGAATATGTCACAGATGGTCAAGGATTTCGATTGGCGGCGTCCGGGCACCTTTTTGCCGGTGGCCATGGCCGCGTCCTTCAAGCCGAGGGCCTTTTTCGCCCAAATGGACAACCGGGGCGATTTGGCCACTCCTCTCATGTTCCTGGCTTGGGTCCATGTGCTGGCCTCTCTGGCCGCGCTGATCGCCGGATTCCCCCTGGGGGCCGTGGCCTGGGGCCTGGCCACCCGCCTGGTGGTGGACTTGATCTTCATCGGCCTGGTCTACACCATCGGCCACCACATCATGCGCAACCCCTTGAACGCAGCCGGCTTTTTGCGCGTGATCTGCTACTGCCTGGGCATCAAGCTCATCGCAGTGATCCTGCCCTTTTTGCCGGGATACCAGGACGCCCTTATGGTCCTGGTTTACGTATATTTTTTCGTGACTCTATATTTCGCCCTACGGGCGACGGCGGGCTTCAGCTTTCTCCAGGCAGCCACCTGCGTTCTGCTGTCGGTGGTGGGCATGGTGCTTTTGATGAGCCTAATCGGCAGCGTCACGGTGATCGTACCCTCCCAGGGCCCTGCCGGGCTTTCCGCGCCGGGGGTCGGCGCGGGCAAGTAGCGGTTCCATCCGGCGTGCTATAAAATCATGAAAAATCGGCATCCTCTTACAGGGAGCGGGTCTTGGGAAAAGCCAAGTGGCTGAAATGGGCGGTGGCTTTGGTGGTGGTCCTGGCCTTGGCCGGGGGGCTGTGGGCTTGGTGGCCCCGAAGTGACCAGGGCCTGCAAATCCAGGGTAAGGAGTACCAGGTAAAGCGCGGCCCCATCCGGCGCATGGTCGTATCCACCGGCACGGTGAAGCCCCAGGTGGGGGCCGAGGTCAAGGTGGGGGCCAGGGTAAGCGGCCGGGTGGAAAAGCTATTGGTCAGCATCGGCCAGCCGGTCAAGGCCGGCCAGGTGGTGGCCCTGATCGAGCATGAGGACCTGGAGGCCAGACTGCGTCAGGCCCAGGCCGAGCTGAACGCCGACAAGGCCCGCCTGGAAAGGGTAAAAACCACAGGCCCCAAGGAGGTAGCACGGACCCAGGCCGAGCTTACCGAAGCCAAGGCCACCCTGGACCTGACCACCCTGGACTTTGACCGTCAGCAAAAGATGCGCACCAGCGACCTGGTGGCCCAGGACGCCCTGGACCGGGCCCGGGAAAAGCACCTGGTGGCCCAGGCCCGCCTCACCGCGGCCACGGCCAAGCTCAACCAGGTGCAGCACAGCTATCTGCAGGACGTAAAGGTGGCCCAGGCCGATCTGGCCGCCTCCCAGGCCAAGCTGGTCACCGCCCAGGTCAACCTGAACTACTCCACCATCCGGGCCCCCATTGACGGGGTGGTCTCCAGCGTGTCCACCCAGGAGGGCGAGACCGTGGCGGCCAGCCTGAGCGCCCCCACCTTCATCACTATCGTGGACCTGGCCCGCCTACAGGTGGACGACTTCGTGGACGAGACCGACATCGGCCTGGTCAAGCTGGCCCAAAATGCCTTTTTCACGGTGGACGCCTACCCGGACAAGAAGTTCATGGGCTCGGTGGATGCCATACAGCCCTCGGCCAAGATCGTGGACGACGTGGTCTACTACCCGGTGACCATCAAGATCCTGGGCGACTACCGGGACCAGCTCAAGCCTGAAATGACCGCCACGGTGAGCATCGTCGCCGGGGTGCGCAGGGGCGTGCTTCTCATCCCGGCCCCGGCCATCCGCCGCAAGGGCGGCAAAACCATGGTCTACGTGCGCCGGGACGGCCAAGTCATCCTTCAGACGGTACAGGTGGGCTGGATTGAAAACCTGCGCGCGGAGATCACCGACGGCCTGAAGGAAGGCGAAACCGTGATCATCCCCATGAGCGCCCCCCTTACCGCTGCCAAGCCCGGCGGGGGTCGCTGAGGCCAGCGGTGATCAAGCTAAAGGGCATCACCAAGACCTATTACCGGGGCAAGGTGGAGACCCCGGTGCTCCTGGGCATCGACCTGCACGTGCGCGAGGGCGAGTTCCTGGCCATCATGGGCCCCTCGGGCTCGGGCAAGTCCACCCTGCTGCACATCCTGGGCCTGCTGGACCGCCCCACGGGAGGCTCCTACCGCCTGGACGGCATCGAGGTTTCCTCCCTGAGCGACGATGAGCTGGCCCGTCTGCGCAACGACAAGCTGGGCTTCGTGTTCCAGGCCTTCCATCTGCTGCCCAAATCCACCGCCCTGGACAACGTACTCCTGCCATTCACCTATGCCGGACACTTTCCCGAGGACGCCAATGCGCGGGCCCGCCGGGCCCTGGGCCGGGTGGGCCTGGAGCACCGCCTGCACCACCGCCCCGGCGAGATGAGCGGCGGCGAGTGCCAACGGGTGGCCATCGCCCGGGCTTTGGTCAACGATCCGGAGGTGATCTTCGCCGACGAGCCCACCGGAAACCTTGACCAGCGCTCTTCCCTGGAGATCATCTCCATCTTGCAGGGGCTGCACGCCGAAGGGCGCACCATCGTGCTGGTCACCCACGACACGGCCGTGGGCTGCATGTGCCGCCGCCTGCTACGAGTGGTCTACGGCAAGGTGGTCAGCGACGAGCCCGTGGCTGAACCCACCGTGGCCCTTCAGCAACTGCAAACCCTCAAGGAAGCCGCCAAGTGAGCCTGGCCTGGCGCCTGCTGAAGACGGCCGTCATCTCCCTTTGGGCCTTTCGCTCCTACGCGGCCCTCATGATGATCGGCCTGATCATCGGCATCGCCTCGCTCACCGTGATTCATCAGATAGGCCAGGGAGCTCAGCAGGTGGTGTCCAGCCGCATGGCCTCCATGGGCTTTGGGGCTGACGCCTTTTACATCTCCTCGGGCGGAGGCCGCCTGGGGGTGCGCCGGGGAATGAAGCGGGCGATTACCCTGACTCCCCAGGACGCCGCGTCCATTTCCCAGGTGGACGGGGTGGCCCACGTGGTGCCCCACAAGAACGTGGCCCGCACCCAGGTGACCGCCGGCGGCAACAACACCAACACCAGGGTGCGGGGCGCCACGCCGGGCTGGGCCGCGGCCCGCAACTGGCCCTTGCTCCAAGGCCGCTTCGTCAGCCTCACCGACATCAGGCAGAGCGCCCGGGTGGCCGTTTTGGGCACCACCGTGGTGCGCGAGCTTTTTGGCGACGTCGACCCGGTGGGCCGCCGCCTCAGAATCGGGCGCACTCCCTTCATCGTGGTGGGGGTGCTGAAATCCAAGGGGTCCAGCGGCTGGCGCGACCGCGACGACATTATCCTGGTGCCGCTGTCCACGGCCACCAAGCGCCTGAGCCGCGACGACAAGCTCAGCGGCATGCGAGTCACCATGACCGACGCCTCCCGGGTGGAGGAGGTCAAGACCGAGGTCACCAACGTCCTGCGCGAGAACCACTCCCTGTTGCCGGGAGTGCCCGACGATTTCCTCATCATCACCCCCGACGAACTGATGAAGCTCATCACCAGGCAAAGCCGCTCCCTGGTGGCCATGCTCACCTTTGTCAGCGCGGTGAGCCTGTTCGTCTCCGGAGTGGTGATCATGAACATCATGCTGGTGGCGGTGAGCGAGCGGGCCTACGAAATCGGGGTGCGGCGGGCGGTGGGGGCCAGGCGCCGCGACATCCTCTATCAGATACTCATGGAGTCGCTTATAGTGGCGGCCGCCGGAGGAGTCTGCGGCCTGTTGGTGGGCCTGCTGCTCTCCTACCTGGCTACTTGGCTCTTGGCCATTCCCACCGCCTTCAGCCCCACGGGCTTTTTGTGGGCCCTGGGATTCAGCGCGGGGGTGGGCCTGTTGTTCGGGGTGGCCCCGGCCAAAAAGGCGGCCGGCCTGCACCCGGTGGAGGCCCTCAGATGATTGCTCCTCGCACCCGCCGCCTGATGGCCGCCGCCTGGGATGGGCTGTGGGGGCATCGCCTGCGCGCCTCCCTGGCCGCCGGTGGCCTGTTGGTGGGCGTGGCCGCGGTGGTGGTGATGGTGGCGGTGGGCCAAGGCACCCGCAACCAAGTGCTGGCGCGCATTACCGCCCTGGGCACCAACTTGATCTCCATACACTCGGCCAAACGCGCCTTCACCGGGCTGCGCAGCCGCACCACCGGCGAGGTTTCCTCCCTGGAGCCTGCCGACGCCGAGGCCATATCCCGCCTGGAAGGAGCCAGAGCAGCCTCTGCCCTGGAAATGCGCCTGATGCGCATGTCAGGCCCGGAAGGCACCACCGACGCCCTGGTGATCGCCGCCCAGCCCAATATTTTCTTGCTGGAGGACCATGGCCTGGCCGAAGGCCGTTACTTCACCGAGCGCGAGGAGAGGTCCGGCCGCCGGGTGGCGGTGGTTGGCCCGGCCCTGCGCGAGCACCTGGCCGGCGACGGTTCGCTGGTGGGCCGCACCATAGAAGTAAAAAAGCAGCCTTTTCTGGTGGTGGGGGAGCTCTTGCCCAAGGGAGTGGACGCCAGCGGCAACGACCTGGATGAACGGCTCTATTTGCCCCTGAAGACCGCCCAGTCCCGCCTTTTGAGCGGCAGGCGCTACGTTGGGCTGTTATTGGTGAGAGGCGAAGACGAATCGGTCATGGAGCCCTTGGCTCAGGATATCACCACCCTGCTGCGCCAGAGGCACAACCTGCGCACCGGCCAACCGGATGATTTCAAGCTTCACACTCAACTGGAAACCATCCAGGCGAGGGAGGAGTCCAACCGCGTCTTCTCGGCCACCATCACCGGAGTGGCGGCGGTGAGCCTGTTGGTGGCCGGGGTTGGCATCATGGCGGTGCTTTTGATTTCAGTGAAGGAGCGCACCACCGAAATCGGCCTGCGCCGGGCGTTGGGGGCCAGGCGGCGCGACATACTTTGGCAGTTCTTGGCCGAGGCGATCATCCTGGGCCTGGCCGGAAGCGGAGGCGGGGCCTTGCTGGGACTGGCCGCGGCCTTGGCGATAAGGATTTTCGGCTCCCTGGATTTCGCCCTGCCCGTGAGCCCGGCCCTGGGCGCCGGTTTCCTGGGGTTGGCCATATCCATGGTCTTCGGCCTGGCCCCGGCCCGCCGGGCGGCGGCCCTTACTCCGGTGGACGCCCTCAGGGACTAGCCCGCTTCCCCCCAAAGCAACGAGGCCGCTCGCCATGGCGAACAGCCTCATTTGCCTTGAGCGGCCTGAGCCGCTGATCCTAAGAGCAGCTATTTAAAAGAGTCGCACCAATTAGGGTTGATCCTTGCGGCACAGCCACGTGGTGCTAGGCAAGGCGGCGGCGAACGCAGACCGCAGGCGTATTTTTATATACGCCGAGGTCTAAGTGAAGCCGCCAACGCAGCATAGCGCCGCGTGGCGAAGCCGCGCTATCCCCCGAACTCGCCGCCGCAATAAGGGCAATACTTGAATCCGGTGTCGTGGAGCACCTCGCCGCAGGCGCTGCAGCGGGTGATCATCTCATTGGCGCAAAAGGGACAGTAGAGGAAGCAGCCGCACTGGTTGCGCACCTCCAGGGGCAGATCCTGCCACTGGTCCTGGCAATCCTGTTCCTGGCAGACCTTTTCCTTGCGGGCCAAATCGGACATGTCTATTCTCCCGTCCCCTCCTGGGGGACTCGGTTGGTAAGGTCCCTGAGCAAATCGATGGAAGCCAGGGCGTCGGCCTCCTCCACCTTGTGCAGCGCAAAACCGGCGTGGGTGATCACGTAATCGCCCAATTGCAGATCAGGCACCATAAGCGTGGACACGCGGCGTTCCACCCCGCCCACCTCCACGGTGGCCATGTCGTCGCCCAGCTCAATGATCTTGGCTGGTATGGCCAAACACATCGGTCACCTCGCGGGGTTGCAACGCGGGTTGGGCCGGATAACCCAGCCGCTCCAGTTCCAGAAGCACCTGCTCGATAAGAGGCTCCACCGCCTGCTCCACCTGGGGGGTAAGCTCCAGGCCGTAGTTGTCGATGTCGCCGAACTCCACCCCGATCACCACCACTTCGGGCGGATCGCCCAACAGCGGCAACAGGGCCATGGTCTCCATGAGGTCGATCTGGTGCAGGCTGTCCTTGTATTGGATGTGCTCGGGCCGGGCATCCCAGTCAAAGCGGTAGACGGTGCCGGGCGCTTCGCCGCCGCGCACCGCGTCCACCACGATCACCCGCCGGGCTTCCATCATGACCCCGGTCAGGGACAGGCCCAGCACCCCTCCGTCCACCACCTTGACGTTGGGAGGGAAATCGTAGCGGGCCATGAGCTCATGGGCCACGCGCACCCCCACGCCCTCGTCGGTGAGCAGGACGTTTCCCACGCCCAATATCAGGATTTCTTGCGCCTCAGCCTGGTTCATGCTGGCCTCGAGTATAGCAGAAAGGCAACGGGGCGGCGAGAATCCCGCCGCCCCGCTGATTGGGGTTAGGTGCTTAACAAACCTTGAACTTGCGCACTTCGTTGGAGTCCGGATCGATCACGTGCACGCCGCAGGCGATGCAGGGATCGAAGGAGTGAACGGTGCGGATGATCTCCAGGGGAGCCTTGGGGTCGGCGATGGGAGTGCCGATCAGCGCCTCCTCCACCGGGCCCACCTGGCCCTTGACGTCGCGGGGACCCAGGTTCCAGGTGGAGGGCACCACCAACTGGTAATTGCCGATCTTGTTGTCCTTGTCCTGGTGAATCCAGTGGCCCAGGGCGCCGCGGGGCACGTCGATGAGGCCGTATCCCATGGTTTCTCCAGGCCACTTCCACTCGGCGGCGGTTTCCAGCTTGCCTTCCTTGATCAGGCCGATGGCCTCGGTGACCCAGGAGGCCATCTCGTCGGCGATGACCTTGGTCTCGATGGCCCGGGCCGCGGTGCGCCCCAGGGTGCTGAACAGGGCGGTTGCCGGCACGTTCAGGTGCTTGAGCACCGCCACAACCAGGTCCTTGGTGGGCTTGTGGCCGCGGGCGAAAGCGGCCAGCACCTGGGCCAAGGGGCCCACTTCCATGGGCTTGCCGTTGTAGCGCGGGGCCTTGAACCAGGAGTACTTGCCGTCGTAGTCGAAGCGGGCGTCCTCCAGGGGCTGGGTCACTCCCTTGGCCGGAGGCAGGGCCGGTCCGTTCTTGTACCAGGCCCTGGTCACCTCCTCGGTGATCATGTCCGGGTTAACGTCGGCGATCTTGCCCAGGTTGCGGTCCATGATCACGCCGCCGGGCATGAACATTTTTTCTTCCAGGTAGCGGCCCGAGTTCTGCGGGAAGTTGCCGTAGGCCAGGAAGTTGGTGCAGCCGCCGATGTTGCGCGCGCCCCAGTCCTTGTAGAAGCTGGCTACGGCCAGCACGTCGGGGATGTAGACGTTGTCGATGAACGCCTGCATTTCCTTGAGGTAGTAAAGGAACTCGGCCAGGCGATCCACGTCCAGCATGTCCTTCACGCAGGTCACGCCGCCGGTGCAGTAGCTCTGGATGTGCGGGTTCTTGCCTCCGAACAGGGCCATCATGCGCGCGGCCTTTACCTGGAGCCTCAAGAGCATCAGGTAGTGGGACACGGCAAGAAGGTTGGCCTCCGGGGGCAGGCGATAGTCCTTGTGGCCCCAGTAGCCGTTGGCAAAGGGGCCCAACTGGCCGCTGGCCACGAAGGTCTTCAGCTTGTCCTGCACCGCCTTGAAGTCGCTGGCGCCGCTATTGGGGTAGTCGCTAAGTTGGCCGGCCAGGGCGGCGGTGGCCTTGGGGTCGGCCTTGAGCGCGCTGACCACGTCCACCCAGTCCAAGGCACTGAGCACGTAGAAGTGCACCGGGTGGTCGTGCAGGAACTGGGCTCCGTGCACCAGGTTGCGGCAGATGCGGGCCAAGGGAGGGATTTTCACCCGCACCGCGTCGTCCAGGGCGCGGATGGAAGCCAGGGCGTGCACCTCGGTGCACACGCCGCAGGCGCGTTGGGTGATCCACGGCGCGTCGCGGGGGTCGCGGCCTTGCAGGATTATCTCCAGGCCGCGGAAAAGCTGAGCCGAGGACCAAGCGTTGGTTACCTTACCGCCTTCAATTTCCACATCGATGCGCAGGTGCCCCTCGATGCGAGTGATCGGATCGATGGTGTATTTTGCCATCTCAATCGTCCTCCTTCATGGAGCGAGGTTTTCTTTACCTAAACCTTCCATCGGCCCGGCTTAGATAGGCTCATAGAAGGGGGACTGGGTGTCCCAGAAATTGGGCTCGGAACAGCCGATGCATGGGTGCCCCGCCCCGATGGGCCAGTTGGTGCCGTCGTTGAACTTCACGATGGGGCAGTTGTTGTAGGTGTTGGGGCCCTTGCAACCCATTTCCGCCAGGCAGTAGCCCTTCATGGCACCCTTGTCGCCGAATTTCTTGACGAACTCGCCGTTCTCGTAGTGAGCCCGGCGGGGGCACTTTTCATGAATGGTGTAGCCGTAGGCGAACAGGGGCCGCCCGTTCTCATCCAGGGCGGGCAGTTTGCCCAGGAGCAGGAAGTGCACCACCGTGGAGACCATGTTCACCGCGTTGGGCGGACAGCCGGCGATGTTCACCGTCTTGACGCCGGTGGCCTTGCTCACGCTCATGGCCTTGGTGGGGTTGGGCGCGGCCGCCTGCACGCCGCCGAAGCAGGCGCAGTTGCCCACGCATATGGTGGCCATGGCGTGCTTGGTGGCCTTCTTGGCGATGTCCAGCATGGTGTGGCCGCCCACCTTGCCGTAAATACCGTCGTTTTTGGTTGGGATGCCCCCCTCGCAGACCAGGATGTACTTGCCGTCGTACTCCTTCATGGCGTCGTTGAGCGACTTCTCGGCGTTGTGTCCCGAGGGTGCCATGATGGTCTCATGGTAGGCCACGTTGAGCACATCCAGCACGATCTGGTCGATCCAAGGATAGGTGCTGCGGATGAAGGCCTCGCTGCAACCGGTGCACTCGGCAAAGTGCAGCCAAATCACCGTGGGGCGCTTCTTGATGGCCATGGCCTCGGCCACCTTGGGCACCATGCTGGGCGCCAGGCCCAGCACCGAGGTAACCACTGTGGCGTATTTTATGAAATCACGCCGGCTTACCCCCTTGGCATCAATTTTTTCCAGAACCTCTGCCTTTATCTCCATCTCCCTTTCCCTCCTTGCCCCCCCGTCCCCAACGGTCCAGGGAAACAAAATAAACGCGAACGTGTTGCGTCGGTTCGCACTTCACCGTCTTGGCACAACGGACCACCGTAATTACGGAAAATCCGCAGGCAGCAGACGGTGTTTTTTCGAGGATGGTTTGCGGCGCGATGCAGGACGGTGACAGCGGACCCGGTGCAGAGGTCAATAATGAGCAGCATAGATTGTGCTTAAGTGCTCGTCACACCGCATTTCTTGGACAATCATGCAATTTTTAAGACCACAGGGTCAAATCGGTTTTACCAATAATAAACTATAGCTTTAATATATTTTATTGCCCTGGGTCCGATATGCCCTTTACAGCTGTCCAGGGCACGCTTTACACCTCCCCTTGGCCCCCATATACTCCAAGGGCGTCCTTTAGCGGAGCCGAATCCAGGTGAAACATCCCCGAAACATCTCTCCCGCCGCCCAGACGGCATACCCCTTCGCGGCAATCGTGGGGCAACAGCGGCTAAAAACCGCCCTTTTGCTCCTGGGGGTGGACCTGGGGCTGGGTGGGGTGCTTTTGCAAGGGGAAAAAGGCACCGCCAAGTCCACCGCCGCCCGAGCCCTGGCCCGGCTCCTGCCTCCCCTGACCGTGGTGGACGGCTGCCCGGTGGGATGCGACCCGGCCGGGCCCCCGTGCTCGGCCTGCGCCGCCCGACCCGCGCCGTTGCCGGTGCGTCAAGTACCCACCCCTTTTGTGGAATTGCCTCTGGGCGCGGGCGAGGACTGCTTGGCGGGCAGCCTGGACATTAGCGCGGCGGTGCGCCGGGGGGAGCTGAGCGCCCGTTTGGGGCTGCTGGCCCGAGCCCACCGAGGGGTGCTCTACATCGACGAGGTCAACCTCTTGCCGCCCCACCTGGCCCATCTGGTGCTGGACGCGGCGGCCAGCGGGGTGGCCGTTCTGGAGCGCGAGGGGCTCAGTCTGTCCCACCCGGCCCGCTTCGCCCTGGTGGCCTCCTACAACCCCGAGGAGGGCCCCCTGGGCCCCCAGTTGGCCGACCGCTTCGGCCTGTGCGTGCGGGTCAAGGGCGAGCAGGACCCGGCTCTCAGGGTGGAGGTGCTAACGCGCCGCCTGGCCTATGAGAACGACCCCGCCGCCTTTGCCATCCAATGGGAGCCGGAGGAAGAGGCCCTGCGCGCCCGCATCGTAAAGGCTCGCGAGCTGTTGCCGCGCATAGAGGTCGGTCATGAGGCCCGCAGGCAGTCCGCCTTGCTGGCCGCCCGGGCTCAGACCCAGGGCCAGCGGGGCGAGTTGGCCTGCATCCGGGCCGCCCGGGCCCTGGCCGCCTGGCGAGGCCAAGGGAGCGTCACCCCCGAACTGGTGGACGAGGTGGCCCCCCTGGCCCTCATGCACCGGACCAGGGAGGGGCAAAGCCAGGAGCCCCCTCCCCTGCCCAGGGTGCTGCGCGAACAGTTGCCGCCCGAGGAGATCAAGCCCGGCCGCGCCGAGCCGGTGGAGCGAGACATGCAAAAGAGCGGCAGCGAGGCGGGCCAGGAGCGGGGCCTGCGCATCCTGAGCCCCGGCGAGGTGCGCCCGGTGGCCACCCGCCTGCCCGCCCGCGAGGCCACCAGCCGGACTCAGGCGGGCCACCGGGACAGCCGGGAGGTGACAGGAGCCCGGGGCCGCTACATCCGGGCCTCATCCCAGCGCCTGGGCCGGGGCCTGGCCTTGGACGCCACCTTCAGGGCCGCCGCGCCCCACCAGAAAAGCCGCCGCACCCCGGACGGCCCGGCCCTGGTGGTTAGGGAGCCGGACATACGCGAAAAGGTGCGCGCCGCCCGGCGGGGCCGTTTACTCTTGTTCTGCGTGGACGCCTCGGGCTCCATGAACGCGGCCGCGCGCATGAAAACCACCAAGGCCGCGGTTCTGGGGGTGCTCACCGAGGCCTACCAGAAACGCGACCGGGTGGGCCTGGTGGCCTTTGGCGGCAACGGGGCGCGGGAGCTTCTGCCTCCCACCTCCAGCGTGGAGGTGGCCCGGCGCATGCTGGCCGAGCTGCCCACCGGAGGCAAGACCCCCCTGGCCGCCGGATTGGTGAGCCTGGCCGCCGTTTTGGAGCGGGAGCTGGCCGCCGATCCCAAGCTCTCCCCCCTGGTCATCATCATGACCGACGGGCGGCCCAACGTGCCCTTGGCCGCCAGCCAGGGCCTGAGCTATGATCCGGAAAAGGCGGGCAACAAGGGTGGCGGCTGGGGCGACGGCTGGGGCGACGGCGGCTATGCCGACCGGGAGGTGCTCAACCTGGCGCGGCGCCTGCGCGCCGGCTTCCGGGCCCGCTTCGTGGTGGTGGACACCGATACCGGGCACCACCACGAGATAAACCTGTGCCGGGCCATGGCCGAATACATGGGGGCCTATTGCGTGTCCCTGCGCCGCCTGACCACCGAGGGAGTGCTTGATTTGGTGAGCCAATATTGGTAATTTACTATTTATCCAAGTTAATATTAATTTTTCAATAAGGTCCACAATAGTTCGCGGAGGGCACGATGTCTCTAGAGATAAAACCATTTTCGCACAAGGATTTAATTTTTGACCCTAACAATTACAGATTCCACGAAACACATGACTATGTCATTGCAAGTTCCACCCGCTACCACGAAAGTTCCGTGCAAGAAAGAGCATTATCCAGGCTGAAAAAAGAAAATATTAGACAGCTAAAAGAATCTATATTGCACAATTCATATTTGCCAATCGAGCCTTTGATCGTTTCAAAATACGAAGGAATAGATGACAATAAATATATCGTTATTGAAGGCAACCGACGTTTAGCAGCGATTCGTCTCATCGTCGAAGAGCATAACGCAGGACGTGAAGTCAACCCCGAAGTGTTAGCATCATTTGATACTCTACCATGTGTTGAGGTCAACCCAGAAACCGACAGGAGCTTTATACCATCTTTGATGGGGGTAAGGCATGTCTCCGGAATAAAGAATTGGGGCGGCTATCAACGATCTGAGTTGATAGCTAATTTACTTGACAATCTTAATTTGGATCCTAACGAAACCGCACAGCGGCTGGGATTAACAGTAACTGAGGTAAACAGGAGATACAGGGCATTTAAAGCTCTTGAACAAATGAAAACTGATTCGGACTATTCGGATTATGCAGCGCCGTCATTATACCCAATTTTTCATGAAACTGTTTCCATACCCCGTATCAAAGACTGGCTGGGATGGGATGACGAAACCCACACTTTCAATAACGACAAAACCCTCGATGAATACTATCAGTTAATAACGCCTATTTCTGATGGAGACGTAGATCAAACAAGCGCTAAAATCTCTTCCCATAAAGACGTAAGGGAACTTAGATACATTCTAGACGTTCCCGAAGCAAAACGCATTTTATTAGACCCGAGCAGGTCATTTCTGGAGGCGGTATCCATCGCACATAGAGACGATTTTCTAAAATCATGGCCCTCTCGGATTTCGTCGGCTCTAGACGCCCTAAAGGAAATTGGTGTCGACGAAATAAAAAACATGCAAGTAGATGACATTGCGCTATTGACTCAACTGATAAGCCTGGCGCAAGAACGCATAAACGATCACACCAAACTTTCCTCATAAAGCTATCAATACGTTTCAAGTTAAATGAAAATCGGTCCAAAAATTATAGCATCTCGCCTTCACGAGGTGATTCCTCTTGATGCCCAGCCCCTGCCAGCACGCGAATACATTGCTAAGTTCCTGCTGGAAAGTGGCGTTTGCGCCAGCAAAATGGAGGCTCAAGAAAAGGCCGAATACTATGAGTCCGGCGTAATCAGCCGCTTACAGCTAGAAATATGCACCCTAAATAGCCTTGGGCGACCTCTAGTCATTGACTTCAATTCCACATCAATTGAATTATTACAAGGCGGTTGCTTTTGTGAACCAAATGACAGTGATAGCACTAAAGAAATCAAGAACAACCGGCTATATTTTAAAGATTATTTGTCTGAAATCGCTAAACTTAATTTTAACGAATTTGAGCAATTATGTGGAGGAATAATACAGTTACTAGGAGTGGACGATGTAATCGTGACACAAGCTTCCAAAGATGAAGGCATCGATTTTTTCGGGCAGGCGAAATTAGAAAATTTATTTTTTAATGAGAGAGACGTACCGTCCTTAATAAAAAGAGGAAAACTGTGGATAGTCGGCCAAGCTAAACATTACCAAAAAAACAATATCTCTACACCACAAATTAGAGAGCTTGTTGGTTCGGTACAATTAGCTCAAGCTAAGGCTTTTGGCGGTGATTATCATGAAAACTTCGATAAATTGGATATAAAAATATGTGACCCTACCTTATATGTGTTTATAACCTCCGGTCATATAACTTCTTCATCATGGAAGTTGCTAGAAAGAAGCGGAGTGATTGGTTTCGATGGTGTAATGATCGCCAATTTTTTAGCTGAAAACAGCATAGGTATTACATGTGGCTCTTTTAGCGTCGACAGTTTTAGGTCTTGGGTTCGTGGGAGAATTCCACTCAGTTGAGGCTTGTGTAAGTGTATAAAGTATCTCATAATTGTTACCCCTTCGCGGCCATCGTGGACCAGAACGACATGAAGCTGGCCCTGATCATCAACGTGGTCAATCCCAAGGTGGGCGGCGTTCTTATTCGCGGGGAGAAGGGCACGGCCAAATCCACGGCGGTGCGGTCCCTGGCCCGTCTGCTGCCCGCCCAACCCACGGTGGCCGACTGCCCCTACAACTGCGATCCCGCCCTGCCCTGCCCCGCCTGCCAAGAACGCCAGGCCGTGGGCGAGACCCTGCCCGTGGAAGAACGCCGGGTGCGGGTGGTGGAACTGCCGGTGGGGGCCACCGAGGACCGCCTCTTGGGCACCCTGGACCTGGAGGCCGCCCTGACCGAGGGGGAGGCCCGCTTCTCGCCGGGCATCCTGGCCGCTGCCAACCGCCAGATTCTTTACGTGGACGAGGTGAATCTCCTGGACGACCACCTGGTGGACGTGCTCTTGGACGCGGCGGCCATGGGGGTGAACACCGTGGAGCGCGAGTCGGTGAGCCTCAGCCACCCGGCCTCCTTCACCCTGGTGGGCACCATGAACCCCGAGGAGGGCGAGCTACGCCCCCAGCTCACCGACCGCTTCGGCCTGTGCGTGCAGGTCAAGGGCCTGGCCGACCCGGCCCTGCGCCAGGAGGTCATCGTGCGTCAGTTGGCCTGGGAGGCCGACCCGGCGGCCTTTGCCGCGGCCTGGGGCGAGGAAGGCGACGCCATCAGCCAGGCCATCGCCAGGGCAAGGGAGGTTATGCCCGCCGTGCAGGCCGGGCCGGGAGTGCTGGAGCGGGTGGTGGCGATTAGCCTGGGCCTGGGCACCGACGGCCACCGGGGGGACCTCACCCTGCTCAAGGGCGCGCTCACCCTGGCCGCCTGGGAAGGGCGAACCGAGGCCACCATAGGCGACGTGGACCGGGCGGCGCTGTTGGCCCTGCCCCACCGTTTGCGCAGGCGGCCCCTGGCCGAGATGGAGTTCGACATCGCCGACAAGATCAAGCGGATTTAGGCCGGAGCGAACCGGCATTTCCATTGAGCAAGGCGTCCCCACGGCATAGCCAGACGCCTCAGGGCAAGGCGGCAGGAGAACGAGGAACGCAGGCGTAGTCTACCTACGCCGAGGACCGAGTGATGCCGACAACGCAGCCATGAGGGGTCTGGCGAAGCCGAGGCTCAATCCTGGTCTTTGAAGTGCTTAAAGGCCCTCCCGCCATCGGGCATCATGGCCCCCCGGATCAACTCCATGTGCCTGAGGGCGGCTATTTCGCGCATCAGGGCCGTCTCGTCCAGGCCGGTGGCCTGGGTCAGATCAGCCAGGGTGGCGTGGCCCTGTTTGGCTATGAGTTTGAGGATCGCGTCCTGGGCCGGGTTCAGGTCCTGGGTGTCCAGGCGGCTGGCGGTGTAGGTAGCCCAGGGATCGCAGGTCTTGGCCGGGCTGATCGCGTCAATGTAGCAATCTTCGCATAGCTGGAGCCCCCCGAACTCGCGCATCTCGTCAGGCTCCATGGTGGCGTTGCATTTTTCGCAGAGCATTGTCTCCTCCAAGCTAGGCCCTTTATTTTGAGATACCTGACTAAGGGCCGCGATGCAAGGGCGGTAAAGCCCTGGCCAAAGCACGTCCCTTGGCGGCATAATTGGTTAGCCCTGCCCAAGGCTATTATCAAGGACGCTCATAAATGACTGCCCGTTTTCGTACGGCCAAGCCGGCCGCCCCCACCAAAAAACCGGCGGTGCTGGTCTTGGCCCAAGATCAACCCACCCTGGACAGCATCCACCACGGCATCGGCAAGGTGTACGACCTGGCGGTGATCTCGCGCTACGTGGAAGTTCGCGAGTCCCTGCGCGACCGGGCCGTGGACCTTGTGTTGGTGGAGGTGCGCCTGATGGGCACCGACCTGCCGGAGTTGATCAGCGAGACCAGGACCCGCTGGCCCAATCTGCCCATCATCCTGCTGGCCGGTCTCAGCGAGGTGGAGTACGCCCTGGACGCCATTAGCCTGGGGGCCACCGACTATCTGCGCAAGCCTTTCACCATCGGCGAGCTGCGCCACATCACCGGCCGCAGCCTGGAGCGGCAGCGCCTGCTGAGGGAGATGGAATCCCTGCGCTCGGGCCCGCCCCGGACCCTGGCCGGGATAATCGCCCAGGACGAGGTGATGAAGGAGGTCTGCCGCCTGGCCGAGACGGTGGCCGGCACCGATGTAACGGTGCTGCTCAGCGGCGAGACCGGCACCGGCAAGGGGCTGTTCGCCAGGGCCATCCACAACAGCTCGCCGCGCCGCGAAGGCCCTTACGTAGAGATCAACTGCGCGGCCATCCCTGCCACCCTCATCGAAAGCGAGCTGTTCGGTCACGAGCGGGGGGCCTTCACCGGGGCGGTGGCCCGCAAGATCGGCCGGGTGGAGGCGGCGGCCAAGGGCACCCTGCTCCTGGACGAGGTGGGGGAGATGCCCCTGGACATGCAGGCCAAAATGCTGCGCTTTTTGCAGGAGTTCACTTTCGAGCGGGTGGGGGGCAACGAAAAGCTCAGCGCCGACGTGCGTATCATAGCGGCCAGCAACCGCGACCTGGGCCAGGCGGTGCGCCAGGGCCTGTTCCGCGAAGACCTTTTCTACCGCTTGCACGTCATCGAGCTGAGGGTCCCCTCCCTGCGCGAGCGCCGGGAGGACGTCCTGCCCCTGGCCGAGTATTTCAGGGAAATGTTCTCCGCCAAGTACGACAAACCGGTTCTTGGCTTTTCCCCGGCGGCCACCGGCCAGATGCTCAACCACGCCTGGCCGGGCAACGTGCGCGAGATGGAGCACGCGGTGGAGCGGGCGGTGATCCTGTGCCCCGGCGACGTCATCGACCGCCTGGACCTGGCCACCGAGTCCTCGCCCAACCAGTCTCTCCCGGCCCTGGTGCAGGCTCCCATGCTTGCCCCGGAGTTGAATCTGGACCGCTCCCTGGCCGACCATATGGCCATGTGCGAGCGCGACTACCTGGACGCCCAGCTCAAAAGGAGCAACGGCAGGGTCAGCCGCACCGCCCAGGCGGCGGGTCTTAACCCCAAGACCCTGTATTTAAAGATGATGCGCCACGGTCTGCGCAAGGAGGCCTTCCGGCGCGGCAATGAAGGCCCCGGCGAGGGCCAGGGCTAATAATTAGCAATCGAGCCTGTGGCGTGTAATAATATTGGCATAAATCAACAATGGTATGTGGTGGCAAGACGGTCAAAAGGAGAAGCCCTAATGTTCAAAAAAGTTGCATCACTCAGTCTATGCCTGCTTCTGGGAATCAGCCTCTTGGCGGTAGGTTGCGCCTCGGTGACCAAGTCCGACTATGAAGGCGCGGGGGTTGGTGCGGCCACTGGCGCGGTGGCGGGCGCCTTGCTCGACTCCAACGGCTGGCGCGGCGGCGTGATCGGCGGGGCTCTGGGCGCCCTAGCCGGCGGAGCCATCACCCACATCGCCACCCACGCCTCCACCCAGGCGGCTCAGGCCAACCAGCCGGTGGTCTACCAAAAGAACGACGGCACCGAGAAGATCACCTCCACCCCCATGGGGGCCACCAAGAACAACTGCCACATGGTCAAAGAGCGCTATTACAAGAACGGCGAGATGTACAAAGAGGTGGAGCGCGAGGTCTGCAACTAGGTCTCGCTTTGAGAAGATCCTAGAACAAACCGCCGGCCGGAGCCTCCAGGTTCCGGCCGCGCCTTTTGCCAGCAGGGGACGGCATCGTGATCGATAACGACTTGGAGAAAAATCAGGAGCGGGCCCTGGCCGTATTCGGCGGCGACGCGGTGCACGGCGGCGACATCTGGGGCTGGTCGCGGCATCTGCATATGCCGGTGGATGACATCCTGGACCTGTCAGCCTCCCTGAACCCTCTGGGCCCACCACCGGGCCTGGACCAGGCCGTGGCCCAGGCCATGAGCGGCGTGTGCCACTACCCCGACCGCCTGGCCTATGCCTTCCGCCAGGCCCTGGCCGACACCATGAAGGTGAGCGCCTCCTGCCTGCTGCCGGGCAATGGCTCCACCGCCCTCATCCGCATGATCGCCCGCGCCCTGGACCTCAAGAACATCGTGCTCCTGGCCCCAGCCTTCGGGGAGATGGCCCGCTCCATGGCCATCGCCGGGCGTCACTTCCACTACCTGCTCACCCGCGAGCAGGACGGTTTCGTGCCCACGCCCCACGACCTGGAAAAGCTCTGGGAAATGGACCCCTCGGCGGTGGTCTTCAGCAACCCCACCACCCCGGCGGGCACTCTGATCCCCCGCGAGATCCTGGACCACATCATCCAGCAGGCCATCCGCCACCGGACCTGGGTGGTTGTAGATGAAGCCTTCATCGATTTCGCGGACGAGGACGCCCGCTCCTGGGCCTGTGAGGCCATCAAGAAGCACAAGCGCCTGCTGGTGCTGCGCTCGCTCACCAAGTTCTACTGCATCGCCGGGCTGCGCCTGGGCTATGCCCTGGCCGACGCCGACACCCTGAGCGACTTCGCGCCCCTGGGCCAGCCCTGGTCGGTTAACACCTTGGCCCAGGCCGCCGGGGTCTTTTGCCTGGGCCAGGACGACTACGCCCTCAAAACCCGCGAGTCCATAAACCGCTGGCGCGAACAACAGGCCACCTCCTTGCGGGAGCTGGGACTGAACCCCATGCCCAGCGCGGCCAACTACCTCCTCTGCCGCCTGCCGGGCGACGGCCCCACCGCCGCCCAGGTGGCCGCCTCCACCGCCCAGCAGGGGGTGTTGGTGCGCCCGGCCGCCTCCTTCGTGGGTTGCGGCGAGCACCACCTGAGGGTGGCCGTGACCACCAGCCAGGAGCAGGAGCGCCTCATGAGCGCCCTGGGCCAGGCCCTGGAGCAGAAGCCAACCTAGATTTTGCGGTACTTGGCCAGCTTGTTCTTTACCTTGCCGGCGAACAGGGCGGGATCGCGCCGCGCTTCGTAGAAATACTTGTTGTAAATGGCCAGGCGGCTGGGATTGCGGTTGTCCGGGCACTTGGGATCGCACCAGGAGTAGTCGTCGCGGACGATCTTCTGATGGAAGCGGCGGCGTTTGGCCGAGGCCAGAATCTCCTCGATGCCCTGGCGGTAGGTGTTGCCTATGATCTGCCAGGTGGCGCAGCAGACCCGCACGTCCCCCTTTTCATCCACCACCAGGTTACGCACCGGCATGGGGCATGGCGGCAGGGCCGCGGGCTGCTCCGCCGCGCCCAGGGGATAGCCCACCCGGCGGGCGAAGGCATCCAGGCCCTCGGAACGCAGCCCCTTGTCGTCGATGAACCCGTAGGCCTCGGCCAAGAGCTCGTGCAGCTCGGCCTTGGGAGGCAGGTTCTGGAAGGTGAGGATGGGGTCCACCCCAAAGTTGATCTCCTGAACCCCCAAGGAATGGCCCAGCTTCAGGAACTGGGCTATTTCCCGGGCGTTGGCCCGGATGATGACCATGGACATGGCCACCTTGAGGGCCCCGTCCCGGTTGTGCTCCACCAGCTTGGCGAGGTTGCCCACAGCCTTTTCGAAGTTGCCGTGGATCACGATCTGGTCATAGGAGGCTTTGCTGCCCGCGTTGAGCGACACGTTCACGTACAGCCCTTGGTTCACGAACACGTCCAGCCAGAACTGGTTCATGAAGATGCCGTTGGTGGTGACCGCTATCTTCATCTGGGGATATTCGCGGGCCAGGATGCAAAAGTCCTTGCAGTTGCGCATCACCGTGGGCTCGCCGCCTTGCAGCTTCACGGTCTTGATGTGGGGGTACAGAGGCTTAAGATGCTCCTGGTAGACCAGCGCGGGCATGCTGTCGTCCCGAGAGAAGCTGGTCTGATAGCACATGACGCAACGGACGTTGCAATGCACCCCCATGATCAGGTGCAGGCGTTCCAGGCCGCTAGAGTCCAAAGTTTTCCCCTTTAGGTGCGTGCCGCATGTCAATCCAGACCATAAACCCGGTAAAGCCGATTGGACCAGGCCGGGCTGAGCTGGGGATCGGCCTGGGCCTTGGCCGTGGCGTCGTCCCCCGCTTTTTCGGAGGGGAACAACCAGGCGTATTGCTTGCGCGCCGAGGTGATGCCCTCCCGGGCCGCGGGGCGGCGCAGGATCAGCCAGCCCACCCCCCGGTCACGCATGCGCGCCTTCATGGCCGCCCAGTCCTCTCCGGGGTAATACTTGTCGCCCACCCGCCCGCTGAACAGGGCCATCACCCTGGGCGTGTCGATAAGGTAGGTGCGGCCCTGGGCCGCATGTTCCCTCACCCAGGCGTACAGCTCCCGGTCGCCCGGCCGGTTCACGATGTCGCCATCATATTCCCAAAGCAGGCCGGTGTTAAGCAGATTGACCAACAGCCCGGCCATAAGCGCCGCCTTGGCCACGCCCATGACGTTCAGCCAGGCGGGCAGGCGGCGTCCGGCGAAAAACTCCTCCAGGCCCTCGGCGAAATACAGCAGCAGCAACCCGGCCACCGGGGCGAAGAGCCGTGGCCCCTCCACAAAGGGCCAGGCCAGGATCATCAGCAGGTAGAGCACCACAAAGGCGTCCAGGCCGTCCCAGCCGCCCAGGCGGCGTCTGCGCCGCCACCAACCCCAGGCGGCCAGGGCCAGTAGGGGCAAAGCCGCCAGGGCCTCCAGGGCGGCGGCCAGGGGATGCCCTCCCCGATACACCGGGAAATAGAAGCCCACCACCTTGGCCACCTTGCTGGGCAGGCCGAAAGCCACCTTGCTCAGCCACCCCACGGGGTCGTGCAACAGGTGGAAATATCCGCTGGTGGAAGCGCCCAGGGAGCTTTGCAGCAAGCCCGCCGCCACGAAAACTGCCACGGTGACCGCCGCCGCGCCCCAGGCCCGGCGCTGAAAGACCATCACCAGCAAAGCCGCGCCCACCAGGGCCAGCCCTGCCGAGCGCACCAAGAGCGAGGCGAAGGCGCAGGCCAAAAACAGGGTCAGCCAGGCGTATTGCCGGCGGCCGCCGTCGCGCCAATTGATGAGGGCCCACAGCGCGGCGGTGACCAGGAAGGTGAAGGGCACGTCCGAAAGTACGCTCTGCTTGAACAGGAAAAACCAGGGACAGAACAGCATGAACAAAAAGGCATAGAAGGCCGCGCCCTGCCCCAGACGGCGGCGGAAAATAACGAACAGGACCCAGCAGTAGAGAGGCCAGAACACCAGGTTCAGGCTCTTGAGCAGCATAAGGTTCACCCCGCCCAGAGCCAGCAGGGGGATCAGCATGGCCGGGTAGCCGGGCGGGTAGTTGTGGAATGGCACCTGGGGCACGAACACCCCGTTGCGGTAAGGCAGGCCGTGCCACAGGTTTTGGGCGTGGATGATGTACTGGGCGAAGTCGCCCCCCGCCGGGTGGCCGTGGTCCAGGGTGAACAGGTTGATTACCCCCCAAAGCAGCACGGCCAGGGCCATCAGCCAGGCGATGGTGCTGGGCCGCCTCTCCGGCTCTTGAATCACGCCGCCCCCCGCTGGGCCAGCAGGGCCTCCAGCAGCATCTGGCCCAAGCGGCGGCCGTTGGCGCTCACCTGCTTGATGCCCTCGGGCTCCAGGCCGTCCCAGTGGCAACCGGCGGTGACCACCACCCTGGTCTCCAGCTTGGCCGAGAGCAGCTCGGCGGTGGCCTGGGCCAGGCGGTCCTCTTTGTGGCTGGGGTAGGTGAACACCGAGGCGGTGGCGCTGGTTACGGCAGGGTCGGCCAGGGAGGGGCGCGGCGCGGCCATGGCCACCGCCCCCACGTGGGGCAGCTCACCGCCGGTGACCAGCACCACCAGGTCCGGCCCCACCCACAACGCCTGGGCGCTCAGGTCCAGGCGGCCGGAGCCGGTGCTGACCGACAAGCTATGGGGAACTGTGGGCATGACCCCTCCTTGGGTTGGCTTTATCAGCCCTGGTTTTGTTCTTCGGCCCGCCCGCCGGGACCAAGCGTCCCGCGCCGGGCGCTGTGCCGCTTAGGCTATTGCAGAGGCGCCAGCTTTTGGCCCTGGCTGAGGGCCCAAACGTCCTCAAAGGCCGCCACCGGAGCCGGGCCGCGCATCACCACTCCGGCGGCCACAAAGGCGGGCGTGCCTTGCAGCTTGAAGGCCTTGCCTTCGGCCAAGTCCTCACCCAGGCGCTTGGCCAGGGCCTTGTCGCCCAGGTCCTTGGTAAGGCGCGCCTGATCGATGCCCAACTTCTTCAGGATGGGCTGCACCTCCGCTAGCCCCTTCTCGGCAATGAGGTCCTGATCCTTGAAAATCTCCTGGTAGAAACGCCAGGCCTTGGCCGGGTCCTGGCGGCCGATGGCCTCGTAGTAAAGGGCCAGTTGGCGCGACATGTCCGAGCCGGGCAGATGCTTTACCAACAGGTTGAACTGGTGGGGGTCCTTGGCCAGCAGGCGCTCCAGGTTGTGGGCTGCCTGACGGCAGGAGGGGCACAGGAAGTCGGTGTACTCCACCACCAGGACCTTGGCCTGGGGGTCGCCCAACAACACCCGCTTGGGGTCGATTTGGGGCGCCATGGGGTTGGCCAGGCCGCGCTTGATGTTGGCCCGCCAGATCATCCGCTGGCGGATCTCGCGCCCGTCCATGACCAGATTGTAAAGCTCCACCTTGTGCCGGGAGAGCACCTCCATGATCACCTCGGGGTGATCCTTCAGGTAAGCCGCTATCTGGTCCTGGGTGGGCGGCTGGGCCCCGGCCAGGGCGGGCAAAAGACACAGGCAAAGCAAAACCGCGAAGCCGAACCTTTTAGGATGCAAGGCGCAATTCCTCCTTGATGCGCCAGCCTGGGACCGGCGCTGGTGATATCCGTTGAGGTAAGCTTGCCACAGGCAGGCGGCATGTACAACTGCCCAGCCGGGCGGTGGCCCATCACTGTGGGCCGGCCACCTCCACCTGGTTGCGTCCCTGGTTTTTGGCCTGGTACATGGCCTGGTCGGCCCGATGCAAAAGGTCGTCCACGGTTTCGCCGGGGATGAACTCGGCGATGCCCATGCTCAAGGTCACCCGCAAGCCGGACAACGCGCCCTCGAATACCATAAGACGCACTTTTTCCAGCAGGCGCTGCCCCACGGTCACCGCCGCGGCCTGATTGGCAAGAGGCAACACCACCAAAAACTCCTCCCCCCCGAAACGGGCCAGGCAGTCGATTTCGCGCAAGAGGCCTCCCATGACCTGAGAGGTCGTTTTCAGCACCACGTCCCCCCAGTGGTGCCCGAAGCGGTCGTTGACATCCTTGAAATGGTCCAGGTCCAGATAGCAGATCGAAAAACCGTAGCCACCACGCTCGGCCAGGGCCTTTTGCCCCTGTAGAAAGCGCATGGCGTGGCGCCGATTCCACAGACCGGTCAGCTCGTCGGTCTCCACCAGGAGGCTGATCTTGTCCATTGCCTTGGAGAGCAGCTCGCTTTGCTTGCGGTACTTGCGCCGCAGGGCGCTCAGGTTGGCCCCCAACAAGGCGAATGTGGTCATCACCACCGAGAAGCACAACCACTGGACATACTCGACCCGCAGGTTGAGTATCTCCACCTGGTTGTAGAACATGGCGAAGATCACCAAGCCGTAGCCCACCACGGCTATGGCGCTTATGATCAGGAATTCCTTGAGGCGCAGACGGAAGGCCCCGAAGATCATCACCAGCAGGTAGTACATGAGCACCACCATGCGCAGGTCGTAGATGAAGTAGAGGGTGATCATGACGCAGATGGTGGCCCAGGCCATCTGGTACAGGGTAAGGCTGGGGTCCTTGAAGCACTGGTTGATTCCCAGGAGCATCATCACCGGGAAGCTCAGGTGAACCAGCCAGAAGAAACCGAACAGCAGAAAAAATTCCAAGGCGGTGGCGCGGAAAAAATTCCACTCAAGAAACACCCAGCACAAAAAGGTGTGCACCGCCCCCCCGGCGATGGCCAAAAGAGTGCGCTTGAGCCTGAGAACCTGTTTCGGGTCATGCATGGCGGGTAAGAGCATAAACGCCTTCTAGCGGACCCACCGAGTTTCCCGGATTTTCCCCTGCCGAAGATAGCCCGCAAGGGACTTTTTCACAACCTGTTAATATATTACTAAGTTTTTCCTTTAAATTGCGGTTACATTTTTAGTTTCACTGAATATCCCGGCAGCAGATAACCCTCAATAAAGATTCTGGCGATGTTTGGTGAGCCTCACCGCCCCCTGGGCGCTCACCCAAAAGGTGTCTTCCACCCTCAGACCGCCGATGGCGCGGTCATAGGCCGTGGTCTGCATAAGGGCCACCACCATGTTCTCGGCCAGCTCGGTGGAACTGCCCTTCTCGATCACCGGATGAAACTCCGATTGCCGAAGGCCCACCCCGTAGCCCATATCGCTGGGCAGCAGACGCTCCAGCCCCTTGGTGGCGAAAACCCGCCTAGCGGCTTCGTACACGTCCTTGGACAGGGCGCCGGGCCGCATGGCCCCGGCAGCCTCTTCCTGGGCCTGGAACACCAGGCGCAGACGATCGCATTGCTCGGGGGTGGGGTCGCCCACGAAGGTGGTGCGGCACAGGTCCGAGGAATACCCGGCCACGACCGCGCCCAGGTCGATGACCACCGCCTCACCGGGCTGCATGATCTTGGGCGAGGCGATGGGATGGGCCAACAGGGTGCGCTCTCCCGAGGCCACGAAAGTGCTGAAGGCGGTGCGCAAGGAACCGGCCTTGCGCATCACGTACTCCGCCTCGGCGGCTACCTCCAGTTCGCTGACCCCGGGGGCCACCGCGGCCAGGGCGGCCTCCATGGCCTGGTCGGCCAGGGCGGCGGCGGCCTTGATGTGCTCCAGCTCCTGGGGAGTCTTGATGGCCCGGAGCTTGTCGATCACCGGGGTGATGTGCACCAGCTCGGCCTGGGGAAACTCGCTCACCAACAGCTCGTACTGCCGGGCCACCATGAAGTCTTTTTCTATGCCGATGCGCTTGGGCTCTGGCCCGCCCTGCTTCTTGA
Source organism: Pseudomonadota bacterium (assembly GCA_018902755.1). GTDB lineage: Bacteria > Desulfobacterota > Desulfarculia > Desulfarculales > Desulfarculaceae > Desulfoferula. Next base: position 15,124 of record JAHIQI010000040.1, on the reverse strand, counting down.
GCATCTTTATCATGCGCCCCAGCAGGCTCTGCTCGGGGAAGACGTAGGTGCCCACCCGCTCCAGGGAGCACTGCTCGCGAGCCTCGGGGGCGTCCAACCACAGGGTGCAGAATACCGGCTCCTCCTTGGCGCTCATGAGCACCCCGGAGCAGACCGAGGCGTAACCGGCGAGGTAGAAAACGTCATGTGGCTTGAGCAGGAAGGAGGCGTCCAGCTCCAGGGCGTTCAGTTCTTGCTGTAGGCGGTCGATGGCGGCTTGCATGGCGTCGTCTCCGGTTGCCCCTGGTACGGCTGGGGCCTGCTGATGGTGAGGAAAAGGCCCGGACGCAACGGGGGAGGTTCCGGTGGCCGGGCCTTTATTGTAACGCCGCCCCCCTGAGCGGTGCCAGGGGACGGGAGCGTGGGGCATTTTTAAAGGCCTAGGCCACGGTGTCGATACCCCGCTGCAAGGCCTGGTAGTTGAGCTCAAGCTTGCTGGCCGGGAAGGTGGAGCGCATATCCTCCTTGACCTCTTCCTCGCTGATGGGCAGCAGCTGGGCGCCCAACACGGCGCCCAGGAGCACGATGTTGGAAACGATGGGAGCGCCCAACTCCACCGCTATGTCGGTGGCCGGCACGAACAGGGCCCTTTGGCTCAGGTCCTGGATGGCGCCGCGCAGCTTTTCCTCGCTGGGGTACTCGTTGCGCCCGGCCAACACGCCCACGGGCATGGTGGTCTGGGTGTTGCTGATGCTCACCACCTTCTCGTTGCCGAAGTTGGTGAGCATGCGCAGCGTCTCCAGGGGCTCCAGGCTCACAATCAGGTTGGCCCCGCCCTTGGGGATCAGGGGGCCGTAGGTGCGGGTCTTGGAGATGCGCAGGCTGCTGAACACCGAACCGCCGCGCTGGGCCGCGCCGAAGGTCTCGCCGATGGCCAGGTAGTAGCCATCGTTGGCCAGGATGCGTCCGATGAGCCGGGCGATGAGGATGTTGCCCTGTCCGCCCACGCCGCAAACGATCAGATTATAGGGGTCCGTGGCAAGTCTCATTTGGCCACCTCCTGTATCTCAATAGCCTTGAAGGGGCAGACCGAGGCGCAAACGCCGCAGCCGGGGCAAGCGTCTTCGCGGATGCTGGCCTTGCCGGTCTCCGTGTCCTTGAGCAAGGCGGGGCAACGGAACTTGCTGTAGCAGGTGCCGCACTCTTCGCCTTTGCATTTGTCTTGGTTGACCACGACCTTGTGGGGCTTGGTCTTCTGGGCCTTCATGCGAACCAGTTCGCAGGTGCGGCGCAGCACCAGGATGCGCACGCCCTCTTTCTGGGCCATAAGCTCGCGCAGGGCCTTGGTGGTGCCCCTCAGGTCGAAGGGATCGGCCACCGTCACCGGCACGCCCAGGGCCTCGCACAACTTGACTACGTCGATGCGCGGCGCGTCGTCGCCCACGGCGTTGTAGCCCACGCCCGCGTGGGCCTGGAAGCCGGTCATGGCCGTGGCGTCGTTGTCCAGCACCACGTGGATGAGGTTGGACTGGTTGTAGATGGCGCTGACCAGGCCGGGCAATACGGCGTGAAAGAAGGTGGAGTCGCCGCAGATGCTGATCACCGGCTTGTCCCAGCCGAACTTGTGCATCTGGCCCAGACCGGCGGACAGGCCGATGCTGGAGCCCATGGCGTGCAGCATGTTCATCTGGCACTTGCCCTCGGGGAACACGTCCAGGGTGTAACAGCCGATGTCGCCGGTTACGAAGACTTCGCCGCCCTCGGCCTTGATGGCCTTGTCCAGGGCCCAGAAGCTGCCGCGGTGGGGGCAGCCGGGGCACCAGGTCAGGCCACGGCTGATGAGGATGTCCTCGGTGACCTCCTTGAGCTTGGCCTGGTAGGCCTCGCTGGGGCCTTGGCAGGTCTTGCCGGTGATCTTGCTCAGGGCTTCCAGGGCGCGGTCGGGAGTGATCTCGCCGCCCATGGGCACGTGGCCGGACTCCTTGCCCAACACCTCGACCTGGGCGGCGTCGGTGCCGTTGAGGGCGTCCTTGACCAGCACCTCAACCACCGGGTCCACCTCTTCCAGGATCAGGATCTTCTTGGCGGTCTTGGCGTGCTTGCGCACCAGTTCCACCGGGAAGGGCCACAGGGTGGCCAGCTTGAGCACGCCGACCTCGTTTTGCAGGCCCAGCATGTCCAGGGCCTCCTGGCCGCAGGAAAGGCCGTTGCCGCTGGCGATGACCAGCAGCTCGGCGTCCTCGGGACCGAAGTGCTGGTTGAACTTGGAGGCCTCGAACACCTCCTTGATCTTGTCCAGCCGGTCCAGGGCCAGTTGGTGGTGGGCCTTGCCCAGGTAGGGGTTGACCGCCGCGTTGCAGTCGGGATGGGCCTGGCCCACCGTGGCCTCGGGCAAGGGGCCCAGTTCCACGATGCTTGAGCCGTGGGAGAGCCTGGTGTAGCTGCGCAGGAACACGTAGCAGCCGTACTCGCAGGAAAGATCGAAGCAGTAGCGGATCATCTCCCGGGCCTCGTTCACGCTGGTGGGCTCCAGCATGGGGGCGTAGGCGAAGCGGGCCTGCCAACGGCTGTCGGTCTCGTCGCCGCTGGAGTGGGCGTCCGGGTCGTCGCAGACCACCACCACCAAGGACCCGCCCTGGTCGCCCAGGCCGGTGAGGCTGGCGTGGGTCAAGAAGTCCAGGGCCACGGCCAGCCCGGCGTTCTTCATGGCCGAGAGGCTGTTGAGCCCGGCCACCGCCGCCGCCGCCGCGCCTTCGCAGGCCACCTTTTCGTTGGACGACCATTCCACGTGCAAGTGGCGCTCTTTGGCCACACGCGAAAGGCGCTCGATGATCTCCGAAGAAGGGGTGCCCGGGTAAGCCGAGGCGTAGTTCACGCCCGCTTCCAGGGCGCCCCGTACCAGGGCCTCGTTACCCAGCAGAAAGACCTTCTCGGTTTCTGCCGTCTTTGATTTTTGGTCGCTCATTGATTCCTCATTTTTCTGCTGGTCCGCTCCACCTAGGCAATGCCGAGAGCTTGTTATTTGTAACCGCCGCTATTGGCCCCAGGTCATCTTGGAGCTCTTCTTGTCGAACTGGGCATGACAAAAGGGGCAGTGCAACGGAAGGTTGTCGAACTGTGGTTCATAAAAGGAGCGGTCTATGTAAAACAACTGGCTGCATTCCGGGCAGGTGACCCACACGTCCTTGGGGGTGCCCACCTTCTCCACTGTTTCCATGGCTGACTCTCCCTCCTTCTAGTACGAACCCGGATAGCCGTTGGCTTTATCCAGGTCCACGTAGTCCTCCACGTCTATGGCAGAGGCCACATCGTCGGGGGTTTTGTTGACCATCTGATAGAAACGGGGCAACCCGTTGCCGATGGGCGGGGGCATGGTGGCGTCGATGCCGCCGCGGGTGCCGATGTTGCCCGGCGAGGGCAGGCTGGGGTCCAGAGGGAACACCGCCGCGCCTTTCACCATGACCAGGTCCTTGTCCCACTGGCTGCGGTAGGCGATGGACCAGAGGATGTCGCTCTCGTTGAACAGGTCGATGTCCTCGTCCACCACGATCACGTGCTTCAGGCGGCTGTCGCAGGGCAAGGTGGCCATGATGGCTTCCTTGCCGATGCCCGGCCGGGTCTTCTTGACCTGCACGTACACGTGGTTGCGCCGCCCGGAGATGGGCACGTACACGTTCATCAGCTCGGGCAAGACGCTCTTGACCACGCTGTAGATGCGGGCCTCCATGGGGAAGTTGCCCAACAGCACCAGGTGATCGGCCAGGCCCACCCCGATGCCGTGATAGATGGCGTCCTTGCGGTAGGTCACGCAGGAAACCTCGATCACGTTGCTGGGGCGCTGGGGGCCTATGTAGCCGGGGTATTCGCCGAAGGGGCCCTCGGCCTCGAACACCTCCTTGGGCACGTAGCCCTCGATGACCATCTCCGCGTCGGCCGGGACCATCAGGTCGCTGCCGAAGGTCTCGCTGGACACCAGGCGCAGGGGCTCGCCCAGGACGCCGCCCACCGAGGGGTAGTGGCTCTCGGGGTAGCCCAGGCGGGACTGGGCCCCGGCCACCGCCGCCGGGTGATGGCCGATCCACACCGCCACGGGCATGCCCTCTCCCCTGTTCCACCAGGAACGCAGGTTGTTCATGGTGTGGCTGGTCACCGCGGGCCAAAGACCGGTGCGCCGGGGGCTCTTCACCCAGATGCGCTGCAGACAGGTGTTGTCGATGCCGCTCTCGGGGTCGGTGGTGGTCACGAAGCCGGTGCCGATATAGGGGCCGGGGTCCATGTAGTTGTGGGTCAGGATGGGGAACTTGAGCAGGTTGACCTGATCGCCGGTTTCCACCACCTGTTTCACCGGGGCGTCCTCGCGGGGCACCACCACCGGATCCACCTTGTGGGACACCTTGGCCGCGTACTGCATGGCCACCCGGTGGGGGTCGATGTCCAAAATCTGGGCGCAAAGGTCGCGGCTGGCGGTGAGGTTGGTCACCACCGGGAAGGCGCTCTCGGTGCCGTCATCCAGGATGGGGCGCTCCACGATGATCACCGGATACTTCTTCATGGCGTCCAGCTTGCGCTGCAGGGCGGTGATCTCGTAGGCGGCCTTCATGGGTTTTTTAATGCGCAAAACCGCCTCGGGCTTGTCCCGTTCCAGTTGCTCCAGATATGTCCTCAGATCCTTGGGCATCTCACTCACGTCCTTTCTGGGCGTGGTAGGAGCGGGCTCCATAGCCGAGCCCGGCCCCTGGTTGCCGTATCTAGACCGCTGCCGCGGTTTCTCTTCCCTTGCGGGTCATGGCTATGGCCACCGCCAACATGGCGAAGCCCACGATGTTGGTGAGCACCGGGTAGATGGTGAGCCACAGGATGATCCCGCCGCCCGCGAACAAAAGCCGCTCCAGCCCAGTCAGCCTGCGGGAGAAGATGCCCATGATGGCCGCGGTGAAGGCGATGACGATGAGCCCCGCCTTGAAGATGGCGAAAGCCACCTCCCACCATTGGCCGAAAAGCATCAGCGGCGGATAGGTGGCCAGAAGGAACGGGATTAGGTACAGGGTCAGGCCCATGGTGCAGGCCTTTACCCCCACGGTGCTGGAGTTGGCGTCGGCTATACCCGCCCCGGCATAGGCGGCAAGGGCCACCGGCGGAGTCACCATGGAAAGGTTGGCGAAGTAGAAGCCGAAGAAGTGGGCCGTGAGCACCGGGATGCCGCCCTTGATCAGGGCGGGGATGGCCAGGATGGCCACGGTGATGTAGGCCGCGCTGGTGGGCATGCCCATGCCCAGCACCAGGCAGATCAGCGAGGTGATCAGCAGCAGCCAAAGGATGTTGGTGCCCGCCACGCTCAGGATGATCTCGGTGAACTTTAGCCCCAGGCCGGTCAGGGTCAGCACGCCCACGATGATGCCCGCGATGGCGCAGGGCACGGCCACGGCGATGGAGCTCTTGGCACCGTCTTCCAGGGCCTGCACGAAGATGTGCAGCTCCTTCCACTCGCGCTTGGCCACGATGGGGATCACCGAAACGAAGAAGGAGGCCAGGATGGCCATGGTGGCCGACAGGGTTATGGAGTAGCCGGAGCCCAGGTAGTAGATGATCACCACGATGGGCAGAAACATGTAGCCCTTGGAGACCAGCAGCTTGAGCATGGGCTTGCGCTCGTCCTGCATGGTGCCCAGACCGCTGCGGATGGATTCGAAATGCACCGCCGCATACACCACCACGTAGTAGAGCACCGAGGGGATGATGGCCGCGATGGCGATGGTCCAGTAGGGGATGCGGGTCAGCTCGGCCATGATGAAGGCCGCCGCGCCCATTATGGGGGGCACCAGTTGGCTACCCGTGGAGGCCAGGGCCTCGATGGCTCCGGCGGCCACCGGGGTGTAGCCCGCCCGCTTCATCATGGGGATGGTGAAGGTGCCCGAGGTGGAGACGTTGGCCACCGCGCTGCCGCTGATGGTGCCCAACAGGCTGCTGCTGATGACCGCCACCTTGCCGGGACCGCCGCGCATACCGCCGGCCACGGAAACGGCCAGGTCGTTGTAGAACTCGCCTAGGCGGCCGTACTTGAGGAAGGCTCCGAAGAGCACGAACAGGAAGACGTAGGTGGTGGACACCCTCAGCGGGATGCCGAAGATGCCTTCCTGGGTGAGCACCATGAACTCGGTGAAGCTGTCCAGGGAAACCGAGCTGTGCCCCAGGGTGCCTGGGATCACGAAGCCGAGGAAGGCGTAGGCGATGGCCACCAGGCCCAGGATCGAAAGGCCCCAGCCCATCAGGCGGCGCCCGGCCTCCAGGACCAGGAAGATCATGGCCATACAGGCCGCGATGTCGCTGACGAACACGTCGTCAACGAAGCGGATGCGCTCGATGATGCGGGGGTAGCTGTAGAGGAAATACACCCCCACCGCCACTGACAGCAGCACCAGCAAGTAATCCGCCACGCCTTTTTTGTTGAAGAAACCAGGGCCCGGCTTGAGCAGGAAGGTCAATACCAGGGCGAAAGTGATATGCAGCATTTCCACCTGGAGGATGTCCAGGGCGAAGGTGAACGCGCAATATAGCTGCACCAGGGACCAGAGTATGGCGGTCCCGGCGATCAATCTTTTCTTAACCTGGGGGTCCAAGTTTCATCCCCTTTAATGCCCACCGGCGCCGGACCTCGCGGGTCGCGGCGTCCAGGGGCGAAATCACAGTCTGGCCAGAGGCGAGAGGGGCAGTTCTTGGGCCTCTTCTGGCCGAAAATTTTAAAAGCGGGGGCGCCGGGTGTGCTGTGCCTAGGTGATAAATTGGCGCCCCCGCCTGGGGGGCTTATTTAAGCACGCCCGCCTCGCGGTAGTACTTGGCCGCGCCGGGGTGCAGGGGCAAGGGAACCTCGGCCGCCTTCTTGGGGTCAAAGGCCTTGGCGCCCTTGTAGGCCATTTCCAGCTCTTGCTTGCCGGTGCAAATAGTCTTGGTGATGTTGTAAGCCGTTTCGTCGGACATCTTGCTGGTGGCCATCAGCAGGGTGGCGAAGCCCAACACCGGGATGTCCTTGTCCACCCCGGGGAAGGTCCCCTTGGGCAGCACACTGGGACGGAAGCCGTAATCCTTGGAGAACTTCTCGGCCACCGCCTTGTCGATGGGCATGAAGCGCAGCTTGGTCATGGTGGCCAGCTGCATCCAGGAGGGATTTCCAGGGGTGCAGACCTGACCAAAGGCGTCGGCCTGGCCGTCTTTCATCATCTCCACCGCGGTGGGGAAGGAAACGTAGTTGACCTTGCCGCCCCAGGAAATGATGTCCTCGAAGGTGATTCCGTAGGCGCCCAGCACCTTGCGGGTGTCCCACTCGCCGCTGCTGCCCTTGGGCATCACCGCCAGGCGCAGGGGGTATTTCTTGGCCTTGAGCTCGGCCAAGCTCTTGATGGGAGTGTCGGCCCTAAGAGCGAACACGTACCAATAGGTATCCAGGTTGGCCACCAGCACCTTCAACTCGGGGTTGGCCTTCTTGTAGGGGGCCTCGCCCTTGATGGCCAGGCCGGTCTCCACCGGGAAGCCCAGGGCCACGTCGGCTTTGCCCTTGGCCAGGAGCATGGGGTTGCCCACGCCGCCGCTGTAGGGCAGCACATCCACCTGGGAGCCCGCGGGCAGGGTGCCCTTGATCATCTTGGCCATGGTCTGGGCCATCACGTACTAGCCGCTGCCCGCCTTGAAGCTGGCCAGGGAAATTTTTTGCGCATCCGCCGCGCCCGCGCTCATCGGCACACACAGGCTCAGCCCCAAAAAGGTCACGCCGGCCATGGCCAATGTCTTAAATCCTCTTAGCCTCATATCCCATACTCCTCGGTTCCACATTCTGATAAAATAAGCTGTTGTTTCCGGTCGCCGGATTCCGATTGGTTCGGCCCTCTTGGTTATTCCGCTTACTAACTGGTCGGGCCCAGGGCAACAAGAGGAGGACAAAACCGCCGGGGGAGCCCGACGCACCCGCATAGCGCACGATTAAGTTTCTTAATGTGAAATGCACTATGCATGTTATAAATTACTAGGCGCTGGCGAGGTCTGTCAAGTTTTTTTAGAGGCAAAAAACCCGGCCCGCGCCGCCCGGCTGGGCAGAACCATGGGCGGACGCTAGAATATAAATGATGCTGAGGCTTCCCGGGGGCCGGCATGCCGGCCCGAAACCAGGGCAGGAGCCGGGCCTGGAACTCGCCGCGGGAAAAAGTAGAGGGAAATTCTTTTTCCTATAAATACCGTTGACGGGCTAAGCTGGTATTTGAGTCGAGTTACCGCCTGCCAAACTGGACAGGTATGCGGCCCATGATCGCTGTGATTCAACCTTTTAACTCATGGGGGATAGGCATGTTTTTTAGGCATAAGCCAATTAGCGGCAGCTATTTGCCGCCGTTTTTTCCCTTGACAGGGCAGGCTGGTCAAGAATATGTTATATTTGAATTGAGGAATTCATAATATGAAAAGTAACAGCAACGGCGACAACGGCAAATACCGCATCAAGGTGCTGCAAAAAGCCTTCCGGCTTTTGGAGTTGTTCCACGACAAGGTGGATGAGCTCTCGGCAACCGAGATCACCGAGAAGCTGCAATACAACAAAACCACGGTTTTCCGGATCATATCCAACCTGGAAGAGGAAGGCTACCTGGAGAAGAATCCCGAGACGGGCAAGTACCGCTTGGGGATGAAGCTCTTCTTCCTGGGCAGCTTGGTGAAACCTTACCGCCACCTCAAGAGCACGGCCAAGCCCCTGTTGCGCAGCCTTAACCAGCAGACCGGCGAGACGGTCCACCTGGCGGTGCTGCACAAGAACCAGGCCCTGTACCTGGACAAGATCGAGAGCAACCACACCGTACGCGTGGTGGTCTCCCAGGTCGGCCAAAAGCTCCCTGCCCATTGCTCGGGGGTCGGCAAGGTCCTTTTGGCCTTCCTGCCCGAGGACGAGGTAAAGGGCGCGGTGGAGGAAACCGGCCTGCCCGCCTTCACCCAGAACACCATCACCACCTGGAATCAGCTCAGGCTGGAATTGGAAAAGGTGCGTGAGCAGGGCTTTGCCCAAGACAACGAAGAAATTGAAATGGGGCTCAAATGCGTGGCCGCGCCGGTTTTCCTGGACAACCAGGTGGTGGCGGCGCTGAGCGTCTCGGTTCCCAAGGACCGTTATGAAAAAACTCCCCACGACATTACCCGCATGGTGGTGCAGGCGGCCCACGAGCTCAGCGGGGTGTTGCAGGATTCCATAGTAAACCTCAGGCCCACGGCGGGCTGATCCCTGGGAGTCTCCCGGTTCGGCCGCGCCTGGCGCATGGGTTAGGAGAAGGAAATGAAGACGGTTAGGGTACAGGCCCAGGTGGACATGGAGCTCTGCCAGGGTTGCAAGACTTGCCAGATGGTCTGCCCCGTATACGCCATCCAGGTTTCCCGGGTGGAGGGTAAGCCCCAGGTAAATATTGATTACGATCTTTGCGTCGGCTGCTGGAACTGTGAACAGCGCTGTCCCGACCATGCCATTTCCATGGCCCCTTGCGAGCCTTTCGACCTGGCCACCGACGTGTCCAAGTTCGATTACGACGAGATCCACGCGCTGTGCCGCAAGGCCCATTTCCATCCCAAACAGCTCGTATGCTATTGCACCGCCACCAGGGCCGAGGAAGTGGCCGCCGCGATTTTGGACGGCGCCTCCGACCCCGCCCAAGTGGTGCGTGCCTGCGGCGTGGGCTCCGGTTGCGGCATCGAGTGCAACCAGCCCATCCTGCGGTTCCTGGAAGCCGCGGGCAAGACCTTCGAGCGGCCCAAGCAGAGCTACCAGTGGTACGGCCGCACCGCCACCGTCTGGGACGTAAGCGACAAGGTCAAGAAAGAGCACCCCGGCTTCCGCTTCGACAGCGACCGCGACCTGCTCGACAGCGTGGTGGAAGCTCCGATCGACAACGTGAAATCCTAAAGGGAAAGGCAGACGCCATGTATAACAAGGCTCTTCCCCCTGCCCCCACCCGGGTCTCCCAATACGGCGTGGACCCCAAATATGTCGTGAAGCGGGGCGCTGAACTGAAAAATATCGTGGGCGTGCCGCTCACCGACTTGGTCACCGGCCTGCCGCCGGTCATCTTCCCCGGCGGCTCCAACGACGTGGCCGTCATCCGCAAGGAAACCGAGGCCGCCCTGGCCAAGGTGGACATGTCCAAGATCACCGCGGGCAGTACCGTTAACATCCTGGCCTCCCACCACGGCTTCACCTTCTACGGCGGCCAGCCCTACGCCGAGATGCTCCGCACCATCAAGGATGTGGTGGAGCAGCGCACCGGCTGCAAGGAAGTGCGTCTGCGCGCCGGTCTGGGCATGCGCTTCCGCGAGACCGAGGAGTACATCAAGGCCCACGGCTTGGACGAGTACTTTAACGGCAAGGCCCTGGGCATCGCCCCCATCGACGCGGGCATCCCCATCGAGACCGAGTTGGGCACCCTGTTCGGCCTCAAAAAGGCCTATGACGCCGACTTTATCATCCACGCCCACAACAGCGACGTGCGCGAGGTGCATTTCCACCGCCAGGTGGACCGGGCGGTCAAGCCCTTCGGCATGAGCTACGCCCGCTGCGAGACCCGCTCCACCTACCACATGAACCTGGGCCCCCGGGCGGCCAACTTCGTGGCCCGCTCCATTTTCGAGTCCGAGTTCGTGCAAAAGAAGTTCGCCTTCGCCTGCTTCCTGACCATGTCCCCGGCCGGAGCCACCGGCGTGGACGCGGACACCGACCTTTACGCGCTCAACGACCGAGTGACCGTGGGCGGCATGCGCGACTACGGCAAGATCATGACCCTGTTCGGGGCCATCGACGAGTGCATCGCTGTCTTGGACTTCCCCTGCCCGGTGCCCTACGTCTTCGCCTGCGGGGTCATCTACGCCAACATGGCCTGCGCCAACATGGATGTGTTCGACCTGGATTATCCCTTGCCACCCTACACCTGGTACACCGAGACCATGTACGACGACCACGGCAAGCCCCTGATCCCCGAGGTGCCGCCGGTAAATCCGGTCATTAAGACCGTGGTGCACAACTACGCCTGGGTCGGCTACCCCTCGGTGTTCTTCGCCGAGAAGAGCCCCACCATCGTGGTGGGCAAGCAGCAGGCCGAGTTGTTCGACCGCGACCCCATGAACCTCAACTACATGAAGCACGCCCTGCTGGCCGACAACCTGGACGGGGCCATGGACTTCGCCTATCACACCACGGGCACCAGAAAGGTGATCCTGTTCGACGGCGCCGCCAGCGGCCTCAACGTGAGCGAGCCCTTGGCCGAACACCTCTACAAGGTTGCCCCCGGCGTGATGGAGCGGGTCGAGCAGAAACTGCTTCCCAAATGGCTGGCCCAGCGCAACGTGGACCCGTCCCTTTTGGATCAAGTGGCATAATGACCCTTCCCGCGCCCGCAACCTCCGTGAACTGGTGGCCGCCGGATATTCGGCAACGGATATTCGACGGTCACCAGTGCCGTTTGCTGCGCGCGCAGATAACCGCCGAAAAGGACGGGGTGCTCAGCGGCATGGCCCGCGCCAAGGAGCTGGCCGCCAAGACCAGGGTGAGCTTCGATTCCAACCTGACCGACGGGGACCAAGTGTCCGCCGGGAAGGTGGTGGCCACCCTGACCGGCACCCCCTTTTACATCGTCAGAGCCGAGGAGCTTCTCCTGGGCGAGCTTTCCAAGACCTCGGGCATAGCCACCCAGGCCCGCCAAGCCCTGGAAGGGGCTGACGGCCGCTTCCTGGTGGTGTGCGGGGCCTTCAAGAAGATGCCCCACGCCATCAAGGACCAGATTCGCCAGGCCGTGGCCCACGGGGGTTTGCGCATGCGCATGGCCCCCCACCCCTTCGTGTACGTGGACAAGAACTACGTGCGCATCCTTGGCGGCGTGGCGGGGGCCATGAAGGCCGTGGCTCCCCTGGAGCGCCCGGTGGTCATCCAGTTGCGCGGCGAATTGGAGCCCATCGCCCAGGAGGCGGTAACCGCCGCCCGCATGGGCGCGGCCACCCTCATGGTGGACACCGGAGAGCTGGACGACCTGAAAGCCGCCTCCCAGGCCCTGCGCCAGGAGGGCCTGCGCGAGCGGGTCAAGCTGGCCTTCGCGGGCAACCTGCGCCTAACGGACCTGCCCGGCCTGGCCGGGCACGACGTGGACGCGGTGGACATCGGCTACAGCGTGGTGGATGCCCCTTGCCTGCCCATGCGCTTTGACGTGATCAAGGATTGAGTGAACGGTCATGCAGTACCGTCTTCTGGAAAAGACCGAAATCTGGATAACCCCCCTGCGTCTGCATGAGGCCGACCTGGCCGCCTGCGCCAAGGCTGCGGGCGAAGTCTTGGGCCTCACCCCCGAGCAGATCATGGTCACCGACGCCCAGAAAGAGCACCTGGTGTTCGACGTGCTCACCCCCACCGTGGAAGCCAAGCAGATCGTGGCCCGCAAGGACGCCTTGCTGGCCGCCCTGAGCCTGGTGCCGGGGGTGGAGATCAGTGGTGAAACCGAGATCCACTCCGACGGCATCCTGGGCATGATCAGTCTGGGCCCCGACGAGGGCCGCGAGGTTCTGGAGCGCACCGAAAAGCTAAAGGCCCAGCTGATGGAGCGCCTGGCCCGGCGGGCCAAGGTGTTCCCCACCGGCACCGAGGTGATCAACGGCCAGATCAAGGACACCAACACCCCCTTCCTGGTGCGGGAGCTCAAGGCCATGGGCTTCATCGTGGCCACCTCCCCTCCCCTGCCCGACCAACTAAACCGCATCGCCAACTCCCTGCGCGACGCGGTGGAGGAAGGCTACGGCCTGATCATCACCACCGGCGGGGTGGGGGCCGAAGGCAAGGACCAGACCGTGGAGGCGCTGTTGGCCCTGGACCCGGACGCGGCCACGCCCTACGTCCTGAAGTTCACCAAGGGCCAGGGTCGCCACGCCAAGGACGGGGTGCGCCTGGGAGTGGGCCGCCTGGGTCAATGCACCATGGTCACCCTGCCCGGCCCCAACGACGAAGTTCGCCTCACCTGGCCGGTGCTCAGCCAGGGCCTCAACGAAAACTGGCCCAAACAACGCCTGGCTTCGCACCTGGCCGACGCCCTGCGCCAAAAGTTTCTGGATCATCAACCGACTCACCCCCATTGAGTAGGGGCCTGAGCGGGGAGGAATAACATGAGCCTGAGTCAAGAACAGATTTCCCAAGCCGCCCAGAGCCTTTCCCAGGCGGCCAAGGACCTGAAGCCCATCGCTGCCCTGACCGAGACCTTCCCCGGCATCACCGTGGAAGAGGCCTATCAGATACAGACCATCAACATCGACGCCCGCCTCAAGGCCGGGGCCCGCGTGGTGGGCAAGAAGATCGGCCTGACCAGCCCGGCCATGCAGCAGATGCTGGGCGTGGGCGAGCCTGACTACGGCATGCTCCTGGAAGACATGCTGCTCTACCAGGGCGTGGAGTTCGACACCAGCACCCTGCTCCAGCCGCGCATCGAGGGCGAGATCGCCTTTGTCATGGGCCAGGACCTAATGGGTCCGGTGACCCCCGTAGAGGTGGCCATGGCCACCGCCGGGGTGACCCCCGCCCTGGAGATCATCGACAGCCGGGTGAAGGACTGGAAGATCAAGATTCAGGACACCGTGGCCGACAACGCCTCGGCCGCCGCCTTTGTCATCGGAGCCACCCTGATCCCCCTGGGCTCCATGGACCTGCGCCACGTGGGCTTCGTGCTCACCAAGAACGGCCGCCTGGCCGGCACCGGAGCCGGGGCCGCGGTCCTGGGCAGCCCCCTGCAATCGGTGGCCTGGCTCATCAACAAGATGGGCGAGATGGGCGTGGGCGTAAAGGCCGGCGAGATCATTCTCTCCGGCGCGGCCTCGGCGGCGGTGGACGTGGCCCCCGGCGACTCCATCCACCTGGTGGTGGACCGCTTGGGCGAGGTTGCTTGCCGCTTCGCCTAGGCCCCTGGCCTGGGAGTTGCCGGTTGAATAAGACGTGGCTACCCACGCAAGGGTTTTACGAGTAAAATATTGTCATAACTAACATTTTTCAGCCTGCCCACCGCTAGACGGAATATGGCTGTGTCTCAAAGGAAGTGAACATTGAGTTTCACATTAGGAAATATCCTCCACGTAGACCTCAGCTCGGGAAAGATCAAGGCCGAGCCCGCCGATGAAAAGGTGCTGCGGCAGTACATGGGCGGCTGCGGCTACGGGGTCTACATTCTGGCCCAGACCCTGCCCTGCCCTCCCGAGCCCCTGGACCCGGCCAGCCCCCTGATCTTCGGCTGCGGGCCCATCACCGGCACGGCGGTGCCCACCTCGGGCCGCCACACCGTGGTGGCCCGCTCCCCGCTCACCGGCATATGGGGCGAGGCCTCCATCGGCGGCTCCTGGGGCCGCGAGCTACGGCGGGCGGGATATCTGAGCATAGTGGTGGTGGGCAAGGCCCCTCGGCCCACCTACCTCTGGATAACCAACGACGGCGTGGAACTGCGCAGCGCGGAAAAGGTCTGGGGCCAGGAGTGCGAGGAAAGCGACGCCATGCTCAGGGCCGAGACCGACCCCAAGGCGGTGGTCTCCACCATAGGCCCGGCGGGCGAGCGCATGATCCCGGTGTCGGGCATCTTCAGCGACGGCGAGCACGCCAGGGTCGCGGCCCGCTGCGGCCTGGGCGCGGTGGCCGGATCCAAGAACCTCAAGGCCATCGTGGTGCGGGGCACCCAAACCGTGCCGGTGCAGGACAACGCCGCGCTCAAGGAGATAACCAAGCCCCTTCTGGACACCTACCGGGCCTTGGCCAAGGGCCTGGGCGGCTACGGCACCCCCAACCTGGTGCACCCCTGCGCGGAGATCGGCACCATGCCTTTCCAGAACTGGCGCAAGGGCAAGTGGGAAGACGCTGAAAAGATCAACGGCGAACAGCTCAAGCAGCGCTTCTCCAAAGGCAACTACCGCTGCGCCGGCTGCCCCATCGGCTGCGGCCGCAAGGTGGAGTTGGACGGCAAGATCGTCGGCGGGCCGGAATACGAGACCCTGGCCCTGATCGGCGGCGGCTGCCTCATCGACGACCTGGAGGCGTTGTGCCGCCTCAACCGCCGCTGCAACCAGCTGGGGATCGACACCATGGAGGCGGGCTCGCTCATCGGCCTGTCTATGGAGT